>UQWZ01000004.1:0-233465 GCA_900544895.1 uncultured Collinsella sp.
GCGCGTAGATCATGGTCTTGTCGGGGTCGATGCCGCAGGCAAGGTAGTCCATGACCATGTTGTACACGTTGTCCTGGATGTGCTCGGTCGTGTCGCGGTCGGTGATGACCTGGTAGTCGGCGATGAGCACGTTGGTGTGCACGGCCATGTCCTGCAGCTCGACACGGCTCTTGAGCGTGCCGAAGTAGTGGCCGAGGTGCAGGCGGCCGGTGGGGCGGTCGCCGGTGAGCATGGTGTACTTCTCGGGGTGCTGCGGCAGGTCGGCGCGGATCTGGTTGCTGCGCTCGAGGCTGACCTCATAGCTGAGCTCGTTGGGCATGCTGTCTCCTTTTGGGTTGAGTGCCCGGCCGGCATTGTCGGTCTTGGTTGAAGATGAAGCTACCAGAGAAACGGCGTCTCTTGCCGGAATCAACGATGGTTTTCGCCTTGTCGTCCCGCAGGGTCGTTTCCCTTCTTGGGAAGGAGCCCCTCGATATGCTCGAGCCGCTCCTCATGGGCCACGTGCGCCGCGCGCTCCTCGGCGGCGAAAGCGTGGTCTTCGGGCGTGACGGTCTCATCTCGCTGAGTCTTGGGATTGTAGTGGTGACGCAGTACTGGCTCAAACAGGTGCAGGCGCGCGGCGAATAGCGCCGAGCACGCGAACAGCAAGAGGAAGATCACCACGCGGGCTCCCACGGGGACCTGGTTGATCACCATGGCGCCGAGGGAGAGCAGTAGACACCATGCGTAGATGAGCAGGACCGCCTGGCGCTGGTCGTAGCCCTCCTGGATCAGGCGATGGTGGATGTGGCCCTTGTCGGCCTCACCCATGTGGACCTTAATTACCCTGAGCACGTGGTGGGCATCCCCGCCGAGGAGATGAAGGCCAAGCTCGACGCACACGACCTTAAGCTCAACGGCACGGCTCTTCGCTTTCGCAGCGATTTTATCAATGGGGACCTGGGCAACCAGGATCCCGCGCTCGCTGGAGAGGCGCTTAAGCTCTGCTATGAGGCCTGCGATTACTGTCGCACCTGCGGCGGCGATACCGTGACGATCTGGCTCGGCCACGATGGCTTCGACTACAGCTTCCAGATCGACTACACCCACGTGTTTGACAACCTCGTTAAGGCGTTCCAGGCGGTCTGCGACTATGCGCCCGACCTGCATATCTTCATCGAGTACAAGCCCTATGAGGAGCGCAGCTACGCCTATATCGATACGATGGGCCTCACCGGCATGATCCTCAACGCGGCGGACCGCGAGAATCTGGGTGTCACGCTCGATTACTGTCACATGCTCATGAAGCACGAGAACCCCGCGATGGCTACCGATATCTTCGGCCGTGCCGGCAAGCTCTACGGCATTCACCTCAACGATGGTTACGGCGTGATGGACGACGGACTCATGATTGGCATGGCTACGCCTGTCAAGATGCTCGAAATGCTCTTCTATCTCAAGAAGTACGCCTTTGACCGCGCCGTCTACTTCGATACGTTCCCGATTATCGAGGATGCGGAAGGGGAGTGCGCTCATAACCTCGTTATGATGAAGCTTATGAATGACGCCCTGGAAAGCGTGGGCCAGGAAAAGATTCAGTCCGTGATCGATGCAAACGATGCGCTTGCAGCGGCCGCGCTCGTGCGCGAGCTCTTCTGCACGATGGGGGGTAATCATTATATGAAACGCGATTGGGAAGCTACTGCCAAGGGCATTCTTGCCGCCGTGGGCGGCCCCGAGAACATCTCGGGCATGACGCACTGCGCCACTCGTCTTCGCCTGAACCTACGCGACGATTCCAAGTGTGACGACGCGGCCGTCAAGGAGGTCGACGGCGTGGTCAACACCGTCAACTCGGCCGGCCAGTATCAAGTGCTGATCGGCACCGAGGTGCCCAAGCTCTATGAGAAGTTCGAGCCGCTCGTCAAGGGCTCGGGCGCCGAGGTCTCCACGAGCACCTCCTCCGATGAGGGTATCGTCTCCAGGATCTTCTCTGCTATCTCGGGCGTCTTTGCTCCGCTGCTGCCCGCCATGGCCGGCTCCGGTATCCTCCGTGGCCTGCTAATCCTTGCGGTTCAGCTTGGCCTTATCACCGAGGGCACGGGTACCTACACCATCCTCTACACCCTCTCGATGAGCGTGTTCTACTTCCTGCCGGTGCTTCTAGGCTTCTCCTCGGGCAAACGCTTCGGTGCGAGCCCGTACCTGTCGGCTCTGATCTGCGCCTGTTTGCTCTATCCCGATTTTATCGGCTTGATGGGCGATGCGGGCAACGGCGCCATGAGCGAGTTCTTCGGCATCCCCGTGGTGCTCATGAGCTACAACTCCACCGTTATCCCGGCCATCATCGCCATCTGGGTTTACTCGTTCCTCTATAAGTTCCTGGATGAGCATGTGCCCGAGACTCTCAGGCTCGTCGTGCTCCCCGCGGTCTCGCTGATCATCATGGTTCCCGCCACTATGCTCGTGATTGGTCCCTTGGGCGTCTATGCCGGCGAGGGCATTGCCTTCGTGGTCAACTGGCTCATCGCCCGCTCCAACGTACTTGCTGGCATCCTGGTGGGCGGCGGCTGGTCCGTGCTCGTCTCGATGGGTATTCACTGGGCCGTCAACCCTATCATGATCAACAACATCGCTTCCAACGGCTTCGACTACATTTGCCCGGCCACCTTTGCCTGCAACTTTGCCGTTATCGGCTGCGCCCTCGGCGTCTTCCTCAAGGCCCGCGACCAGAAGCTCAAGAGCTTTGCTATGACCGGCGCCGTGACCATCTGCCTCTCTGCCATCATCGAGCCCACGCTCTTTGGCATGCTCCTCAAGAATAAGAAGCTCTTCCTGGCTCAGATTATCGGCGGTGCCTGCGGTGGCGCGTTCCTCGGCGTTTTCAAGGTTGTCACCACTGCCTTTGTCTTTGGCTCCGTCACCACGTTCCCGGCCTTCGTCTCCTCCGATCCGATGAACTTCGCCTTCGCCATGATCGGTATGGTTATCTCGGCTGTTGTCGTCGGCGTGCTCGGCTACATCTTCACCGGTAAGGACGATCAGCTCGCCTAGTCTTGCTTTGAGGCCCCACACCATGTGTCCAAGGCTAAGACCGACTTCCATCTAATAAAGGGTCGCTGTTTATATCGCAGCGGCCCTTTTTTGCTTTTGATTGACATGATTGGAGTAAACTTTGAAAACAGATGAAAAGGACGGAACGCCGATGATTCCGTATGAGCGCATGAACTGATTCTCAATAAGCTTAAGGAGGTCGATCTGCTCAAGATCGACGAGCTCGCGGCCTTTATGCCCGATGTGTCGATGTCTACGCTTCGCCGTGACCTCAAAGAACTTGAGAAGCGGGGGAGCATCGAGTATCTGACCGGCGGCGCGGTTAAGTTGCATTCCGCGGCTCACGAGGCGAGCGTTTTTGAGAAGGGTGCGCAGCGGAGCAGCGAGAAGGACCTGATCGCGCGTTGTGCGGCGGCGGAGGTCGAGGACGGTGAGACGGTCTATGTCGACTCCGGTACCACCGCGATGGCGCTCCTGAGCCTGCTCGTCGACAAGCCGGTGACTATCTACACCACCAACGGCTATGCATGTTGGTTTACGGGCGAGCTTGCTGCTAAGGTGGTGGTAATTGGCGGCGACTTCAACCCCGTTACCTGCTCGCTCACCGGTCCTATGGTTGAGAGCGCGCTGCGCGAGCTGTACTTTGACCGGGCGTTTATAGGTGTCAACGCGGTGGACGAGGACCGCGGCATCATGACGCCAGGTTATCCCGAGGCTATCAAAAAACGTATCGTGATGCAGAATTCCCAGGCGAGTTACGTGCTCGCCGATAGCTCCAAGTTCCACGTGTTTTCAAATGTAAAGGTGTGCGACCTGGAGGGCTTTACTGTTATTTCCGACAAGCGCGACGCCAAAATCGGCGAACGCGTCAAAATGATCACGGCCTAGGACACTGGGGCATCGCATCTTGCCCTCAAGCCGTTGCCCACGTAACGAAGCGTGAGGCAAACGTGCGCCCCATTCCTGATTTGGGGACTAGCTTAGTTCGTCGGCTACTTGGTGCTCGTAGAAGGCTTCGACTACGGCGTTAAAGTCGCGGGCGAAGTCTTCCATGGTTCCGCGCCAGGTGGCGAGTCCCGGCTTTCCCTGGCCAACATAGGCAGTTTGGATACCGCAGGCGGGACTGGGGAAGTCGCGCTTGGGGTCGTTGCCTACCATAAGGACCTCGTGCGGCTCGAGCCCCATTGCCTGCAGCTGCTCGAGGTAATAGGTGGCATCGGGCTTGCAGCGGGTGGCATTTCCCATGTGCGTCACGAGCTCAAAGGGGGCGTCGGCCAGGTCGCCCCAGCCCATACGGCACTCAATAGCCCCCTGGGGAAAGCTGGGGTTGGTGAAGAGCGCACAGCGCAGCCCTGCGTCCTGTACGGCCTGGAGTGCGGCGTGTGCGCCCGGCATGGCATGGGCGTTGATGACGTCGTCATTCTTGTACGGAAGAATCTCACGGTCGTAGTAGGTAAACGCCTCGTAGATGAGGGGGTCGGAGAGGCATATGCCACACCTGCGCTCGACCTCGGTCTGGTAAAACTCAAGATTGGTGCGGTTGTCCGTGCCGCTGCGGCGATTGGCGTTGAGGTCGACCAGGATGGTGCCGAGGCGTGCCATCGTGCCACCGCGGCTGCGGCGCCCGATATCCGCGAGCATCGAAGAGACATCCTTAAAATAGCGAAGGATGAACGCGTTGAGGTTGATGCTAAGAAGCGTTTCGTCCATATCGAAAACGACTGCTTTGAGCACGCGGGCACCTTTCTCGAAAAATCGATCTAGAATCGTTGGCTCCGGATACTTTACCCCAAAGCCGAATGCCTGGCTGGTTATCGTCAAGTTGCGGAGACGTGTGTTCATAAGATTACGAAAAAGTCTCCACACGAGTAAAAAATCGCAGTTCACGCTTGAAATCGAACTCATTTCCCCGTAACCTATACGAACGTGATTGCATAAGCGTCACATTAGTATCTGTCGGCTCCCGAGTGTTCCTAAACGTTGTGTGCTTGTCGCACCCTTCTGTAGGTCCTAGCAATCGGGGCCCCGTAGTTCGAAAGGGGTCCACCTTTGAGTGAGATTCAGAACTCGTCCATTTTCTCTCTTGACGATGTCAACGAGGAGGAGATGAACAACCTCATCGACGGTACGATTACCGACTTTGATGAGGGCGATCTCGTTAACGGCACTGTCGTTAAGATCGAGCATGACGAGGTGCTCGTTGACATCGGATTCAAGTCCGAGGGCGTTATCCCGGTCCGCGAGCTGTCCATCCGCAAGGACGCTAACCCTGCAGACATCGTTGCACTCGGTGATCCCATCGAGGCTCTGGTTCTCCAGAAGGAGGACAAGGACGGTCGTCTGGTCCTGTCCAAGAAGCGTGCCGAGTACGAGCGTGCTTGGAACCGCATCGAGGAGAAGTTCAACTCCGGCGAGAACGTCGAGGGCGAGGTTATCGAGGTTGTCAAGGGCGGCCTGATCCTCGACATCGGCCTGCGCGGCTTCCTGCCCGCTTCCCTCGTCGACCTCCGTCGCGTCAAGGACCTCACCTCCTACATGGGCACCCGCATCGAGGCCCGCGTCATCGAGATGGACCGCAACCGCAACAACGTTGTCCTTTCCCGTCGCGTCGTGCTCGAGGAGTCCCGTAAGGCCGAGCGCTCCGAGATCCTGTCCAAGCTCAAGTCTGGCATGCGTCTCCAGGGCACCGTTTCCTCCATCGTCGACTTCGGCGCCTTCGTCGACCTCGGCGGTATCGACGGCCTCATCCACATCTCCGAGCTCTCCTGGAACCACGTCAACCATCCTTCCGAGGTTGTCAAGGTCGGCCAGGAGGTCGAGGTCGAGGTTCTCGACGTCGATCTCAACCGCGAGCGCATCTCCCTGGGTCTCAAGCAGACCACCGAGGATCCGTGGCGCGCACTGGTCAAGAAGTACCCCGTCGGCGCTATCGTCGAGGGCACTGTGACCAAGCTTGTCCCGTTCGGCGCTTTCGTCGACCTGGGCGAGGGCATCGAGGGCCTGGTGCACATCTCCGAGATGGCCAACAAGCACGTCGACCAGCCTTCTCAGGTCACCCACGTGGGCGACAAGGTTCAGGTCAAGGTCATGGAGATCGACCTCGACCGTCGTCGTATCTCCCTGTCCATGAAGTCTGCTGCTGAGACTCTGGGCGTCGAGATCGAGGTTACCCCGCTGCCTTCTGAGAAGAAGGACGAGGAGACCGACGCCGAGTAAATCGGTTTGACGATCACTTGTTTTAAGGGATCCGTCCGTAATGGACGGGTCCCTTTTTGCATTTGGCGCCGAGATGCGCAATGCTGCCGGGCTGTCCACAGGCTATTGGATTGTCGGTGCATGAAAAAAAGCCGACATCCCGCCTCGGGGAGGAGGCGGGAACACACCGAGTAGACGGAGGGGTGCGGAGCGCGGTCGCGTCTCGACTGACGACGTTGCCCATCGACAGGACCATTGTAGCGCATGGCGGTTCTTGGTTTATCGTGTCGAGCGTTTGCGTTGTGCCATTGCCTGCGGTAACGGTGTGCTACACTCTTGCACTGCTGAGTGGGCCAGACGGTCGCGCGATGTGCTGCTTGCAGTACGCGTGAGGAAAGTCCGGGCTCCAGAGGGCGGGATGCCGGCTAACGGCCGGGCGGAGTGATCCGACGGAAAGCGCCGCAGAAAAGAAGACTCCCACCTGCGCCGCAAGGCGTAAAGGGAAAAGCTGAAACGGTGGTGTAAGAGACCACCAGCGTCGTGGCAACACGGCGGCTTGGCAAGCCCCATCCGGAGCAAGCGCGAATAGGAACGCTATGGGCCGGCCCGGTCCGCGTTCGGGTAGCGTGCGTGGAGCTGCATGGTAACGTGCAGACAAGATAAATGACCGTTCACGACAGAACCCGGCTTATCGGCCCACCCGGCACTTTGTTGACGCTGCGAACCCGTCAGCGCGGCAATCTGCCTTTCAAACCTTCGGGCATGACCATAAGGTCAATGCCCTCGGCTTTCAAGGCACCTTGCTCGCGCTGACGGGTTCTCGCTTTCGTTGACGGAATCATCGGCGTTGCCATTCTTTTTACTAGGGTTATCGTATTATTGAGGCTGTTTGTTGCTGCGCTTTTTTTGTTGAGGGGCTTTGTTGGACAGCTATTTTACTCTGCAATCGAATATTGAGGCTTCGGGCGAGTTTGTGGACCGCAAGAGCCGGTTTATTGCCCAGCTGGTCCATATTGAGTCCGAGGACGAGGCGAATGCCTTTATCGAGATGGTTCGCAAACGTCATTACGACGCTCGACACAATGTTCCCGCGTGGATTTTGGTCGATGGACGCGAGCGCCAGAGCGACGATGGTGAGCCGAGCCGCACGAGCGGTATGCCGACGCTCGAGGTGTTGCGCGGTGCGGAGCTCAAAAATGTTTGCTGCGTAGTGACGCGCTATTTTGGCGGCACGCTGTTGGGGCCGGGCGGCCTGGTTCGCGCCTATACTGCGGCGACGCAAGCGGCGGTGGCCGCGGCTCAGGAGGCCGGGCAGATCGTCGAGATGACGAGTGTCGTGCCTGTTGACGTGCATGTGGCCTATCCGCAGTATGAGCAGGTGCTTCGCTTGGCCCAGGATTCCGGTGCCAAGGTTTCGGATACCGAGTACGCGGATGCCGTGACACTTCATTTGGTGTTTAAGGCGGGGGAGCAGGAGTCGTTTTGCGCTAAGATGCGCGAGCTTATGGCGGGGCGCGAGGAGATTGAGGTCAGCACTCCCGAATTTGCCGAGTTCTAACGGCGACGGCCGGCGTGCTTTTGGACGGATCCCAAGCACACCGGCCGTCGTTTTATGTCGCTGCCGTTTACTCGGCGAGCTGCTTTAGTACATCACAGGCGATTTCGACGGCATCGTCGATGCAACCGGGACAGCTGCGGAGCGGACCCTTGTCCGATCCGATGCCCTTGAGCGTGCCGCAGACGGTCGTCGTGTTCTTCTCGCCAAAGCGCTTGGCAATCTCGCGCGACAGTTTGTAGGTCTGGCCCTTGGTCTTGGGGTTTTCCATGCCATCGCTCATTACAAAGCCCATGATGGCCACGGCGCCCGAGATGGCACCGCAAGTTTCGGTCATGCCGCCCATGCCGGCGCCAAAGCCCTCGGTGAGGGTAAAGGCGACCTGGGGGTCGAGCCCGACGGCGGGCGCGAGCGTGCAGGCGACGGCCTGCGCGCAGTTAAAGCCGCGGGCGTGGTATTCGGCAGCCTGAGCCTGGCAGGTGGCAGTGTTGAGCTGAGTGGTATCAATCTGCTTCATCGGTGTCTCCTTGATTGCGGTGTACCCGCCTATGGTACCCTTGCTGGCGCATTCGCTTATCGAGACCGCAGTGCATATCTCATTGTTTTTCGCCATCGAACACTTTCTTAAGATTTGGGACAAATAAACCTGATTAATTTGTCCCATAACCTATCGGCGGGATGGGTTGAGAGGGGTGCGGGGTAGCGGTATCGTGAACCGAATAAAACAAAACCCAAGTAAGGGAGTTGGATATGAGCGAGCAGACCATCGGTACTACATGTGTTCAGGGCGGCTATCACCCGGGAGATGCGGAGCCGCGCCAGGTGCCCATCTACCAGTCCACCACGTGGAAATACGACACGTCCGAGCACATGGGCAAGCTGTTTGACCTGGAGGAGTCGGGCTACTTCTACAGCCGTCTGCAGAATCCCACGTGTGATCTGGTTGCTGCCAAGATCTGCGAGATGGAGGGCGGCACCGCTGCGATGCTCACGAGTTCGGGCATGGCCGCAAACTTCCTCGCGATCTTTAACGTGGCCGGTGCCGGTGATCACGTGGTCGCGAGCTCTGCTATCTACGGCGGTACCTACAACCTGCTTGCCCATACCATGGGCCGCATGGGCGTGACTTGCACGTTCGTTGCCCCCGACTGCACCGATGAGGAGCTCGAGGCAGCCTTTGAGCCCAATACCAAGCTTGTCTTTGGCGAGACGATTGCCAACCCCGCCCTTGCCGTGCTCGATATTGAGCGCTTTGCCAAGGCCGCGCATGACCACGGTGTGCCGCTGATGGTCGACAACACCTTCCCGACGCCCGTGATGTGCCGTCCCTTTGAGTGGGGTGCCGACATCGTTACGCACTCCACCACCAAGTACATGGATGGACATGCCGCCTACCTGGGCGGCGTGATCGTCGACCACGGCCAGTTTGACTGGATGGCCCATGCAGACAAGTTCCCGGGTCTCACCACGCCTGACGAGAGCTACCACGGCGTGACCTATGCCGAGAAGTTCGGCCGTGAGGGCGCCTTTATTACCAAGGCCACCGCGCAGCTCATGCGCGACCTCGGCCCCATGCAGAACCCGCAGGCGGCATTCTTCTTGAACAGCTCGCTCGAAAGCCTGCATATGCGCATGCCGCGTCATTGCGAGAACGGCTTGGCCGTTGCCAAATTCCTGCAGAGCCATCCCAAGGTGCGCTTCGTGAGCTATCCGGGCCTGGAGGGCGATAAGTACTATGACCTGGCTCAGAAGTACATGCCCAACGGTACTTGCGGCGTTGTGAGCTTTGGCTTTAACGGTGGTCGCGCGGCGGCCGAGACCTTTATGAAGAGCCTCAAGCTCGCCCAGATCGCCACGCATGTGGCCGACGCCCGCACTTGCTGCCTGCATCCCGCTAACGCTACGCATCGCCAGATGAACGATGAGGAGCTCATCGCCTGCGGCATCTCCGCCGACATGGTGCGCCTGTCGTGCGGCCTCGAGGACACGGCCGATCTGATTGCCGACCTTGAGCAGGCGCTCGAGCAGTGCTAGGCTAGCTCCGTTCAAGGTGCCGATGCTGGCAGAAAGCTTCGGTGACCTTTCGTTCCGATTCCGTAGGCGGGACCCCAATCGCGACTGTTCGCAGGCGATTGGGGCCCCGTTTTTGCGTTGCACCACTCGAAAGGATGGATATGGAGAAAACTGCAGAGCAGCTGCGCCGCGAGCGCATTGCCCTAGAGGGCGACACGCATGGCAAGAACAAATGGGCGATTCTGTTTACCGTGCTCATCATGACGTTTATGGTGTGTCTGGATTCGACCGTTGTGACCGTGGCGCTGCCCGTGATGCAAAAGGAGCTGGGCGTGGGCCTCGATCGCATTCAGCTGGTGAGCTCAGTGTATCTGCTTGCGACATGCGTGGCTATGTTGCCGTTTGGCCGTCTGGGCGACGTGCGCGGCAAGGTGAATGTGTTCCAGCTGGGCGTCATCGTCTTTTCGGTCGGTTCGCTGCTGTGCGGCCTTTCGGCCTCGCTCGAGGTTCTTATCCTGGCACGCATCGTTCAGGGCGTCGGTTGCGCGGCGGCCATGGCTAACAACATGGGTATCATCACCGAGTCGTTTCCGGCGCGCGAGCGCGGTCGTGCCATGGGTATTCTCGCGACCTTCGTGGCCCTCGGCATGATGTGCGGCCCCGTGCTGGGCGGCATGCTGGTGACAAGCTTTCCCTGGGAGAGCATCTTCCTCATCAACCTGCCCATTGGCGTCATCTCGTTTATCGTGGGACTCTATACACTACCGCATGTTAAGCCGGAGGCCGGCGAGCGCCCCATGTCCCTGATTGAGGCTGCTCGTCGCTGCTTTGCAAATTCGGCCTTCACCATCAACCTTGCTTGCATGCTCATCGTGTTTGTTGGCATCGGCGCATCCGAGTTTATCCTGCCGTTCTATTTTCAGGACGCTCACGGCTTTGGTTCCGACATCTCTGGGCTACTCTTTTTAGCGCTGCCGATGGTGAATGCCTTTATCGGCCCGCTTTCGGGTACGGTTTCGGACCGCGTTGGCTGCGAGGGCCCCACGGCAGTCGGCCTGGGTGTGTACGTGTGCGGTCTCTTTGCGGTAAGCACGCTCGACGAGCACGCTTCCATCCCTCTGATCGTGTGCTGTGTCGCATTTATGTCGCTTGGTACGTCGATTTTCCAAAGCCCCAATAACTCCCTGTATATGGGCTCGGCTCCGCGCGAAGCGCTCGGCTTTGCTGGCAGCCTGGGTAGCCTTGCGCGCTATGCGGGTATGGCAGTGGGCATTACGGTGGCGTCGCATATCCTGTATGGGCAGATGAGCGTGGCGATGGGCGAGGCCGTGACCAGTTTTGTTGCAGGCCGTCCGGATGTGTTCCTGTTTGGTTTTCGTTCGGTGTTCTATGTGTTGATGGCCGTGGCAGCCGTGGGCTTTGTCCTCTCGATGGTTCGTTTGGTGAGGATGCGCGCCCGCCATTAGCGTGTTGGGAGGCTGCCTGCCACGTATTCGCGCCGTCCCAAAAAGACTGGTTTGTGGTGCGATGCGGCTTGTGGGACGGGCGGGGGTCGGTCCGTGGTAGACTATCGAACAACGTTTATTAATCGCGCGGTATCGTTGCCGCGAGAAGGGGTTGCGCCATGCAGGAGCTTGAGGATCGTATTCGCCATGACGGCATCGTAAAGGCCGGTAACGTCCTTAAGGTTGATGCCTTCCTCAACCACCAGTGCGACGTTGAGCTGTTCGATCACATGGGCGCTGAGTGGGCCCGTCTGTTCGAGGGCGTCGAGATCAACAAGATCCTGACGATCGAGGCTTCGGGCATTGGCATGGCCTGCATTGCAGCTCAGCATTTTGGCGGCGTGCCGGTGGTCTTTGCCAAGAAGGCCCAGTCCATTAACCTCGACGGCGAGCAGTACGCCACGACCATCTACTCCTTTACCAAGCAGAAGGAGTACCCGGTCATCGTGGGCAAGCGCTTCCTGTCCGAGGGCGATAAGGTCCTAATCATCGATGACTTCCTGGCCAACGGCTGCGCGCTTGAGGGTCTTATCAAGATCTGTGAGGCCGCGGGTGCCGAGGTTGCTGGCATTGGCATTGCGGTGGAGAAAGGCTTCCAGGGCGGTGGCGATAAGCTCCGCGAGCGCGGCTTCCGCGTTGAGAGCCTGGCTCGCATTGCCGATATGGACTGCGAGAACGGCGAGATCACCTTCGCCTAAGCGCGCAACACAAGCGATTGGTATGCGATGTGACAAAGGGACTGTCCCTTTGTCACATTTTTTGTATGAGGGGAGGTGTTGATATGGATGAGAACAAGATGGGATGGCGCGAGTATGCGCGCTATGCCGCGATGGCGGCCGAAGAGTTGGCGCGCGATTGCGAGGTGCAGGTGTTTCGCGCTACGGGCCCGGGTGGTCAGGGTGTGAACACAACGGATTCAGCGGTGCGCATGAAACATATCCCTTCGGGGATTACCGTGACGGCGCGCGAGAGCCGCAGTCAGTTCCAAAACCGTAGTAGCTGCCTGCGTAAGCTGCGCGCTGAGCTTGAGCGTCGCGGGCGTCCACCGCGCCGACGCGTAAAGACCAAGGTACCCCAGCGCTCTCGCCAACGCAGGCTTAATGACAAGCACTTCAAAGCCATTAAAAAGGCCAACCGTCGCAAGCCGGGCAGCGACGAGTAGCCGTTTGTCCCGCTGGCCTTGCTAGCGGGCGGGGTGCCAAACTTGGAGGGCGCTGCCGAGGACGTCAACCTCGATGCGCGAGGCGACAATGGGCTCGCCGTCGGCCTGGATGGGGTAATCGGGCTGCTCGAAGGTGAGCTCGGCATGGCGGCAGCGGCGCATACGAACCGGCGGCAACTTGGTGTGGTGGCCGTCCTTGGCCGAAAGAAACATAGGCAGGGCAACGGCGCGGGGGACGGGGCCGCAGGCGTAGCAGACATCGAATATGCCGTCGCAGGGGTCGGCATCGGGGCAGATGCGATAGCCCGAGCCATAGGTGGGGCCCAGCTGAATCGCCATGATAATCGCCCGCACGCGCTCGGCGGGCGCGCCGTCAAAGCTGACTTTCATGGGGTAGTTGCGATAGCGCAGACCAAACTGCTCAAGGCCCGAGAGGGTGTAGAGCGGAGCGCCCGTCAAGCCAGTCTGTTTGCGCAGCTCGGTGGTTCCCAGGCCGATGGCGGCGTCGATGCCGACCGAAAACGTCTGGTCATAATACTCGACCGTCGCCTCGCCGCTACCGCTTGCAGGGCTCCATGAGCGAATGCGCCCGATGTCCTGACGTTGCAGCTCGCAGGTGAGCAGCGCGCCAAAATCCTTGCCGGAGAAATCGTCGATACCGAGCGTTTGGGCAAAATCGTTTCCGGAGCCCACGGGCAGGACGGCAAGAGCGGGGCGGGCGTCCTCCTTTTGCGTCATAAGCCCGTTGACGACCTCGTGAATCACGCCGTCGCCGCCAAGGGCGATAACGGTGCGATAGCCCTGAGCCTGCGCTGCCAGCTCCTTGGCGTGTCCCGTACGCTCGGTCAACACCAGGTCAAACTGGGATGCGCGTGCAGTCATGTCCAAAAAGCGTTGCAGGCGCTCGGCAACTTCGCGTGCCGCGCCCGACTGGGCGGCTGGGTTGGCGATGATGAGCGTGCGACCAAAATCAGTTGCGTGCATGGGGCGACTCCCGGCGTGTGGCATGACAGTGCGGTCGCGCTCAGGTCGAATTGCCCCCGATTGTGGCTGCACGGCGATTATTACATCTACTCTATCAGGTCGTTGTGGCGCTCGATAGCATCCGCTACCGTACCGCCCTCATCCACAATAAGCGAACGGCGCTTGGGTGAGATGATGCGCTGGGCGGGGTACACGCCGCGGTGTCCGCCGGTTAGGTAGCTGATAAAGGCCACGATGACAAAGAACCCGGCGGCCGTGCCGTGGAACAGGTCGATGGCCATCATGCAGGTGGTGATGGGCACGTTGAGGCCGGAGCAGAACACGCCGAGCATGCCGAGAGCCGCCAGAAAACTGGGGTCAAGCCCGGTAAGGCAACCGATCCAGCCACCGAGTGCCGCACCGATGCCAAACAGGGGCGTGACCTCGCCGCCTTGGAAGCCCGCGCCCAGGGTAAGCGCTGTGACGACCAACTTGATGGCTGCGTCCGCCAGGGTGGTGTTGCCTGCAAATCCGGCGCCGGAAAGCCACGTGGAAAGGCCGGCGTAGTTCCAGGCGTCAAGGAGGGCATAGGCGGCCAAAACCACGAGTGCGCCTATGAGTGCGCGGACGAGGTAATTGGCGATAAAGCGACCGTACAGGCTTTTGACGGTTCGAACCGACCAGGCAAAGAGGCGTGCCGTCAGGCCGAAGATAATGGCGCTGATAACAACGATGACAACCGTCCGTGGTGTCATGTTGGGAACGCTGGCGATGACATTCGCCTCGTACTCGGTTCCCAAGGCAAGCGACGTAAAGTAGCCGGTAAACGAGGCGACCAGGCAGTAGATGCCCGCGGTGTAGTCGATCTTGCCGATAAAGCACATCTCCATGCCAAAGAAAGCTCCAGCAAGGGGCGAACCGAATACGGCGCCAAAGGCCGACGAGATGCCGGCGAGCATGAGGTCGTGGTGGTCATGCTTTTTGAGGTGGGCGAGGCTCGAGATGTTGCTGGCGATGGTGCCGCCAATCTGCACCGCAGCTCCCTCGCGACCGGCCGACCCGCCCGTTAGGTGCGTGAGCGTGGAGCAGACGAAGGTGAGAACGGCCATGCGCATGTGGATGAGGCGTGTGCCCAGAGCGGAGTCGATGACCAGGTTGTTACCGCGTTTGGCGGCAAGGCCGTGGTTTTTGTACACCCATGCGGTGGCAACGCCCACAACGGGAAGCAAGGCGTAGACCCATGCATGGTGCTCGCGATAGTCGGTCGCGATATTCAGCGAGGTCAAAAACGCCCAGGCGGCAACGCCCATGGCGAGCGAGACGATGACGACGAGTGTGAGCAACTTGGCGCTCGCGAGTAGGTTGCGGGCGTTGCGGCGCGTGTCGGCGGCCAAGAGATGCTCGGAGCGGGTGAGCTGATGCCTGCCGGCCATGATGACGTCGTTCAGGGAGAAAAAGCCGCCGTCGTCGAGCGACTGAGAATGATCCTGCGCTTCGTTTGCGCTTTCGGGTTTGTCGGTAAAAGTCATACGTTCCTCTTTTGGGTTGCAACACGAGCATTATAAAACGCGGTAAACGCGACGAGCCGGTGGGTTGGTTTTGGTTTTGTTTCGCGGCTTGCGGCCGACAGATGTATTTGCGGGTACAGGCCAAGTCGCGGTCGCGCGTCGAGGGATTATACTGAGAGAAACATAAAGAATCGGCGCTTTTGTTGCGCGCCGCAGCATGCTAGAGGTGTATATGGCTGAGAAACTCATTCCGTTGGAGGACGCGCAGGCGATCGTCTTGTCGCACGTGAATCGCACCGAAGTCGTCGAGATTCCCGTGTGGCAGGCCGCCGGTCTTCCCTTGGCAGAGGATGCGGTGGCCGATATCGACATCTCGCCGTTTGCCAACAGCGCTATGGACGGATATGCCGTGCGCTCGGCGGACTTGGCGCAGGCATCTGGCGAGGCGCCGGTGACGCTCGACGTTATCGGACACGAGGCTGCGGGCCATGTGTTTGAGGGCACAATCGGCGCGGGCGAGACGGTCCGCATCATGACGGGCGCGCCGGTACCCGAAGGTGCCGATGCCGTGGTGAAGTATGAGATCGTCGATGTGCTCGTCGGTGACGGCAACGAGGGTTCGCGTGTGAGGTTCTCGGCGCCTGCCAAGGTAGGGGAGAACGTTCGCTCTGCCGCCGAGGAGGCCCATGCCGGCGATGTTGTGATGCACGCCGGCGAGGTCGTGGCTCCGGCGGGCGCCGGCTTGTTGGCGAGCGCCGGGTATGCGAGCGTGAAGGTGCATGCCGCGCCGCGTGTGGGCATTATCTCGCTGGGCACGGAGCTGGTCGCGCCGGGTGAGCTGCCGGCGCGCGGGCAGATTCGCGACTCCAACTCGTCGGCGTTGATGGCCGAAGCGCTCGATGCAGGAGCCGAGCCCGTGTTCTACGGCATTGCGTCCGATGATGAGCAGGCGATTGCCGAGCTGGTGCATCGCGCCGTGCTGGAGTGCGATTTTGTCATTACGAGCGGTGGCGCCTCGGCAGGCGACTACGACTACGTGACGGCGCTCGTTCGGCGCGAGGGCGAGGTGCTGTTTGACCGCATCTCGATGCGTCCGGGCAAGGCCATCACGTTTGGCTTGCTCGGGGGTAAGCCCTACCTGGGACTTTCAGGCAATCCGGCTGCGGCGTATGTAGGCTTTGAGATGCTTGCGCGTCCGGCGATCCGCAAGATGCGCGGCTTTGCCGAGGGTACGCGTCCCGTGCAGCAGGCGACGCTCACGCACGGCGTGAAAAAGCGACAGCATCGCCGCTTCTTCGATCGCGCCACGGTTTTGCGCGACCCCGAGACCGGTGAGCTGTTGGTGACCGAGGCCAAGACGCAGAATTCGGCGCTGCTCGGCACGATGCAGCGGGCTAACTGCCTGTTGCGTGTTGACGAAGGACCGTGCGACCTCAAGGTGGGCGATGTCGTGGACGTTGTTCGCGTCGACCTGCCTGAGGGCGCCGTGTTGTAGGAGGAATGCTATGGAGCTGAAGATATCGATCGTGACGTGCTCGGATACGCGCGATCTTGCCCAGGACGAGGCTGGAGCCGCACTCGAGGAACTTATCGAGGCGCAGGGCTGGACGGTCGCCTCGCATGTGGTCGTGCGCGACGACGTCAGCGAGATCGGTGATGCCATTGTGGAAGCCGCCGATGAGTGCCACGCCAATGTCGTGCTCACCTGCGGCGGCACGGGGCTTTCGATGCGCGATGTGACGCCCGAGGCGACGCGTGCCGTCTGCGAGCGCGATGTGCCGGGTATTGCAGAGGCAATCCGTGCGTACTCCATGACCAAGACGCGCCGCGCTATGCTCTCGCGCGCTATTTGCATGCAACGAGGTCATACACTTGTCGTAAACTTTTCCGGTTCTACGAAGGCCGCCCGCGAAAGCTGGGAGGCCATAGCGGACCAGCTGGAGCATGCGGCTCAGATGACAGCGGGCGGCGGACATACCAACTAAGCGGTTTACCTGCGGCGGAGCGACCTGAACGGCTGCTCCGCCTTTTATTTGCGCCCAAGGGGACGGCATTCTGTAGGCATGCTTGAAACTATATTCTCAGACGAGAATAATTTCTCATAATCATTATTCGCATCGAAGTATAATCTAATTACAGAATAAAGCCCGCGGTGGGGTACCCGGGCACAAGGTCAGAAAGGGTTGAACATGTTCGATATGGTTTCTCGCCGCGGATTCGTCTCACTCTCCGCTGTCGCCGCTGCCGGCCTTGGCCTTGCCGGCTGCTCCGGAAACAAGGAGCCTGAGTCGACCGGTTCCGATGCCGGCTCCGCCAAGATTTCGTCCAAGAAGGCTGTCGAGCTGCAGGTCTTTGCTGCCAACTCGCTCGAGAAGGCTCTGCCCGAGGTTCAGAAGCTCTACACCGACCAGACTGGCACCGCCTTTTCCGACACGCAGTTTAAGGCTTCTGGCGACCTCGTTGAGCAGATGCGTGCCGGCGCCACGGTCGACGTGCTCATCACCGCCTCCAAGGGCACCATGGACGACGCCGAGGCCGCCGAGCTCGTCGATGCCGACACCCGTGAGGATATGTTCGTCAACGACCTTGTGATCATTCGTGCTGAGGGTTCCGACACCAAGATCGAGGCCATCGCCAACGTCGCGAATCTGGACGGCAAGATCGCCATCGGCGACGCCAAGACCGTCCCCGCCGGCAAGTACGCCAACCAGGCCTTAGCTTCTGTGGGTCTCTACACCGGCACCGAGGGCGACGACGGCGAGTATGCACCCGAGCTTGCCGACAAGGTGGCCCTGGCCGACAAGGTCGGCACCGCTGCGTCTTACGTCTCTACGGGCGACTGCGTGGCCGGTTTTGTCTACAGCTCCGATATCTTTCGCTATGACGGCATCGAGGAGGCCTTCGTGTGTCCCGAGGACTCGCATAAGCCCATCGTGTATCCGGGCGCTGTCGCCGATGGCTCCGAGCACGCCGACGAGGCCAAGGCGTTTATCGACTTTTGCCTGTCCAACAAGAAGGCTCAGAAGATTTGGGCTAAGTACGGCTTTGAGCTTTCCGAGTAGTGCGGCTTGGCGCGATAATTCCATCGTTTTGTGTTTCACTCCTTCCTTGTATTCGCTTGGAGCTTTTCGTGCTTAATAGATTCCGCATGCTTGTCGCCTGTGCTTTGACCTTCGCGCTTTGCTGGGTGCCGGGATTTGCGTTTGCTGGGGTCGCTGAGGACGGGGCCCAGGTTGCTGCGACCGCTCATGGGCTTTCCTATGGGATCGAGGGTTTTGAGCGGTTGGCCAAGGGGACCGCTCGTGCCATGGAGGGCCAGCCTGAGGGCTACCGGTTTCCCGTTGACGAGGACGTGGACCTTGTAGTGGCGCCTGCTGCCGATCGCGTTGTGGTGTGGATATCGCCCAGGGCGCTCGAGAAGTATGAATTGGATCCGCAGGATAACGAGTGCGTATCGGGTCTCAAGGCCCTCGTCTGTGAGCTCGACAGCGCAAACTGCATGGGAGGTGCGCAGCTGGGGGACGTGGATCTTCCTTGGTATGTCACGGCGGAAACAACGTTTAATGCCGGCGGGTATACCTATGGCTTTGATGTGCGTGGTGCGGATGGGGACCGCTATGTGGTGATTGCATCGGCCTCGGGTGATGCCAAGGGCGGCGCGCGTTGGCTTGATAGCGCTCAAATGGTAGAAGCATCGTCTGTCGTGTTGCGGGATGAGCAGGGGCCCTGGACCTCTCTGGCCTCCTTTTTGGGCGACATCGACTATCGCCCGTTTTGGGTGTCCATAAAAACGAGCGGCCTTGCCCTGCTGATCTCCTTTGCGCTGGGCCTGTTCGCCGCGTGGAAGACTATGGGTACCTCGAGTCGCATCAAGGGCCTGCTCGACTCGGTCTTTACGATTCCTATGGTGCTGCCGCCCACGGTCTGCGGCTTTCTGCTCCTCATGCTGTTTGGCCGCTCGACCGGGGTGGGCCAGTGGCTCATCGCGCACGGCATCTCGATCGTCTTTACCTGGCCCGCGGCGGTCATTTCGGCCGTCGTTGTGTCGTTTCCGCTGGTCTACCGCACGGCGCTCGGAGCCTTCGAGAGCCTCGACACGCAGATGCTCGACGCCGCGCGAACCTTGGGATGGTCCGAACGTCGCATCTTTGCCAAGCTCATGATGCCGCTCGGCTGGCCCTCAATCGCGGCGGGCACGGTGCTCGCCTTCGCTCGCGCGATGGGCGAGTTTGGCTGCACCCTGTTCTTTGCGGGCAACTACGCCGGCATTACCCAGACTATCCCCATCGCCATCTACTTTGAGTGGATGGGCGGCAACACGTCGGTGGCCCTCTTTTGGGTCGCCGTCGTGATCGTGTTCAGTTTCCTGGTCATTCTGTTCATCAATATGTATACGGCGCATTCGCAAAAGTACCGCGAGCGCGGCCTGTCCCGCGCGGAGCGCAGGCAGGCCAAAGAACTCGCCGGACAGGGCGATTCGCTCGATCCGGCGGGTGGTGATGCCTTGCGTATCGATCGCGAGGCGCTGGCCGAACTCATGCGCGATGACACGGTCGCAAAGGGAGGTCGATAGCCATGTCGCTCGTTCTGGATATTAAAAAGCGCTATCCCGGGTTTGTGCTCGACATGCAGCTTGAGGCCAGCGAGGAGCGCGTGGCGCTGCTCGGCGCCTCCGGATGCGGCAAGAGCTGCACCTTGCGCTGTATTGCCGGCGTGGAGACGCCCGACGAGGGCAAGATCGTCGTCAACGGCGTGACCTTTTTTGACTCGGTGTCGGGCATCAATCTGTCGCCCCAGGAGCGCAAGTGCGCCCTGCTGTTCCAAAACTATCAACTGTTCCCTAATATGACGGTGGCCGATAACGTGTGCGCCGGCGTTGAGGGTGCAGGCGACGCCGCGGCGCGCAGGCAACTTGCCGAGCGCTACCTGGGTATCTTTGGACTGGCCGATTTCGCCGACCGCTACCCCGCGCGCCTCTCGGGCGGTCAGCAGCAACGCGTGGCGCTTGCGCGTATGGTGGCGGCGCACCCGGGCATTTTTATGTTCGACGAGCCCATGAGCGCGCTCGATTCCTATCTTAAGAGCGCACTCGAGCAGAACATGCTCGACTTGTTCGATGTGTGCAACCGCACCGTGCTCTACGTGAGCCACGACATCGACGAGGCGTGCCGTCTGTGCGAGCGCATCTGCGTGATGCATAACGGGCATGTGGAGGAGATCGGCTCCGTCGAAGATGTAGTCCGCCGGCCGCAAACCTTGGCCGCGCTGCGCTTGACGGGCTGCAAGAACACAAGCCGGGCGCGCAAGATCGGACCCCAGGAGGTCGAGGCCCTCGATTGGGGCATGAACTTTAATGTAGGTCGTGAGGTGCCCGACGACGTGGCGTACCTGGGCATTCGCGCGAGCTACTTCCATGTTGACAATCGCACCGCGCGGGGCCGCAACAGCTATGATTTGCACGTGGCCCGTGTGAGCGATTCGCGCTTTGAGCGGCTGGTGCTGCTGGACGCGCCGCGTGCCGATGCGCCCACGCGTCTGCAGTGGAAGGTCAACAAAGTGGGCATGCCTGTCGATGAGCTGCCGCAAGCAGGCGAGACGCTGCGCATGCACTTCGATGCCAAGAGAATCCATCTGGTTTGCCGATAATGTGACAAAGGGACAGTCCCTTTGTCACATGCGAGGGGGGGGACGCCGAGGTTGGCATTGGTATCGACATCGGTTCGACGGCCGCGAAGGCCGCGGTGGTGAAAAACGGATGGCGCCATTGCGTGGACCTGTGCCATGCCGTCGGGCTGGCCGTCGGTCGATGCGGCCATTCGCGCACTGGCGCTCGCGTAGAGGGCCGGCGCGATAAGTCACCCGCTCTCGGCGCCGCCATGCGTATACTGGGAGGAACTGATTGACCTATGAGAGGAGGAATCGATGGCTGATGAACTCGTGAAGCTCACGCAGATGACCGCTGCCTCTGGTTGAGCCGCTAAGTTGGCTCCTGGAGCCCTCGCCCAGGTCCTGGGCGACTTACCCAATGTGCATAACGACAACCTGCTCGTGGGGTTCGATACCTCCGACGATGCGAGCGTCTTTCGCGCTGGCGACAACTTGGGCCTCGTGCAGTCCATCGACTTCTTCCCGCCGATGGTCGATGACCCGTTTCTGTTTGGTCAGATCGCCGCGGCCAACTCGCTTTCGGACATCTACGCCATGGGCGGGCGGCCGAGCCATGCCATGAACCTGCTGTGCATACCTAACTGCCTGGGCGTCGAGGTTGCCGGCCAGATTTTGGCGGGTGGCGCCGACAAGTGCGTCGAGGCTGGCTGCACCATCGCGGGCGGCCACACCATCAACGACGACGAGCCCAAGTACGGCCTGTCCGTGAGCGGTTTTGTGCCACTCGACCGCATGCTCGCCAACAGCGGTGCGCGCGTGGGCGATGTCCTACTGCTGACCAAGGCGATCGGCTCGGGCATTATCACCACGGCCATTAAGGGCGAGCTCATCGAGCAGGACGAGGCCAGCCAGATGTTTGATTCTATGCGCACCCTCAACGAGGCCCCGATCCGTTTGGCCGAGGGGCTCGAACTTCACGGCTGCACCGACATTACGGGCTTTGGCCTGATTGGGCATGCGTGCGAGATGGCCGAGGGCTCGGGCGTGCAGATTGAGCTTGCGTCGGGGGCGGTGCCGCTCTTTGACCAGGTGCTCGACATGGCGCGTCTGGGCATTATCCCCGCTGGCTCCTACCGCAACCAGGACTTCTTTGGCCCGCGCGTGGCGGCCGACGATGACCTGGAGCCGGGCATGCTAGATGCGCTGTACGACCCGCAGACCTCGGGCGGCCTGCTCATCGCAGCGCCTGCTGCCGATGTGGATGAACTCGCGCGCCGTCTGCATGCCGAGGATCGCATCGCCGCCACAATCGGCCGCGTGTGCGAGGCGGTGCCGGGTGGTCCTGCCGTTCACGTTGTGCATTAAGGAAAACCGTTTATGCGACCGTCTGCTGTTCTGGGCGGTCCCTTTTGAGAGGATTTGCTATGTCACCTAAGATTGAAGTCAATGCCATGGGCGATGCCTGTCCGCTGCCCGTCGTCAAGACGCTTAAGGCGCTCAAACAGCTTGACGGCGAGGGTGCCGTGGTGACCTCGGTCGATAACGAGACCGCCGTCAAGAACATCTCCAAGATGGCGCAGGAGAAGGGCTGCACGGCCTCGGTCGAGAAGATCTCGGACGCCGAGTGGCACGTGACCGTCACGACCGCGGGTGCCGTGGCCGTTGCGGACCCCGAGCAGGACGGTGCCGCTTTCTGCGACGCCAGCGCCGGCAAGGGCAAACTCGTCATTTCCGTCTACACCGATTGCATGGGCCGTGGCGACGACGAGCTGGGCCACAAGCTCATGAAGGCCTTCATCTTTGCCGTGACGCAGCAGGAGGAGCTGCCCGCGACCATGCTGTTCTACAACGGCGGTGCCAAGCTCACCGTAGAGGGCTCTCCGGTGCTCGACGACCTGAAGGGCCTGGCCGAGCAGGGCGTCGAGATTCTCACCTGCGGTACCTGCCTGGACCACTTTGGCATTAAAGACCAGCTTGCGGTGGGCGAGGTCACCAACATGTACGTGATCGTGGAGAAGATGGAGCAGGCCGTGCGCGTCGTGCGCCCGTAGCGTATTGGTTGGAGTTGCCATGAGGGAGAAGCGCCCGGCGCTTGTCATCACGTTTCCTACCACGGCGGCCGCCATGGGGTGCGAGACCCTATGCATCGAGCGCGGCCTTCCCGGGCGAACGATTCCCGTGCCCGGGGAGGTCGCTGCCGGCTGCGGTCTGGCGTGGAAGGCGTTGCCTTCCGATGAGGAACTGCTGCGCGCCGAGCTTGCCGCAGCGGGCATTCCCACCGAGGGCTATACCGTGATTGATATGTGGGAGGTCGTGCGATGATCTATCTGGATAACGCGGCGACGACCATGCACAAGCCGCAGACGGTCATCGATGCCGTGACGCAGGCGATGTGCTCGCTCGGCAATGCCGGGCGCGGCGCCACGTCGGGTGCCCTCGATGCCGCTCGTACGATTCACGCTTGCCGTGCCAAGCTCGCGCGCCTTTTGGGTTGCCCGAGGGCGAACCATGTGTGCTTTACGCCCAACTCCACGGCGGCGCTCAACACCGCCATCAACGGGGTGGTGCGCCCCGGCGACCATGTGGTCACAACGGTGCTCGAGCACAACTCCGTGTTGCGTCCGCTCAACCGCCTGGCGGCAGAGCGGGGCGTGACCGTTGAGCATGCGGGCTGCGACGCGAACGGCGTGCTCGACTACGACGAGCTCGAGCGGCTGGTCACGCCCGGTACGCGTGCCGTGGTGGTGACACATGCCTCTAATGTGACCGGCAATGCGGTCGATGTCGCACGCGTGGCTACCGTGGCCCACGCGGTCGGCGCGCTCGTGATCGTCGACGCCTCGCAGTCTGCTGGCTCGGCGAAGATCGATATGGCTGGTATGGGGCTCGACATTGTGTGCTTTACCGGCCACAAGGGGCTCATGGGACCTCAAGGCACCGGTGGCCTGGCCGTGGCGGAGGGCGTCGACGTGGCGCCCTGGGCCATGGGCGGCACGGGTGTGCACAGCTTCGATGCGTTACAGCCCATGGAGTGGCCCACGCGGCTCGAGGCGGGCACGCTCAACGGTCACGGCATAGCGGGCCTTTCCGCAGGCCTTGATTTTATCGAGGCACAGGGTGGAGTTGAAGCGATTGCGACTCACGAACGCGCCCTGGCGGATCGCTTTCTCGCTGGCGTGCGCGAAATCCCGGAGATCAAGCTCTACGGCGCCTTTGACCAGCCGTCGCGCTCGGCGATCGTCTCACTCAACGTGGGTGATATCGACTCTGCCGAGATCTCGGACGCGCTCAAGCAAGGGTGGGGGATTGCGACGCGCCCCGGTGCCCATTGCGCCCCACTCATGCACCGCGCGCTGGGAACCGAGCGCCAGGGCGTGGTTCGCTTCTCGTTTGGTTACTTCAACACGGCCGAGGAAGTCGACACCGCGATTGACGCTTTGCGCGATTTAAGCAGCGATTAGACCAACCATTTGCGCCCTTAGATAAACCGTTTGCGCAGCCTTCCCGCATTGTCGCTTATACAGGGTATTGTGAGATGATGGCCCACACTGGGACTCTGTATCTTTGCAAATTGCGGGAAGGTTCCTATGAACAGGATCACTGCTGCCCTCTATAGGTTTTTAGTCGTCTATCTTTCGGTCGCGATGGTCTTGACCTCGATACCCCTTGCGCCCAGCACGGCCTATGCCGATGATGCCGGGGCGGTCGCCGTGGAGAGCGAGGCCCAAGAGACCGACTCGGGCTCCGATACCGATGCGGTCGATGGATCATCACCTTCGGACGAAAACGCTTCGTCCACGTTTTCCGACCAAACGAATAATACGCAGGACGACTCATCCAACGCGGCATCCGACACCCCCGGGACGAGCCTAGCGCAGGACCTCACAAGTGCTGCGACTGATTCCGATGCTGCAAAGAGCTCGCCTGCAACGTCAGAGTCCTCGTCCGATGACAGCGAAGTCGATCCCCTCGTGTATGAGGATCCAACGGTCTATGAGTATGCCAAGCTTATGCCGAACGGCTATGTGTATCCGTGCGATGCAGGCGGAAGCGTTACGGTAGAGATTGATGAAAACGACCCGTATGGGAGCTCTGTCGACGGTAAATTGGTAACCAATCTGATCGTTGATTACGGAGTGGATGGGGTCCCCGGATATATTTGTGAGTATTCCTCCAATCTGCGTTCGGTGCGTTTTGAGAACAGCTCTATTTCTTCAATTGGACTACACGCCTTTTCTGGGTGCTCCAATCTCGCCGATATCAGCTTTTCCGGTATGACCATTGGAAGTATCGGAACAGGGGCCTTTTCTGGGTGCGGATCGCTTACGAGCCTAAATATTGACGACGTTGCTACCATCGGCACGATGGGCGATGCCGCGTTTGCCTGGAGCGGGCTGCGGTCTACGGGGCTCGACAAGGTCGTTGGCCTCTGTTCGATTCCTGAGAACGCTTATAATGCCTGCAGCGCTCTGACCGATACCGGTCTGGGCAGGAACACATCCATCACGTCAATCGGCGTTAATGCGTTCAAAAACTGCTCCCGCCTTGCGACGACCGGACTTGAGAGCAATACGACGATCAAGACGCTCCGCGAAGGTTGCTTCTCCGGGACCAATATGAGCGGCGGGCTGACGCTGCCCCTTTATTCCAAAATCGAGGAACTGCCGAGCCGTGCGTTCAGCTTAGAGCCATAAGATAAAGATTTCGCGCGATCCCGACAAGATGGCCTATCAGCAGGGGGAAAAGATCTCGCTCGAGGGCATGAGCGTCACGTTTCAATATCCTCATTCGACGATGGATAGCGACTACGAAGCCCTCATAAAGGAAGAACTCGGCGAGTACCTTACGGCAACCCCCTGCGACGGCGACGTCTTCGATGGCTCGATGGACGGAGAACCCATACAGCTGGTGTATGACGATGGCTACACGCGCCTTGTCGCGTACAGCAAGGGCAACCTGCAGCAGGCAGCCTACGAGTATGCCAAGCTCATGCCCAACTACTATCTGTATCCGTGCGACGCAAACGGAAATCTTACGGTAGAAATCGATGAAAACAACCCGCGTGAGAACTCTGTCGATGGTCGAATGGTAACGAATTTGATTGTCGATTACGGGGTTGATGAAGTCGACGCACAGCTCTGCGCCGACTCTACCAATCTGCGCTCAGTGCGCTTTGAGAACAGTTCCATTTCCAAAATCGGATTGCACGCCTTCTATAACTGCCTGAATCTCACCGATATCAGCCTTTCCGGTATGACCATCGGCACCATCGGAAAAGAGGCGTTCTATGGCTGCAAGTCGCTTACGAGCCTGAACATCAGCGAGACTACTACCATTGGCTCGATGGGCTATGCCGCGTTTGCCGACAGTGGGCTGGTGTCCACGGGGCTCGACAAGGTTGTCGGCCTCACATCGATTCCCGACAGAGCCTACGAAGGCTGCAAGGCTCTGACCGATACCGGCCTGGACAAGAATACCTCCATTACATCGATTGGCGTTTGCGCGTTCAGGTTCTGCTCAAACCTTGCTACCACAGGGCTCGAGAGCAACACAACGGTCGAAACGCTTGGCCACACCTGCTTCTACGGCACTGACTTGAGCGGCGGGCTGACGCTGCCATATAACTCCAAGATCGAGGAGTTGCCGGAAAAGGCGTTTGGCAGCACCAATCTCGAGACCGTGTTCTTTGGATGCAACCATGCGGTGCTCATTAACACCGACACGTTCCCCAAATACAACATGACCGTCATGGTCCCCGCCAAGATGATTCCGAAGTATGCTAACGGGCATCCCAAAGCTGTTTGGGAGAGGTGCAACGGCTGCCTGCCCGTCCCGGTGGGCAAGGTGCTCGAGAACGTTGAGATCTCATGCGACCCCAACAACATGACCTACGAGACGGGGGAGACCATTTCGCTCGAGGGTATGAACGTCGAGCTCGATTACCCGCATTCGGTATCGATTTGGGACTACGAGGCCCTCATACAGGAAGAGCTCGGCGAGTACCTTACGTCCACCCCCTGCGACGGTGACGTCTTCGATGAGTCGATGGACGGACAGCCCGTAAAGCTCGTGTATGACGACGGCTATTCGCATTTTGAATCCCAGACCAAGGGCACGCTACAGCTCAAGAAGCCTGAGCCGACGTCGTTCCAGATCTCCTATGCCCAAACGATCGATAAAGGCGAACGCAAGCTGATGGACGGCGTTGAACTGCCCGATGTTTCCGGCGTGACGACGATTGATGCAGGCGACGAGGTCACGCTCGATGCCGGTGCTCTAGGAATGCTCAACGACAACATCACGTTTAAGGGTTGGTATGACACCGAGTCCGGCAAGTACATCTCCAGGGAGCCGGTCTACACGTTTACGCCGGATAAGGATCTGTCCCTGGAAGCCCGCTTTAAGCTCAAGGACTATGCGGTGCATGTCAACGATGCGCAGGCGACCGATTCGTCACAGGACTTTGCGCACCTGAGTGTTACCGCTCAAAACTGCTATCGCAATGCCGGCGAGACGGTCGACCTTTCCGCCGCCACGGATAACGCTCTCTTCCTGGGCTGGTATCTGGGCGAGGGCGATGATGCGTACGCCGTGAGCGATCAGCTCGACTTTACCTATACGGTGGACAAGGCGGACGCGATTGTGTCTGAGGATAAGACTGACGCTAGGATCGAAATCACTCCGCGCTACTGTGCTCCGCAGGCGAGCGTTGTGCTGAGTGTGGACGGGGTCGATGAGAGTGGGCAGCCGCTCGGACAGTTCCTCTCTACCGGTCTGTACGGTATCGGGTCGCGCGTAACGGTCGTGGCGGTGCCAATGCCTGGCTATGTGTTTGACTACGCGACCGATGCCCTCGGCAACGTTGTCTTTACCGGCGACGATGGTCCGTCCTACACGTTTGTGCTCGAGGGGGATGTGCAGTACACCGCGCATTTCCGCGAGGCGACTGACCCCGACGAGTCACTCGCGGCGCTGAAGGCCGCGCTTATCGCCGCGATTACGGCTGCGGCCGTTCTCGCTACCATGTATGGCTTGGGCGAGATCGTCGACCCCATCGCGGCCGACGCGGTGATCGAGATCGGTATGGCCGACAATATTGAGGATGTTGCCGCTGTGGGCACCAAGGTGCTCAAGGAGATTAAGGACATCATCGACGACCACAAGAAGCCCAAGCCTCATGGCGACCATAAGATCGAAATTATTGCCACCGCGCAGCCCGAGGTGGGCGGCGTCGTTACCGGAGGCGGTATCCACTATGAGGGGACGGTCGCCACGCTCGAGGCTGTCGCAAATCCCGGCTATCGCTTCGTATGTTGGAAAGAGAACGGCGTCGAGGTCTCGACATCTCCTCTCAAGACGATGACGATCACGGACCTGACGCCCGAGGTTGTAAAGATGACGGCCGTTTTCGAGAAAAAAGTCGAGATTACGGCAGTTGCCGAAGCCGATGGCATCCAGGCCGATTTTTCGACAGGCTGCACCGCAAGCCCCGTAAAGCAGAGCATTACGCGTGGCGATCAGGCTATGGTCACTGCGAGCGAGGGTCCTGACTATGCCTTTGTGGGATGGTTTGAGGACGGCATCGAGGTTTCGCCCGAGCGTACGTATATCTTTAAGGCCGAGGTCGACCGCCATCTTGTTGCACGCTTCCGTAAGGCGGATAAGACCATCCTGGTGAATACCGATCCCTTCGACAGCGCCGAGGTGCTGTGCGATGGTGTGCCGGTCGTGGATAGCAAGGTTCGCGCGAAGGATGGGGACATTCTCACGTTTACGATGCGGCCCAAGGTGCGCCCCGACAATCCGGAGAAGACGTACCGGTTTGTAGAGTGGCGAGAAACCGATGCGCAGGGTATCACGATTGCCAACAAGCAGGAAGTTTGCGAATACTGCGTTAACGGGAATGCCCGGATCGAGGCTGTAATGGACGGCAGGGATGCGCATACCGTGCGTGCCGAGGCCGACCCGCTCGAGGGCGGTACCGTTACGCTGAAGCGCGGTGAGACTGCTGGCATTGTACTCGAGGTTCCCGAAGGCGAGCGCGTGACCGCGGAGGCCACCACATCCGAGGGCTATATCTTCGACGGCTGGTATCTGAGCAACGGCGGCTCGGATGCCACCTCGACGCTGGTTTCGAGCGAGCGCTCCTATACCTTTGAGCCCATTACCGACTGCGTGATCCAGGCAAAGTTTACGCGTGCCTGCAAGGTGGACGTTGTCGTTGAGCCGGCCGCGGCCATGGCGGGCAAATATTTGGTGCACGGCGAGGGCTACTGCATGAAGGGCGAGCCTGCCACGCTGAGCATTGAGCTCACGGCCGAGGCGAGCAAACAATTTACCTTTAAGGGCTGGTACGACGCCAAGACGGGCCTGCTTTTGGGCACCGACCCCAGCTACCTTGAGTTCTATCCCGAGGACGTGGAATGCACGGTGCGTGCGGTGTTTGAGGAAAACACGTATACCGTGACGGCGAAGGCAAAAAAGACCTTTGTGGAGCGCAGTACCGTTGAGATCGAGGGGCATCCGGGCGCATCTTCTGTTACCTGTGGTTACGGCGATACGGTGATGCTCAAGGCAAAGGCCAACGACGGCTATCGTTTTGACCATTGGAAGGATGGCTCCGGTAAGGAGTACGATACCGCCGAGCTGGTCGTCAAGGTCACCAAGAGCGATACCTATACCGCGATTTTTACCGACTCAAAGCCCGAGGTAATCGTCACCGCCGATTCATGGCTCGGCGGTACCGTGACGTGCAATGGGACCGTGGTGAAGCCTACGACCGATAAGTTCAAATTAGGGGAAACCCTTCATTTGACGGCCAAGGCCCATCCTGGCTTTTTGTTCTGGGGTTGGTACGTCAATGGCCGCCTGAAGAGCCTTAAGCACGAGACCTCGTTGGTTGCGAAGGCTCGCGGTAAAACCGGGCACTGCGTTATTACCGCGGGCTTTGTGCCTATCGATACCGTCTGCGTGTCCCTCGCTGATCCTGCGGAGGGCGGCACCGTCAAGGCGAGCCGCGTTCTTGCGGACCGCGGCGCGGAGGTTGCCCTTAAGGCAACGCCCAATCCCGGTTATGTCTTTACTGGTTGGTATACGGCAGACGGCACGTTTGAGTCTGCCGATGCGGAGTTCACCTGCCACCAGGAGCGCAGCCATGTGCACATCGCTCGCTTTATGGCAAAAAGCTATGACGTCGACGCCACGACGGTAGTCGATTCCGGCACCGGCTCGCTGGTCGAATCGAGTGTCGCCGGCTGGGTCGAGGGCACGGGTACCGTTGAGGCGGGGCATGCCGCCACGCTGACCGCGCATGCGCTTTCGGGCTATGCGTTTGAGTATTGGGCCGATGCTTCGGGCGCCGTGGTAAGCCGTGACAGTACCTATCACGTGATGCCAACGTCCGACACGACGCTCCAGGCCGTGTTCTCGGCAAAGCAATATACGGTGGACGTTTCCTGCGAAGAGAGCATGGGCACGGTCGAGGGCGCGGGGGCGTATGCCGCCGGGCAGGTCGCAACCGTGCGCGCGGTCGCCGCCGAGGATACGGCTTTTGTGGGCTGGTTCCAGAACGGCACGTGCGTGAGCTCCAAGAAAATATATCGATTTACCGTGCGTGAGGACACGTCGCTCTATGCTGTCTTTGCGTCGGGTTCGTATGTCGTGCATACCGTTGCTTCGCCTGCCGAGGGCGGAGCCGTGAGCGGTTTTGGTGGCTATGAGGCCGGCGACCGCGCAACGCTTCGTGCGATCGCCAACACCGGGTATTCGTTTGCGGGTTGGACGGACGACAAGGGCGAGTCAGTCAGCGAGAACGCCGACTATACCGTTAAGGTCACGGGTGACGCCACCTATACGGCGATCTTTACGCCTAAGTCCTATCAGGTCGTTTTGAGCGCGAGTGAGGATAGCGTGGGCACCCTGAGCGGCGAGGGCTCCTATCAATTCGGTGATACGGTCGAACTCAGCGCTACGCCTACGGGAACCAAACGTTTTGTCGGCTGGTATGGCCTAGATGCCCAGGGCAACAAGTCGCTGCTGACCTGCGACGCCCATTGTTGGGTTAAGCTCGACAAGGATATGGTCGAGGGGCTCGAGGACGATACGTTGGAGCTCCAGGCCGTGTTTGCCGATCCGTACGAGGTGACCGTTACGGGCGAGGTCGTGGTGAAGGACAAGGCATCGAGCAGGGGCTGCCGTGTTACGGGCAGCGGCAGCTTTGCCGTGGGCGATCAGGTGGAACTGACCGCTGTTGCCGGTATGGGCTATCGCTTTGTGGGCTGGAGCACCGATAAGGAGGGCACCTCGATTGTCGAGACCGCGACGACTCTCGATGTGACCGTCACGCAAGACATAACGTACTACGCGCAGTTCGAATCCGATGGACAGGTGACCATTACCGTCACCGGCTCGTCCATCTTCCGCGGTACGGCCCTTCTGGTCGACGGCATTCCTGCCGGTAGCAGGTCATACGACAGGGGCGACATGTTTATGGCGATCGCGATCCCGTGGAAGAAGAACCACTTCTCGCATTGGGTCGACGATGCGGGTGTCACGGTGAGCTACAGCGCGTTCTATATCGGTACCGCAAAGGAGAATAGGCAGCTTACGGCTGTGTTCTATGAGACGGGCTGTGATGTTCAGGTTGCTACGTATCCCAAGGACGCGGGCTTTAGCATGGTTGCGCTTGGTACCGGCGGCTCCTACCACTCCGCGGCGATTATGTTTACCGTGCCGCACAAGGGTTGGAAGTTTAAATACTGGGCCGACGAGAACGGCATGCCTGTGGGCGCCACACCGGTGATCAACCGCGTAGTGTTTGGCAACCGTACTTTTACGGCCGTTTATGAGCGGGCGTCGATGACGGTTACGGCGGTGGATTCGCGTCAGGGAGGACACGTCGAGGGTTCCTCCGAGGATGAATCTCTGGGCCATGCCGTGACCAACGAAGTCGAGAACGGTGAGTCCACGACCCTGACTGCCGTTCCCGATGCGGGCTATGTGTTCGATGGGTGGTATGCACGCAGCGACGACGGGTCGCTGGGCGATGAGCCGCTGAGCACGGATGCTACCTGGACGTTTGTCCCCGAGGACAACATGACTGTCGAGGCGCGCTTTGCGGAGGCGCCTAAGTACAAGGTGACGGCCCGAGCGGTCAACGGATCGGTTGATCCGGAGTCTGCTTTGGTCGCCACGGATGGCAAGGTGACGTTTTCGGCGACGCCCGATGAGGGCTGCTATCTGACGCGCGTGACCGTTGCCGAAGAGGCCGGTGATGACGGTTCGGCCGGCAATGCCTATGACCTTGATATTTCTGACTATAAGGGTGGGGCGTATGAGGTCACGCTGAGTGGCGTGAGTGCTCCGCAGCAGGTCACGTTTGAATTCGCAAAGGCTGCGACTCCGGAGGTGCTCGCTCAGCCGCAGGATGCGAATGCTTACGAGGGCGATCCGGTTGAACTTTCGGTTGCCGCCGAGGCGGGGCGCAACGTTCGCGTCCATGCGGCCGTGTCTTCTGGATCCGCTGCAGACGTCAAGCTGAGCTACCAGTGGTATCGCGTGTCTGACGATGGCGGCAAGGCGGTGGCGCTGAAGGGCGAGACGGGGGAGACTCTTTCGTTCACCCAGCTCGACAGCGACGGCGAAGGCGAGTACTTCTGTCGCATTACGCAGAACTACCTGGGCACGGCGACAAAGACGGATACCGAACATGCGAAGGTATCCATCGTGCCGCGAGAAGCACTTGTGTTTAACGGGCGCGTGCTGCCGGTGGCGACCGCTCACGATGAGTACCGCGTCGTGATTGCGGGCGCTACGGGCGGCAAGGCACCGTATGCGTACAACTTGGATGATGTTGAGGTTCCTGAGGGCATGCAGCTGACGCTGGCAGATGACGGATCGGGCGCCTTGGTGCTCTCGGGCGTGCCTGCGGCTACGGGTGTGCATAGCTTCAAGATTAGGTGCACTGATGACCTGGGCAACAAGTGCGATGCGCACTTCGCGCTGCTCGTGAAGGCGAAGGAAGCCCCCCTTACATTTGAGGGCCAGACCTTTGCCTACAACGCGACGGCGCAGGCCCCGGAGCTTTCGGGCGTGCCCGAGGGTTGCGAGGGCGATGTCACACTGACCTATGTTGGCACGGGCGACACACATTACTCGTCGGATCAGGCGCCGGTGGATGCCGGCACGTATCGTGCGGTGGTGACGCTCGACGCCAAGGGATATGTCGGTAATGCCTCCGGTGACTTCACGATCGAGAAGGCCCCGGTCGATATTTCGATCGAGACGTCTGATGTGACATACGATGGCGCACGACACGGTGCGGCGGTTGCGGTTGCCGGCCTTGATGCGTCTGGCTATTCCGTTGCCTATTGCGGTATAGATGGAACGTCCTATGGTCCGACGGCGCTGGAGCCGTGCGACAGCGGTAACTACCGCGTCACGGTTGAGGTGACTGACCCCAACTATCAGGGTAAAAAGTCCGCCGAGTTCTCGATTACAAAGGCAAGCCAGGTTATTACGGGAACGACGAGCTATTCGGGTGTATACGGTGGAGACCCCATTGTGTTTAACAACGTTGCCCAGACTCCCGTGACTTTTGAGCTGGTCGATTCCGATGACGATAGGGGCCCGGTTTCGATTAAGGGACGCTGCGCGACGGTGAAGGCTGCCGGTACGGCACGTGTTGTCGCCCATGCCAAGGCGTCTCGAAACTATCTTGCCGCCGAGGACGTCGAGTTGACGGTTTCCGTTGCACCTGCCCAGTTGCTGGTGAAGGTCGACGATGCCGAGCGCTTTGAGGGCCAGGAAAATCCCGAGTTTACCTCCAGCTTGGTGAGCCGTTGCGACACCTCGGACGTTAAGGTTACGTACTTCTGCTCGGCGAATAAGAAATCGCCGGCGGGTGAGTACCAGATCGACGCGGCGGTTGCCGATCCGAACTTTGATGTCGCGGTCGACCCCGGCACGCTGACGGTCAAGAAGAAGCCCGAGCACTACAAGGTGACGGCGAAGGCAGTCAACGGTTCGGTCGACAATGCTTCGGTTTCGGTTGTTGAGGGCGGGGACGCGATCCTCTTGGCGACGCCCGACGAGGGCTGCTACCTCGAGCGCGTGACGGTTGCGCAGGCAGGCTCGGATGCGACCGTTGACCTCGACATTTCTGATTACAAGGGCGGGGCGTACGAGGTCACGCTGAGCGATGTCACCACATCGCAGGAGGTCGCGTTCGAGTTTGCGAAGGCGGACGCTCCGCGTGTGGTCGCGCAGCCGCAGGACGTGAGCGTCCATGAGGGCGATTCGGCTGTGCTCTCGGTCGCGGCCGAGGCGGGCAAGAACGTCGCCGACCACGCGGCCTCGTCCACGGGTTGCGCTGCCGAGGTTGAGCTCTCCTACCAGTGGTTCCGCATGGTGAATGGCAAGGCCGTGGCGCTCGAGGGCGAGACGGGGGAGACGCTCTCGCTCGCGGACCTCGACGACGAGCTGGCCGGCGAGTATTTCTGCCGCATCACTCAGCGCTACCTTGGTACTGAGAAGCAGACGGACAGTGATTGCGTCTCCGTCTCCGTCGTTGCCTGGGACACCCTTGTGTTTAACGGTGGCCTGCTGCCGGCAGCGAGTGCGCACGGCACGTACATCGCCACGATTGCCGGGGCCGCGGGCGGCAAGGCTCCGTACGAGTACGCATGGGATAAGACGAAGCTCCCCGACGGGCTCAAGCTCTCCCGTACTTCGGGCGGTCTGACGCTCTCTGGTGTTCCGTCCAAGACGGGCGTTTCCGCCTTCGATATTACGTGCACGGATGCCCGTGGCGAGGCCATGACCGCCCGCTTTGCGCTCGCTGTCCAGGCAAAGCGCGTAAAGCTTACGTTTACGGATGGCGACTTTACCTTTAATGGCGCGTCGCAGGCCCCCGAAGTTTCCGGTGCTCCCAAGGTCTGCAAGGGTGACCTGAAGGTCTGGTACTACGGATGCGGAAGTACGCAATATTTCTCGACGGATGCCCCGACCGATGCCGGCACATACCGCGCTGTCGCCACGCTGCGCAGCCACGGCTACATCGGTGCCGCTGCCTGCCAGTTCGAGATCGCTCCGGCAAAGCTCAAGGTGAAGGTTGACGACGCCGAGCGCTTCGAGGGAGAGGCGAACCCGGCGTTTACCTCGAGCCTGGAGAGTGCGGTTGATACTTCGGGTGTGAAGGTCGAGTACTCCTGCGATGCCGATGAGAGCTCTCCTGCTGGCAAGTACCAGATCGGCGCGACGGTCACCGATCCGAATTTCGATGTCGAGGTCGTGCCCGGAACGCTGACGGTGAAAAAGAAGCAGGAGCCCGTCGGTCCCGACCCGGTGGTTCCGGACCCGGACAATCCGGATAACCCCGACCCGGACAACCCGGATCCCGATCAGCCTGATCCTGGTCCTAACCCCGGCCCGGATAATCCGGAGCCCGATAATCCTAATCCGGATCCCAAGCCTGATCCCGATAATCCCGACCCTGATAACCCCGAGCCCGATAACCCGGACAAGCCCGAGCGCTTTGAGGTGACGGCAAAGGCGGTCAACGGTTCGGTCGACAACGCTTCCGTCACCGTTGATGCGGGCGGCGACGTGACGCTCTCGGCGACGCCCGACGAGGGCTGCTACCTCGAGCGGGTGACGGTCACGGAAGCCGGCTCGGACAAGGCCATCGATCTCGATATTTCCGGCTATGAGGGCGGAGCGTACGAGGTCACGCTGAGTGGCGTCACCGCGTCGCACGAGATTACGTTCGAGTTCGCGAAAGCGGACGCTCCGAAGGTGATTGCGCAGCCACAGGACGCGGGTGCCCACGAGGGCGATGCTGTTGTGCTCTCGGTTGCTGCCGAGGCGGGCAAGGGCGTCCTCGACCACACGTCCTCGTCCACGGGTTCCGCCGCCGATGTCGAACTTTCCTATCAGTGGTTCCACATGGTGGGCGGCGAGACCGTGGCGCTCGAGGGCGAGACGGGGGAGACGCTCCTCATCGAGGGCCTTGATGAGGATTGCGCCGGCGAGTATTTCTGCCGCGTCACTCAGCGCTACCTTGGTACCGAGGCGCAGGTGGAAAGCGATCGTGCCGTCGTTTCCGTTGTGCTCCGGGATGCCCTCGTGTTCAACGGCGGTCTGCTGCCGGTCGCACGTGCGCATAGCACGTATCGAGCGACGATTGCGGGTGCCGCGGGTGGCGAAGCTCCATATGAGTACACATGGGACGACGCTAAGCTTCCCGACGGGTTTAAGCTCACCCGCACAGCGGGCGGCCTGACGCTCTCGGGCACCCCGTCCAAGGCCGGAGTGTCTAGCTTTGACATCACGTGCAAGGACGCTCGGGGTGAGACCGGGACCGCGCACTTTGTTCTGGTCGTTCAGGCGAAGCGGGTCAAGCTTGCATTTGAGAGCGGCAACTTCGTCTATAGCGGTGACGCCCAGGCGCCCGAGGTCACGGGGGTTCCCAAGGCCTGCGAAGGTGACCTGAGGGTCAGGTATTACGGGACGGGCGGCACGCACTATTCGTCGAGTGAGGCCCCGACCGATGCCGGCACGTATCGCGCCGTTGCCACGCTGCGAAGCAACGGGTATATCGGCGCCGCCTCGCGCAAGTTCAGGATTGCGCCGACGAAGCTTAAGGTAAAAGTCGACGATGTTGAACGCTTCGAGGGAGAGATGAATCCCGCCTTTACCTCGAGCCTAAAGAGCTCGGCCGATACCTCGGGCGTGAAGGTCGAGTACTCCTGCGTCGCCGATGAGAGTTCTCCGGCGGGCGAGTACCAGATCGAGGCGACGGTCACCGACCCGAACTTTGATGTCACGGTTGAGCCCGGTACGCTGACGGTGAAGAAGAAGCAAGAGCCTGTCGACCCGGACCCGGTGGTTCCCGATCCGGACAAGCCCGACCCGGACCAGCCGGACCAGCCTGACCCGGACCAGCCTGATCCGGGCAAGCCCGAGCCCGACAAACCGGAGCCTGATCAGCCGGACAAGCCGGACCCGGATAACCCGGATAAGCCTGAGCCTGACAACCCGAGTAAGCCGGACCCGGATAAGCCCGGGACGCCCGATTCCAACCAGTCGGATTCTGGGGATCCGGCAAAACCAGGTAGTTCGGCTGACTCCGCAGCCGATAAGGCAAGGGGCGATGGTGCGGAAAACCCCGGACAGAAGGCTTCGTCCAAGACGAGCGCTCAGCAGCTCGCCGATACGGGCGATAACGCGCCATTGGCCGTCGCCGTGGCTGCGGGCGCCGTTGCGCTTATCGCAATAGCGCTCGAGCTGCTGCGTCGTCGTCGATCGGACGCGTAACGGCTCGGAAGGGGTGGCTAGATTGAAGCTTTGCGCGATTTAGTCTGCTAAAGCGTATATACTTGCGGGACGGGTCTTTTGCCCGTCCCGTTTTTGTCTCGACTCGAAAGGCGGTCCCATGGCCTCATCCGCTTCCCGCGGCCTGCGCTCCGACCATGTCCTCACTGTCGGCATCGCCCTGTTCTCGATGCTCTTTGGCGCCGGCAACCTCATTATTCCGCCGCTGCTGGCGCTGCAGGCAGGTTCTGCCACGCCGGTCGCCATGCTTGGATTTCTCATTGCCGCCATTGGCCTGCCCGTCATGGGCTTTATCGCCGTGGCGCTTGCCGGAACGGCGCGCGAGCTTGCCGGCCGTGTGCATCCCAAGTTCGGCGAGTTCTTTGTCGCGGCGGTGTATCTGGCTATCGGCCCGTGCCTGGCCATTCCGCGCACGAGCTCCACGGCCTTCGAGATGCTGGTGCCGCTGTTGCCCGAGGGCGTCTCGCTCGGCACGGCGCGCCTGGTGTTTGCCGTCGGCTTCTTTGTCGTCGCGTTTGCGCTCACGCTGCGCCCGGGCGTCATCACACGCGTGCTCGGCCGCATTACGGGCCCCGCGCTCATTGCGCTCATCGTGCTGGTCGTTGGTGCTGCCGTGATCTCGCCGCTGGGTCCCGCTGCCGCGCCGCAGGCCCCCTACGATGCTGGCGCTGCCGTGCAGGGCTTTCTGACTGGCTATCAGACCATGGACCTGCTCGCGTCGCTCGCCTTTGGCATCATCATCGCCGAGACCATCCACGAGTTGGGTGTTACCGATGACAAGCGCGTGGCCTTCGAGATTTCGCGTTCCGGTGTGATCGCCGGCGTACTCATGGCCATCATCTACTGCGGCTTGGGCCTTGCCGGTATGCAGCTCGGCACCGTGATGCCCGACGCTACCAACGGCGCCGCCATCCTCGCCCGTTCGGCCTCCATGCATTTTGGGCTTGCCGGCACGGTCGTGGTCTTTGCGATCTTTTTCCTCGCCTGCATGAACGTGTGCATCGGCCTCATCAGCTGCTGCTCGCGTTACTTCTGCGAGACGTATGTGGTCGAAGGGGGAGCGGAGGCCTCTGAGGAGGCCATGCGCCGCCCCTTTGCGGTTCTCGCCTTTGTGTTCGCAGCGTTTTCGTGCGTGCTCTCCAACGTGGGCCTCGACGTGATTCTTATGTTCTCGGTGCCCATGCTCAATGCCTTGTATCCCGTTGCCATTGTGCTGGTGCTTATGGGCCTGGTGCACGGTTTTTGCGACGCGCATCCGCAGGTATGGGTCTGGGTCGGCGGCGTCGTCGCGGTGCAGAGCGTGATCACCTCGGTCCGCGACGCGTTCTTTGCTGGCGCGTGGCTACCGTTCGATGCGCTGCCGCTGGCGGATATCGGTGCCGCGTGGGCGCCGGTCGCCGTGGTGGCGTTTGTGATAGGCCTGCTCCACAGCCGGTTTGTCGCACATTCGAGGAGCTAGAATATCGCCGCTTGCACAGGCGGGAAGTCTCCCCTATAATTTCCTTCGCTTTGGGACACGCAAGGTTTATGCCTTAGCTGCTCAACACCTTCGGGACGTGGCGCAGTTTGGTAGCGCGCCTGCTTTGGGAGCAGGATGTCGCAGGTTCAAATCCTGTCGTCCCGACCATATCTTGCGGGCGTAGTTCAATGGTAGAACCCCAGCCTTCCAAGCTGATGACGCGGGTTCGATTCCCGTCGCCCGCTCCATAAGAATTGTTTTAACGGCTTTGGTTTCCTTTGGGAATCAGAGCTGTTTTCGTTTACGCGCCGGGCGACGGGAATCGAACCCGTCAGGGTGCGGAGCTGAGAAAATGCGTGAGCATTTTCCAGCGCAGCACGCAAGGGCCGAAGGCCCGCAGCGAAACAAGGATTTGCGAAGCAAATCCTTGGACTTCCCGTCGCCCGCTCCAAGCTATATAATCGCAGGCCAATATGCTAATTTGGCTCGCGTTTATTTTTATACCGTCCGACCTCGCGGGGCAAATGAACCAAGAGCGTTTGTCCCACATCGTAAGAAAGTAGTGATTGCCATGGCACAGAGTAAGGCAGAATACCCCACCCCCGACTGCCTGGCGCCCGCCGCGATCGAGGCTAAGTCCGAGGCCGCCGGCGTTACCAAGGCCAACCCGCCGGTCTCGAAGGCCTTTTTGCTCGCCATGTTCGCCGGAGCGTTTATCGCCTTCGGCGGCCTGTTCTTCACGGTCTTTCTGAGCGATCCCACGCTTGGCTGGGGCGCCCAGCGCTTCGTGGGCGGTCTTGCTTTTTGCCTGGGACTGGTGCTCGTGCTCATTTGCGGCGCGGAGCTGTTTACCGGTAACTCGCTTATGGTATGCGCGCTTAAGAGCAAAAAGATTACGCTCGTCCAGATGTTCAAGGCTTGGGCTGTTGTGTGGATCGGCAACTTTGCCGGCGCCCTGTTCGTTGTCTTTTTGATTTACATGGCAGCTATTTATAAGCTCAACGGCGAGGCCGTCGCCAATACCATGGTGAGCGTCGCCGCCGGTAAGGTTGCGATCGACGCCGTTACCATCTTCTTCCGCGGCATTTTGTGCAACATCTTTGTCTGCCTGGCCGTATGGATCGGCACTGCCGGCAAGACCGTGGTCGACAAGGTCGTGGGCATTTTGCTGCCCATCGCTGCCTTTGTGGCCTGCGGTTTTGAGCACTGCGTCGCCAACATGTACTTTTTGCCCATGGGTATTTTGATGCACTCCTGCGGCTATGGAGCCGATGTCGCTGGCGCCGATGCCCTCAACGCTGCCGGGTTGGCGCTCAACCTTACGGTCGCCACGCTGGGCAATATCGTGGGTGGCGCCCTGATCGTGGCGCTGGGCTACTGGTTTATCTACGCCAACAAAGAGTCCTAAAGGACCCAACCCATAACCGACCAAAAAGGGACAGGTTTATTTTGGCAGGTTTTGAGCGAGGCGCTGCGCCGTCTTGTCACGAGCTGCCATAATGGACCTGTCCCTTTTTGCATGTGCGTTGCCGCATTTTGCTGCTGACGACAAAGGGGACCCGCTTTTTATTGAACATGTCGAAAGGCTTTCCATGAGCGACTGCGAATCCATGCCTGCCGAGGTGCGCGACCGCCTGCGCTCCATTCCCGCCGTTCACGAGCTGCTGGCCGAGTGGCCGGTCATGAAGGCTGCCGGCGATGCGGGCGACATGATTGTGCGCGAGGCGATTGATGCCGAGCTCGATGCCGAGCGCGAGGCGATTCGCTCTGGCGTCCCCGCTAGGAATAAGCGCGAGCTCGCCTTGGCCATCGAGCAGCGGTGCCACCGACTGTCGCTGCCGACCCTGCGCCCTGCCGTCAACGCGTCGGGCGTTGTGATTCACACCAATCTGGGCCGTGCTCCGCTTGCTCCCGCAGCGGTGCAGGCGGTGGCCGATGTCGCCCGCGGCTACAGCACGCTTGAGTATGACGTCGCGACCTGTGCCCGTGGGGGCCGCAAAGAGCATGCCGCGCGTCTGCTGCGCACGCTCACGGGGGCGCAGGACGCCCTGGTTGTCAACAACAACGCCGCGGCGGTGCTGCTGGTGCTTGCCGCGCATGCAAGCGGCAAAGAGGTCATCGTGAGCCGTGGCGAGCTTGTCGAGGTGGGCGGCAGCTTCCGCATTCCCGATATCATGGCGGCTTCGGGTGCCAAGCTTGTCGAGGTGGGCTCCACCAACCGCACGCATCTGGATGATTACCGAAGCGCCATTACGCCCAATACGGCGATGATCTTGAAAGTTCATCCTTCTAACTACCGTATCGAGGGTTTCCACGAGGAGGTTTCCGCGGCGGAGCTTTCTGCGCTGGCGCATGAGCACGGGCTGTTACTGTACGAGGACCAGGGCTCGGGCGCTTTGCTTACAGATGAGGTGCTCGTCGATGCTGGGGAGAAGCCCACGTCCGCCTCGCTTTGCGCCGGCGTTGACGTCGTCTCGTGCTCGGGCGACAAGCTGCTCGGCGCCTCGCAAGCGGGCATTATTCTCGGTAGCGCCCAGGTAATCGCCGCCTGTGCCTCGCATCCGCTTATGCGCGCGCTTCGCCCCGGCAAGCTCACGCTCGCGGCGCTCGAGGCCACTTTGCGCCTGTATGTGACCGGATCCGATACAGCGCATCGGGAGATCCCGGTGCTCAACATGCTTTCCGGCGCGCCGGCTCCGCTCGAGCGTCAGGCCAAGCGCCTGCATGACCGCATGCTGCGCAAGCTTCGCGAGTCTCAGTGTGAGGAGGCGGTGGAGCTGCAGGTTGTCGAGGGCGTGTCTGCTCCGGGCGGCGGTTCGCTGCCGACCGTCGAGCTCCCAACTTTTTGCGTTGCCGTCTGTCCCGTCGATGGGCGTCTATCCGCCGATGGCCTAAAGCGCGCTATGGTACAGGAGCCCGATACGCCGGTTGTGACGCGCGTGCGGCACGACCAGGTGCTTTTTGACGTTCGCACGCTTTTGCGCGACACCGACCTTGATCTGTGTGCGTCTGCGTTGGCGGATGCCGTGCGGGCAGGTTTGCGTCGATGACCGCGCGCGAGCTTGTCGAATGTCCCGTTATCGTCGGAACGGCAGGACACGTCGACCACGGAAAGTCGGCCCTTATCGAGGCGCTGACCGGCAAAAATCCCGACCGTCTGGAGGTCGAACGGCGCCGAGGCATGACCACTGAGCTCGGCTTTGGCGAGCTCGAGCTTCCCAGCGGCAAGCTTGTCGGCTTGGTCGACGTACCCGGGCATGCGCACTATCTGCGCGCGATGGTACAGGGTGCCACCGGCGTGGACGTTGCGTTGCTGGCGGTTTCGGCCGTTGAGGGCGTGATGCCGCAGACCCGCGAGCACGTTCGGGTTCTGGAGCTGTTGGGTGTGACGCGCATGGTCGTCGCACTCACGATGCGCGATTTGGCCGACCACGAGATTGCCGCGCTGGCGGAGCTCGATGTCGAGGCGTTTCTGGACGGGACCGTGTTTGCGGGTGCCTCTATAGTGCCGGTGTCCTCCAAGACGGGCGAGGGCCTGGACGAGCTGCTTACGACGCTCGATAACACGGTTTGTTCGTGCTGGTCGGAGCATCTGGAGGCGACCGCTGGCTCGGGCGCCGCGCCCCGTCTTCCCATCGACCGTTGCTTTAGCATCCGCGGCACCGGAACCGTCGTGACGGGTACGCTGCACGACGGTCCCGTTTCGGTTGGCGATGAGCTCGTTGCGCTGCCGTCGCAAACGCGCTGTCGCGTGCGCGGGGTGCAGGTTCACGGGGATACCCAGTGCGCGGTTCCCGGCCAGCGCGTCGCCCTGAACCTGGTGGGCGATGGCGTGGCGGGCCTCAAGCGCGGCGAGATGCTCGGCGTCGAGGGTCGCGTGGGCCAGACGCTGCGCTTTTTGATGCAACTGACATATGTGGGGCGCGATGGCGTGCGAGCCGGCGTTCTTGCTTCGGGTACACGCGTGCACGTTATGGCGGGCACGGCTGAGGTGCTCGGCCGCATTATGCTTTTAGACGACGAGCCGCCTATTGCGGTCGGCGAGACGCGTGTGGTGCAGGTGCGCCTGGAACGGCCGCTGCCGTTGCGCGCCGGCGATCATGCCGTCATTCTGTCGTATTCGCCGATTTCGCTGCTTGGCGGCGGACGCGTCCTGCTATCGCGCTGTCGCCGCGCGCGGGTCCTGTCGGCGGGGGAGCGCGCGTTGTATGCGGCGCTTGAGTCCGGAGATGTCGCGGACGGCGTACACGCGTGGCTGGCGCTGCAAACGCTGCCTGTTGCTGCTGCCGGTGTTGCCGCAGCGCTTGATCTTGTTACCGGCGAGGTCGAGATCGTTTTGCGTGGGCTTGTGGACCAGGCTGCCGTGTGCGAGCTTGCTGCGGGCGGTGCGGTGCTCTACGCAGATGCCTCGGCTCTCGATGCTGCAATGGATGTGCTGGCTGCGGCCTTGTCCTCCATGCACGCGGCGGCTCCCAAGGAGATCGGCTTTACGTCCGGTGCGGTCGCGCACGCGGCTTGGCCGGGCGCCGGTAACGATGTCGCGATGGCACTTATTGCCGAGGGCTGTGCACGTGGCGTGTGCGCCGTCGACGGTGCCGAGGTGTTCGACCCGCATTCCGCCGCCGCGGCGATACGCGTGGTGCGCGAGGCTGGCCAGCGTATCGTGGCCCTGCTGGATGAGGCCGGTCTTAATGCGCCGACGCTTCCCGAGGTGAGCGAACAGTTGCAGCTCGATCGCGACACCATGACGCGTGCACTGCGCGAGCTTTCGCTCAACCACTCGATCGTTAAGGTCGAGCGCGACGTTGCCTTGTCCGCCGCTGCCGAGGCCCATGCGCGTGAGGTTGTTGCGACGGCTATCGAGGCTGCTGGCGGCGCCGCCACCACGAGTGTGCTGCGCGAAGCCCTGGGCGTGTCGCGCAAACGAACCATTAGCATCTTGGAGCACCTGGATGCCGTGCGCTTTACAGTACTCGACAAGGAGTCCGGCGGTCTGAGATCGCTGCGTTAGCGGTTTCCGCATCGCTCTTTTCGGTTGTGGTCTGTTGGGTTTGGTAAAATACCGCCACGTTTGGGAGCGGATGGGCTCCGGTGGGCCCCGCGGTCTTCAAAACCGTTGTGAGGCGTGCAAAACGTCTTGGATGTGTTCGATTCACATCCGTTCCCGCCAACGCATCTCGCCAAAACCACCACAAAGGTGCCTGTCCCCTTTGTGGTGGTTTCGAAACGTGCGGGAAACAGCTTCGAAACACGCGATTTGCTCGTCAGGCGGTCAAAAAGCTATCTACCTGCATCGTAATCAAAATGAAACATCCGCTCGTTGCCTTATTCGTAACTTTGTAGCAACAGTGCGATATTATCCATACTCGATAAAGCTCACGGCGCATGGGGCGCCGCGAACGACACCTTTCTTTTCCATCAATTGGAGGAAGCATGAGCTACACGCAGAAAGTTCTCGACGAGCTCAAGGCCCGCTATCCCGAGCAGCCTGAGTTCATCCAGGCCGCGACCGAGATCCTCGGCACTATCCAGCCGGCGCTCGACGCCCATCCCGAGTACGAGGAGGCCGCCCTGCTGGAGCGCCTCGTCGAGCCCGAGCGCATCGTTATGTTCCGTGTCCCCTGGGTCGACGACCAAGGCAAGGTCCAGGTCAACCGCGGCTACCGCGTCGAGTTCAACTCTGCTATTGGACCCTACAAGGGCGGCCTGCGCTTTAACCCGACGGTCACCCTGGGCATGCTCAAGTTCCTGGGCCTGGAGCAGATCCTCAAGAACAGCCTGACCACCCTTCCCATGGGCGGCGGCAAGGGCGGCTCCGACTTTGACCCCAAGGGCAAGTCCAACAACGAGATCATGCACTTCTGCCAGTCCTTCATGACCGAGCTCTATCGCCACATTGGCCCCAACACCGACGTTCCTGCCGGCGACCTGGGCGTTGGCGGCCGCGAGGTTGCCTACATGTTCGGTCAGTACAAGCGCCTGACCAACGAGTGGACCGGCGTCCTTACCGGCAAGGGCCTCTCCTTTGGCGGCTCGCTCGCCCGTACCGAGGCCACCGGCTACGGTCTGGTCTACTTTGTGGACGAGTACCTCAAGAGCCGCGGCGAGTCCTTCGAGGGCAAGAACGTCGTCGTTCACGGCTCCGGTAACGTCGCTATCTACGCGGTCCAGAAGGTCGCCCAGCTCGGCGGCAAGGTCCTGGCTTGCTCCGACACCCACGGCTGGGTCGAGGATCCCGACGGCATCGACTACACCGTGCTCGAGCATGTCTACAACAAGAAGCGCTCCGGCCACGACAAGGGCGTCACGCTCGCTATGTACGTTGACGAGAAGCCCAATGCCACGTGGCACGAGGGCGACGGCCGCGGCGTGTGGCAGCTTCCCTGCGACATCGCGCTGCCCTGCGCTCGCGAGAACACGCTGCTGCTCGAGGACGCCCAGGCGCTCGTCGCCAACGGCTGCAAGGTGGTCGGCGAGGGCGCGAACATGCCCACGACCATCGAGGCCACGACCTACTTCCAGGAGAACGGCGTCGCCTTTATGCCCGGTAAGGCTGCCAACGCCGGCGGCGTGCTCGTGTCCGGCCTGGAGATGAGCCAGAACGCCGAGCACCTGTCCTGGACCTTCGAGGAGGTCGACGGCAAGCTCGAGCAGCTCATGCGCGGCATGTTCCACAACGTGGACGACACCGCCAAGGAGTACGGCGAGGAGGGCAACTTCGTCATGGGCGCCAACATCGCCGGCTTCCTGAAGGTCGCCGACGCCATGCTCGCCCAGGGCGTCTGCTAAACCCTGCCTGACATAGCATGTAATGAGGCTCTCGGCTCAACGCCGGGAGCCTTTTTTGATCCGCATGCGACGGAGGAAAATGGTTCATTTTGTCCCGACACGAGCTATGCCCCCTCGTTTGGTACACTTAAAGGTACTGGACAAGTGAAGAGATGGGGGAGAACGTGCTCAAGTTCGGTACCTACGTCCGTGTTGGAAACGCGGCCGAAGCCTATGAGCTCTTGCAGAAGAACCGCAACAACAAGATTGTGGGCGGCGGCATCTGGATGCGCCTGGGTTCGCGTCGCGTGGCGACGGCGATTGACCTTTCGGCCTGCGGACTCGATCAGATCGAGGAGACCGAGACCGAGTTTCGCATCGGTGCCATGTGCACCCTGCGTCAGCTCGAGCGTCATGCCGGGCTCAACGCGCTTGTCAACAATGTCTTCGAGTTCGCCGTTCACGATATCGTGGGCGTGCAGCTGCGCAATACCGCCACGGTGGGCGGCAGCATCTACGGCCGCTTTGGCTTCTCGGACGTGCTCTCGGCGTTCCTGGCGCTCGATTCGTATGTTGAGCTGACGGGCGCCGGCCGCGTGCCGCTCGCGGAGTTCGTGCGGATGGGTTACGTGCGCGACGTGATCGAGCGCGTCGTAGTCGTCAAGCACGACTACCGCGCGAGCTACGAGGCCGTACGCAAGGCTGCGACCGACTTCCCCTCGCTGAACGTCACCGCCGCCTGGTGGGACAACACTTGGCACGTCACCGTGGGCGCCCGCCCGCTGCGCGCGACCCTGCTGCAGGGCGAGGCGTGCGGCCCGGTGAACGAGCATCCTTCCGAGGACGAGCTTCGCGCCCTTGCTGCATCCGTGCGTGCCCTGAGCTACGGAACCAACCTGTGGGGCTCGGCCGACTACCGCCGCCGCATCTCTGCCCCGCTCGCCATCCAGGCTGTGCGTCGCGCCGCCGGCATCGAGCTTTCGGCCGCGCTTGCCCGCGAGCTCGAGACCGTGCAGATCCCCAAGTTCGCCACGGACGAGTATTCCTGCCGCCGCGTGCCCGGCGTCGATTCTAGCGAGGTGCGCTAATGGCTGCCAAACTCATCGATCTTTCCTTTACGCTCAACGGCCGTAAGGTCAAGGTTCAGATTGCCCCCGACACCATGCTCTTTGCACTGTTGCGCGAGCAGGGTTGTGCGTCGGTGCGCTGCGCCTGTGAGACCACCAACTGCGGCCTGTGCACGGTGTGGCTCGACGGCGACCCGGTGCTGAGCTGCTCGGTTCCCGCCGCTCGCGTCGAGGGCCACACCATCACCACGCTCGAGGGCCTCAAAGCCGAGTCCGAGGCGCTTGCCCGTGCGATGGCTGCCGAAGGCGCCGAGCAGTGCGGTTTTTGCGCCCCCGGCCTCATCATGAACGTGCTGGCGCTTGCACGCGCCGCCAAGGAGGACCCGAGCCTCGTCGCCACGCGCGAGGAACTCTCACGCCAGCTCGCCGGCAACCTCTGCCGTTGCAGCGGCTATGAGAGCCAGCTGCGCGCCATCGTCCGCTTTCTTAACGAGTCCGGCGTGCATGTGGGCTTTGAGATGCCCGAGCTGCCGGTCAACGACACCAGCTGCGACGGTGTCTCGTACAAGCAGATCACCCATAAGCAGCCCAAGAAGGACTCGAAGGCGCTGCTCGAGGGCCGTCCCGTCTACACGGGCGATATGGTGCCCGCCGGCGCCCTGATCGTCAAACTCAAGCGCAGCCCCTATGCCCGCGCCAAGATCCGCTCCATCGATACGTCGCGCGCCCTGAAGGTGCCCGGCGTTGTGGGCGTCTACACTTACGAGGACGTGCCCAAGCGCCGCTTTACTATCGCCGGTCAGAGCTATCCGCAGCCGAGTCCCTACGACCGCCTGATTCTCGAGAACCTTGTGCGCTACCAAAACGAGGAGGTGGCGATCGTCGCTGCCGAGACCGAGGAGGCTGCCGACAAGGCGCTCAAGCTCATCAAGGTCGACTATGAGGTGCTCGAGCCCCTGCTCGACTTTACCCAGGCACTCGATAACGATATCGTGGTCCACCCCGAGGGCGACGTGACCTTTATGTTCCCGCAGGGCGGCAATGTCCCGCGCAACCTGGTGTGCAGCGGTACCAGCGATTTTGGCGACCTGGACGAGGCCTTCGCCCAGAGCGACATCGTCTTTGAGCGCACCTACACCAGCCAGGCCACGCAGACCGCGCCCATGGAGACCTTCCGCGCCTTCGCGACGACCGACGCGTTTGGGCGCATCTCCGTGACCACCTCGACGCAGGTGCCCTTCCACGTGCGCCGCATGGTCGCGCAGTCGCTCGACATTCCGCAGTCGCAGGTGCAGGTCATTAAGCCGCGCATCGGCGGCGGCTTTGGCTCCAAGCAGACGGGCTGCTGCGAGATCTTCGTGGCGTTCGTCACCCAGCAGACTGGCCGTCCGAGCTACTGCTGCTACACCCGCGAGGAGACCATCACCGCGGGCAACTCGCGCCACCAGATGCAGATGACCGTCAAGTTGGGCGCCATGAACGACGGCACCATCACGGCCATCGACCTGCACACGCTGTCCAACGCCGGAGCGTACGGCGAGCACGCCACCACGACGATCGGCCTTTCGGGCCACAAGAGCCTGCCGATTTACAACCATGTGAAGGCGAGCCGCTTTAGCTGGGACGCTGTCTACACCAATACCAACCGCGGCGGCGCGTATCGCGGCTACGGTGCCACCCAGGGCCAGTTTGCCGTGGAGAGCGCCGTTAACGAGCTCGCCGACATGCTGCACATGGACCCCGCCGACCTGCGCCTTAAGAACATCGTGCGCGAGGGCGAGATCATGCCGCAGTACTACAACGAAAAGCTCAACGCCTGCGCACTCGACCGCTGCCTGCTGCGCGCGATGGACATGATCGGTTGGCGCGACAAGCCGCTGGCCGTCGACCTGGGCGACCGCGTGCGTGCTCTGGGCTGTGCGCTCACCATGCAGGGCTCGGGCATTTCCAATGTCGACATCGCCGGCATCGATATGCGCCTGGAAGAGGACGGCTTCATTACCATCGGCACCGGCGCCACCGATAACGGCATGGGCGTCGACACGATCCTGGCGCAGATTGCCGCCGAGGAGCTGGGCGTGGAGAGCTCGCTGATCGTGGTGCGCGGCGTGGACACCGACGTCTCGCCGTTCGACGCCGGCTCGTACGCGAGCTCGGGCACGTACGTGACGGGTCTGGCGGCCAAGAACGCTGCGACCGAGCTGCGCGAGAAGATCTGCGCCAAGGCCGCCCAGATGTGGGACGTGGACGCCGCCGACGTGGTCTTCGACGGCCAGTACGTGCGCCTGTCCGACGAGCGTGCCGCTCGTGAGCAGAACCGCTACCTCACACTGCGCGACTTTGCCAACCTGTGCGTCAAGAACATCGCTGGCGGCGACGCACTGACCTCGCATGCTTCTGCCTGCCTGCCCGTTTCTCCTCCGCCGTTTATGGCCGGCATTGCCGAGGTCGAGGTCGACAAGGCCACCGGCAAGGTGACTGTGGTGGACTACGCGGCGGCCGTCGACTGCGGCACCGTGATCAACGAGGCACTCGCGCGCGTCCAGGCCGAGGGCGGCATTGCCCAGGGTATCGGCCACGCGCTCTACGAGATCGTCGAGCACGACGACCGCGGCCGCCTGCGCACCGGCAACTTTATGAGCTACAAGCTGCCCACGCGCCTGGATATCGGCAGCATTCGCGTGGCCTTTGAGCCGAGCTACGAGCCGACGGGTCCTTTTGGTGCCAAGTCGATCGGCGAGGTCGTCATCAACACGCCGCTCGCCGCTGTTGCATCGGCCGTGGCACACGCCACCGGCCACCAGGTGCGCTCGCTGCCGATCACGCCCGAGAAGGCCCTGCTGGGGGAGTAGCGGGTCAGCGAACAAGTCGTAATGGGCGGGGCGGGGCAACTCGCCCCGCCTTTCGCACTCGTGGTGAGGTCGTGAGCCTGTAAAACGTGTGCGTGCGCTTGTCGTTCGTATCTGCTATCATTCCTAGTCTGTGCGCTCATGCGGGCGTGGCGGAATTGGCAGACGCGCCAGATTTAGGTTCTGGTGGGATTCCCGTGAAGGTTCGAGTCCTTTCGCCCGCACCAACGCATCTGCGTCGGCTTCGGCCGTCGCGACACTTTGTTGCATAAAGGTACCAGCACCTCAGATAAGCTGGGCAGTATGAGGAGGAACGTGTTGAACATCACCGCTTCTGACGTCAAGGACGCCAAGCTCACCGCTACGGTCACCATCCCGGCCGCCGACGTCGACGCCGCGATCAAGAAGGCCTATAAGGACACCGCCAAGAAGTACCGCTTCCCGGGCTTCCGTGCCGGTAAGGCTCCCCGTCCGGTCATCGACTCTGCTCTTGGCGCCGAGGCTACCCTCGCTCAGGCCACCAACGACCTGATCGCCGCCAACGAGCCCGCCGTCCTCAACGAGCTGGACATCGTCCCCACCAAGAGCGGTGACTACAAGGAGCTCGACCTCGCCAAGGATCACGAGGACTACACCTACACCGTCGAGTTCTCCCTGCGTCCCGCCGCTGAGCTCTCCTCCTTCGACGCTGTCGAGATCGAGATGCCCCCTGCGGAGGTCACCGAGTCCGAGATCAACAACCAGGTCGAGATGCTCCTCAACTACCGTGCCACCTTCGAGGACGTCGTGGGTCGCGCCGTCGAGGCCGAGGACTATGTCACCGTCGACCTCAAGGCCGTCGAGAACGCCGACAACTTCGCCGCCGAGGGCCGTATGCTCATCGCCGGTAGCGACAGCAACCCCGCCGAGTTCAACGAGGCTCTGATCGGCGCCAACGTTGACGACGTCAAGTCCGTCACCTGGACCGACGAAGCCGAGGAGGGCGAGGAGGCCGAGACCCACACCGTCGAGGTCACCGTCAAGGGCATCAAGGTCCGCAACACCCCCGAGCTCACCGACGAGCTCGTCAAGTCCGACTTTGGCTTCGACAGCATCGACGCTATGCGCGACGCCATCAAGATCGAGATCGAGCAGGACAAGGCTTCCCGCCTCCCGGCCGAGAAGGAGAACCGTTGCGTCTCCGCTCTCGCCGAGCGCCTGCAGCTCGACGAGATGGATGCCGACTACGAGCAGTCCGTCTTTGAGGAGCTTGGCCAGAACTTCCTGTCCAACCTCGCTGCCCGCGGCATGACCCTGGACACCTGGCTGCCCGCTTCCGGCCTGACCATGGAGCAGTTCATCGGCGACCTGCACAAGCAGGCCAACGACGTTGCCCGTGAGTCCCTGGCGCTCGACGCTCTCGCCCGCGAGCTCAAGATTGAGGTCACCGAGGACGACATCAACGCCGAGTTCGAGAAGGCCGGCGTCAAGGACGTCGAGGCTTCCAAGGCTGAGTTCATCGCCGATGGCCGCATGCCTGCCGTCCGCGAGTCCATCCGTCGCTCCAAGGCCGTCGACCACCTGGTCGAGAACGCCAAGGTGACCGAGGTCGACGAGACCGCCAAGGACGCCGAGTAATTCTCGCCACCTTGCCCACGAGCGCATGCATGCGCCCGTGATGGGGTAAAGTTATAAGCCGATTATCCGGTTGCTTCGTACGGTGCCAGCCAATGCATAGCATGCGGGCACCGTACGTTTATCTAGAACCAATTTGGTCCGCAAGAGAGAAATGGAGATGCGTATGATCGCTAAGTTCGATTCCGCACTCGTGCCATACGTTATCGAGCAGACGCCGCGCGGCGAGCGCAGCTACGATATCTATTCGCGCCTGCTCAACGATCGCATCATCTTCTTGGGCGAGGAGATCAACTCCGTCAGCGCCAACCTGGTCGTTGCCCAGCTACTGCATCTTGAGAGCCAGGATGCCGAGAAGGATATCTCGCTCTACATCAATTCGCCCGGTGGCGAGGTTTACTCCGGCCTGGCGATTCTTGACACCATGAACTTCATCAAGCCGCAGGTCTCCACCATCTGCGTCGGTATGGCCGCGTCCATGGCCGCCGTGCTGCTTTCGGCCGGTGCTAAGGGCAAGCGCTTCTGCCTGCCGCACTCCAAAGTCATGATTCACCAGCCCAGCGGCGGTGCCCAGGGTCAGCAGACCGAGATTGAGATTGTGGCCGAGGAGATCAAGAAGACCCGCCGCGAGCTCAACCAGATCTTGTCCGATGCCTCGGGCCAGCCCATCGAGAAGGTCCAGGCCGATACCGAGCGCGACAACTACCTGACCGCCGCCGAGGCCCTCGACTACGGCCTGATCGACCGTATCGTTACCTCGCGCGATCTCGCCGCGAAGGACGCCTAGGATGGCAGGTAACATGCAGGACAACTTTGACGAGAACGGCAACCCCATCCGCTGCTCCTTTTGCGGAAAAGAGCAGGGCCAGGTCCGTCGCCTCGTAAAGGGCCCGACCAACATCTTTATCTGTGACGAGTGCGTCGCCGCCTGTTCCGAGATCCTTGAGGAGTCGCTGGCTTCGGATTTTATGGACGCTGCTCGCAACGGCAATCTGCCGGGCTTCCTCAACGACCACGGCCAGGCTGCATCCCAGCCCGCCGTGGACCCCGAGGCCGAGGGCTTTGAGCTCGAGGACGACCGTCAGGTCATCACGCACGTGCCGACGCCGCACGAGATCTATGACGAGCTTTCGGCCTATGTTATGGGCCAGGAGGACGCCAAGCGCGCCATGTCGGTGGCCGTGTACAACCACTACCGTCGCGTGATCGAGGGCGGTGCCGCGGTGTCCGCCTTTGACGAGGCATCGGGTATGGGCGGACAGTTTGACGACGATATGGACGAGGTGGAGCTTGCCAAGTCCAATATTCTGCTGCTCGGCCCCACCGGTACCGGTAAGACGCTGCTGGCCCAGACGCTTGCGCGCATCCTCGAGGTGCCGTTTGCCATTGCCGATGCCACCGCGCTCACCGAGGCTGGCTACGTTGGCGAGGACGTGGAGAACATCCTGCTCAAGCTCATTAATGCTGCCGATGGCGACATTGAGCGCGCTCAGGTGGGCATTATCTACGTGGACGAGATTGACAAGATCGCCCGCAAGGCTGAGAACCTCTCCATTACCCGCGATGTTTCGGGCGAGGGCGTTCAGCAGGCGCTGCTTAAGATTCTTGAGGGTACGGTGGCAAGCGTTCCGCCCACTGGCGGCCGCAAGCATCCCCAGCAGGAGCTGCTGCAGATCGACACGACCAACATCCTGTTCATCTGCGGCGGTGCCTTTGTGGGCCTGGACAAGATCATCGCCGACCGCGTGGGCAACAAGGGCGTGGGCTTTAACTCCGAGATCGCCGGCCCCACCTCGGTCGACGAGAACGACCTGCTGCGCCAGGTGCTCCCGCAGGACCTCAACGCCTTTGGCATGATCCCCGAATTCGTGGGCCGTACGCCCGTCGTCACCCAGACGCAGGCGCTCGACGAGGACGACCTGGTGTCGATCCTGATCGAGCCCAAGAACGCCGTGGTGCGCCAGTACCGTAAGATGTTCCAGCTCGAGGACGTCGATCTTGAGTTTGAGGACGCGGCCCTGCACGAGATCGCCCGCATGGCGCTCGCCCGCAAGACCGGCGCCCGCGGCCTGCGCGCCATCTGCGAGGACGTGCTGCAGCAGACGATGTTCGACCTCCCCAGCGAGGAGGGCGTTTCCAAGGTCGTTGTGACCGAAGCCTCCGTAAAGGGCGAAGAGCAGCCCCAACGCATCTACGGGTAAACCTGCCAAAAACGTGCTTGCAAATAGCCTCCGACCATCCGCGGTCGGAGGCTATTTTATATATACGCAATAACCCCAACTACCTGTGTTATTCTGTGTGTTTGTTTAAGCCTCGGCAAAGTCAATTCAGACTGAAGTAATCGATACCTAAGGGGAGGAATGTAGGCCCGATTTTCGTAGATTCCGCACGAGCCGAAGACCACTTAATGTGGTCTTCGAGCGAGCCCAGGACCTGACCGAGCGAAAATCGGGCCTACATTCCTCCCCGACGGGCAAGGGAGAGATATATGGAAGAGATGCCCAAGAACTACGATCCGTCGACCAACGAGCCGGCGATCCTGCAGAAGTGGCTTGACGGCGGCTACTACAAGCGCCGTGAGGGCGTGGGCGACTGCACCGTCACCATTCCGCCTCCCAACGTGACCGGCAAGCTCCACATGGGCCACGCCACCGACGACTCCATCCAGGACGCCATCATCCGTATGGCCCGCATGCGCGGCAAGTCCACGCGCTGGGTGCTGGGCACCGACCACGCCGGTATCGCCACGCAGACCAAGGTCGACAAGAAGCTCAAGAGCGAGGGCATCAGCCGCCTGGAGATCGGTCGCGACAAGTTTGTCGACGCCTGCTGGGATTGGACCCACGAGTACGGCGGCATTATCGTCGAGCAGATCAAGCGCATGGGCTGCTCCGTCGACTTCGACAACGAGCGCTTCACCATGGACGAGGATTACGCCCAGGCCGTGCGTAAGGTCTTCTGCGACTGGTACCACGACGGTCTGATTTACCGCGGCAAGCGCATCGTCAACTGGTGCCCCAACTGCACCACCGCCATCTCGGACGACGAGGCCGAGTACAAGGACGAGAAGGGCCACCTGTGGCACCTGCGCTACCCGCTGACCGAGCCGGTCAACGGCCAGGATTACATCGTCGTCGCCACCACGCGCCCCGAGACCATGCTCGGCGATACGGGCGTCGCCGTCTCCCCGAAGGATCCCGAGAAGGCCGCCTTTGTGGGCAAGACCGTCAAACTCCCCATCGTCGACCGCGAGATTCCCATCTTTGAGGATTGGCATGTCGACGCCAACTTTGGCTCCGGCTTCGTTAAGGTCACCCCTGCCCACGACCCCAACGATTACGCTATGGGTCAGGCTCACGACCTGCCGCAGATCAATATCTTCGATGAACACGCGGTGGTCGTCGAGGGCTACGGCGAGTTTACCGGCATGACCCGCGAGGAGTGCCGCGAGGCCGTCATCAAGTGGTTTGAGGAGCATGACCTGCTCGACCACGTCGAGGAGCACGACCACTCCGTCATGCACTGCTACCGTTGCGACGCCGCGCTGGAGCCGTGGCTGTCCGAGCAGTGGTTTGTGGCCGTCGACAAACTCAAGGGGCCGGCGCTCGACGCCGTCAACTCCGGCAAGGTCACCTTCCACCCCGCGCGCTGGACGCAGACCTACACCACCTGGATGGAGAACCTTAAGGATTGGTGCATCAGCCGCCAGCTGTGGTGGGGCCACCGCATCCCCGTGTTCTACTGCGAGGACTGCGGCTGGGAGGACGCCCTGACCGAGGACACCGACGTGTGCCCCAAGTGCGGCGGCCATCACGTGCATCAGGATGAGAACGTGCTGGACACCTGGTTCAGCTCGCAGCTGTGGACCTTTGCCACGCAGGGCTGGCCGCAAAAGCCGGAGCTGCTCGAGGGACATCACCCCACGACGGCGCTGGTCACCGCGCGCGACATCATCGCGCTGTGGGTCGCCCGCATGGTTATGAGCTCCCTGTACTTCCTGGACGAGGTGCCGTTTAAGGACGTCGTCATCTACCCGACGATCCTTGCCAAGGACGGTAGCCGCATGTCCAAGTCCAAGGGCAACGGCGTTGACCCCATGGACCTCATTGGCATGTACGGTGCCGACGCCATGCGTTACAACTTGCTCACGCTGTGCACCAACAACCAGGACGTCAAGTTCGACGCGAACATCGACAAGAAGACTAAGAAGCTCATCGACAGCCCGCGCACCGAGCAGGCCAAGTCGTTTGTGACCAAGATCTGGAACGCCAGCCGCTTCCTGCTCATGAACATGGAGGGCTACACGCCCGGCGAGCCCGTCGTGGAGACGCCGGCCGACGCCTGGATGTTCAGCCGCCTGGCCAAGGCCGTGAAGATGGTCACCGAGGGCATTGAGAGCTACACCTTTGGCGATATGGCCCGCGGCGTGCAGCAGTTCTTCTGGAACGAGGTCTGCGACTGGTACGTCGAGGTCACCAAGGCCCGCTTGAAGGGCGAGGACCGTCTGCAAGCTCAGCGCAACCTGATCTTTGTGCTCGACACCTCCATTCGCCTGATGCACCCGCTTATGCCGTTTGTCACCGAGGAGATCTGGGACAACATGCCGGCGAGCGTGCTCGACCTGGACGCCGAGGGCAACGTGGACCGCGCCGAGGCGCTCATGATCGCCAAGTGGCCCGAGCCCGCCGACTACGCTAAGTATGTCGATGAGCCTGCCGAGCGCGCGTTTGAGCTGTGCCGTACCGTCGTTTCCGCCGCCCGCGCCACGCGTTCGCGTTATCGCCTGAGCCCCAAGGCCGAGCTCGACGTGGTCGTGCGCGCCGGTGCCGAGGACATCGAGAAGCTCGAGAGCCTGCGCTCGACCATTGAGCCGCTGGCCAACACCGCTTCGCTGGTCATGGGTACCGACGTTGAGAAGCCGGCTGCGAGCATTGCCGTGGTCGACAGCGGCGTCGAGGTTTTTGTGGTGCTCGAGGGCAAGGTTGATCTTTCGGCCGAGAAGGCGCGCCTGGAGAAGGAGATCGCCACGGCTCAGAAGGAGCTTGCCGGCTGCGAGAAGACCCTTGCCAACGAGGGCTTTGTGGCCAAGGCCGCGCCCGCGGTGGTGCAGAAGAAGAGGGACCGTGCAGCTGAGCTCAAGGAGATCCTGGCGGCGCTGACTGCTCAGGTTGCTGACTTCTCGTAAGGTTCACTCGGGGGCGCGTCCCGATGCTTTGCTCTCCGCTGCGGACAGTCCTGCGCAAGACGGACAGCACATTAAGTGCTGTCCTTTGCGTGCGGAACTTGCGGCGAGCAAAGCATCGGGCCGCTCCTAGTTCGTTTACGTTGTTGTTTGCATCTGGCGTGTTAGGGCCACTGGGTTGTGGCCTTGATCTCGCTGCAAGCGGGTAAAGGCTGATATTGTCAACGTGAGGGGCTCATTCTTTTTGATGGGCCTCTTTTTCTGTTATGGGGGACTTTGGGTTATGGCTAAGCGTTCGGGGTCGTATGTCGTTCCTTTCTCGTTTGAGCTGCTTTCGTTTGATGAGGCTGTGGGACTTGCTGCTGATACGGGGCGGATTTCTGGGGATGCTGGTCCTCTGCTCGAGACGGTTGTCGATATGCTCGATGAGCTGGGACGTCCGGATGAGTATTTCGATTGCATTCAGGTTGCCGGTACCAATGGCAAGACTTCGACCACGCGTTTTTCGGCTGCTATCTTGCGTGGTGAGGGGTTAAAGACCGCGCTGTATACGTCGCCGCAGCTGGTGCGCTATCCCGAGCGCATGGAGGTCGATGGGCGCGTCGTGAGCGATGAGGCCTTTGCCCGTGGCGTTTCCGCCGCTGTTGAGGCGGGACATCGCGTGAATGCCCGTCGTGTGGCGGCGGGGGAGCGTGCCTATGCCATCACGCCGTTTGATCTGCTGACGGCTGCCGCACTTGTCGTGTTTGCCGAGGCCGCGGTGGATGTTGCTGTGCTCGAGGTCGGCATGGGCGGACGCTGGGACGCCACGAGTGCGACCGATCCCGTCGCCGTTGCCATTACGGGCATCGGGCTCGACCATACACGCATTCTGGGAGATACGCTCGAGGCCATTGCGGTGGAGAAGGCTGCGGTTATTAAGCCTGGGCGCCTGGTTGTTTTGGGCGAGGGTACGCATGAGGCAAGTGTTCAGCGCGTGATGGATGCACGTTGTCGCGAGTGCGGCATTGTGCCGCTCGTAGTGAACCATGCCACGACCAAAGTGCCGGAGCACGTGGGCAATACGGTTGAGTTTAGCTGCACCACGCCGCGTGCGATCTATACGTCGAGCATGGTCAAGCCGGCCTATCAGCCGCAGAATGCCGCGTGCGCGATTATGCTGTGCGAGGGGTATCTGGGTCGCGAGCTCGATCATGACAAGCTCGATGCGTCGCTTATGGGCTGCCCCACGCCGGGCCGATTTGATGTGCTGGGAACTGATCCGCTTAAGCTGATTGACGCCTGCCATAACCCTCAGAGCTGCGAGAACTTTGTGAGCGCGCTGGACGAGATCGATCCGTGCGTGGAGAACCGCCCCACGTTGCTGTGTGCCGCGCTGGCCGACAAGGACGTGGCTGGCATCGTCGACGTGCTGATTCCGGCCTTCCCCCGTGTGGTCGTGACGCAGACCGATTCCGATCGCGCCCTGCCGGCAGAGGAGCTCGCCGCCCTTGTGGACGCTGACAAGCTCGCGGGCGTGTACCCCAGCGTATCCGAGGCCCTCGCAGCTTTCGAGGCCGCGGGCGAGCCCTTCGTAGCAGCCGGCACCATTACCCTAGCCGGCGAAGTGGCAGGCTTGCTGCGCTAACCCATCCCCTCATCAGTTGCGGTGAAATAGGGACTGTTTTATGGGCTAGAAGCCTTAAACAGTCCGTATTCCACCGCAACTTCTAGGGGAGCTTTGGTGGCGTGCCTAGTCTAGGCGGACCGGATCGTGGGGGTAGGCGTTGAGAATCTCGACGCCGTTCTCGGTCACCAGGGCCAGGTCCTCGATGCGGACACCGGTGCGGCTGGGGAGGTAGATGCCCGGTTCGATGGAGAACGTCATGCCCGGCTCCGCGACCTGCTCGTTGACGAGCGAGACGTCGCCTGGCTCGTGGTCCTGCAGGCCGATCGAGTGTCCCAGGCGATGCGTAAAGTATTCGCCGTAGCCCGCGTCCTCAATCACGTCGCGCGAGGCACGGTCCAGGTCGCACATGCGCACGCCCGGTGCGATGAGCGCCTCGGCGGCCTCGTTGGCGCGGCGCACGATATCGTAGATGCGCGCCGTCTCCTCGTCCGGCTCGCCCCAAAAGAACGTGCGCGTCATGTCCGAGCAGTAGTTGCGATGGCGTCCGCCAATGTCGAACAGCACCACGTCGCCGCGTTTAAGCTCGGTATCGTCGGGCTCGTGATGCGGGTCGCCGGCGTTGGCGCCAAAGCTCACGATGGGCGGAAAGCTAAAGCCCTCGCAGCCGTGCTTGCGATACAGACTGAGCATCTGGTCGGCAATTTCGCGCTCCGTCACGCCCTCGTGGACGAGCTTGATAACATCGGCCATCACGGCATCGTTAGCGGCCGAGGACGCGCGCATGAGCTCCTGCTCGGCGGCATCCTTGTAGGTGCGTGCGGCGGTGACGGCAAAGTCACCCAGGAAAAACTCGCTTGCGGCGTGGCGCTCCATGAGCGGCATCAAAAAGCCGGAACGCATGACGGTGTCGATGCCGAGCGGCTTGGTCGGATCGATCTCGCGAGCGATGGCATCGGTCACGATATCGGTATCGGTGTGGTAGGCGACGCGGGCATTGTCATACTCTGGCAGCTGGTGCAGGGCGTTGACTAGGATCACCGGCTCGGCACCGCGCGCGAGCAGCACGCCGCAAAAACGCTCGAACATATCGGCATAAAAGCCGGTTAGGTAATAGATCGACCACGGGTCATTCACGAGCAGCTGCGCACCGGGGTGCTGAGCCTCGAGCGCATCGAGCACGCGCGCCACGCGCTGGTCATCGACATGTGCCATGAAACATCCTTTCGCTAGGCTGCCACCATGGTATCCCAAGCCCGGCACATAGGGACGTTCCTTTTATGTCGGCACCTTGGGACACTCCTTAGCATGACCAGCCTGGCAGGCATGCAGACAAAAGTAGCTAAAAGAGCTCCGTCCCTAATTAGCTGCTTAGGCTGGGTCGATGTCCATGCTGGCGACTAGGTCAATGTTGGTGCCGAGAAGATCTTCCAGCACGACGTCGCCCATGCGGATGGGGGCGTTGACGACTAGACCTCGGATGAGGGCCATGGCTTGGGCGTGGAGTGCCAGCGGGATGGCTTCGGCCGTGCGCACGGGGAGCAGGGCTTCGTCGCCGCCGGATACAGCCACGGTGGTGGTGAGCACGCGCATGGGGCAGGTGAGCTCCTGATGTGCGAACTTGTCGCCACGCGGGCAGTTGTTGCCGGTTACGGAGCGCACCTCTGCCACGGCGCCGTCTGTGTCGCGTTTCACCTCTACGGTCAGGAGGCACTCGGATGGGCAGGTGGTGCAGTTGAACTGCAGCGTTTCGATCGCGTTTATGCTCATGGCCTTACGCCTCCTCAACGGGGTCGACGGACAGGACAATCTCGCTGGCACCCAGGTCGAGTGCGCGCTGAATTACCTTTGCCGGCAGCGGGAAGTTTTCCATGACGCTCGGCTTAAACGGGCGGACCTTGCCGGCAAACAGCTCCTCGCCACCTGCCAGAATGCGTACGCGGGCGGCGTCGACCGGTCGGTGCACGCGGAAGTTGAGCTTGGTGAGCGCCGTCGTCGTAATGCGTCCTGGCAGCGCGTATCCCGCAATGCCTGCAGGGGAGACCGTGAGCTCGCAGCTCGTGTCCGCGACCGCGTTCGTTTCGGCCCCGCCACCCAGCGCCCATGCCGCCGCAGCCGCACCGGCGCGCTCGGACTCGGTCGTTACGTTGTCGGCCAGGTCGTGCACGTGCAGGACGTTGCCGCAGGCAAATATGCCCGGCACGCCCGTCTGCAGACTCTGGTCCACCACGGCGCCGCGTGTGCGTGGGTCAAGCTCTACGCCTGCGGCAACCGAAAGCTCGTTCTCGGGAATCAGGCCCACCGAAAGCAGCAGCGTGTCGCACGGAACAATGCGTTCGGTCCCCAGAATGGGTGCCAGGTGCTCGTCGACCTGACTCACCTCGACGGCCTCTACGCGATCGTGCCCGATCACGCGCGTCACGGTAGTGGATAGGTGCAGCGGAATACCAAAATCGTCCAGGCAGTTCTTCACATTGCGGCGCAGACCGTTGGCGTACGGCATGAGCTCGTACACGCCCTCGACCGAAATCCCTTCGAGCGTGCAGCGACGTGCCATGATGAGCCCGATATCGCCCGAACCCAAAATGACGGCGCGCGAGCCGGGTTTGAGATTTTCGATATTGATGTATCGCTGCGCCAGGCCGGCCGTAAACACGCCGGCGGGACGGCTACCGGGAATCTTGATCTCGCTGCGGGTGCGCTCGCGGCATCCCATGGCAAGGACGACCGCGCGTCCGGTGAGCCGCAGCATGTCGGCGGGGCTCATGAGCGTGACGGTGTGGAGTGCTGCGCCTTCCGTAGGCTCGCCTGAATCAATCCCAATCACCATGCTGTTCAGGAACAGCGCAATGTCGGTTGCGCGCACCTGGTCGATAAAGCGCTGCGCATACTCGGGGCCGGTGAGCTCCTGCTTAAAGTGTGACAGCCCAAAGCCGGGGTGGATGCACTGGCGCAGGATGCCTCCCAGGTGCTGCTCGCGCTCCACGATGGCCACGCGCGCTCCGGCCTTATGCGCGGCCAGCGCGGCAGCCATGCCGGCGGGGCCTCCTCCGATGACGACCACGTCGAAGGCCTGCGTTTGCACGGGCGCTGCAGCTCCGACCTCTGCGGTTCCGGCCTCCGCGCGTCCGCCGCGCACATCGATCGTCGCCATCCTAGCGCACCCCCTTCAAAGGCCCCTCGACCAGCCAAGATCCGGCATCCTCCAACAGCACTTCGCTGGGGTCGCAGCCCAGCTCGCGCGCCAGGATCGCCACCACGCGGCTCTGGCAAAAACCGCTTTGGCATCGACCCATGCCGGCGCGGCAGCGGCGCTTGACGCCCTCGACCGAAACCGCGCCCGGGCGGCGTCGGATCGCGGCCACGATCTCGGCCTCGGGCACCGTCTCGCAGCGGCAGACAATCTGGCCCCACGCGGGATCGGACTCGATCAGCTCCTCCTTGCGCGCCAGTGGTGCGCGGTCAAAGTCGTCCGGCGCGCGGCGAATTGGGTTCCAGTCCGCCCGCTCGTGCAGCTCCACGCCCGCCTCACGCATCACAAGCTCCATGCGCTCGGCAATGGCCGGCGCGCTCGCCACGCCTGGCGACTGAATGCCCGCCGCCTGGAAAAGTCCCGGCACCACGGCCGACTGCCCAATAAAGAAGTCGTTCGTTCCCCGAATGACCGGACGCCCGCCGGCAAACGCACGCACCACGCGGTGCGTCTCCAGGTCGGGCACCAGCTTGCGCGCGCCGTTCAGGAGCGCGTTTACATCGCTCGCATAGGTCTGCGTGTCGCCCGGCTCGCGCACGGCGGCCGTCGCGGTAATCACGGTGTTGCCGTGCACGGTTCCCGTGACGATAACGCCCTTGGACACCGGCGTGGGAACGGGGTAGAGCGGCATGAGCGCCCGCGGCTCCTTGTCCAGCACCACGATGTTGCCCTGGCGCCAGACCATCTGAAACTCTTCGGCGCCCGCCATATGCGAGATGTCCGCGGCGCTGTTGCCCGCGGCGTTGATCAGGTAGCGGCAGCGCACCTCTCCGGCGGGCGTCGCCAGCGTAAAGCGCACAGCCCCGTCGGTAGCCTCGCCGCCAGCAACCTCAATCGCTTCCACCGGCGCAGACCGCATAAATGTCACGCCGTTGGCGACGGCGTTCTCCAGCGCGGCAATGGCGACCTCAAAGGGATCGACAAAGCCAGTCGAGGGGCACCACAACGCGCACGTTGCATCGGCACTGGCACGCGGCTCTAATTCGTGGATGCGGTCGGGTCCGACGATCGACAGCTCGGGAACACCGTTGACATGGCCGTTGCACCGCAGCTGCTCCAGATGCGTGCGGTCCTCGTCGTTAAAGCCCAACACCATCGACCCGGTGCGGCAGAACAGAAAGCCCAGCTCCTGCGCCCATGTACCGTATAACTCGCAGCCACGGGCGTTGACCTGTGCCTTTACGGTTTCCGCCGCCGGATCGTAGCCAGCGTGCACCAGGCCGCCGTTGGCCTTCGACGCGCCCAGCGCAATATCGTTAGCCGCCTCGACTACGCAAATGGACAGGTCAAACCGCGCGAGCTGCCTCGCGATGGCGCACCCGGTAATGCCCGCGCCCACAATTGCGATATCAAACGTTTCTGCCACGGTGCCTCCCAGATAAGTTGACAGGCTGTCAATAAAACCATCCTACGGTCTGCGCGCCCCTAGTGCGGCGGCAATGCGGCGAACAGCCCCGCAACACCCGCCAACGGCAGGCGATTGGAGACCCGGCACGGATGTTGGCCTCGTCTGTCGACAACTAAGGCAACCGTTCGTCTCCATCTGTAACAGTTAGACGAGGATTTGGGTTCTAGATGTTACAGATCAAGACAAACCTTCCGGCGGATTTTGAATGTCTCGATCTGTAACAGTAAGAGGGGTTTTGGGGCCCAAGATGTTACAGATCGAGATTGAAGTCGGGGAGGGACCCCTGTGTCTCGATCTGTAACACCTAGACCTGGATTCCGCTCCCACTTGTTACAGATTGAGATGTTTGTGTCCGCGCCGGCCCCGTACCCGGCCGTAGTCCCATATAAACAAACCCCGTGGTAAACTTGACCGAACTGTTAATATTCCGAAAGGTACCCGTAATGTCCAAGTACATCTCCGAGCTCATGTCGCCGCAGCTTATGGGCGTCGTCTATGCCTTTGTTGGCTTTATCATCGCCCTGTATGTGCTGTCGGTCGTCTATGTGTTCATCGACGCTCGCCGCCGCGGCGCCAGCGCCTACGTGGCATGGGGCATCATCGCCCTCATCCCGTTTGTGGGCCTCATCGCCTACCTGGTCCTGCGCCCGCACTCCTACGCGTCCGACCGCGAGGAGCAGGAGCTGGACATGGCCCTGCGCGAGCGTCAGCTTGCCCAGTACGGCACCTGCCCGCAGTGCGGCGCGCCCATCGAGAAGGACTTCGTCGTCTGCCCGGTGTGCGATACCCAGGTTCGCAACGTATGTCCCAGCTGCCATCGCCCGCTCGATGCGCACTGGAAGGTCTGCCCCTACTGCCGAACTCGCATCCAGTAACGCATCCATCGCCGGGCCGGCCGCGAGCCACGGGCACGCCGCAAGCCATACGCGCACCCCGCCCCCACACGATGAAGCATGCGTAGAAAATCGCCCGCCGTGCCATTAAGGTGCGGCGGGCGCTTGTATACCAAGGCAACCTGCCTATAATGATGCAAGTCAAAAACGCCGAGCGCATCGCACGCACTTGCATCAGGCATCCGAGAGGAGAAAACATACCCATGAAGGCACTCTACAATGACGGTTCGGTGGCCGAGCTCCCGCAGGACGAGGTCACGCACGTCATCCGCCACTCCGCCGCGCACATCATGGCGCAGGCCATCAAGCGTCTCTATCCCGAGGCCGACTTTGCCTACGGCCCCGCGACCGACAACGGCTTCTACTACGACGTCGACCTGCCCGATGGCGTCAAGATCAGCGAGGACGACTTCCCCGCGATCGAGGCCGAGATGAAGAAGATCGTCAAGGAGAACCTCAAGTTCTCCGTGTACGAGAAGCCCCGCGCCGAGGCCATCGCCCTTATGGAGGAGCGCGGCGAGAAGTACAAGGTCGAGCACATCGGCGACCTGGACGACGACGCCCGCATTACCTTCTACCAGCAGGGCGACTACATCGACATGTGTGTCGGCCCCCACATCTGCTACACCAAGGCGCTGAAGGCCTTTAAGCTTACCGGCGTCTCGGGCGCCTACTGGAAGGGCGACAAGGACAACAAGATGCTCACCCGCATCAACGGCGTCGCCTTTGCCACCAAGGAGGAGCTCGACGAGCACATGCGCATGCTGGAGGAGGCCAAGAAACGCGACCACCGCAAGATCGGCCGCGAGATGGACCTCTTTATGATGCGCGACGAGGCCCCCGGCTTCCCGTTCTTCCTGCCCAACGGCATGATCCTTAAGAACACGCTGCTGGACTACTGGCGCGAGATCCACCACAAGGCCGGCTACGTGGAGATCTCCACGCCGCTCATCATGAACAAGCAGCTGTGGAAGACCAGTGGCCACTGGGACCACTACAAGGACAACATGTACTCCACCGTCATTGACGACGAAGAGTACTGCATTAAGCCCATGAACTGCCCGGGCGGCGTGCTGGTGTACGCCTCCAAGCCGCACTCCTACCGCGAGCTGCCCATCCGTGCCGGCGAGATTGGCCTGGTGCATCGCCACGAGCTGCGCGGCGCCCTGCACGGCCTGTTCCGCGTGCGCTGCTTTAACCAAGATGACGCCCACCTGTTTGTGCGCCCCGACCAGCTGACCGACGAGATCGTGGGCGTGGTCAACCTCATCGACTCCGTGTACCAGAAGTTTGGCTTTAAGTATCACGTCGAGCTTTCCACCCGCCCGGAGGACTCCATGGGTTCGGACGAGGACTGGGCGCGCGCCGAGGAAGGCCTGCGCACCGCTCTGGAGAAGCTGGGTATGGACTACGAGGTCAACGAGGGCGACGGCGCCTTCTACGGCCCCAAGATCGACTTCCACCTGGAGGACTCGCTCGGCCGTACCTGGCAGTGCGGTACCGTGCAGCTCGACTTCCAGATGCCGCTCAACTTTGACCTGGAGTACGTGGACGCCGACGGCACCAAGAAGCGCCCCATCATGCTGCACCGCGTGTGCTTTGGCTCCATCGAGCGCTTCATTGGCATTCTGATTGAGCACTTTGCGGGCAAGTTCCCCACTTGGTTGGCTCCCGTGCAGGTCAAGGCGCTTCCCGTCTCTGAGAAGAGCCGCGACTACGCTCACGAGGTGTGCGCCAAGCTGGAGGAAGCCGGCATTCGCGTGGTCTGCGACGACCGCGACGAGAAGATCGGCTACAAGATCCGTGAGGCTCGCAGCATCGACCGCGTGCCCTACATGCTCATCTTGGGCGAGAAGGAGGTCGAGGCCGGCAACATCTCCGTCCGCGATCGCTCCAACGAGACCGTCCAGATGAGCGTTGACGAGTTTGTGGCCAAGGTGCTCGAGGAGATCAAGACCCGCGCCTAGCACAAACAATACAAGAATTAACAAAGGCGATCGTCCTCGCGGGCGGTCGCCTTTTTGTTGTCTATAGAAGAAAAGCCGCTGGTTAGAGCGGCTTTTTTGTTGTGCAAAAAGGTACAGGTTTTTGTATCTTTCGACGTTGCTCATTATACGAGCAAACCGCTCACGTTTTACCAGATTGCACAAAATGCGCCGCGAATGGGCGCATCTCCATACCCCTCTACAAAAACCTGTACTTTTGCGACTGCGCCTAGCTGCGAGCGAGAAGCCTGTTCTTAACGCCCCTGCATCTGCGTGCGTCGCGGAGCTGGAGAAGGGGGCGAGAACATGGAACGGACAATGCGGCGCCAAGAGCAGCTGCCCGGTGCTTTTAACGGCGCTATCACCAAAAGCCAGCGCGGCCGCGTCCGCTGGTATCTGGTCCACACCCCCCATGGTAAAGAACGCGAGACCTGCGAAAAGGTCCGTCGCATTATCCCGCACGAGCTGATGCAAGACGCTTTTGTGATGCAAAAGGAGTTCTGGTTTAAGCGGGACGGAGCCTGGTCGCTCCAAACCAAACCCATGTACAAGGAATACTTCTTCGTCGCCACGCGCGATGCTGCTGCGCTCGATAGGGCCCTGGCCCAGTTGAGCTTTGGTTGTCGCATCGCCGGTAGTAAGGAGCGGGCGTACATGCCCATGCCGGACGATGCGCAGGATTGGTACCGCAGCGTGCTGGACGACGACGGCGTGGTGCGCAACAGCATTGCGCGCATAGAAGGCGGCGTACTGCACATAGAACAGGGTCCCTTGGTGGGGCAAGAGGCCCGAGTTAAAAAGATCGATCGTCATAAGCGCTGGTGCCTGGTAGACGTGGGCGATGGCGATTCTGCTTTTAGGGAGCTGCTACCGCTCGACGTTCCCAGCAAAACGTAAGGGAGACGTTGCGCTGGCAATTCATTTGGTTTTTTGATTCATAGATGGGGGGGGGTTCCTGGGGACAGGAACGTGAGTTTTATTGTGGCTGCTAAAGAAGTAACAGAGAATATTGCGCCTGCGGGGGCCGCGCTGATTGCGCAGGCCATGGACCGGCGCGAGGGCGCCGGCCGCTACAGGGCCATGCAATCCATCATTGACTGGGATCGCTCGCGCCTTGTCTATGGGGCTGTGAAGCGCACGTTCGACATCGTGTTCAGCGGTGTCGTGCTCGGTGCCATCGCTATCCCCAGTCTGATTCTTGCCGCCGCTATCCGCGTGGAGAGCGAGGGCAACCCGTTCTACAGCCAGATCCGTGTGGGACAGACTCGCCCTGACGGCAGTCTGACCACCTTCCGCATGTGGAAGTTCCGCTCAATGTACAAGGACGCCGACGAGCGCCTCGCCGAGCTCAAGGAGCACAACGAGATCGCCGGCGCCATGTTCAAGATGAAGGAGGACCCCCGCGTCACCAAGATCGGGAAGTTCATCCGCAAGCACTCCATCGACGAGTTTCCGCAGTTCCTCAACGTGTTCCTGGGACAGATGTCCGTCGTCGGTCCGCGCCCGCCGCTGCCGAACGAGGTGGCCGAGTACACCGAGTACGACCTGCAACGCCTGGCCGTGAAGCCCGGGATCACCGGCTGGTGGCAGGTGACGGATCGAAACGATACCGACTTTGAAGGCATGGTTCGCCGCGATCTTGAGTACATCGCCAAGCGCGGCCCCATCACGGACCTGAAGATTGTTCTCCTCACAGTCGTTGAGGTTTTTACCGGTGGCGGTGCTTGCTAAATGACTGAACCGATTAGGGTAGCTCAGGTTGTTGGTAAGATGGTTGGCGGCGGAGTCGAGGCCGTCGTCATGAATTACTACCGTCATATTGACCGCAGTAAAGTGCAATTTGACTTTCTTGTTGATGCCGATTCGACGCTCGTTCCGCGTGAAGAAATCGAATCGCTCGGTGGCAGGGTCTTTGAGATTCCGCCCTATCAGCATGTTGTTGAATACCAGCGAGAGCTTCAGCGTCTCTTTAAGCAAGAGGGCTGGAAGATTGTCCACAGTCACATCAACGCGCTTTCGGTCTTTCCGCTTCGTGCCGCGAAAAAGGTGGGTGTTCCTGTGCGCATTGCACATAGCCACTCTACGAGCGGTAAGGGTGAGTATGCCAAGAATGCCCTGAAGGCTGTACTGAAAACGCAGTCAAATCGTTATCCGACGCATCGTTTTGCGTGTAGTAAATTCGCTGGTGAATGGTTATTTGGATCTAGTTCTCAATTTGTAGTCATGCGTAATGCTGTCGACTTGTCTGTTTTCGCACCAGATGATGAGGATCGCTTAAGGACGCGGCGATCGCTTGGTGTTGCTGACGGACAGCTTCTAATTGGGCACATTGGTCGTTTTACAGAGCAGAAGAATCACTCATATTTGCTTAAGATATTCGATCAGGTTTTAAAGATTCGTAATGATGCAGTATTAGTTTTGGTAGGTTCTGGTCCGTTGGTTGAACAGATAAAGGACCAAGCTGATTGTCTGGGGATAAGCCATTCCATTCGGCTTTTGGGCACTAGAAGCGACGCTGCATCTTTATATCGAGCATTTGATGTTTTCTGCCTGCCGAGCCTGTATGAAGGTCTCCCAATGGTCGGAGTCGAATGCCAGGCATCGCATACACCCATTCTTGCGTCTGATGCCGTTACCTCTGAGACTGCTGTTACAACCATGATGCAATTTGAATCACTTTCTAGCTCCTGTATAAAGTGGGCCGAAAGACTTATTGAGTTGAGTACAAAGGTCTTCGCGCCTGGCGACGATGCCGGTTTGCAGGTATTTGAAATTAATGCTGCGGCCAGAGTTTTATTGGATTGTTATATGACCTATTTGGGTTCTGTTGATTAAGGGGATAGTTTGACTATTAAATGTTCTAAGCGAGTCGCAGTCGCGTCGTGTCATGACAAAATCAACTTTGGCAGCGTTCTTCAGGCGTACGCGACCCAGCGTGCCCTTGAGGAGCTGGGCGTTGAAGTCAATACTATTGATAAACGTGGTCTGGGTCATGCTATTTCTGCAGGACGTAATGATTACTATCTTGAGCATCTATTTGATGTAGATCTTTATCGTGCAAAGCTGGGGTTTGTAAAGCATCGCATCAAGCAGAAGTTTGATGCTGACTTTGGAAAGAAAATGGCAAAGAGGAAAAGTGCATTTTCCTCTTTCGAGTCAACACATTTTAGTTTTACTCCTCAAACTGCTTCGTTTGAAGATCTTGGGGCGCTTGTGGCTGATTATGACAGCGTTGTTGTTGGTAGCGATCAGCTTTGGCTGCCTGTCAACATTGCTGGTAGGTACTTTACACTTTCTTTCGTGCAGCCTCCTGTCCGTAAGGTGTCTTATTCCACTAGTTTTGGAGTATCTTCCCTTTCTGAAAAATATCTTCGTAAAACAAAAGAGTTTCTTTCTGATTTTTCGGCCATTTCTGTTCGCGAGGATACGGGAGCGGATTTGGTAGAGAAAGCTACGGGCGTCCGATGCTCTGTTGTATGCGATCCTACGATGCTGCTGGCTAGAGATCAGTGGGCAAGCCTTGCTGGTTCCTCATCGATTAGCGTTCCTGACGAGCCGTATGTTTTCTGCTATTTCATGGGTAAGAATGCATGGAATCGTGAATGTGCCCAGGAGCTTGCCGAGCAGCATAATTTGAAGATCGTCGCAATTGCCCATCCCGATGAGTATGTTAAGGCTGATGACGATTACGCGGATTATTATCCTTGGGAGGCCGGTCCGGCTGAGTGGGTCAATCTGATTGCCCATGCTTCGTATGTCTGTACTGACTCTTTCCACGGAAGCGTGTTCTCAAATATTTTTGAGGTGCCCTTCTTCTCGTTCCGCCGCCACGAGAATATGGGTGCTCAGTCTACGAACTCACGTATTGATACATTGCTGCGTGTCCTTGGAAACTCCGATCGTATTTGCGAATCGAAGGATACTTTCCATGCCGCAATGGCAAATGAAATCGACTTTGTGTCAGTACGTCAACGACTTAATGCGTATAAGAATGAATCGGCCAATTGGCTTAAATCCGCTCTTGAGCTGTAGGGAACAGTATGATCTCCATCACTGATAAAAGTAAATGCTGCGGTTGCGCTGCCTGTGCTCAAAAATGTCCCAAGCAGTGCATATCAATGGAATATGACGCCGAGGGCTGCGAGTACCCCGTAGTCAATGTTGACCAGTGCATTGATTGCGGATTATGCGAAAAGGCTTGCCCGGTGCTTAATGTTGATAAGGACGAGCCTAAGTCCCAGCGAGCCTTTCTAGTCCAGCATAATGATCAAAAGGTGCTTGCTGAAAGTACTTCTGGCGGGGCTTTTACTGCCCTTGCTCAGGCCGTGATTGCTAACGGCGGTATTGTGTTTGGCGCAGGTTATTTGCGCGGTGAACAGCTTGTGCGAGCCGAAGGAGCCCCTGGGCGACTTAAGGTCGGACATTTTTCTGTGGAAAGCGTTGATGAACTTTGGCGCTTCCGCAACAGTAAATATGTTCAGAGTGTCGTTGGCCCTGCGTATCCCGAGGTCAAACAACAACTAAAAACTGGACGTGAAGTTCTCTTTATTGGTACCCCTTGTCAATGCGAAGGCCTGCTTCAATTTTTGGGCGACAGGCCGGCAAATTTACGCGTGGCAGACTTCGTCTGCCGCGCGAACCCCGCTCGCGCTGTGTTCGCGCGGCAGGTCGAATGGCTTGACGCAAAGATTGGCGTAAAAGGTGAGACCGTTCTTTTTAGAGATAAATCACTGTTTGGCTATCGCTATTCAAATATGTGCGAGCTCGAAGGCGAGACTCTGGATGGAGAAAGGCTGTACAGCGAAGGTGTCGAAACGGATCCTTACCTAAGGGCTTTTTTTGCAGACCTTTCAGATCGACCCATCTGTTACGAATGCCCGTTCAAAAAGCGTTATCGCGTTACTGATTTGACTTGCTGGGATTTCTTCGATGTTTATCGACTCTCGAAAGAGTTCGATGACAATCGAGGCGTCACTCGAGTTCTAATCCAAAGCGATGAGGGGCAAGAATTGCTTGATCGTGCCTCAAGCTATGTCCGTATGAAGGAGATTTATGTTGAGGCCGCAGTAGAAGGTGTTCGTGAACTTACTAAGTCCGTGAAGTTGAATCCGCGCCGCGATGAATTCATGGCTGATGTGGCGAATCTGGATGGTGAGGAGCTAATGAATAAGTGGTTCCCCGATTCCGGAAAAGTGAAAGCCGAGCGCTTCGCTAGGCATACATGCGAAAAGCTTGGAATTTATGACCCGATGAAGCGTCTGGTTAAAAAAATCATAAAGAAGTAGCCTAATGTTCGAAAGGGAATTGATGATTCCTAAAGTTCTGCACTACATCTGGTTCGGTGGAAGTGAGCTTCCTGAACTTGAAAGAAAATGCATTGAGTCTTGGTCGAAGATCATGCCTGATTGGGAAATTCGTAGATGGGACGAAAGCAATTTCGATATAAATCAATGTGACTTTTCTCGTGAGGCATATGCCTCAAAAAAATGGGCGTTTGTCAGTGACTATGCGCGATACAAAATACTGTATTCAGAGGGTGGAATTCTTCTCGATACAGATGTTGAAGTCCTGAAGCCTTTGGACGGGCTTTTAGATAATGAGGCCTTTGCGGGATTCATGAAGAATAATTTCTTCTTGAATCCCGGCCTCATCATGGGTTCTGAGTCCGGAAGCCATGTCATGAGCGATGTCGCAAAATTATATGAATCTATGAAATTTGAGCTGCGAAAAGGCCGCAACTCTATGGATACCTCTCCGAGGGTGCTGACTGATTACTTGGAAGTGAATTGCGCTCTTAGGAGAGACGGTTCATTCCAGGAGTTAAATGGTTTCACTGCATACCCTGCTACTTATTTTGATCCCCTAGACAGCCATAGTGGCAAGTTTGAAATTACTGAGGATACATATTCTATTCATCATTATTCAGGCACCTGGTTGTCACCCGCTAAGAAGTTCCGTGTTGAAATGAGGAAAAAGCTTGCGCCAGTAATTGGACCCAAGCTGTCTTGGTTTATCTCCTCTGTTCTATCGGTTCTTAGATTTGGAAGGAAGGCTTTTTAATGGTTTCGTCTGCCTTGGATCACAATAAGCCTAGGGTTTTAGTTTCTGGCCTTTCAAATGGGCTTTGTGGAACCGAAATCGTTGTTGGGAGGTATATAAAGGCCCTTAGCTCATATGCTACGTTTGACTTTCTTGCAACGTTTGAGGGACTTGGTGTTGCTGCAATTGAGGCCCAGCTTAACGGATTGCCTTGTGTCTGTTCATTTGGCGTTCCAGATACGGCTGATATTTATCTTAAATTTTTAAAATGCTCCTTTAATGCTGCCGAATGGATTGACGTAATTATTTCTATGGGTCGTCCAAATAAGCTTGCGGGGGTCGTCTGTTTATGACGTCAACAAGCAAGCAGGTAAATTGCTGTCAATCTTCCTTGGTCAACAATCCTCTTGTGAGCGTGATTGTGCCGATGTATAACGCTGAAAAAACGATTCAAAAGACATTAAATAGTCTTCTGCGTCAGAGTGTGAGCAACATTGAAATAATTATTGTTGATGATGGGTCGACAGATCGTGGCACTGAGCTAGTTATGGCTATTGCAGAGGGCGACAACCGGATTAAGCTGATTAGTCAAAACAATAGCGGTGTATGCGTGGCGCGTAATAGGGGTATCGATGAGGCCTCCGGTGATTGGGTGGCATTTGTTGATGCTGACGATATACTGCCTATAAATGCAGTTAGGCTGTTGCTTGAATCCTCAGATGGCTGTGGCTTGGTTATCGGGGCGCTGCTGAATGAGCATGGCGATTATTCGAGCAAGGCTATAAGTATTGGATGGGAAACAGCATGCTCGCTTAGCCTTGCATTTTGGGACAATGTTAATAAAGTACCGTTTCCGAGCTTTGCTAATGGTGTTGCATTTCGAAGCGTCTGCGGAAAGATATTTAACAAATCATTATTTCGGAACGGTTCTCTTAAATTTGAAGATGGCATTCGTTTCGGTGAAGACGCACTGTTTATGGTAGATGCTTATCGTCTGGCGGAAAATGTAAAAGTGGTAGACTCGGCGGTCTATTGCTATGTGAACAATAGTGATTCGGTGACAAGAAATACTGATATCTCGGCTATCGAGGGTGTCGATAATTTATTGATAAAACTATACGAGCTATGTCTCGTGAATCCGGATTTAAACGAACTTTACAAGCAATCTGCAGTCAGGGAAGTCTTATCTTTGATTCGTAATCTTGCACGGTTTGAATCGAATCAGCTTTATATGCCTGTCTCTGATATGGTCTGCCAGCCGTATTTCAGCTATTTAATGGAAGGTTTTGCCTCTCACCGTTATTCACGCCGTTTAATCTCTGAAGTGAAAAATCGCATTACGATCCGTCTTCTTCTCGCGAGGCGTGTTATGGCTGCAATTGGCTTTACTAAGTTTGTTTATGGGGTATGTTAATTGACTTTGACTAATGTTGAAAGATCCTGGACTGAGATTAAACGGGTAAATGCGGGGGCTGTACTGTTCAGCTTCGCATTGGCTTTATTTTCAACTTCTTATTATATTGGATCAGTAAATGCTAACAATGTGTTTGGGATTTCTCTTGCAGTGCTTTCGCTGGTTTTTGAGTTATGTGCCTTAGCGTTTCTACTGTTGAAGCTTTTACTACAAAAGACTTCCCATGTAAAAGTGCTTGTTGGGTTGCTGTTGATTTTAATTTGCGTCGGGTCGCTGAAATCAAATAAAGCTCCTCAGATTATTTGGTTGGCTCTGCTTTGTCTATGTGCTGAAGACGTCCCTGAATCCTACATTTCTAGGCCTATTCTTGTATCTTCCGTCTTAACTCTATTGATGGTTGTTGGTCTTAATAGTGTCGGTGCCATTCCTTCTGTATTAATGTCGCGCGGTAGCAATTTTGTTCGAAATTCGATGGGTTTTGCCCATCCTAATAATTTTGGCCAGCTTTTGTTTATCGCCTATTCTGCTTCTATTTTTGAGCTGAAAGGCAGAAGTGGTCTTGTGGGTATCTTCTGCTTTGCAATTGCTTTTTTCGTAGCGGATTCAAAAACTTCTGCAGCAGGCATTTTCGTAATGGCCTTGTATTCGGTTATTTTATTCAGAAGTCCCCGTTCAAAACCATATGGGTCCCTTTTTACTTTTTTACCGCTTTTTCTGGCGATTGTTAGTATAGCCCTGCCTTTTATGTGGTCCCATGGTATCAATACTTGGCTTGTCCAGCTTGATAATTTAATGACTAACCGGATTTTTTATTCCGCCTATTATTTTGAAAACTATCCTCTGACTGTTTTTGGTAATGACTTAACGGCCATAGTTTCGCTGCCGTCTGCAACGGGCGGTTATTTAATCCAAACAAGAGTCATGCTTGATAATGCTTATTGTCGATTACTTATTCAATATGGTTTGATCCCATTTACTGCGTTTGTTGCTTTCTATTGCGTAGCGATAAATAAAGCGCGTCTTTCGGCCCACGTGACATTCATGGGCTTGGTCTTGTATTCCCTAATGGGGTTTGTTGAATGCGGAATGTTATATCCAGCATGTAATTTCTTTATACTTATGGCGCTGCCCGCCTTTTCATATAAGGGGTCCTGTCAATCCGGGGTGCCATCAAAGGATGTTGTGGAGATGGCTAAATAATGGCAAAAATTAATACTACCAAGTCAGACATTTTGTGGAACTATGTAAGTACTGTTCTTTCAATGGGGAGCAGCTTCCTTCTTCTTCCGTTTCTGCTTGCTTACTTATCTAGCGCCGAACTTGGTCTCTGGTACACATTTGTTGCCATTGGTAATTTAACGCTGTTATTTGAATTTGGCTTCACACCAACTTTTGCGAGAAATATTGTCTATTGTCTTAGCGGTGCGCGTAGCATTAGCAAGAGCGGCTACGATTCATCTCAAGTTGGTGATTCTGTAGACTATGAGCTGCTTGGCAAATTGATTAAAACATCCCGGCTTGTTTACGCGTTAATTTCTTGCGTTGTCTTGATGCTTACCGCTACAGTTGGAACTGCCTACATTTCTTCAATTTCGAGTGCTATTGATCCCTTTTCTTGTTGGATTGCATGGTTAATTTTTTGTTTTGATGTGTTTTTTAATTTATTCTTTTTTCATTATACGACCTGCCTGAGAGGATTCGGGGATATCTCCGCTGAAAGCAGGGCAAAGTCTTATGGTCGCATTGGGCAGCTTGTGGTGTCTGCGCTTTTGCTGTTTATGGGTTTTGGCATTATTGGCGCTGCCATCGGTTATCTGTTTAATGACATTGTGCTGAGATTTTTTTGCGGTCGCTTTCTGGAGGTTCACTCAGAGGCGATGAGAAAAGCAAACGACGCTTGTGCGGGTGTTTCTATTTCTGAAATAAAAGAAACGTTTATTTCAGTGGCTTATTTGGCGTGGAGGGACGGCGTTGTTCAACTTTGCTGCTATGCTTCCACTCAGTTGAGTTCACTGCTCTGCTCCTATTTTCTTGGCGTGGAGGTAAACTCTCAGTATTCATTAATTATTCAAGTTGGCGGTGCAATTTACGGGTTTGCCAGCGCCTACGTTCGATCTTTTATTCCGATGTTTCAATCTGCTTATGCTGGTGGTGAAGTTCAGACTGCACGAAAAATTATTGAAAAAAGTCTGTCTCTATATTGGATTTTAATTGTTGTATGCACAATCGGTGTCTGGTTTGTCGGCTTCCCAGTCTTGTTCCTAGTTAAGAAAGGTTTTTCCCCCGACGGGCTTCTTTATTTCGCCTTGGTTGTTTATCTTGCGGTTTGGAACCATCATTCATTGTGCTGTAATTACATTATCAGTACAAATGAAATCCCCTATCTTCCAGCTTATATAGTTTCGGCTATTGCGGGTTTTGTATTGTCGTATGTCTTAATTTCCTTTACTAACATGGGTGTCTGGGCGCTTGTGGTTGGTAATGGGGTTGCTCAGCTTACATATAATAATTGGAAATGGCCTATGTACCTTTCACGTAAATTTTCTTCCCATTATTTTGCGTTGATTAGAGCTGGTCTCATGCAGTGGTCCTGCGCATTGAAGAAATAAGTGTTAATCATTGTTTTAATGTGACTTATGATTTCGATCTCGTCGGATATGTTGATGTAAATCCGCAGACGGCCAGCCGTCGAAAAGGGCAAAACTGTCCCTGTTCTTGAATCCTGAATACCATAATACGGATTCTGGGAAAGGACGGTGACCGCTATGGAGATGCTGTCAGACGCGATGCTGGGTCCGTAGCGATGCCGAAGTTGGCGGACGGGATGGTGGACATCTAATCGCTGTTCATGCTGCTTGTCGTGCAGGTGGTTACCGCCATCATTGACGCCGAGGCCGACCAGCTCTGCGCCGATGGGGCCAACAATAGGAACGGCAACAGAGATCGCCTCGTGACATGCGTGGGTATGCTCAACCTGAGGGTCCCTCAACTCTGGACGGGCGTCTTCTTCCCCTAGGACGTCCTCGAGCGCCACCGGCGCATCGACCGTGCGCTCGTCGCGGCGGCGGCCGAGATGTGCGCTACCGGCATCAGCACCAGGAAGGTGCAGAGGATAGCTGAGAAGATGGGCATCGGGAGGCTCGGCAGGGGCCGTGTGAGTACAACCGCCGTTAGCCATGACGCTGAGATAGCCGACTTGGCGGAGGGTCGTTCGAGGTGCGCGCGATACCCTTAATCTGGCTCGACGCGACCTATGTCAAGTGCCGCCGCGAGGGTCGCGCGGCTTCGACCGCGGCTGTCATGGCGATAGACTGCGATGAGTCCGGCTGGAGGCGGGTGCTCGGCGTATCGGTGGTGGACACGGAGTCGCATGACTCGTGGCTCGGCTTCCTTCAGGCGCCGCGCGACCGCGGCGCCGTCGGCACCGAGCTCGTCGTATCCGATGCCCCCGGGGGCTGGTCAGGGCCATAGGCGACGTCTTCCAGGGGGCGGCCTGGCAGCGATGCGCGACTGCATGCGCGTGGCCGGCTTCTGGCAGCTGAGGCGCCGCGTGTGCCAGCATCGTCTCGTCGGTCTTCCACGCCAGGGACGCCGCCACCGCCGTGGACATGTACCACGCGGCGTGCGAGATGCTGGAGGGGTGCTGCCCGAGGGCGGCAAGGGTGCTCGAGGAGGCGAAGCCCAACGCGCCTGCGTACCTGGACTTTCCGCCGCCGCACTGGAAGCGCCTGCGCACCAACAACGTGCAAGAGTGCGCCAACAGGGAAATCAAGTGCCGCTCGCGCGTGGTGCAGGTATTCCCGTCGGAGAGTTCGCTGCTCAGGCTCGTGGGAGCCGTCATGTGCGACCAGACCGAGACATGAGCCGGCTCGCGCTATTTTTCGGAGAGGAAGATGACCGAGATGCGCGACGCGGAGCTCCGGAGGGGCGCCTCGGGCTGTCATGACTGGGCCGAGCTGGGAGAGACAGCAAGGAAGATGGTCGAATCAAGCCTGGAGCTTGCCGACGGCGTGGAGACGGCCTAGGATATCGATAGATTCCGGTTCCTGGATACAGGGGCCAAAGTGTCCATTAGACCAGCTATCGCGACACTACCCATACTGCCTTCTTCCGCAGGAGCGACAATGTCATCACTGGATACCAGCGTCTCTGTGGTGGTACTTTTCGTTCGCGGTACTCCCGATCATCTGAAACTAGTAGTTGCTAAGTCTTGCGACGAGCTCCTTGAAGGGGTTTGCTTGCCCAATATTGAACTGCCCCGTCCGCACGGACGCGTACTTAGAGGGATTGTTCTCAAGCCAGCTATTTATACAGTTAGTTAATAATTATTCCGTATATGAGAGCAGCTACCTCAGCGCCGGGGTGCCGTTGTGTTGGTAGAGCCAGACCTCGCTGCCCTCGGTCTTCTTGGCGCTGTGTGCGACGAGCGCCGGCCCCGACGCGGACGCGATGGCGTAGCCGCCCTCGCAGGCCGAGACGCGCCAGAGCTACGAGGCGGAGCCGTCCGCCTTGGCCGGCGCCGCCCGGTCGCCCGACTCGGTCAGCAGCGCGCCGCCCGAGGAGATCCTGTACAGGTTCGTCGCCGCGTCCAGCTTGAAGGAGAGGGTGCCCGCGCCCGACGACAGCGAGCGCCCCGAGCCCGAGGCCGCGACGGCCATTCGGGAGTCGAGGGCGGACGCGATGCGGTAGGCGCCGTCGTCGACGGCGCGGGGCAGAGCCTCTATTTTGTATTCAGCTTTAAGTCGTACTTAGCGCTCCATTTTGTGTTCGATTTTTTGTGATGTTAGATGCCGCCGTAAACTTAACTTTGGTGCCGTAGTCTTTCACCCTCGCATATTCATCGCATACGCAACAATCCCGTTCTGAATCCCCGAAATGCTCGGCGGGAAGGACTGGTTATCGGCATCGATAGAGAAGTTCTTTTCCTTGGCATCTAAGTGTTGCTGAATGCGGTCGGCATACTTCTCTGCCCATTCATCGGCCTTGCCATTTCGCACAAAGTAATTGTTGGATAGGTCGGTTGAGCGGTAGGCGTAGCCGTCCTTCTGGTAGTTTGCCGTGTGGTCGGAGTGGGCGATTGCCATGAGCTCGTCGGTCAGGCCAAAGTACAGATGGCGCTGGTCCAGGTCACCGTACCAGTTGTCGATGGTGTCGTCCCAGGTCAGGTCCATCTGGCACCATTTGCCGTCGATCTTTACGGCGTTCCAGGTGTGGCCGTTGCCGGTGATGCGACCGTTGGCGATGCCCGCGGCGTCAAGGAGCTTGGAGTAGATGCGCTGGTAGCTCTCGCAGGTGCCCTGGTGGCGCGTGAGGCCGCTTTCGGCCGAGCACCAGTTGAGGCTGTGGTCGTACTCCAGCTGGTCGAGCGTCCAGTCGTGGAGCCACAGCGCCATGTCGTATTCCGAGCCGTTTGTTTATTGCCTGCACAGGTCCACGGCGTCGTTGGTGATCTGCGTGACGCATGGGCGGGCGGCGTCGTTTACGGTCACCTCCGCCGTGGTGCGCAGGTAGTAGATCCCCTTGTCGTTTTGGGGGCCGTTTCTGTCGTTGTCCATAAAGTAGAAGTAGATGCGGTACGTACCCGATGCCGTGAAGTCAAAGGTAAAGTCGTGGCCCGTGGTGCCCGGGCTGTAGTAGCTGGCCCATGCCGGACGCGACGGGTCGCAGACGCTTTCCTGACTGCCGCCGTCCCAATAGGTGGGCACGTCCATGCGCGCCTTGGCCTGGGACGAGCCGTTGGCCTGGGTTACGTGGAAGGTCGTCGCGGTGCCCGCGGGGCGTCGTTCCACGAGACGGTGAAGGTGACGCCGTTTTGGGTTGCGGTGGTGCTGTTGGCGTAGCCGGTTTGTGACGTGGTGGAGATTGCCTCGGGCGTGGGGGTGGTTTGGGCTCGGAGGGATGGGGTGGGGGCTGTGGTGACCGTGGTGGCTGCGGCGGTGGCGCCGTCTGCCCTTTCTGTGTTGACGGCACTGGTGCCGGTGGATGTTGCGGTGCCGTCCTCTACGGTATCTGCTGTCGCGTTTGTGTTGGTGCCGTCTTCGGCCTTGCCTGTGTCGCTGCTCGTGGCGTCGGCTTGCGCCTGCTGCCCGGCTGTTGGTCGAGGCTGCACGGCTTCCGCGATGACCGCCATGGGCATCGTCGCGCCGACCATGGACGTGCACGCGATCGCGCAGAGCAGGTAGTAAAGGGATCGTTTCATAGCGGAGCCTCTCGGTGAGCAGCCAATAGGGTCCGAAGGCAGCTCCAGGCCAGCACTCCGCACATATTTTGTTGCGGTTTATTTTACGGGAACCCCAGTCAACATCAGCGAACTTTCTGGGGAATGTTGGGGAGGGGACGGATGGTGGGCCCGCTTTGGTCCCCGGCGGCGCTCTGACCCGTGCTGGGTTGACTATACGCGATGCGGCAGATTCAACATGAGGCCGTCTTCCGCTTCTTCGAGACTCGCCACTGAGGCCTTTCAGGAAAAGTCAGCGAGGCTGCTGCCTAGTTTATTGCGGCTTACGACCGGGCAATAAGCGGGCGTCTCAACATGTTGGTCAAGCAAAATCTTTTGTTAATTTCGAACAGGTATTCGATGTGGATGACTTTGTACCGGGCGAAAGCGATTGAGTCTAATTATGTTTTCATGCAGGTCAAGGGCGCTGTCTACAAGGGGATGAGCTGACTCGTAATTTCGCGTGAATAAGTTCCGCATTATTTTAGCTGCGTTTACCTGTTAAAACACAACATCTTGTGCTCATCATCAAAAAAGAAAACAGGATATGGAACTGGCGAAGGGCTACAATTGAAACAACGAGAAGCGTCGTTTCCCCATTACAACCTAATTGTTCGGAAGGAGTCGGATGGAATAGTTGTCAAAATCGAGGCCATATTGATGGTCCATTAAATTTCTTTAGGGGCGTGTGCGCTTATTGGTCAACAGCAGTATGCGCCCCCGTTTGTTCAAATCATTTCCAAATAGCTCTTCTTCAAGAACCTGACACTTGCGTGGCGGGGTTGGTTAGTTTGTAAAAAATGCGAAGGATGGCTTTTGGATTCTTGGAGGTGCGTAATTATTGGCCAATAACTATCTAGATGATTTGCTTGGAAAAATCTCTGCTTACGATCTGTTCAATGTGCTCTTACCGGGTGCACTCGTAACATATTCCGTCAGTCAGATGCCGTTGGGCAGTTGTATCGACTGCTCTAACTGGCTGGCACTATTTGTGATGAGTTATGTTCTCGGTCTTATTGCGTCGCGGATTGGCTCTCTTTGCATTGAACCTTTGGTCCGCAAACTACAACCGACCGGAAAGCGGGACTATTCTGCCTTTGCATATGCTCAGAAACGCGATCCAAAGGTCGAGCAGCTCTTAATGATTTCAAATATGTATCGCAGCCTGGCGGGGGCCGGTGTCCTGCTCGTAATTATTCTGCTTGCATCATTGTTGCCGGAATCTCATCGGCTTCCAGCGGCGCTGTGCTCTTTTATCGCCTTATTTGTTGCCTCCTGGATCAAGCAGGAACGGTATGTAGAAAAACGAATCAACTTCAATCTTGAGGAGTGTGATAACCATGAGCGAGATTAAGTCTCTATCCGTTGATAACGGCGACATGTTTTATATCAATCACAATACTGATAACTTCAGCATGATTGACTGTAATATTACCGATGAGCGTAAGTCGGAAATCCTTGATGAGGTCAAAAACCTTGCAGGGAAAAAGGGCGTCGTTCGTTTTATCAGTACGCATCCGGACCAAGATCATATTCAGGGTATTGAGTATCTTGATGAGCTCGGGCTTATTAAGAATTTCTATTACGTTGACAATAATGTCTCCAAGTCCACGGAGACTGAGAGTTTCAAAAAGTATAAAGATCTGAAGGAGTCGTCGTGCGCTTACAAAATATACAAGGGGTGTAAGCGCAAATGGATGAACGTTTCTGATGGTGAGCGCGGTTCTGCTGGGATTAGCGTCCTCTGGCCCGATGTGAATAATGAGACCTTTCGGGATGCTTTGCGGGATGCCGAAAGCTCTGATAAACCCAATAATATTAGTCCTGCGATTGTCTACTCTCTTGATGAAGGGGTCCGTGCGCTTTGGCTTGGTGACATGGAGAATGACTACATGGAGGCGATCGAAGATGACATTGCGCTTTCGCCTGTGGACATTCTTTTTGCGCCGCATCATGGACGGAAGTCCGGTCGCGTCCCTAAGACATGGCTGGATAAGTTGGAGCCTCGGTTGATTGTTGTAGGAGAAGCCCCGTCAGACGAGCTTGATTATTACTCGAATTGCAACACTTTGACACAGAACAGCGCTGGCGATATTTTATTCTGTTGCGAGACCGGTAAGACTCATGTCTATGTTGGAGCTCCTTCTTATAGCGTCAATTTCTTGGGTGAAGACCCTAATGCTCCGCGAGTGAAGGGTGCGCTGCATTATTTGGGCTCTTTTGATTGCGGTGACCGTTAGTCCTGCTGTCGTCTCGTTCATTCGTGGCCTGCCCACGCTTTTACCCGACAGGCCTAGATGTGTCCTTTCATCTCATTGAGATGGTGTAGGATATTGTCCTGTGATACAAAAGCTCTACGGGAGCTTTAAGGGTGACGCTTTCGACAAGAGAGTGTTGCCCTTTTTTCATGAGTGTAATGATGTGTATTTAGGCGTTTTGTTAATAGGGTTACGCGGGATGCCCTGGAATGCCTCGGCGGTTGAGCTTAGATTTGAGGCACCGTAAAAGACGTTACCGTGCGGGGAATGTTATGTGCTGTCAACGATGTCGCTCTCTCGCACCGTGAACATGCGGAAAACGGCAAGAGCCAGCTGGCGTAGATACCCGTCCCGTACGCTAAAGACGCTTCCAATGAATCACCCTGCTCGCCGGGTAGATCATGGTAGTAGCTGGCTGCGTTTATATAGAGGCGCTCGTCCGTCAGCTTACCAATGTACGCCTCTTTGGGTGCGAACTTCAGTGTCCCAAAGCTCTTTCGCCTGGGTGTGCGGGGCGACCAGAAAGCCAGGTGGGTCAACGGTCCTGCTGTGTGCGCTTCGTTTTTTGTCCGCGCCAGTGCTTACACTTTTGAAAAAACGGCACGAGGGCTTCTGTCACATATCTCATGCTGTAGACACATCGGCAAGTTCAGAGTTGAAGGCGAGGTGATTATGAAAGGTAGAAATCAGCACATTACGAAGCGTTCGGATGGCAATTGGCAGGTTAAGGGCGAAGGGGCATGTCGCGCTTCTTTCGTTACGACAACGCAGAGCGAGGCAATAAAGCTCGGTCGACGCATCTGCTCCAATCAAGAGTCGGAGTTGATCATCCATCGTCGTGACGGCAGAATCCGCGCAAGGGATTCCCATGGCCACGACCCCTTCCCACCGAGGGGATAAGGGGTCGGCTCCATGCCGACAACGGCCCGTTATATCGCGTCCGTTGTCGCTAAATGACTTCTTCATTGTGGCGAAATACGAGCTTGGGGCTATTTTACCTGAATTGGTTGTTTGGTCTCTTCAAAGGGTTGATTTGGGGGATTCGTGGTATTGGATTGACGGACCCCGAGTTCTCCCTTAAAGTAATCGTTGTGATGAGGCCTTGCGACGGTACGTCCGGCTTGGTCCGTGGGAACCGCCGAAAGGCGGTTTTCGCGTTTAAGGGGTCCTAATGGATAAACCATTTAAATCTATTGATGAGCAGATTGCTATTCTTGAAAGCCGTGGACTCGAATGCGATAACAATACTCGTTTAGTTTTGGAGCGCGAGGGATACTATCCGGTTATTAACGGTTACAAGGATTTATTTCTCGACCAGCGCGGAGATTCTTGCCACGAGCTATTCGTAAAAGGTACGAAGTTTTCTGATATATATCGTTTATTCGAATTTGACCGTTCATTGCGTCTGCTCATGTTTGAGTACTTTAACAAGGCGGAAGCGATTCTTAAAACTGTCTGTTCTTATCGTTTCGCAATGGCCCATAAAGATAGCCCGGAAGCATACCTGGATAGAAGATCTTACCGTGCTGATGCTGGTTATCGAAAAAAGATCGACACGCTCATTTGTGATTTCGAGAAGGTGCTATGTAGGTCTCAAAAATGTAAAAGCGATTACAAAAGGGACTATATTCGGCATTATGAGAATAATCACGATAATACGCCGGTATGGATTCTTATGAATTATTTGATGCTTGGTCAGGCATTCAAGTTCTACGAGTTTCAGCCAGAAAGCATGAGAAATTCCATTGCCAAGTCGTTTTCCGATCTCTATTCTGAGACCCATGAAGTCGATAAGCGCATCAGCCCACGTAGGCTAAGACTTGCATATGATCACATTAAAGATTTTCGAAATATCTGTGCGCATGACGAGCGTCTATTCTGCGCCAGGGTATCTCCGTCTCACGATGTCAATCTAGTAGGGGTTTTAAGCGATCTTGAGCTAGTGCTGACTGAGGATGACTATAAGATTTTACGCCGAAATATACTGCTTGATGCACTTAAGTTGAGCGACGAGCTCAGCAACGATGCCAGCGCAAAAGTGCTTTTCGCTATGGGCGTTAACGATTTGCCGAGCGTGTTTCCTAAGGAAATATTGGGGTCGTAATCGACGCGAGCGATGAATTTACCCTACAAGTTGGATGCGCATGAGATCGCGCAGAGCAGGTAGTAAAGGGATCGTTTCATAGCGGAGCCTCTCGGTGAGCAGCCAATAGGGTCCGAAGGCAGCTCCAGGCCAGCACTCCGCACATATTTTGTTGAGGTTTATTTTACGGGAACCCCAGTCAACATCAGCGAGCTTTCTGGGGAATGTTGGGGAGGGGAGCGGGCCCGCTATAGTCCCCGGCAGCGCTCTGACCTGTGCTGGGTTGGCTATACGCGATGCGGGAACTTCAACATGATGCCGTCTCGCGCTTCTTCGAAACTCGCCACCGAGACCTTCCAGGAAAAGTCAGCGAGGCTGCTGCTTAGGTTAAGTTCTGCGTGGTCGTATTTTTCAATTTTGCAGCCTGGGTGATTCTCGTCTGGTAAAAGGCGACATTCGACCGGTCGCGACCCGATGATTCGATACTCCTTCTGATATGCGTACTTGGGCGTTTTGATAACGAGATTGTGCGGGATGCCCTCAAAGATCTCGCGTATCAGTTTTGGCCCGGGGACGCCGTAGGAGATGGGACCGTGGGCGTAGATGCTTCCGTCGTCGGTGGTGTGTCTGTCGGCGAGGCGCGCGAAGCTGTCGTACTGCACGATGCCGATCCACCCGTCCGCGCATCCGAACTCCCGGATCATGCGCATCGGGATTTTCACGGTGTTGTCGACGATATCGTTTTCGCGGACCGTGTACATGCAGTAGATGGGCAGGCAAGTATATCCGTAGAGGCACACCTCGGGAGCCATGGACGCCTCGAGCGGATCGCCTTGCTCGCCAGGCAGGCCATGGTAGTAGCCGGCCGCGTTCATGTAGAGGCGACCGTTTATCAGGTCGTCGATGTATGCCTCTTTGGGTGCGAACTTGAGTAGGTATGCGATGCCGCCGTTGGGCATGGCATGTCCTTTCTTGAGCGGTTCTGTCCCGGGCTAACTCGTTCGTCCGGGCACCGTCCGGGCACCTTGAGACCAAGATAACGACGTCCCCCAAAACCTTCTCTCGCAAATTGATTTATTCGGTCCCGCTCCCGCACGGCCGGTCGGCTTCTGCGTCCATCACGACGTCCACGACCTATTCGGCGAGGCGCCTGAGCAGCTCTCGCATGTCGATGGCGCCATCATCGAAACGGGGCATGTAGAGCATGTCCGGCGTCGGGTCTGACAAGATTTCTGCAGCGGTCTTCGTTCTTTCCCAGAACCTGTTGTTGTGGTGATTTCAGACTCTAGGACGAGGACCGTTATTCGTTAAACGGGCGCTAGGGCGTCATCCTTACGCCAACGTTTCCGACGGACCCTCTTTTCGTTCTGCGATGTAGTCCGCGAACCATTTGCGCGCGTTGTTCTTGAGGATACGGATATTATCTTCGTTTGCGGTGTTGATCTCCTGAAGCGCTCGTTCGGCGATAACGTTCTGATCTTCAAGAGACTCGTCGACGCTTGAACGGTATTTTTTAGCGACCGATGCTATATACCTGCTTACGAAGGTCTTTTTCTCCTTATCGCTTAGGGCCGCGAAATCTACTTTGAGATTGAGCCTCGAGAGCAGTTCCGGTGGGAACTTTTCCTGCACCTCGGTTCTCGGTGTGTTCGAGGTGAATACTATGGTATAGCCGTTAAGGTCGTGTTCCTCGCCCTGGGAATCCGTGAACTTGCCGTTCTCGAGCAGGTCTAGGAAGAAGCTCCAGACTGCGGAATCTCCCTTTTCGAACTCGTCGATGAGAATGACGCCCGACTTGCTGCGCTCTATCTTCATTGTTAGCTCGCCCTCTTCGCTGCCCATGTAGCCACGCGGGCTGCCGATGAGTGAATTGAGCGAGTCCTTGCTGCTGTAGTTGCCAAAGTTGATTTTTGCCAGCGATTCCCCCGACGCGAGCAGGCTACTGAGGATCCTTGCAGTCTCGGTTTTGCCCACGCCGGAGGGGCCGATCAGGAACAGGGAGAGAATCGGCTGTTCTCCGATGCTGTTAAACAGCCTGAAAATTTCGACCTGTTTGCGGAAATCATCTTTGAAATTATCCTGCCCGATGAGGTCGTGTACGAACTGGTCGAGTAACTCTTTTGTCTCTGAGTCGCCTAGGTCTATCAGGCGTTTTGGTTTCTTTTCAGTTGGCATGGTTTGATCCTCGATAGCTCCCTTGATGTTGCAGGGTTTTGAGGCGTCGAATAATGTGCGCGTCTCGTAGGCATATCTGCTCGCTACCGTTTCGTCGGCGATGAACACTGTAGTGTCTGGCATTCGATAGAGAAGGGTTTCTAATGCTGCACCGAGATCCCTGTTGCTGCTCGAGGGGTCGAGTAAGGGCAAGAGTGACGAAACATCGAGCGCCTTGTTGCGTTTTTCTGCTTGTTGCGCATTATCTGCCGCGCGAGCAAGCGATAACACCGAGATAAAATCGTAACCTTCGCTTTCGAGCAGGTTTCTGAGACGGGCGAACTGGGCCTTTCTGTATGTGATTAAGTTCAGCATGGCTTATTCATTCTTTTTATTGACTGCTTGGATGACGGCGATGACGTCGATGTAGGTTGCTTCGGTCTCCTTTTCTTGTACTATCGGATTATCTACTTGATCGTCAGTTCGCTCTTTGGTTGAGCCGTCAATGAAGCCGTCGTCCTCCGGTTCAGCCGTCTTTCCTTTTGTTTGAAAATATTCGTACGAGCTGCGAAGGTCCGATGGGCAAACTTTCCCCTTGCAGATCCCGATGATTCCGACCTTACCGATGAGAAGGTCGTCGACTGAGTAGCCGCTCTCGAAGAGATCCGCTCCATCGATGGGGATCTTCAAGATAATGTTGTTGCTCTCCTCGTCGCCAATTCTCCCGATAAGCTTGAACGACGCGCCCGACTTGATGAAGGACTGAAATAGGTGCCCCACATCGAGGCCGCCAGCCTCAGGGATTTGAATGCCGTCGAACGTTCCCGACATGACCGTTATGAGGGTGCGAACTTCGTCCTCGTCGAGTAGTGAGAGGCTCACATTATTGATGTAGACGAGGTCGCCCTCTTTACTCTTATTTTCGTCAAAAGCGAGGCAGTTTCCTTTGATCTCAGCAAGCATTCGGCTCTTGGTGTTGATGTATTCGAGCGTGTCTATCAGCTTTGTTCGCTTCTCGTGTCCTAAGTTTGCGTCTGCATCCCCGGATAATTTTGAAAAGAGCGGGACCTTCCCTTCTCCTTTTGCATGGATTTCCGCATTACCGGATGTTGCCTTCTCTTTTTCGTTTGAGCGCTCTTTCCAAATCGTATTGTTTAGCAACATGCGCATTTCATAAACTTTAGAATGGTTCATGTAATACGCCGTGAAGAGGTCTGTGGCCTCGGTTTCATTTGACATGTCGTTCCAATCTATTTGATTCGTACATTTGTTCTATCTATTGTATTCTAAGTTATAGTATCGCGTGAGCGTGTGCCAAGCTGAAGCCAAAATTTGGTTGCGAAGTATCAAAAGATCCTATTGATAGGGTAGGCCGTTGGCGAGATACAGACGGCCTTTTGTTAACACGTGGCATACTGGGGCAGTGTCCTGCTCATCTTTGAAAACCTACTAGCTTCAGAGGTGTTTCGGCACATATTTCAGCGATAGACTTCTATTGTCAACACTTATCTGTTCCTAGCTGCTTTGGAGGTTGCTTATGGATCCGGCGTCCATGTTTGATGGTCTGGGCTCATCGGTTATAGCGGCTATTGCCGGCGCTCTCGTGACTGCTCTAGTTAGTGTTCCCGTCAGCTACAAGGTTGGGCAGAGATCCGTCAAGCAGTCTCAGAAGGCCGGTAAAGGCTCAAAGCAGATTCAGGTTGGTGTCGTAAATGAGCGCAACGACAAATAAGCAAATCCAAAAGGCTGGCGATAATGCAAACCAGATTCAAACGCAGACGTTTGTGCAGAACATCGGGATATCTGAAGAGCGGGTTTATGACATCGTAAGCGCTGCGTGCGACAGGGCTATTGAGTCTTGCCTTATGGAGTCAAGGCTTGCCGTCGAACAGAGGTTGAATAGTTTTAAAGATGAGCTGTATGCCATTGTCGGGAATCAATTACAGCTTTTCGAATCGCTTCGCGAGCCGTCGTGTGCGGCGACGTTAGGTGCAGCAGCAAATGCCGCTGCAAGGACTAACTCTGCGGATGACCATCAGATGCTGGCTGAGCTATTAGTCAAACGCTTTGAGTCGCCATCGGATCGCCACGTTGCCACTGGGGTAAGTAAGGCAATCGAGATTGTCGAGTTTCTTACTGATGAGGAGCTTGCGGGGTTAACGGTGTTTTTTGCCGTAAATAGGTACACCCCATCTTCCGGTGTTATTGGCGATGGTATCAAGACCTTAGCCGGGATATACGAGAGTCTTCCCTTGAACCTTCTACCCGCTGGTACGGATTGGATAGACGATTTAGATATCCTTGATGCAATTAGATACTCATCGATCACATCGCTTACGCCGTTTCTTGACCTTCAGTTTGACATGTTGAAGGGATATACCGTTTGCGGAGTTGGGGTGGATTCCGCTGAAGAGGCAGAGGTACTAGAAAAGCTTGAAGAGGCGGGATTGCCAACGGATTTGCTTGTCGATCATGAGTTGAATCCTGGGTATAGGCGATTGTCTCTCAGGTATATTGATCGCTTCGACAACCTGTTATATAGGCATGATTGTGATGCCTCCATACCGGGCATTCCACTGAGCAATGCGCAGATTGAAGCATTACGATTCATTTGCCAATTAAGCCAAGATGACTCCTGCGTCGCCTTCATTAAGGAAAACCTCAAGAAGGAAATGTTTAAGCTTCCTGTGCTGGTTAAAGTGCATGACTGGTGGAATTCCATTCCACTGGTTCCGAGGCTCACGCCTGCTGGCGAATGCCTCGCCAGCACTAACGCCAGAAGGTTGAACTCCAGCTTGCCCGAATAGTAGGGTGGGACGCAGGCTATTTCATGCCGTTGGCTTAATGATTCAGCTGGATTTAGGGAGCAAGCGATGGGTGATTTAGTAAGCAACGAAGTTAAGGCAAATGACTGGTGAATGGATTTCTTTCACTGTTGACCCCGGTGACGAGCTGAAGCTGTACTCATTGCAGCGCCTTGCTTTGTATCAGGAACAATGGTAAGGGAAATTGCTGCTTGATTTCGGTCGGGCAAAATTCTTAAAACTTGGAATCGAGCTTGCTGAGGTTGTTGGAGCTTCGGTTGATGAGAGGGTTTTAAGAATCATGAAAGAGAGCATTTCTGCAGATGTGATTTGGTAGGCAGCGGGCCCAGATATAGATAAAGACATCCCATTGGTACACTTTTGTGTGTCTTTCAAATCAGAAAATATTAAAACTTGATTAGTGGTTTGTCGGAGGGTATAATACTCGCTCACTATTTCTAACAGGAAAGGTGAGGCATCGTTATGAAGGCTATACAGTGCGCTGCATTTCTAGTTAGCCATGCATGTGAGAATAACAAACTCATCAGTAACCTTCAGCTCCAGAAGATGCTCTTTTTCGCTCAAGTCGACTATATGCAAAAGCATGCTTGGAACAAACTATTCGATGATGAAATTCATGCTTGGCAGTACGGTCCAGTCATTCCGTATGTTTACAATGCCTATTCTCGATATGGTGGTAGCCCCATCCTAAGACCGGAGTTTTCACTAGATGAGACCCCGTTCGATATCGAATCATTTAAACATGATCATGAGCAGCACTCCATTGATATGAGAGCCTCGCTTGAATCCGTCTACGCAGAGTGGGTTGATAGGCCCGCCTGGGCTCTTGTTGCCGAGTCGCATGAAAAAGGCAAGGCATGGGACCGCGTCTATAACCGTGATGAGAAGGAGGCTTCTGGTTACGGCGATGTGATTACGGACGAGATCATTAAGGAAACTTATGGCTGCTGAGGCTCCTTACGGCTCTAAAGCTTGGCGTGATCAGAAAGCAGCGGCGCAACGGAGGCTTGATGAGTGCCTACGCGTTATGGCTGATCATGAGTTTGAGAATCAGAACGAGATAATCTCTTGCGCTGGAGTTTTGGCTAAAGTTTACGCGGACAAAGAATTTCGCCATCGATATTCGAGCATTGTTGAAGTAATCGAAAGCTTTAATCATCCTGAGACCAGTGAGAGCGAGGCACGCGAGCGAATAGCTCAGTTTAATTCCGAAATTCAGCAGGAGCAGGTTAGGGCATCTGTTCTTGCTGCCAATCTAAGAGTGTTCATTGTCTACGATCATGATGGTGCATCTGCAATTGAAAATGATGACGACATCTTGATTCTTCAACGAGACAGAAGACTCGAGAAGTTGTACGACCATGTTAATCTTGAGGCAAGGCGCTCTGGAGCAAACAGTGGCAGGATGAAGATGCTCGTCGACGAGGTCGGACGAGCTAATAAGAGCCTTGTGCAATCTAATGAGGAGCTTGCCAAGACAGAGGATGCACTCAAATCAGCTAAAAATGCACTTAAGTCAGCAAAAAAGGCTGCAATTAAAGCAGAGAATAAAGCCAAAAGGATGCAGACGGAGCTAATCGGTATTCTGGGCATCTTTTCTGCCATTACGCTTGCATTTAATGCTGGTGTATCGTTTACCACGTCTTCAATCGGTGCGACCACTTCCAATACAAGCGTCTTTCAGATTGCTTTTATTGTCTCGGTTGTGGGATTCTTCCTGTTCAATACACTGTATGCTGCCTTTTCGTTTATCTACCGTCTCGTCCAAGGGCCCTCTGGCGACGGCAAGCAATTTTGCCAGATGAAAGTTATTGTCATTTGTGAAGCGGCTTCAATTGTTCTTATGGCATTGTTTGGAGTACTTTCTTATTTGAGCTGCTGCACTCCGGCTGCAAACTAAATAACAAGGTGGGCTATTGCTCGTTTTAATATACCTAATTGCGTTGGAAACCTTCGGGTAGCACCTGAAGAGGGCTGATGCGTCAGCCCTCTCATTTTGGCGATTTCTGCTCCTTCAGCTTGATACGCCGTGCTTTCGTTTATGTTGCTATGTGCATGGCGAGAGCAAAAAAGGCGTTGCACGATGAACTCAACGGTGAGAACATTTCCGACATGGTCGGGTCTGGAAATGAGCAAGAAGGTTTCCGAGGCGAGGGCTCGCTCGACGAGGAGCTCGAATAAGATGGTCACCTTGATGGCGGTCAGAATCATCTCGGAGAAGTCTTTAAAGCTAAGACCTTGAAGTAGCTAATTGAAACTGCTACCGCGTTGGATAGGGCAGAGTCGGCTCGACTTGACGCCATGAATAAGGTCGGTGCTGAGCAGATTTCCTGAGCGCAATATGGAACGGTACTTCTCAATCTTTCGCTGATAGTCGGTGCCATATTATTGGCTGTTTGGACAGAACAACCGTTGCCTGTTCTCTTGTAGGCGGACTTGCAGCGAACAATGTTCTCAATCTATTTGTGTCCAACCGCTCTTCGAAATAGTGATGCTGCGCTATGATGTCCTAAATGAAAAACGAAGGTCTGCTATAGGCCATCGTTTTGCAAGGGGGTTCCTTCCTAACGGAGGGCATCCCCTAGTTTTATTTAGATGGAAATTGGGACGAACGGCTGCATTCCTGATCGATCCTGATTAGCGCCCTATTGGGTTGATAGACGTTACGGTAAGATGTTCTCAGCGATACAGTCGTCGTGCACTCTGCGTGGGGCGATGACCAAGAAGGGTCGTTGTTCGGTTTTCCGGCAACGGCCCTTTGATGTTTCCGTGACAACTGGATGTTGTCGCGGATGCCGCCTTTGTTTCCAGAACCCTCGATGCAGAGTCGTTATTTCGGAAGTGCGGGGACAAATCGAAAATCTCCGAGCACTGCCCGATTTTTAGCAATAAAACCGCAGGTCGGGGAAGTTTAAAACAGGGGTCTGGTCGACAGGTCTCGGTTTTTCACCGCACTTCTGGATTGAGTGCTCATTTAGCACTCTCGATGTCCCCACATCCTCTAAAAAAGTTCTTAAAACAGCCTTAAAGGCGTTCCAACTCGCGTTGACAGCGTAAAATACGCATGTTTGACTATGACAAATGCGGAATTAAGGGGAGGGGGAACGCCGTGGAAGTGCTGGTTGTTGGCAACACCGCTTATGTTGACGATGACTTTTGCTCCAAGGCGTTCCCCGGCGACCATGTGTAGGTCGTAGCCGCGCAGGACGCGCGCCGCGATGAGTCGTCGCCCCATGCTTCGTGGAAAGAGCTCCTCCAGCACCTGGACCAGGCCTACGAGTTTGAGCGCGTGGTCTACCTTTCTACCTACCTCACCCCGCATACCGTGACTTTTGGCGACATTGGGCTGCTGCGCTCGGTGTTTCGTGCCTGTATGGGACGCAATGTGCAGCTGCTGTTTATTGCGGGGCCCGCGGGTGCAGAGGGCACCACTGGCGGCTGTGACGACGATGTCTCGACCACCAGCGGCACCCAGACGGGCAAGGGCATTATCGCCCGCGCGGCCAACGACCTGTGCCGTCACTATGCATCGCGCGACGGCATCCAAGCCAAAGTCCTGCGCGTGCCGTATCTGTATACCGTATCGCCGGCATTAACCGACCCATTTTTGGTGCCGTTGTTCGAGGCATGCTCGGGCGGGTCGGTCGCGCTTCAGGGTGCGGCAGATGCGCCGTTTCCCCTGCTGTGTGCCGAGGAACTCGCGGTGTCGGTGCATCGTATCTTTGACAGCTGGGATGCCAACTTTGAGATGCTCGACGTTGCAGACGCTTTTGGCCACCCGAGGCCTATGGCGTGACCGTTGACGCTCCGGGTGCGAGCGTGACCTATCACACGCTCAGCATCTAGGCGCTTCGTCGCCCATCGGCGCTATACTGCAGCCGTTGCCCACGATGCGGGGAACACCCGCATCGTGGGTTTTTGCTTATGAAGGGACGGTGCCGTGTGGATGTACAGCAGTTAGAAGAGGCCTGGGCTGCAAGGGCCGGCGCGCGTGAGGCGCGTCTTGCTGCAGCGCCGCATGTGCCGGCGGCGCTGTCTCTGTTGGGGATTGTACGTCCCGGCGATCGCCTGGTTGCGTTTGCCGATGACTTTGCCGATGCGTTTGCGTGCGGCTTTGAGTGCTGCGACGTGGCTATGGTGGGGGAGCCCGCGGCTGCGGCGTTTGCTGCTACGTCCGAGGGCTTTGATGCTTCGTTTGATGTCGAGGGGCCGCACCTGTGGTGGTTCGTCAACTCCATCGGCGGGTTTGGTCTGCGTGTGCCCGATCTGCGTACGCTGGGTCGGGCGGCGCGTGAGGCCCATGCGCTGCTGGTTGTGGACAACACCGTGGCATGCGTCTTTGGCTGCGATCCGTTGCGGCTGGGCGCTGCGCTGTCGCTCGAGGCGCTCGATCGCGTATGCGCCGGTAAGGCTCCGCGCAAGCTCGTTGCCGCTCCGGTGGCGCGCTCGCAGCTCAAGCGCCATCGCGTGGATGCCGCGGCTGAATGCGTGCACGCGTTGTTTGCGGGCTGCGGTGCGTCGGCGCTCGACCTTTCTACCGAGGAGGCCGACGTGCTGGAGTGTGGGCTTTCCTCGCTCGACGCTCGCATGCAGGCGCACTTTGACCGCGCACGTGCACTGGCCGAGTATTTGGCTGCCAATGAGGTGGTGCGCAACGTGTGCTATCCCGGACTGAGCTCGCATCCCGACCATGCGGTTGCAACGGGAATCCTCGAGCACGGCTTTGGCCCCGCAGTTGAGTTTGACCTTATCGAGCGTAGCGCGGGCGATCTCTTCGATGCTTTGCCGGGGGAGTTTCGCACATCGCCCGCCGGCGGCGCAACGACGCGCCTTTCGGCTCCACGCGGCAAGCAGGGGAGCACCATCCGCCTCTTCGCCGGCACCGACGACCCTCTGCAGGTGGCTGCCACTCTCGATAACGCCCTTCGCAAGTAGCTAATCGGGGTCTGTGTCACGAAAACGGCCTATTTACTACGTTTAAGCAATAGGGGTCGACCACACCCGCCTATTTTGAAAATTACCAAGCTGTTTACCAGCGGTTTTATTTTCATAATGTCCGGTATGGTCGTGGGTATTCAACTAAACGTAGTAGATGGGCCCGTTTTGTGGCGCGAGCCTCAACCCGAGGGCGCTGTGGGCTAAAAACGGCCTAAAAGGACTACTCTGCATTGATGCTGGCGATGAGGTCGTTGGCCTTTGCGGCAATTACTTGGTTGATGTCGGCCTGCAGCTCTTCGTAGACTGCTATGGCTCGCTCGCCGGCCGGCGTGAGCGTGGATCCGCGGGCGCCGTCGCGCTCGATGAGTTTGCATCCCAGCTGTCCTTCGGCCTCGTTCACGATGCGCCAGGCCTTAGAATACGACATGCCCATGCTTTTGGCGGCGCGGTTGAGTGAGTGCTCCCGGGCAATACCCTGCAGCAGCAAGACGCAGCCATGGCCGAACACGCCCGGCAAATCCTTGTCGCACGCTTGAATGACCAACTTTGCCGTCGTCTTGTACTTCATACGCTCCACGTCTCCCCGCTAAAGTGTTTGCTGGGCAAACGCAAAGCCTGCGTCAAACCCTCGTGTGCTCTTCTTAAATCATGCATTGTAGCAGTCAAAGTGCGTTAAGATACTTCCCCAGTATTGGGCGCCCAAGGTTGGGCTGGGTCCTACGAGGCCTGCAGCCGACCGGTCGCATGGAAAAAGGAGAAACATGGCTACGTTCTTTCCCGGTGAGTCCCACACGTTTTCGGAGTATCTGCTGGTCCCTGGCTACTCGTCCTCGCAGTGCATCCCCAACAACGTCTCTCTTAAGACGCCGCTAACCCGCTTCAAGCGCGGTGAGAAGCCGGCAATCACCCTGAACATCCCCATGGTTTCCGCCATCATGCAGTCCGTCTCGGGCGTCGACATGGGTATCGCGCTCGCTACCGAGGGTGGCCTGTCCTTCATTTACGGTTCCCAGACCCCCGAGTCCGAGGCCGCTATGGTCAAGGCCGTCAAGGATCACAAGGCTGGCTTCGTTCAGTCCGATTCCACGCTGACCCCCGACATGACCATGGAGCAGGTCATCGAGCTCAAGGAGAAGACCGGTCACTCCACCATGCCGGTCACCGACGACGGTACTCCCAAGGGTAAGCTCCTGGGCATCGTCACCAGCCGTGACTATCGCCCCAGTCGCGATGATCACCAGAAGAAGGTCTCCGAGTTCATGACCCCGCGTGAGCAGCTCATCGTGGGCGACAAGAACATCAGCCTCAAGGTTGCGAACGACGTCATCTGGGACAACAAGCTCAACGCCCTGCCTATCGTCGACGACAACGATCACCTTATGGGCATCGTCTTCCGCAAGGACTACGACAGCCACAAGACCAACCCCAACGAGCTGCTCGATAACGACAAGCGCTATATGGTCGGCGCCGGTATCAATACCCGCGACTATGCCGAGCGCGTGCCGCTGCTCATCGAGGCCGGTGCCGATGTCCTGTGCATCGATTCTTCCGAGGGCTTCAGCGAGTGGCAGAAGCGCACCATCGAGTGGATCCGCGCCAACTACGGCGAGGACGTCAAGGTCGGTGCCGGTAACGTCGTCGACGCCGAGGGCTTCCGCTTCTTGGCCGACTGCGGGGCCGACTTCATCAAGGTCGGTATCGGCGGCGGTTCCATTTGCATCACCCGCGAGACCAAGGGCATCGGCCGTGGCCAGGCCACCGCGCTGATCGACGTCTGCCGCGCTCGCGACGAGTACTACGAGGAGACCGGCGTCTACGTGCCCGTGTGCTCCGACGGCGGTATCGTCTACGACTACCACATGACGCTCGCCCTTGCCATGGGCGCCGACTTTATGATGCTGGGCCGCTACTTCGCCCGCTTTGACGAGAGCCCGACCGAGCGCGTCAACGTCAACGGCCAGTACATGAAGGAGTACTGGGGCGAGGGTTCTGCGCGTGCCCGCAACTGGCAGCGCTACGACCTGGGCGGCGCCGCGAAGCTCAGCTTCGTCGAGGGCGTCGACTCCTACGTTCCCTACGCCGGCTCCCTCAAGGACGGCGTGGGCGGCACGCTCTACAAGGTCAAGTCCACGATGTGCAACTGCGGCGCCCTCTCGATCCCCGAGCTCCAGGAAAAGGCACGTCTGACCTTGGTCTCCTCGACCTCGATCGTCGAAGGCGGAGCCCACGACGTCGTAGTCAAGGACTCCCAACAGAGCGTAACGTATCGATAAGATAAGACCTGCACATAAAGGTTGAGCCTCAACCACGTTATTTAGATAAAGCGAGATGCCTGCAAGTCGCAGGCATCTCGCTTGTCGTATTTGCTATTATCAGTCGAGTCAACCTTAGGGTCGGGCGGCTTAGCTTTGTTCGCTACAAGTTCCGCACGCAAAGAAGAGCACTAAATGTGCTCTTCGTCTTGCGCAGGACTGTCCGCAGTAGCGAATAAAGCTAAGCCGACCGACCCCATTAAAGATTAAAGGAGCTGATATGTGCGATTGCACAGATCATAAGGATGAGATCCCTGCCTACGACGCACAGGCCATTGAGTCCAAGTGGATGAAGGCCTGGGAGGACTCCAACCTCTTTGCCGTCGACACCGACGCCAGCAAGCCCAAGAAGTACGTGCTCGAGATGTTCCCGTATCCGTCGGGCGACCTGCACATGGGCCACGCGCGCAACTATACCATCGGCGATGCCATGGCCCGTCAGGCCCGCATGCGCGGCTACGATGTGCTGCACCCCATCGGCTTTGACGCCTTTGGCCTGCCTGCCGAGAACGCCGCCATCAAGCACAACACGCAGGCTGCCGCCTGGACGTATAAGAACATGGACCAGGCTCTCGCCACGATGAAGCGTATGGGCTTCTCCTACGATCTGGATCGCATGGTCAAGACCTGCAGCCCCGATTATTACCGTTGGGGTCAGTGGATCTTTGAGAAGTTGTGGGAAAAGGGCCTGGTTTACCGCAAGAAGAACCCGGTCAACTGGTGCCCCACCTGCAAGACCGTTCTGGCCAACGAGCAGGTCACCGAGGGCAAGTGCTGGCGCTGCGGCACCGAGCCCGAGAAGCGCGACCTGGAGCAGTGGTACTTCAAGATTACCGAGTACTCTCAGGAGCTGCTCGATGACCTGGAGAAGCTCCCCGGCTGGCCCGAGCGCGTCAAGCAGATGCAGGCCAACTGGATCGGTCGTTCCGAGGGCGCCGAGGTCGACTTTACCCTGTGCGACCAGGATGGCGAGCCCATCGAGGGCGACGAGGGTAAGATCACCGTCTTCACCACGCGAGCCGACACGCTCTTCGGTGTCTCCTTCTTTGTCCTGGCTCCCGAGTACGCGCGTCTGCACGAGCTCGTCGAGGGTACGGAGTACGAGGAGGCCGTGACCAAGATCGTCGAGGACTCCAAGCATATCTCCGCCGTCGAACGTGCCCAGGGCACCCTCGAGAAGCGCGGTGCCTTTACCGGCCGCTACGTGGTGAACCCGGTCAACGGCGAGAAGGTCCCCGTGTGGGTTGCCGACTACGTTGTTGCCGACTACGGCACCGGCGCCGTCATGGCCGTTCCCTGCGGCGACCAGCGCGACTTTGAGTTCGCACGCAAGTATGATTTGCCGATCGTGCCGATCATCCTGGACGATGACGACCGCGCAGCCGTCGAGGCTAACGGTGAGACCATCGATACCTTCCATGCCGAGACCGTCGACTGGGATTGCGCCCATGCTGCCGAGGGCACGCTGGTCCAGTCCGGCAAGTACACCGGTATGCGCGGCGGCAAGCACTCCGAGGGCGAGGCTGCGATCGTGGCCGACCTCGAGGCCATGGGCTGCGGTCGTCGTAAGGTCGAGTTCCGTCTGCGCGACTGGCTCATTTCCCGCCAGCGCTATTGGGGCAACCCCATCCCGGCCATCCACTGCGAGCACTGCGGCATCGTGCCCGTGCCCGAGGACCAGCTGCCGGTGACGCTGCCCGAGAACCTTGACCTGGGCGCCGGCGAGACCCTTGCCGAGTGCAAGGAGTTCTACGAGACCACCTGCCCGGTCTGCGGCCGCCCGGCCAAGCGCGAGACCGATACCATGGACACCTTTACCTGCTCCAGTTGGTATTACCTGCGCTATACCGACCCGCACAACACCGAGCTGCCTTTTTCCCGCGAGGCCGCCGACCGTTGGATGCCCGTCGATAACTACATCGGCGGCATCGAGCACGCCATTCTGCACCTGCTCTACAGCCGCTTCTTTACCAAGGCACTGCGCGACCTGGGCCTGCTGAGTGTGGACGAGCCCTTCACCAACCTGCTGTGCCAGGGCATGGTCAAGGACGAGAACGGCGACACCATGTCCAAGTCCAAGGGCAATGTCGTGCCCCCGAGCTCGGTCATCGAGCCCTACGGCGCCGACACCATGCGTCTGGCGATCCTGTTTATCGCCCCGCCCGAGAAGGACTTCGACTGGGATCCCAAGGCCGTCGAGGGCGCCAACCGCTTCATCAAGCGCGCCTGGCGTATCGTTTGGCAGCTCGTCCAGTCCGGCGACGCCAACGTGGCCTTCGACAAGTCCGCGCTCGACGAGGTCGCGATGAAGCTCTATCGCGAGCGTCACCGCACCATCGCCAAGTGCACCGAGGACTTCGATCGTGGCCAGTTCAACACCGCCATCTCGGCCGTCATGGAACTCGTCAATGCCGCGAGTGCCTACCTCAATGCTACTGAGGGCGCTTCCCGTGACAAGGCGATGTGCTACGGCGTGGCTAAGGATATCGTGAGCGTTCTTGCCCCCATCTGCCCGTTCTGGGCCGACGAGCTGTGGCACAAGGCTCTCGGCTGCGAGGGCAACGCCTACACCGCCGCCTGGCCCGAGTTCGACCTGGCCGAGTCCATCGAGGACACGGTGCAGATCGTCGTACAGGTGCTCGGCAAGGTCCGTGGCCGCATCGACGTGGCCCGCGATGCCTCTAATGAGGATATGCAGGCTGCCGCCGAGGCCGCCGTCGCCAAGTGGCTCGAGGGCAAGACGGTCGTCAAGGCCATCTGCGTGCCCGGCAAGCTGGTTAACTTGGTGGTCAAGTAAGCGCTGCGCGCTTAGCTGACACATAAAAGACGAGGGGCGATCCGGTTGGGTCGTCCCTCGTTTTGTGTTGTCTGCCCTGCTTAGTCAGTGCGTCGCACCGTCTTCTACGGGATGTGTACCAGGTCCCTAAAGTAAACGTTGCCCGTTGCCTCTTCGAACATCCAAATGTTGAGGTAGATGTCGTTGAGGTCGTTGTTCACATCAAAGTCCGGGTCGTCGAAGGTGCCTACAAAGGTGAGCATGGCGCGCGTTTCCTCGCCCGCTGCGACCTGCTGGCGCATGCGCACATCGCGGACCACGCCGTTGACGTAGGCATAAGAGTCCACATCGCCAAACATCATGTCGACATCGGTGTTGTTTGTCACCGCAAAGATCAACACGGCGTCGCCGTAGCCATCCGTGTCCTTGCCCACGCAGGTAACATGGACGTTCTCGTCTGCCTCAAGGTCGATGGGGAACTGTTCTTGGGAATCGGGACCCAGGCCCTGGGGATCGACGATGTCTTCGTTAATTTTGTCGAAGCTCTCCGATGGCGTCGTTTTCTCGATGGCTTTGGTGCTGCCAGGGTTCGGTTCGCATGTTCCGGTTTTGCCATTCGTGTTGCCGCAGCCTAAGAGGGCCAACGAGCACGTTGCGATGGCGAGCGCAGTTATGCAAGGGGTGCCTAGACGTTTCATGTGTGCCTCCTTGCCGTAGAGGATTTGGAAAGGTTCGTCGTTGTGCGACTTGCTGGCTGGCTTGTTGCAGAATGCCCCTTAGCGTAAGTCTGATCGAAAGGGGCTCGGGGAGGAATGCCCTTGGGGTCCGAACGGGCCTGTGGAATGGGACGCATGGCCCGTTTTGGGGCTGTTGAGGGTGCGCCGCTTGGGGTTCTTCGACCAATTGTCCTATTCTTGTGGAGAAGCTGTGCGCACGCTGACCTGCAGATTCGTACTGTGCTTGCGCGTTTCCGCAGCTATTGGTATAGTTTGCTTGCAAATGAAGTTGTAATTGAAAGAAGTGGGGTTTCGGCCCCGCTTCTTTTTTGTATGGATGGAGGTGCCGCAATGGTCAAGACCAAGACCGAGCAGGCGATCATCGACGCGCTCGAGGCCGTCGCTCCCCAGTACGATGTCGACATCGTCGACGTCGAGCTCGTGGGTGCCACCAAGGCCCCCTGCGTGCGCGTGCGTATCGAGGGTGCCGAGGGTCAGAGCCTGTCGCTCAACGACGTCACGGCCAACACCAAGTGGGTCGGCGATGTGATTGAGGAGCTCGACCCCATCTCTTCGAGCTACACGCTCGAGGTGTCGAGCCCGGGCATGGCGCGACCGCTGCGCCGTCCGCGCGACTTTGCCCGCTTTGTGGGCGAGGACTGCGAGCTCACCTCCACCGCCACCGAGGGCCGTCGCAAGTACACCGGCAAGATTGCCGCCGCGACCGAGACGAACGTGACCCTCGAGCTCGAGGACGGCGAGTCCGTTACCCTCGATTTCTCTGATGTTAAAAAGTGCAAGTTGAAGCCCACCTACGACTTCAAGCCCGCGAAGGAAGGAAAGTAAGATGGCAGCATCCGACATGATGTCCGCCCTGATGGAGCTTTGCCAGGAGAAGCACATCGACCAGCTCTACCTGATCGACCGCCTGGAGCAGTCGCTCGCCAAGAGCTACGCCGAGATCCTGCATCTTGAGTGGGGCGCCAAGGTGACCATCGACCGCACCACCGGCAAGATCTATGTCTACCGCCTGGAGCCGATCGACGATTCCATGGACGAGGAGGGCAACTTCACCGAGTTCGAGGAGATCGACGTCACCCCCAAGAACACGAGCCGCATCGCCGCCCAGCACGCCAAGGCCGAGATCAACGCCATCGTGCGCAACTCCGCCCGCGAGCAGATCTACGAGGAGTTCTCCGGCCGCATCGGTGACCTCATCAGCGGTACCGTGCTGCAGTCCACGCCCGACTTCACGATCGTCAAGATCCGTGAGGGCGTCGAGGCCGAGCTGCCGCACTTTGACCAGCGCCGTTACGAGAACGAGCGCAACGAGCGTCCGATGGGCGAGCGCTACCTGCACAACCAGCACATCAAGGCCGTGATCATCGACGTACGCGACCCCAACTCCAACCTGCAACCGGTTCGCGGCGAGCACAGCCGTCCGCCGATTGTCATCTCCCGCACCCACCCCGAGCTCATGCGTCGTCTGTTTGAGCAGGAGGTGCCCGAGATCTATGAGGGCACCGTCCAGATCAAGTCGATCGCCCGCGAGCCCGGCCAGCGTTCCAAGGTAGCCGTCCACTCGCTCGACGACCGTCTGGATCCCGTGGGCGCCTGCGTCGGCCCCAAGGGCAGCCGTGTTCGCGCTGTCGTGGGCGAGCTCCGTGGCGAGCGCGTCGACGTCATCCTGTGGGATGCCGATCCTGCCGTCTACGTCGCCAACGCCCTGTCGCCTGCCAAGGTCACCCGCGTCCTCATCGACGAGGAGAAGGCCTACGCCGGCGTCATCGTGCCCGACGACCAGCTGTCCCTCGCCATCGGCAAGGAGGGCCAGAACGCCCGCCTCGCCGCGCGCCTGACCGGCTGGCACATCGACATCAAGTCCGAGACGCTTGCCGCCGACATCCTCAAGAACGTTCCCGTTCACGAGGAGCCCGCCGCCGACCTGATCGGTGACGAGGAGGACGAGGACGTCCGCCGCTGCGAGTACGTGTCCGAGGACGGCGTCCAGTGCCGCAACCAGGCTCGTCCCGGCTCCCGTTTCTGCGGTGTCCACGACACCGACGCCTTCGATGATGCGGAGGACCTGATCTAGCGCGCGGTCGCGCCGGGCGGGTCCCGGCGCGTCTCCCACGCTCGTTCAGTCTCTAGGCACCCAAGGTGCCAGAAAGGGTAGGTGAAGTCATATGGCAAAAGTCCGTGTGTCCACCCTGGCCAAAGAGTTCGGCATGACCTCCAAGGAACTGATGGGTCATCTCGCCGATATGAAGATTCCCGCTAAGTCCGCGTCCTCCACTTTGGAGGACGCCTATGTCGCCATGGTCCGCAAGCAGCTCGCCTCGGTGATCGAGGCCCGCGCTCAGGAAGTCGAGGCCGCCAAGCAGGCCGAGGAGCAGGCAGCTGCCGCCGAGGAGGCCGCTCGCGCCGCCGAGGCCGAGCGCGAGCGCATCGCCGCCGAGAAGGCACGCGAGGAGGAACGCCGCCAGTTTGCCGCAGCCCAGGCTGCCGAGGAGGCTGCCCGCGCCGAGGCCGAGGCCAAGAAGAAGGCCGAGCAGGAGCGCCTTGCTCGCGAGAAGGAGGAGGCTGCCCGCGAGGCCCAGCGCCGCGCCGTTCCCGCTTCCGACTCCGGTTCGCGCTTCCGTTCGCTGCTCGACCAGATCGCCGCACAGGAGACCGTGCTCAAGGAGAAGAAGGACGCCGAGGACAAGGCCAAGGCCGAGCGCGCCGCCGAGCGCGGTAACCGTCGTGGCGGCAACAATGACCGCCGCGGTGGCCGCCGTAACGATCGTAACGCCTCCGACAACAACTCCGAGCGCAACGCCTCCGAGAGCCGTCCGCACAGCCATCGCACCAACGCCAGCAACAACGTCGCTGCCGGCATGGACTTCCCCAACCCCGATAAGCAGGGCAAGGGCAAGAAGCGCAAGGGCGGTCACAACAACGAAGAGGACCACTACAGCCGCATGGCTCGTGAGGCCGAGGAGTACAGCCGCGAGAAGGTGCTCGAGGAGGCTCGTGCAGCCGTCGAGGAGGCCTCTCGTGAGTCCACCGGTCGCCGCAAGAAGCGCAAGGAGAAGCGTGAGCGCGAGGCTGCCAAGGCTCAGGAGGAGCGCAAGATCGAGGAGGCATTGGCCCAGGGCGTGAACCCCGAGGAGCTCGACGCCATCAAGGTTTCCCAGGGCGTTACCGTCCAGGAGCTCGCCGAGGCGCTCGACGTTCCGGCCAACGACATCATCAAGCGCCTGTTCCTGCTGGGTACGCCGCTCACCATGACGCAGTCCATGTCCGACGACCTCGTCGAGCTCGTTGCCGACGACTTGGGTCGTCAGATCAAGATCATCACCCCCGAGGAGGAGAACACCTTCTCGTTCTACGACGATCCCGCCGACCTTAAGCCGCGCGCACCGGTCGTCACCGTCATGGGCCACGTCGACCACGGCAAGACGTCGCTGCTCGACGCCATCCGTCACACCGGCGTTGCTGCCGGCGAGGCGGGCGGCATTACGCAGGCCATCGGTGCTTCGCAGGTCATGATCAACGACCGCAAGATCACCTTCATCGATACCCCCGGTCACGCCACCTTTACGGCTATGCGTGCCCGTGGCGCCAAGGTGACCGACATCGTCATTCTGATCGTGGCTGCCGACGACGGTGTCATGCCCCAGACGGTCGAGTCGATCAACCACGCCAAGGCCGCCGGCGTACCCATCGTTGTCGCCGTCAACAAGATCGATAAGCCCGGCGCCAACCCCGACCGTGTGCGTCAGGAGCTCACCGAGTACGGCGTCATCCCCGAGGAGTGGGGCGGACAGAACATGTTCGTCAACATCTCGGCCAAGCAGAAGATCGGTATCGACGATCTGCTCGAGACCGTGCTGCTCCAGGCAGATGTGCTCGAGCTCAAGGCCAACCCGGACACCTTTGCCTCCGGCAACGTCCTCGAGGCCAAGCTCGACAAGGGCCGCGGCTCGGTCGCTACTGTGCTCGTGACCCGCGGTACCCTGCACGTGGGCGATACGCTTGTCGCCGGCCTCACCTACGGCCGCGTCCGCGCCATGCTCGACCCCAAGGGCCGCGCCGTCACCGAGGCCGGTCCCTCCGACGCCGTTGAGATCCTGGGCCTGCAGTCCGTGCCCGCCGCCGGTGACGAGTTCCGTGTGTTCGAGGACGAGCGCGAGGCTCGCGCCCTTGCCGACGAGCGTTCGCTCAAGGCCCGTATCGAGGAGCAGAGCCGCGTCAAGCACGTCACGCTCGAGAACCTCTTTGAGACCATTGCCGACGCCGAGGTCAAGGAGCTCAACCTGATCATCAAGGCCGACGTCCAGGGCTCTATCGAGGCTCTTCAGGACTCGCTCGACAAGATGGATCAGTCCGAGGTCCGCATCAACACGATCCACTCCGCCGTTGGCGCCATCAACGAGACCGACGTCGTCCTGGCCGACGCTTCCAACGCCATCATCATCGGCTTTGGTGTCCGTCCCGACGGCAAGGCCCGCTCCGCTGCCGAGCGCGAGGGCGTCGAGATCCGTTGCTACGACGTCATCTACAAGTGCCTTGAGGAGCTCGACGCTGCCCGTATCGGCATGCTCAAGCCCACCGAGGTCGAGGTCTCCACGGGTACCGCGACTGTCCTGGACACCTTCAAGGTGCCCAAAGTCGGTATCGCCGCCGGTGTCCGCGTCGAAGAGGGCGAGATCGCCGCGACCGATTCCGTGCGTCTGGTGCGCGACGGTATTGTGGTCTTCAACGGCAAGATCGCCTCGATGCGCCACTACAAGGATGAGGCCAAGAGCCTCAAGAGCGGTTCCGAGGGCGGCATTGGCCTGGAGAACTTCCAGGACATCAAGCCCGGCGACCAGATCGAGGGTTACCGTATCGACCAGGTTGCCCGTACCGAGTAGGGGGTAGCGCTATGAAGCAAACGCAGGCAACCCGCCGTCTGGGCGAGCAGCTTCGCGAGAAGCTCGGTTATATCCTGCTCTTTGAGGTTTCCGATCCGCGTCTCGACCTGGTTACTTTGACCGCGGTCGAGGTCGCGGTGGACCGTTCGTTCGCGCGCGTGTACGTGTCGTGCGATGCGAGCCGCTACGACGAGGTCATGGAGGCGCTCGCAAGCGCCAAGGGCCGTATTCGCAGCCTGTTGGCTCGCTCGCTCGATTGGCGCGTCACGCCCGAGCTCGATTTTCGCATCGATCGCTCGACCGACGAGGCCGAGCGCATCACGCGTGCGCTGGAAAACGTTCCCGCCACGCTTGCGATCGAAAAGGACGAGGACGGCTATCCGATAGCGGATGCCGCCCAGGAGGCAGCTTTAGATGACTAATTCCGCCGACCTCGCCTCGTGCGAGTCTGCAGATATTCAGCGACGCATCCTCGAGCTCATCGAGGGTGCGTCCTCCATTGCGATTTCGGGACACACTTCTCCCGATGGCGATGCCTTGGGCTCCGTTTTGGGTCTGGGCCTTTCGCTCATGAAGTTTTTCCCCAACAAGGACATTGCGCTGCTGCTGGCAGATGATGACCCAGTTCCGCGCATTTACCGCTTTATGGAAGGCTCCGATCGCCTGACGCCGGCATCTGCGTACACCGGCAATCCGGACCTGTTCATCTCGGTGGACGTGCCGGTCGTCGAGCGTCTCAATAATTCCGCCGAGGTGCTTCGTCGCTCCAAGCATGTGGTGTGCTTCGATCACCATCCGGCGCGCGAGGAGTTTGCCGAGCTCAGCCTGAGGCGCGTCGAAGCTGCAGCCTGCGCCATGATCATCGACCGCTTCTTGGACAATTGCGGCATTGTCGCACGTGATGGCGTTGCGACCTGCCTGCTGTGTGGCTTGGTTACCGATACCGGCCGTTTTCAGTACCAAAACGCCGATGCAGCCGCGTTCCATGCAGCCTCGCGTCTGGTTGCCCACGGTGCCGATCCGGCGCGTGTGGCACTCGAGGTTTACCAGAGCATGCGCGTTGAGTTTTTGCACCTCAAGTCCATCGTTATGGGCCGCATTAAGACGGTGGCCCACGGGCGCGTCGCGTATAGCTACGCGTACCAGAGTGACCTTGAGGCCTGCGGTGTCACCTCGGATGAGTGCGACGGTCTGGTTGACGTGGTGCGCTCGGTGATGGGCGTCGAAGTCTGCCTGTTCCTGAAGGGCATTGAGGGCGATACCAAGGTGCGCGGCAACCTGCGCTCCAAGGGCGACCTCAACGTGTCCGAGATCGCTGCTGCCTTTGGCGGAGGCGGACATCCCGCTGCCGCCGGTTTCTCCAACAACGGAACGATTCTCGAGACGCTCACCGTGGCACTTCCCATGCTGGCCGAGCTGGTAGGGGAGGATCCCGCTTCGGTGACCGTCGAGCTTTAACTTTTTGGATGGTACATGGCTCGTCGTACGCCTTCTCAACTGAATATGCTGCTCGCCGTCGATAAGCCGGTGGGCTGCACGTCCCACGATGTGGTCTCGCAATGTCGGCGCGCCCTCCATGAGCGTCGCGTCGGCCATGCCGGCACGCTCGACCCCATGGCATCGGGTGTCATGGTGGTGGGCGTGGGTCAGGCCACCCGTCTGCTGGGTATGCTCACACTCGATACCAAAAGCTACGTCGCCGACATTTCGTTTGGCGCCGAGACCAATACCGATGATGCGGAGGGCGAGGCCGTCCGCACCGTGGCTGTTGCCAACGAGCTCCGCGATCCTGCCTATGCCCGTGAGCGCTTGGCCGCCATGCTGGGTCCGCAGATGCAGGTGCCGCCGGCGTTTTCGGCCATCTCGGTCAATGGCGTTCGCGCCTACAAGTCTGCTCGTGAGGGCAATGCGGTGGACCTACCTCCGCGCCCTGTCGAGGTCTATGCCGCCGACCTGATCGCTGTGGGAGGCGAAGGTGATACGTGTGTGTGGACCGTGGCGTTCTCAGTGAGCAAGGGTACCTATATCCGTGCGCTCGCTCGCGACTTGGGCCGCGCCTGCGAGAGCGCCGCGCACATTTCCGCGCTGCGCCGCACGGCCTCCGGTGTTGTTTCCATTGGCGCTTGTCATGCGGTCGAGGAGCTTTCTCCCGAGTCCGCGGCTGGCTTTGCCCTGGATCCCATTGCGGCCCTGGGCGCCACGCGTGTTGACTTGCCGGGCAATCTTGCCGACGATCTGCTCTGCGGCCGACGCATTCCCGTTGAGCGTGCGCTTGCCGATTTCGATGCCTCGAAGGCGCCTTTTGCGTTGGTGCTCGATGGGGGACTCAAGGCGCTCGCCCGCATTGAGAGTGGCCGCTTTGTCATGGAGCACGTGTTTCCGCAGGCAATCGGCGGTGTTCGATGATGTTGTCCGCTCGCGAGCTCGCGCGTGTCTTTTTCGCGGTCGAGTCGGACGAGGCTCACATCGTTACTGCCGATGCGTTTGATAAGTGTGAGCACCTGGGTGCTGCCTCGATCGCCATTGGCGTGTTCGATGGCGTGCACCGTGGACACCAGGAGCTCATTGCGGCGCTTGTCCGTGACGCCCGTGCCCATGGCTGTAAGGCGGTCGTAGTTACCTTCGATCCCGACCCGGACGTCGTGGTGAGCCCTTCGCCCGCTCAAAAATTGATGACGACGGCCGACCGTCTGCATGCCCTGGCTCAAACCGGGGTCGATGCGGTGGTGGCCGTTCCCTTTACGCCTGAGGTTGCGGCGCTTGACCATGTTGATTTTCTCTCGCTGGTGTCGCGTCTGGTTGACATTCGATCGATTCGCGTTGGCAGCGACTTTAGGCTGGGTCGTGGCGGTGCTTCTGGTGTTGCCGAGATGCGCGCCTGGGGTGCCGAGCGCGGCGTTGACGTATACGGGCACGACTTGCTTTGCGAGGGCGGTGAGGCCATTTGCGCCACCCGCATTCGTCATGAGCTGGGACAGGGCCATGTGGAGCTTGCTGCTGAGTTACTCGGCCGCCCGCATATGGTGCGCGGCGGTGTTATTCGCGGCCGTCACGAGGGTTCTGGCATGGGCTTTCCCACGGCAAACCTACATGTTCCCGACGGCATTCTGGTGCCTGCCGATGGCGTGTATGAGGGCCTGGTGCTGGTTAACGACATCGTGTGGCCCGCTGCCGTTAACGTCGGACTGCCGCCGACGTATGCCGACGATGCGGCATCTGCGCATCTCGAGGCCAATTTAATTGGTTATACGGGCGACCTGTACGGCGCTTCCGTTTCGCTGGCGTTTACGCGCTGGCTGCGTCCGTCGCGCGTGTTCGATTCGCTGGATGAGTTGATCGCGACCGTCGAGGGTAATATCGAAGATATTCGTCATAACTTGGGTGAGCAGGGGGTGAGCATCCGTGATTAGTGATGAGGAAAAAGACCAGGTACGCGCTGCGTCCGACCTAGTTGCCATCGTGCAGGAAACGGTTGAGCTCAAGCCCCGCGGCCATGAGTTTTGGGGGTGCTGCCCCTTCCATGGCGAAAAGACTCCGTCCTTCCACATTATTCCCGCCACGCAGGTGTGGCATTGCTTTGGCTGCGGCGAGGGTGGCGACGTCTTCACCTATATCATGAAGCGTGAGAACCTGAGCTTTCCCGAGTCAATCCGTTATTTGGCCGATCGCGCGGGTATTGAGCTGCACGACACCGGAGACCGCCGCGAGCGCGGTACCAAGCGTGCCCGCATCTACGATCTGTGCGCCGAGACCGCCCAGTTCTATCACACCATGCTTATGCGCGGTAAGGACGGCCGTCCGCGCGAGTACTTTGCCAGCCGCGGCATGGGTGGCGACGTCTGCCGCCGCTACTGCCTGGGCTTTGCGCCTGGCCGCAACGCGCTGGTGTCGCACCTGTCCCAGGCGGGTTTTACCCCGCAGGAGATGATCGATGCCAACGTTGCCGTGAGCCGCGGGCGCGGGCAGCTTGCCGACCGCTTCTACGACCGCGTGATGTTTCCCATCTTTGACGAACAGGGTCACAACATTGCCTTTGGCGGTCGCATCATGGGTGACGGTCAACCCAAGTACCTCAATACCGCCGAGACGAGTGTGTTTCATAAAAAGCGAAACCTCTATGGCTTTAACTGGGCCAAGGAGTTTATCGTCGCGCAGGATACGGCCATCGTGGTGGAGGGCTATACCGACTGCATCGCCTGCTGGGAGGCGGGGATCAAAAACGTTGTCGCCACGCTGGGCACCGCGCTCACGGAGCATCACGTCAAGACGCTCACCCGCTTTGCCAAGCGCATCGTGTATATGTTTGACGGCGATGCCGCCGGTCAAAAGGCCGCTCGCCGTGCAATTCAGTTTATCGAGCAGGATTCTATGGACCTGCGCTGCGTGGTGCTGCCCGACGGTAACGATCCCATGGAGTTCATCACGGCGCACGGCGGAGGGGAGCTGCAGAAACGCATTGACGCCGCCGAGCCGCTCATGGACTTCGTGTACCGTTCGCTGCAGGAGTCGAGCGACATCTCCACGCCGGGCGGTCGCGCCAAGGCGCTGGAGGATGCGCTGACGCTTATCTATCCGCTGCGCGACAGCTATATGATCGACACGTACTTTATTCAAATTGCCGACCTGTTGGGTTTGGATCTGGAGACAGTGCGTGCGAGCTCGGGCCGTGTGTTTCGCGATGTCGCCAAGCGCGAGGATGCGGAACGACGTCGTGAGCAGAACTATGAGCGCCAGCGGGCACAGGCTGAGCGCTCTGGTAGCGCGGGCGGTCGGACGTCTGGTTCGCAGGGGGCATCTCGCGGTGCTTGGGCATCGGGCGCGACGCCGCCTGTGTCCGCGCCGGTCGAAGAAGAGCCGTATGACTACGTCCCGCTCGATGCCTACGGCGCCGCGCCCGTGGAGGTCGTCGACGACCTGCCGCCGATCGACGCGCCTGATGGTATGGGTGCTGTACCTGCGACTGATGGTTCGGGTGCTCCGGCTGCGGCGGCGCCGATGGTTCTTACTGATCTTGAGCGTAAGTCCTTGGCAGGGGAGCGTGAGCTGCTGACCATGCTCACGAGCTACCCCGACCTGTTCCGCACGTATGCCGACCGCATCTGCTCTATCGAGTGGGTTGACCCACGTCACGAGTCCATCGCATGGGCCGTTCTGGCAACGCCGCCGGGAACCGATCCTGCAGCCTGCATGGATGCGGCGCGTTCGGTGTGTCCCGAGGCGGCAACGCTTGTGAGTGCCGGGCGCATCTCGGCGACGAGCAAGCACCCCACCGAGACGAACATCGTGTTTATGCTCGATACGCTCGAGCTCTACACCATCAAGCGCCGCATGCGTGCCGCACAGGCCAAGCTGCGCCAGGACCGTTCGCTCGACGATGAGGCCCGTCGCGCGCTGACCGTGCAGGCCGCGCAGGATTCGCAGCGTCAACGCGAACTGCAAAAGTCGATCGGCGGCGTGGCGGACCCGTTCCGTTTGATCGGTCTGGAGGCCGCAGACGCCGAATAGGCCTAGATGTTGTGGTCAACCAGCGTATTCTCGCCTATATCCTGTCCTCTTTTTGGGTATAGACGTCGATGTGTGTGCTAAAGTATTGAATCCTGTGGACTATGAAGGGAGAATCTGTGCCAAAAAAGACTGAGAGCACGGGTACTGGGCTGGAATCCTACGTTGCAAAGCTCATGGGCAACGGCTCAAACAGGACTTCGGTAACCGAGGACGAGATTCAGGTCGCCCTGAAGGATATCGATGTTTCTGACGAGCAGCTCACCGCGGTGTATTCCGCGCTGCGCAACAGCGGCATCCAGATTATCTCCGCGAGCGGTAACGACGACGCCCCCATGGACGTCGACGATGACGATAACGATACCGATACCGACGATTTCGATGACGACGACGAGCACGATTCCGGCTCGCTTGACGATCACGAGCTCAAGATGGCCTGTCAGGCCGATGCCGAGATGGGTTCTTCCAAGAGCAAGAAGAAGCGCACCGTGCGCACGTCCCGTTCACGCTCCCGCGTGCGTGGCATCGATGCCTCCACGGTGATGCTGACCGGCGATCCGGTTCGTATGTACCTCAAGGAGATCGGCAAGGTCGACCTGCTGACCGCCTCCGAAGAGGTCGATCTGGCCATGAAGATCGAGGCCGGTCTTGAGGCCACCGAGAAGCTCGAGGCTGCCGATGCCGGTGAGCTCGAGCTCACGCGTGCCGAGATGCGTCGTCTTACGCGCATTGAGAACGTTGGCCTCGAAGCCAAGCAGGCGCTCATCAGCGCAAACCTGCGCCTGGTTGTCTCCATCGCCAAGCGATATGTCGGCCGCGGCATGCTGTTCCTTGACCTGATCCAGGAGGGCAACCTCGGTCTGATTCGCGCCGTCGAGAAGTTCGACTACCAGAAGGGCTTCAAGTTCTCCACGTACGCCACGTGGTGGATCCGTCAGGCCATTACGCGCGCTATCGCCGACCAGGCCCGTACCATCCGTATTCCCGTTCATATGGTCGAGACTATCAACAAGCTCGTCCGCGTGCAGCGCCAGCTCCTTCAGGATCTGGGTCGCGACCCGACCCCCGAGGAGATTGGTGCCGAGATGGACATGAGCGCCGACCGCGTCCGCGAGATCCAGAAGATCTCGCAGGAGCCCGTGTCGCTCGAGACCCCCATCGGCGAGGAAGAGGATTCCCAGCTGGGCGACTTCATCGAGGACTCCCAGGCTATCGTTCCGCCCGATGCTGCCAGCTTCTCCATGCTGCAGGAGCAGCTCACCCAGGTGCTCGACTCGCTTGCCGATCGTGAGCGCAAGGTTATCGAGCTGCGCTTTGGCCTTGTCGACGGGCATCCCCGCACGCTCGAGGAAGTCGGCCGCGAGTTTGGCGTCACGCGCGAGCGTATCCGCCAGATCGAGTCCAAGACCTTGGCCAAGCTCCGCCACCCGAGCCGCAGCAGCAAGCTCAAGGACTATATCGAGTCTTAGGGTTACGGCGTTCTACCGAACGCCGTAACTGGCCGACGCTGCAAACCCGCCAGAGCGGCAATCTGCCTTTCAACTTCGGCGGCATGACCAAAAGGTCAATGCCGCCTTGTTTCAAGGCACCTTGCTCGCTCTGGCGGGTTTTCGCTGTCCGTCCTCTATCTGCGGCGTTGCTATGGCTGTCAGTTGTGCGACAGTTTGGGGGTGGTTATTGGGGACAGACTTAAATGAGTAGTCGTTGGGGACGTTCTTGAATGACTAGTCGTTTAAGAACGTCCCCAATGACTAGGCGGAGAAAAATTCTTAAAAAAGTTCTTGCCCTGCGCTGATTCGTCCGTATAATAAATTTCGTTGCTTGAGAGCACGCACCTATTCCTCGGTAGCTCAATGGTAGAGCACGCGGCTGTTAACCGCGCTGTTGTAGGTTCGAGTCCTACCCGGGGAGCCAGAATTTCTCAGCCCATTCCGCTGGGCTTTTTAATTCCTCGGTAGCTCAATGGTAGAGCACGCGGCTGTTAACCGCGCTGTTGTAGGTTCGAGTCCTACCCGGGGAGCCAGGTTGTAGAACCCGTCGCTTATGCGGCGGGTTTTTTCATGCCGCGACCACTTGACTCGAACGTTGCCATATCAACATTTCGTGTCGAGGATGTAATCCCGCGACCCACCACCTCAACATGGCGCGGTCGTTGTAGAATATTCAAATGATTGCTCCCACGACATGGTGCCGCGAGCACCAGATAAGGAGATTCTTGTGTCTGAGACCATTAACGGCAGCCTGAGCGTCTCGAACGACGTTATTGCCGATATTGCCGGTTATGCCGCGATGACGTGCTACGGCGTTGTCGGAATGGCTGAGCAGCTCCAGGGCGCCGAGAGCGTGCGCCTGCTTGCCGGCCAGCGCCTCCGCAAGGGCGTGCTTGTCTCCGCCGACGAGAACGGCCTTACGGTCGATCTTCACGTCGTGCTCGAGAACGGCGTCAACATGAAGTCCGTCTGCCACAATCTTTCGAGCTCCGTTGCCTTCACCCTGCAGGAGATCGCCCAGATCGATCCCGCCAGCCTTAAGATCGGCATCCATATCGACGCGCTCAAGAGCCGTCTGAACTAGCATCCGAAAACGGAGATTCAAATACCCATGATTGCAAAGACCATTCGCACCTGTTTTCCGATCGCTGCGGCTGCCGTTTCCGACAAGGCCGAGGAGATCAACAAGCTCAACGTCTTCCCTGTGCCCGACGGCGACACCGGCACCAACATGTCGCTCACGCTCGCCTCGGTGACCAAGGAGCTCTCCGCCCTTCCCGCCGATGCCGACATGGAGGCCATTGCCGGCGCCATCACCCACGGCTCCCTGATGGGTGCCCGTGGCAACTCCGGCGTCATCACCTCGCAGATTCTGCGTGGTGTGGCCGAGGGCCTTGTCTCTGCCGATGAGCCCATCACGTCCGCCAACATCGCCTATGCGTTCCGCCGAGCCGTCAAGGTTGCCTTCCAGGCCGTCCGCAAGCCCATCGAGGGTACGATCCTCACGGTGCTGCGCGATGTTTCGACCAAGGCAGACGAGTGCGAGAAGAAGAAGTTCTCGGCCGAGGACGCGCTCGACGCCATCGTCGTCGAGGCCTATCAGTCCGTCGCCCGTACGCCCGACCTGCTGCCCGTTCTGAAAGAGAACGGCGTGGTCGACTCCGGCGCCTTTGGATTTGCCATCTTCCTTGAGAACTTTGTTGCCGCCGCGCTTGGTCGCAGCACCGTTGTCGAGGATTTCTCCGCCACGTTTGACTCCGCTGGCTCTGCCCGCGACGCGGCCCTCGACCGCGTTGAGATTGAGGCCAACGACGACTGGGAGGGCTCGGAGTTCCGTTACTGCAACGAGTTCCTCTTTAAGGCCGATGCCCCGTTTGATGAGGACGAGTGCCTTAAGTTCCTGGGCTCCATGGGCGACTGCGAGCTGCTCGTGGGTGCTTACCCCGATTACAAGATTCACGTGCACTCCAACACCCCCAACCTGGTGCTCGAGCACATGCTGCAGCTTGGCCAAATCTACGAGGTCTTTATCCACAACATGGAGATGGAGGCCCACGACCGTACCGCCAAGATCCACGAGGACCAGGAGAAGGCCGCCGAGCCCGCCAAGGCGCTGGGGTTTGTCGCCGTTGCCGCCGGTTCCGGCGAGGCCGACATCCTCAATTCCCTCGGCGTCGACGTGATCGTGTCGGGTGGTCAGACCATGAACCCCTCGACTGCAGATCTGCTGGGCGCCGTTGACCAGGTCAACGCGACCTCGGTCATCATCCTGCCCAATAACGGTAACATCCGCATGGCCGCCGAGGCTGCCGCTTCTGCCTGCACCGACAAGAAGGTTGCCGTCGTTCCCACTAAGACCGTCCCGCAGGCCTTCTCCGCGCTGTTCGCGGTCCTGCCCGATTCTGAGCTCGAGGACGCCGTTGCCGCCATGGTCGACGCCATCAGCGAGGTCCGCGATGGCGAGGTCACCCGTGCCGTGCGCGATTCCAGCGCCTCCGACGGCTCGCCGATTCACTCCGGTGACGTCATGGGTATCATTGCCGGTTCCATTGACGTGGTCGGCTCCGATGTGAAGCAGGTCACGCTCGATTGCATCAACCGCATGCAGGAGGAAGAGGAGGGTGACGCGCTGACGATTCTGGCCGGCGAGGAGCTGTCCGATGAAGCCTTCCAGGAGATCGTCGACGCCATTGAGGAGGCTCAGCCCGATTTGGAGGTCGACGCTCATCGTGGCGAGCAGCCGCTCTACCCCGTGATCTTCTCGATCGAGTAGGCATCTGGTCATGTCCGAGCTGTGCTCCGTGCCGCGCGTCTCGGAGCGCTTTGCCCAGAGCAATGCGCTCGACGAGGATATCGCGCGACTCAAATATGTTTCGGGTAAACGTGAGGAGGCCCTTCGCCGTCTGGGAATTCGGACGGTGGGGGACCTCCTTCTCCATATCCCCCATCGATACCTCGACTTTACCCGCTCGTGGTCCATCGAGATGGCGGCCATCGGTACCGTGTGCACCATCATCGCCACGGTTGACCGTATCGTCCAAAAGCAGCCGCGCCCGCGCATGCAGGTGACCGAGGTCTCGCTTGTTGACGAGACGGGCGTGCTGCAGGTCGCCTTTTTCCGCCAGCCCTGGATTGCCCAGCAGCTTAAGCGGGGCGACCGCCTGGCCGTGATGGGTAAGGTCGAGTTTGCCTACGGTTTTAAGCAGATGGCCTCGCCGCATTTTGAAAAGCTCGAGGACGGGCGTGCCGCGGGCACGATCCTGCCGGTCCATTACGTGAGCGATGGCGTGAGCCAGGCGTGGATGCGCCGCATTGTAAGCGGCGCGCTCGAGGTTGTCGGCAATCCCTTTGATCCCATTCCGGCACCGCTGCGCGCAAAGCGGAAGCTCATGAGCAATGCCCGTGCTTTGCGCTCGATCCACTTTCCCTCGAGCATGGCTGAGCGCGATATCGCGCGCGCACGGCTTGCCTACGAGGAGTGCCTCTACCTGCAGCTGGCGCTGCGCCTGCGCAACGACGGCGGCCTGGTCGATGTGGTGCCCTATGCCCACACCGCGGGCGATCACCTGGCCGCGCTCAAGCAGGCCCTGCCGTTTTCGCTGAGCGACGAGCAGCAGGCCGCGTTCCAGGATATCCTGCGCGATATGTGCGATGGCGGGCGCGTGATGAACCGCCTGCTGCTGGGCGATGTCGGTACCGGTAAGACCGCCGTTGCCGCCTGCGCGCTGGCTGTGGCTGCCGATAGCGGTACGCAGGCCTGCGTTATGGCGCCCACGGGCGTGCTGGCGCGCCAATATGCCGATAAGACCGGCCCTCTGCTCTCGCAGACCGGCATGTCATGGGCGCTTCTGACGGGTGCCACGCCGGCCGCAGAGCGCGAACGCATCCATTCACAGCTGGAATCGGGCGAGCTTGACGTGCTCTTTGGCACCCACGCGGTGCTTTCGGATGACGTTGCGTTCAAGCACCTGTCGCTCGTGGTCATCGATGAGCAGCACCGGTTTGGCGTCGGCCAACGCAACGCCCTGCGCGCGAAGGGCCCCGGTGCCGATCTGCTTGTTATGACGGCAACGCCCATCCCGCGTACGCTGGCGCTTTCGGTCTACGGCGATCTGGACACGAGCATCATCCGCCATCGGCCCGTCCCTGGCGCTGGCGTGACGACGCGTGTTCTCACCGAGTCGAGCCGTGACCTCGCCTATGGAGCCATCCGCGAGGCGCATGAAAAGGGTCAGCAGGCCTACGTGATTTGCCCGCTCGTGGAGCCGAGTGACTCGGCCGATGAGCTTGAAGACGTGCCCGGTATTGCCCGCGACGATGAGGGCCGCGTGACGGTCCCCGTGCCGCTGCACGATACGGCAACCGAGCTCGACCGACTGCGTCTTGCGTTGCCGGGGCTTACCGTCGAGCGCCTTCACGGCCGCATGCTAGCGGGGGAGAAGGATCGGGTCATCGATGCCTTCAAGCGTGGCGAGATCGACGTGCTCGTCTCGACTACGGTGGTCGAGGTAGGCGTCGACGTGCCCAATGCCATCGTCATGGTTATCGAGAACGGCGAGCGCTTTGGTTTGGCTGCCTTGCACCAGCTGCGCGGTCGCGTGGGCCGTGGCAGCGTGTCGGGCACTTGCCTGGTCATGACGCACTCCAAGGGCAACGGCGGCGCATCGGCGGCGCAAGACCGTCTCCAGTCGCTCGAAAAGACGTCGGACGGCTTTACGCTCGCTCAGATGGACCTGCGCCTGCGCCACGAGGGCGAGATCTTGGGCTACCGTCAGCATGGCGGCGTGACCCTGCGCTTTGTGGACCTGGATGCCGACGAGGACTTAATCGAATGGGCCCATTTGGACGCGGTCGAGCTCTTGCGGTATGCTTGCAATCTTGACTCCGTGGCGACACGCCCCTTGCGCGATGCAGTCGCCACGCGTTATCGACATATCTTTAAGGAGGTCAGCGGAGGATGAGAATCATCGGCGGTGAATGGCGCGGCCGCAAGATCGAAGAGCCGCGCGGGCGCGATGTTACCCGTCCCACGACCGATCGCGTGCGCGAGGCGTGTGCGTCGATGGTCATGTCGGCGTTCGACTTTGACTTGGATGAGGTGCGCGTGCTGGATGCCTTTGGTGGCTCCGGCGCCTTAGGGTTAGAGATGCTCTCACGTGGCGCCCGCTCGCTCACGACGTTCGAGATCGATCGGAATGCCGCGCGGCTCATTACCAAGAATATCGAGTCGCTCTGCCGTGACCGTGCGCGTTGGCGCGTGGTAACGGGCGACATGCTGGCGAGTGCCTCGCGCGGGCGTGTGCCGGGCGGCCCCTTTGATCTGGTCTTGCTCGACCCACCCTATGCTTTTGGTGCCGAGCCGGTCGAGATACTGCTGCAGAACCTGGCTCAGCAGGGTCTGCTTGCACCTGGCGCTTATGCCCTGTTTGAGCATGCCGCCGCTGATGCGGGCGCGCATCCGGCAGGCTTTGAGATCGTGCGCGAGAAGCGCTACGGCATTACCTCGGTCGACCTGCTTCGTTGGGTCGGCGATGACGATGGTGAGGAAGATTGCGCCGGCACCGATGCTCACAACACCGATGCCATGACGGTTCAGGAGAACGCCCATGAGTGACACCATCAACCGCGTGATCGTCCCGGGCACCTTCGACCCCATCACGTTTGGCCATATCGATGTGATCCGCCGCGCCCGCCGCATCTTTCCCAGCGTGATCGTCGCCGTTGCCGAGTCGCAGGGTAAAAACGGTGTGGGCACCACGTTTATGCTCGATGAGCGCGTGGCGCTGGCCCGCGAGGCGCTCGGCGATATCGACGGCGTCGAGGTCCTGCCCTTCACCGGCCTCTTGGTCGACTTCGCTCGTGAGCAGGGGGCGGGGGCCGTGGTCAAGGGCCTGCGCGCCATGACCGACTTTGAGTACGAGCTACAGCAGGCAGATCTCAACTATCGCTTGGATAACGAGCTGGAGTCCATCTTTGTCATGAGTGCGCCGCAGTACGGCTATATCTCGAGCTCGGTCGTTCGCCAGATCGCCTCACTCGGCAGCGATGTATCGACGTTTGTCCCGCCTAACGTGGTCGAAGCGCTCAGACATCGCTTTTCGTGACGTTTTTTATTGCCTGGTGGCATGTGGTAAACTAGCACGATGATATGTTACCTATGAAAGGAGACCGGATGCCGGGCGAGAATTTTCCTGGCGATAGGATCGTCAGCTTGGTCGATGAGCTCGAAGGGCTGATCGAGGAAGCCAAGCCGCCTTTCGGCAAGAACGCTCAGTTCAAGGTCATCGACGCCGACGTGTTCTTCAACATCCTCGACGAGATCCGCATGAGCTATCCCGAGGAGTGGCAGAAGTCCCGCCGTATCCTTAAGGAGCGCGAGGAGCTTATGGCTTCCGCCGCCGCTCAGGCCGATTCCATCATCGCCGACGCTCAGCAGCAGGCCCTCACCATTGCCGGTGAGCAGGAGATCGTCCGCTTGGCACAGCAGCAGGCCGACGACATCCGCGATCGTGCCCAGCAGTACGAGCGCGAGACGCGTTATGCTGCCGAGGACTACGCAGAGCAGGTCTTTACGCACCTGGAGGAGAACCTCAAGAGCCTGACCGGCACCGTTACCCGTTGCCGTCAGCAGCTCAACGAGGGTGCCGCCCAACAGAATGGTCAGTGGTAATGGCTGAGTTCCCGAGCGTTACCGTCGATCTTTCTGAGCAGCTCGAGTTTCCTGGTGATTCGTATCCGCTGACCGGCAAGGTCGATGTTGCCACCTACACGGTGGGCGAGAAGGAGTACCAGTTACAGGACGGCATCGACTACGACGTTGTCTTTACCAATGCCGGTACCGGTGTCTTGCTCACGGGCATGGTCCGCGCGCACGCCATCGGCGAGTGCGACCGTTGCCTGGAGCCTGCCTCGTTTGATATCGCCGGCGAGATCGAGGAGTTCTACCTCTTTGAGGAGCCCGAGAATCCCGAGGCCTACGAGGACGGCTACGAGCTCCTGGGTGAGGACCGCATCGTCGATCTAGGTGAGCCCATCAATGACGCGGTCGTTATGGACACGCCGTTTGTCGTTCTGTGCAAGCCCGATTGCCGCGGTCTGTGCCCCACTTGCGGTTGCAATCTCAATGTCGAGCAATGCGATTGCGCCGCCCAGGCAGAGGCAGAATGGGCCGCTGCCACGGAAAATCCATTTGCAGCATTGAAGAATCTCAAGCTCGATGAGTAAAACTGTGGTAGTATCGCTACTTGCGCGTAATCGCCACACTGGATAGTTCATAAGGAAGGTCACTATGCCCGTACCTAAACAAAAGCAGGGTCGTATCCGCACTCACACCCGTCGTTCCGCCAACATGAAGATTTCGGCTGCGGCTCAGTCCACGTGCCCCCGTTGCGGCGCTGTCAAGCTTCCGCACCACGTGTGCCCCAGCTGCGGTTTCTACAAGGACCGCGAGGTTATCGTTACCGAGTAACGGTATACTCTGGATGCGATGCCGTTCCAAATGGAACCACAATGGCCGGCTCAATGAGTCGGCCATTTTTGTATAAGGAGCATGTATATGAGTAACGTTCGCGTTTGTGTAGACGTTGTGGGCGGAGACGAGAAACCTCAGGTTGTTCTCGATGGTATCGAGGCTGCGCTTGCCGTCGATCCCGATATCGAGGTCTTGGCAGCTGGCCCCGCTGAAATCGTCAATCCCTTTGCTGCTTCCCATGCACGTGTTGAGGCTCTTGAGGCACCCGACGTTATCGCCATGGATGACGATCCCATTCGCGCCGTGATGACCAAGCGTAAATCGTCGATCGTGCTTGCCTGCCGCGCCATCAAAAAGGGCAACGCGGACGCGTTCTTCTCCGCCGGCTCGACCGGTGCCATGACCGCTGCCGCCACCGCCTATGTGACGCCGTTTAGATATATGGCCGAAGGCAAGAAGCAGCCGGTGCGTCCCTGTCTGACCAATGCGCTGCCCAATCGCGCCGGCGGTCTGACGGTGCTGTGCGATATGGGCGCCAACCCCGATGTCGAGGTCGATGACATGGTGCGTTTTGCCCAGATGGGTAGCGCCTATGCCCGCGTCGTCCTGGGCATCGAGCATCCCCGCGTGGGCCTGCTTGCCAATGGCACCGAGGACGAGAAGGGTTCCAACTTTACCAAGGCCTGCTTCCCGGCCATGAAAGCCGCCGTTCCCGGCTTTGTGGGCAACTGCGAAGGCACCGACCTCACCTCGGGCAATTTCGATGTCGTCGTTGCCGATGGCATGTCGGGCAATATTGCGCTCAAGGCCACCGAGGGCGCTGCCAAGTTTTTGCTGCAGGAACTCAAGGGTGCCTTTATGGCCTCGCTCGGCACCAAGATCGCCGCGCTGCTCATCAAAAAGCAGATGCGCGAGATTAAGGCCAAGCTCTCTGGTGATGCCAAGGGCGGTGCGATTCTTTTGGGCCTGCGTGGCGTGGTCCTAATCGGCCATGGCGCCACCTCGGTCGAGGCTGTTAAAAACGGTACGCTCGCGGCGGCCGAAGCCGTGCGCGCGGGGCTGGTCGAGAACGTCGCCAACTCCATGGACGGCATCGTTTTGTAAGAGCGAGTTAGAGCGCTGTTATGTGCCTCGCGGCCTGCTTCGTGGGGTAGAATCAGAACCGTGTCTTGGTACCGCCCGGGCGGTACCATTCTTTTGGTATTCATTCACTATGAGAGGAAGCGCTATGGACCGCTCCGAAATCTTCGACAAGATCGCCGAGGTCGCTGCTGACGTTCTGGGCGTCGATGTTGCCGAAATTAGCGATGAGACCACCTTTGACGATCTCGATGCCAACTCGCTCGAGCGCCTGCAGCTGGTTACGGCTATCGAGGACGAGTTCAACCTCGAGATCGATGACGAGACTCTGCTCTCGCTCAACTCTGTCGCCGACGCCGTCGACGCGATCGAACACGCCAGGGAGGCCTAGGTCTTGGCTTTGTCTGAACGACTTACGCGTGCCCAGGAAATCCTGGGCCACGAGTTCAATAATAAGGTACTGCTGCGCGCGGCGCTTACGCATCCCTCGGCAGTCGAGGGCCAGCCGGTTTCTGCCAGCTATGAGCGCCTTGAGTTCTTGGGCGATTCCATTTTGGGCGCCGTCGTCGCCCGTTCGCTCTTTGAGTCCTATCCGGAGTTTGACGAGGGCAAGCTCACGCGCCTGAAGGTGTCGCTTGTCTCGGGCGCCACGCTGTCCGAGGTTTCTCACGAGTTGGGCATCGACGACATCATCATCTTTGGTGCCTCCGAGACCGGTACCGGTGCGCGCGGCCTGCATTCGGCGCTCGAGAACGTCTACGAGTCGCTCGTGGGCGCGCTGTACCTGGACGCCGGCTGGGATGCCGCAGCGGAGTTTATCCACCGTACGCTTAAGCCGCATTTGGCTTCCGAACGTGCCGAGCACCCCGCGAACCCCAAATCGTTCTTGCAGGAGTGCGTGCAAGCCGACGGTCACGAACCCCCGGCGTATAAGCTCGTTGGCTCCGAGGGCCCGGCGCATGCGCCCACCTTTACCGCCGTGGTGTTGATCGATGGTATTCGCCAGGGTCGCGGCTCCGGCTCCTCAAAGAAGGAAGCCGAGGGAGCCGCTGCACTCGAGGCACTTGACCGCATGGGCTACACCACCAACGGCGTGATTCTCAACAAGAAGCCTGTTTAAGCGAGGAGCCGTGTATCTCAAGTCCCTCACGCTCAAAGGGTTCAAGTCGTTTGCCGACCGCGCCCATATGACGTTTGAGCCGGGCCTGACCGTCATCGTCGGTCCCAACGGCTCGGGAAAATCGAACATCTCTGACTCGATTCTGTGGGTCCTGGGCGAGCAGAGCGCCAAGCAGCTGCGCGGCCAGGCCATGGAGGATGTCATCTTCTCGGGCTCGTCAGCGCGCAAGCCGGTGGGTGTCGCCGAGGTCACTCTGGTGCTCGATAACTCGGACCATATGCTGCCCGTCGACTTTGACGAGGTCGCCATCACCCGTCGTATGTATCGCTCGGGCGAAAGCGAGTACCTCATCAACTCGAGCCCGTGCCGCCTGATGGACATTCAGGACATCCTGCACGATTCGGGCCTGGGTAAGGATACGCATTCCATCATCAGCCAGGGCAAGCTCGACGCCATTTTGCAGAGCCGCCCCGAGGAGCGCCGTGCCCTCATCGAGGAGGCCGCCGGCATCTCCAAGCACAAACGCCGCAAGGAGCGTGCGCTCAAAAAGATTAAATCGATGGACGAGCACTTGACCCGTGCCCGCGACATCAATAAGGAAATCGCCCGTCAGCTGCGGCCGCTGGAGCGTCAGGTCGATCGCGCGCGCAAGTACAAAGAGCTGTCCTCGCGCGCGAACGAACTTACGCAGATGCTGGCCGTCGACGAGCTGCGTTCGCTGCAGTCGCAGTGGAACGACTTGGAGAGCCGCTCCAAGGAAGGCGCCGCCGAGCTGGAGCTTGCGCAGTACCGCATGGGCGAAAAGGAGCGCGAGCTCGAGAAGCTCCAGGTTATGCTCGAGGAAAAGGGCCTGTTTGTGGGCGACCTGGGCGAGCAGCGCCGCCATATGCAAGACGTGGTCGGCCGCATTAACTCCGATATGCGCCTGCTCGAGGAAAAGGGCCACAACATGGTGTCGCGCCTGTCCGACATGCGTGGCCAGATCTCGAGCTCCGAGCATCAGCGTCGTCGCGTGGTCGAGGAGCTCGAGGACGCGCGTGCACAGCTTGAGGAAGTGACCGGCGCGCACATGCAGGCCCAGGAGGACGTTGACGCCGCTGGTCCTGCCGCCGCTGAGCTCCACGAGCGGCGCGTGGCGCTCGACAATCAGATTTCGCAGCTTACGCGTGAGCAACGCGATGTGCAGCGTGTGGCCGATAACGCGGCGCTCGAACTCGCCAAGGTGAAGGACTCGCTGAGCAACGCCGAGGTCGAGGACAACATGTACGCCTCACGCCTGGAGCAGATCGACGAGCAGCTCGAGGAAGTCACGGCCTCACTCGAGAGCCGTCGCGACCGCGCCGAGGAGCTCGACAGTGCACTTGATCAGGCCCGTCAAGCCCAGATTGATGCTCGCGAGGCTACCGAGGTCGCCCGTGCAGCCCTTAAGGACCTGCGTGCCCGCGAGAGCGAGGCGCGCAACAAACTGTCCGAGGTGCGCTCGGAGCTTGCCAGCCAAAAGAAGCTCGATGCCCGCATGGCTGACAGCTCGCCGCTGGTGAGCCGTCTGATGGGTGCGCTGGGCGACGATGTCTCGGGTCGTCTGGGCGACGTGCTCGAGGCCCCGCGTGAGCTTGAGGGCCTGGTTGAGCAATTGCTCGCCGGCGATATTGATGCGCTGCTGTTCGACGATGCGTCCGTGCTTGAGCGTGCCGGTCGTGCCGCTCTGGACCAGAAGAAGGCCTCGGGCGAGGCGCTGCTGGTCGCGCGCGGTGTGAGCGCCTCTGCTGCCGCTAAGGGCGCTGCCGGTACGCGTCTGGTCGATCGCCTGTCCGTACGCGCCGGCTATGGCCCGGTTGTCGAGGCGCTGCTCGGCGGCTATTACGTTGTCGACGACTTGGCGGCTGCGCTGGCCGCGCCTGTCGTTGACGGCGTGACTTACGTGACCCCCGATGGCGCCCGCGTCGCCTGCGGCGGCCTGGTGCGTGTGGGGCTCGACGCCGGTGAGGCTTCGGGTGCTTTGGAGCGCAAGCGTCGCATTCGCGAGCTGGAGGGCCTGGAACCCGATCTGGCTGCTGTGTTTGAGCATGTGTCGGATCAGGTCGTCGAGGCCAATGCGGCCGTTGAGGAGGCGCGTGCCGCTGAGGGCGATGCCGCCGGCGAGATCGCCCGTCTTGAGGGCGAGCGCCGCTCGCTGCTCTCCGAGATTGGCCGCCTGGAGCAAAGCGCCAACAACGACGAGGTCGAGCGCGTGCGCATCTCCAAGCGCCGCGAGCAGGCCGCCGAGGCCGTTCGCGCTGCGCGCCCGCGCGTGGACGAGCTCACCCGCTCGTGTGACGAGGCCCGAGCGCAGGCAAGCGATCTTGGCCTTCAGATTGCCGAAGCCAACGACGAACTCGACCGCGTTCGCCGTTACGATTCCGAGGCCGCCGGCAAGCTCGCCGATGCCAAGGTCCGCCTGGCCCAGACGAGCGAGCGCCTTCGTTCTCTGAAGGGCCGAGTACCCGATCTGGAGCATCGCCTGGAGGGCATCGACCGCCGTATCCGCGGAACACGCCAGGCCTCGCGCTCACTCGAGCTGCTGCGCCTGCGCGTCGATCCCATGCACGAGCGCTATTCGGCCCTGCTGGAGCGCGCGTCGGATTGGGCAGCGCGTCTGCGTGACCAGGCCTCTCTGGAGGAGGCGGACTCCGCTTCGCTCAAGAAGACCATCGAGGATGCCAAGGCAGAGGTTGCCCGCGCTAAGGAGAAGGTCGATACCGCCACCGCCACGCAAAACGAGTTTAAGGTCGCGCGTGGCAAGCTCGAGGTGCAGGTAGAGGCCGCCATTAAGGCCATTACCGCCGATGGCAACACGGTACTCGAGGAAGCGCTTATGCTTCCTGCGCCCACGGACCGCGATGCCGCCGAGCGCGAGCTCAACCAGCTTGTGCGCCAGATCAACAACCTTGGTCCCGTGAACCAAGTTGCCATGGAGGAGTACGAGCAGCTCAAGCGTCGCGCCGATTACATCGAGGAGCAGCTGGCCGATCTGGAGAGCGCGCGCAAGGCGCTCACCAAGATCACCGTGGCCATTGATCGCAAGATGCGTAAGGCCTTCCTGGTGACCTTTGAGAAGGTCGATGCGAACTTCCGCGAGATCTTCGCCATGCTGTTCCCGGGTGGTCAGGCGCATCTGGAGATGACCGACCCCGAGCATCCGGCTGAGACAGGCATTGAGGTTGTGGCGCAGCCGCGCGGCAAGCGCATTACCAAGATGATGCTCATGTCGGGTGGCGAGAAGAGTCTGACGGCGCTCGCCCTGCTCTTTGCCGTGTACCGCACGCGCACGGTGCCGTTCTATGTGCTGGACGAGGTCGAGGCGGCGCTTGATGACGCCAACCTGTCCAAGCTCATCGGAGCCCTCGATGTGCTGCGTTCCGATACACAGCTCTTGGTCATTTCGCATCAGCGCCGTACTATGGAGGATGCTGACGTTCTCTATGGCGTCTCGATGCAAGCCGACGGCGTCAGCCGCGTCGTCTCGCAAAAACTCGATCGCGAAACCGGAAAGGTCGTGAATGCATAATGGGATTCTTTGACGCTCTCTCGCGCGGACTTGAGCGCAGCCGCGAGGCACTCAACGAGGTCTTCTACTTTGGCGGCGAGGTCGACGAGGACTTTTGGGAGGACCTTGAGGATACCCTCGTTATGGGTGACATGGGTGCCGAGGTCGCCATTCAAGTCTCCGATGGCCTGCGCGAGACGGCCGCCAAGAAAAACCTCAAGACCGCTCCGCAGCTCCGTCGCGCCCTGGCCGAGCAGCTCGAGGGCCATTTTGTGCCTGTTGAGCGCGACCCGTTTTCCGACACGCCGAGCTGCGTGCTGTTTGTCGGCATCAACGGTGCCGGTAAGACCACCACGGTCGGCAAGATTGCGAGCGCCATGGCCGCCCGCGGCAAGAACGTGGTGATCGGTTCGGCCGACACCTTCCGCGCCGCTGCCATCGAGCAGCTCGATGTGTGGGGCCAGCGTGCCGGCGTACCGGTTATCAAGCGTGACCGCGGCTCCGATCCGGCGAGCGTGTGCTATGACGTGCTCGACGAGGCCGATAAGCGCGGCAGCGACCTGGTGCTCATCGATACCGCCGGTCGTCTGCACACGAGCCCCGAGCTCATGCGCGAGCTCGCCAAGGTGGTCAACGTGACCCGTAAGCGCGCCGCCAATATGGCCGCCGGCCCCATGCCGGTTTCGGTCGTGCTTGTGATCGATGCCGCCACTGGTCAGAACGGTCTGAACCAGGCGCTCGAGTTTAACGAGGCGCTGGGTCTGGACGGTATCATCATGACGAAGCTCGACGGTACGGCAAAGGGCGGCATCGCCATGGCCGTGGCCGAGAAGCTCAAGCTCCCGATCCTGCGCGTGGGCGTGGGCGAGCAGGTCGATGACCTGCAGGAGTTCAATGCCAAAGATTTCTGCCGCGCCCTGGTGGGCGAGTCCAATTAAGGAGTGACTAGTGTTTGATTCCCTGAGCGATCGCCTCAACGACACATTTGACCGCCTGCGTGGCAAGGGTAAGCTGACCGAGGCCGACATCACCTCGGCCATGCGCGATATTCGCATGGCGCTGCTCGAAGCCGACGTCAACTTTAAGGTTGTCAAGGAGTTCGTCGCCAAGACCAAGGAGCGCTGTATGACCGCCGAGGTCATGGAGTCGCTGTCGCCGGCGCAAAACGTCGTCAAGATCGTGCTCGATGAGCTCACCGAGATGCTCGGCTCCACCGAGAGCAAGCTCGTCTTTAGCAACCGCATTCCCAATATCATCATGCTCGTGGGCCTGCAGGGCTCCGGTAAGACCACGGCGGCCGTAAAGCTGGCCTACCTGCTCAAGAAGCAGGGCCGCTCGCCGCTACTCGCCGCGTGCGACGTCTACCGTCCCGCCGCTGCCGACCAGCTGGCCACGCTTGGCGGAGAGATTGGCGTGCCGGTCTTCCGTGGCGATGGCGAGCACCCGGTTGACATCGCCAAGGGCGCCATCCAGGAGGCCGTTGACCACCTGCGTGACGTGGTCATCGTCGATACGGCCGGTCGCCTGCAGATCGACGAGCAGATGATGCAGGAGGCCGTGGACATCAAGAAGGCCGTCAAGCCCGATCAGGTGCTGATGGTCGTCGATGCCATGACCGGCCAGGATATCGTCAACGTTGTCTCGACGTTTGCCGAGCGCACCGATTTTGACGGCGTTATCATCTCCAAGCTCGACGGCGATGCCCGCGGCGGCGGTGCGCTTTCCGTGCGCCAGGTGACCGGCAAGCCCATCAAGTTTGTGAGTATGGGCGAGAAGCCCGACTCGCTGGAGCCGTTTTATCCCGATCGCATGGCCAAGCGCATCCTGGGTATGGGCGACGTCGTCGGCATCATCGAGAAGGCCCAGGAGGCGGCCGACGCCGAGCAGCTCGAGGCTGCCGAGCGCATGCTGCGCGAGGGCTTCACCATGAACGACATGCTCGACCAGATGAAGGCCGTCAAGAAGATGGGCGGCATGAAGGGCATCCTGGGTATGCTTCCCGGCGGCCAGCGCGCGCTCAACCAGATGGGCGGCAACCTGGACGAGGGCATCTTCGATAAGAACGAGGCCATCATCATGTCAATGACCAAGGAGGAGCGCCTGCGTCCCTCCATCATCAACGGCCAGCGCCGCGCCCGCATTGCCAAGGGAGCTGGCGTAACCCCCACCGAGGTCAACAGCCTTATGAAGCAGTGGGGCGAGATGAATAAGATGATGGGCCGCATGCGCACGATGGCCAATCAGGCACAGGCCGGCGGCAAAAAGGGTAAGAAGGGTAAGAAGGGCAAGAAGATGCGCATGCCCAATATTCCCGGCCTGGACGCCATGGGCCTGGGCGGCATGGGTGGCTTGGGAATGGGCGGTCCCAAGTCCGATATGGAGCTGCTGCGCCAGATGGAAGCGCAGATGCGTAATAAGAAATAGAGCTGTAATTCCAGCTTGATATGGCAAAGGCCACTCGGAAGCTACCGGGTGGCCTTTGTTGTTGGCTTTGATTGTTGGATTGCGTTCAGCGTCGCGCCCCGAGCTCGCGGTGCCGTGCCGTTAGTGGCAGCCGCAGCCCTCGTGGCCCTCGTGCTCGTGATGGCCGTGGCAGCCGCAGGACTCGCCATGCTCATGGGAATGCTCGTGGTCGTGACCATGGCAGTCGCAGGTGGCCTCGCCGACCTGTGCGAGCGTGCCGGCGATAAGGGCTTCGACGCACGCATCGCAGCTGCCCTGGGCTCCCGCATAGACGGTGATGCCGGCCTGGGCGAGCGCATTGATGGCGCCACCGCCGATGCCGCCGCAGATGAGCGTGTCCACGCCGCCGTTGGCGAGCAGGCCCGCAAGGGCACCGTGGCCGGTGCCGCCGGTGCCCACGACCTGCTCGTTGAGTACCTTGCCGTCCTGAATGTCGTAGATCTTGAACTGCTCGCTGCGGCCAAAGTGCATAAAGATGTTGCCGTTGTCGTACGTGGTTGCCACCCTCATGGTGTCGATCTCCTTTGCTGGCCATACGGCCGTTGCCGTGGTAATGGGGGAGTACGCGATATTGCCGCCTTCGATGATGAGCGCCCGACCATTGACCAACGCGTTTGCCACCTTGCGATGCGCGCGGCTGCAAATAGCCGCCACCGTGGCGCGCGCGATACCCATCTGCTGTGCGACTGCCTCTTGGTTAAGGCCTTCCAGGTCGCACAGGCGCAGTGCCTCGAGTTCGTCGACCGTCATGTCGATGGCCTCTCCGCTGGCAAGGCCATCGGGGGTAAAACCGCGATATTCGGGGATGATCCCGACGCGACGCAATTTTTCACGTCTTCCTGCCATGTGCTCTCCTTATCTGACATATGTCAACAATAGAATAGCGAATGCGCAGATTTACGCAATGATTTTCTGGCATATGCCAGAAATTGAGGGCTTATGTTTGGGCTGTGGGGCCGCATGTGCCTGGGCTACAATGAATCTCGCTTATAGGCGACTGACAGGAGGGTCAATGAGCAAGGCTGATCAACAGTTTGTAACCATGTGCCGCGATATTCTGGACCATGGCACCACCACCGAGGGCCAAAAGGTCCGCCCGGTGTGGGAGGACGGCACCCCTGCCTATACCATTAAAAACTTTGGCGTCACGGCCCGCTACGACCTGCGTGAGGAGTTTCCGGCGCTTACCCTGCGTCGCACGGCCCTCAAATCTGCCATGGATGAGATCCTATGGATCTATCAAAAGAAGTCCAATAACGTGCATGACCTCAACAGTCATATTTGGGATGAGTGGGCCGACGAGACCGGCTCCATCGGCAAGGCCTACGGGTATCAGATTGGGCAGAAGAGCCATTATGCCGAGGGTGACTTCGATCAGATGGACCGCGTGCTGTACGACCTTAAGCATACGCCGTACAGCCGCCGCATCATGACCAACACGTACGTGTTTAGCGACCTATCCGAGATGCACCTGTATCCGTGCGCGTACAGTGTGACCTATAACGTCACGCAGCACCCGCAGGATGACAAGCCCACGCTCAACATGATTCTCAACCAGCGCAGCCAGGACATTTTGGCCGCGAACAACTGGAACGTGTGCCAGTACGCCATTTTGCTCATGATGGTCGCGCAGTCGGTCGATATGATTCCCGGCGAGCTGTTGCACGTGATCGCCGATGCTCATATTTACGACCGCCATGTCGATATCGTCCGCGAGCTTATCGAGCGTCCGCAGTTTGCGGCGCCTAAGGTTTCGCTGAACCCCGACGTGCATGACTTCTATGCGTTTACGACCGACGACCTGATCGTCGAGGGCTACGAGCACGGCCCGCAGGTCAAGAACATCCCCATTGCGGTGTAGGTGACGCGCATGACGTGTAAGCTTTCTGCCATTGTCGCCGTGTGCGATGACTGGGGCATTGGGTGCGAGGGCGACATGGTGGTGTCCAATCGCGCCGACATGCGCCATTTTGTGGCGTGCACCAAAGGGTGCCCGGTTATTATGGGACGCAAGACCCTGCTGAGTTTTCCCGGTGGGCGTCCGCTCAAGAACCGCCGCAATATCGTGCTCACGCGTGATGAGATCTTTGCTGCCGAGGGCGTCGACGTGGTGCATAGCGTCGACGAAGCGCTTGCCGTGGTTGCCGATGAGCCCGTTGCGTGGGTGATCGGCGGTGGCGAGGTGTATCGTCAGTTTTTGCCGTGCTGCGTGGAGGCCGAGGTCACGCATAACCACTGCGTCCATCCCGTGGACACGTACTTTCCCGACTTGGACGCCGATCCCGCGTGGGAGATTGCGCGGCGTGGCGGGGTTGCCACGATTGCCTCGGGTGAGGGCGACGAAGGTGTAGATTATGAGTTCGTGACGTATCGCCGCGTTGATGCTTAAATCTCCTTTTTGCCCACGGTGCGATCGGGTTGGAATGATTGAGGGGCGGCGCCTAGCGTCGCCTCGTTTGATATAGATGCTGCTAGAAGAAGGGTATGGGCTGGGTGCTATGACTGATGCCGTTGAGGTGCTGCGAATCGATTCGCTCGAGGACGAACGGCTCGACGCCTACGTGCGACTGACGGAGCGTGAGCTGCGCTGTGTGCTGGAGCCGCAAAAGGGCATCTTTATCGCGGAGAGCGCCAAGGTCATCGAGCGTGCGGTACGCGCCGGATACGAGCCGGTGAGTTTTCTTTTGGGCGAGCGCTGGCTCGATCAGATGATGCCGCTGTTCGATCGCCTTGCCGTTCGCGACGGTGAGGGTCCGGTTCCCGTGTTTGTTGCCTCGATGGAGCTCATGGAGCAGCTGACGGGCTTTAACGTGACGCGTGGTGCGCTGGCGGCTTTTCGTCGTCCGCGACAGATTCCGGTGGACGAGTTTCTCGGCGGCGTCGTTGAAGCGGCAGGGGAGCGTCCGGTGCGGGTGTGCGTGCTCGAGGGCATTGTCGACCATACCAATGTTGGCGCGATCTTCCGCTCGGCGGCGGCTCTGAATGTTGACGGCATCTTGGTCAGCCCTACGTGTTGCGATCCGCTGTATCGTCGCTCTGCCCGCGTGAGCATGGGCACGGTGTTTCAGGTGCCGTGGACGCGCATTGGTAGCGAGGCGCGCGTATGGCCGCACGACGGCTTGGCGGCACTGCATGATGCCGGGTTTTCCTGTGCCGCCATGGCGCTGACGGACGACTCCGTTTCGCTGGACGACCCTGCGCTGCGCCAGATCGACCGCCTGGCGATTTTTATGGGCACCGAGGGTGCTGGCCTGGGAGCCAAGACTATTACGGGCTGCGACCGTGCCGTGCGTATTCCGATGGCCCACGGGGTCGATTCACTCAACGTGGCCGCGGCGAGTGCCGTGGCCTTTTGGCAACTTTGTCCTCACGTGAGCAACGAGTATCACTACCAGCCGGGTCTGTATCACTAGCCGCCCGTTGCGGAACTTTGCCCTCGGGGGTGTTTCTATTGCCTGTGGTCGGTGCTAAGCTGGGAATGGGCTTTGGTTTTTAATTGCTGTTTTGTTGTTTAACGTGCGCTTGTGGGGAGGGCGTGTGGCTAAGAAATCTACGGCTATCGATGTAACGCAGGGCGTTATTTGGCAGCAGCTGCTTTCGCTTTGCGTCCCCATCTTTTTTAGTTCGTTTTTTCAGCAGGCCTACACGCTTATCGGTACCTATATCGTTGGTCAGTTTGGCGGCAAGCTCGCACTGGGCGGTATTCAGGCAACCATGGTGCTCACCGAGCTCTGCGTCGGTTTTTGTGTGGGCGTGGGTGCCGGCTGTGCCGTTATTACGGGGCAGTATTTTGGTCAGCACGACGACGAGCGCTTGAGTCGTTCGGTCCATACGGCCATGGCGCTTGCGCTGGTGGGCGGTATCGTCGTTTCCATTCTTGGCGTGGTGCTTGTCGAGCCCATGCTCGTTTTGATGAATACGCCGTACGAGCTTTTGGCCGAGGGCGTAGCCTATGCTCGCTGCTACTTTGCCGCCATGTTTGCGGCGCTGCTGCTCAATATGGGCACCGCGCTGCTGCGCGCCGTGGGTGATACGCGTGGCCCTGCCGTGATCATTGCCTCCGGCTGCCTCGTGAACGTGGTACTGGATATCATTTTTGTCGCCGTGCTGCATATGGAGGCCCTGGGCTGCGGTATCGCTGTGGCGCTGACCATTTGCTCCAATGCCACGATGATTGTGATTCGCATGATGCGCGCTCCGGGCGCGTGGCGCCTGTCGCTCTCTAAGCTCGGCATCGATCGCGGCATTTGCAAGAGCATGCTTTCGTGCGGTTTGCCGCTTGGTTTTCAATCGGCGGCGTATTCGATCTCCAACGTCTTGATTCAGGTGTCGGTCAACTCGTTTGGAGCCGATGTCACGACCGCTTGGGGTCTTTCCGGTCGCCTGGACGGCATTATCTGGATGGTGACCGAGGCGCTTGGTGTGTCGATTACTACGTTCTCGGCGCAGAACTTTGGTGCGCGCAATTACGATCGCATGCGAAAGGGATACCACACGTCGCTCGTGCTTTCATTTGTGCTTATCGGTGGCCTGTCTGCCGTGCTGCTGGTATTCTCGGGCCCGCTTTCGCGTCTGTTTATCGACGATGCCGCAATTTCGGCCTACACCACGACGATTCTTCATTTCATCGCGCCGTTCTACGCGATCTTCTCGATTATCGAAAACGCGTCCGGCTCCATCCGCGGCGCTGGCGTGAGCTTCCAGCCTATGATGCTCACGATATTCGGCACGGTCGTTCTCCGCGTGGCGTGGGTGTTCGCGATTATGCCGCTCGACCCCTCGCTCGAGCATCTGCTGCTGGTCTACCCCGTAACCTGGGTAATAACCGCCACGATGTTCACCATCTACCACCACAGCGGCAACTGGCTAGGCCGCGCCACTGCCTAGCCATTGGGGACGTCCGCAATGGCTAGTATTCGATGCCTTGGCGGGCTAGGAGGCCTTCGTCGAAGTAGTGTTTGACGGGGCGCATTTCGGTGACCAGGTCTGCCAGATCGGCGTGGGGCAGCAGACCGCGGCCGGTGAGCACGAGCTCCGTGGTGGTTGGTTTCATCGCGATCAACGCTTCGACATCTTCGCGCGTCACAAAGCCCCGTCGCATGGCCTCGCCGAGTTCATCCAAAATGAGCACGTCGACCTGCGAGATCTGTTCGCGTGCAAGTTCCATGATCTGCTCGGCGCAAGCCTCGGGCGTGTCGCGATCGGCCTGTACAATGCGCAGTCCCAGGCGCGGCGCGGCATCGTGTTCGGCGCAGTGCAGCTTCTTGGCAAACTGAAGCATGAGTACGTTAAGTCCATAGCCCGTGGCGCGCAGCGCAAGCCCCAGCGCAGCCGTCGTCTTGCCCTCGCCGTCGCCCGTATAGATTTGAACCTTGCCGACTCCCAGTGATGCCTTCTCTGTCCTTTCGTGCCCGGCGTCGGTTTATCGCCGTCCGGGTTGGGTATTCTAGAAAAAATTATCAACCCCAGTAGATGGAGTTCAAGCAGATGGAGATGGATGACAATAAACGTAGACGGAATATGATCCTCTACGTGCTCATCGCCTTCGTCGTCTACCTCGTGCTCTCGACCGTTCTGTTCCCCAACATCGGTCACACGCAGCAGATTACGAAGACCGATTACTCGACGTTTGTCAAAGCGCTCGATAAGAAGAGCGTCGACAAGGTCGAGTACAACACGGACGATTACACGATTTATTACACCAAGAAGGGCGAGGACGAGAATATCGCCTACAAGACGACCGGTGTGCCGAATGACGCGGGCTTTACCGATCGCGTGCTTGAGTCTGGTGCTTCGCTTGAGTCGGTCGTTCCCGATAAGAACTCGGGCCTGATGACTTACTACTTGCTCACGCTCGTCCTTCCCATGGCGATTTTCTTCCTCATCGGCTGGTGGCTCAACCGCCGTATGAAGAAGGCCATGGGCGATGACGGCCCGTCCATGAATTTTGGTGGCGGCGGCATTGGCGGCGGCGGTCTGGGTAAGTCCGGTGCGCGCGTTATCGCCTCCAAGGATGTTGGCGTGACCTTTAAGGATGTTGCTGGTCAGGAAGAGGCCAAGGAATCCCTGAAGGAGGTCGTCGACTTTCTGGAGAAGCCGCAGCGCTATGAGGAAATCGGCGCCAAGCTGCCGCGCGGTGCTCTTCTCGTGGGCCCTCCTGGCACTGGTAAGACCCTGCTTGCCAAGGCTGTTGCCGGCGAGGCGGGCGTACCGTTCTTTAGTATTTCTGGTTCTGAGTTTGTTGAGATGTTTGTCGGCCGCGGCGCCGCTAAGGTTCGCGACCTGTTTAAGCAGGCCAAGGAAAAGGCCCCGTGCATCGTCTTTATCGACGAGATCGATACCATCGGCAAGAAGCGCGATGGCGGCGGCTTTAGTGGCAACGACGAGCGCGAGCAGACGCTCAATCAGCTGCTGACCGAGATGGATGGATTCGATAACCACAAGGGTATCGTCGTCCTCGCTGCGACCAACCGTCCCGACAGCCTTGATCCGGCCCTGCTGCGCCCCGGCCGCTTCGACCGCCGCATCCCCGTTGAGCTGCCCGACCTGACCGGTCGCAAGAATATCCTTGAACTGCACGCCAAGAGCGTGAAGACGCAGCCGCCGATCGACCTGACCGCGATCGCCCGCGCCACGCCTGGCGCCTCGGGTGCCGACCTGGCCAACATCATCAACGAGGGCGCCCTGCGCGCCGTCCGCGAGGGTCGCAAGCGCGCCACGCAGGATGACTTTGAGGAGTCGGTGGAGGTCGTCATCGCCGGCCAGCAGCGTAAGTCCACGGTGCTGTCCGATCACGAGAAACAGGTCGTGTCCTATCACGAGATCGGCCATGCCATCGTTGCCGCCCGCCAGAAGGGTTCTGCGCCGGTTACGAAGATCACCATCGTGCCGCGTACGAGCGGTGCTCTGGGCTACACCATGCAGGTCGAGGAGGACGAGCGCTTCTTGACCACGCGCCAGGAGGTGCTCGACAAGCTCGCTGTCTACTGCGGCGGACGTGCTGCCGAGGAGCTCATCTTTGGTGAGATGACGACTGGCGCGGCCAATGATATCGAGCAGGCCACCAAGCTCGCCCGCAACATGGTGACGCGCTTTGGTATGTCGGAAGAGTTTGGCATGATGGCGCTCGGTACCGTTCAGAATGCCTACCTCAACCAGGACACGTCGCTCACCTGTGCCCCCGGTACGGCCGAGCGCGTCGACGCGATCGTCGCCAAGCTGATCGAGGACGCACATGACCGCGCCCTGCAGATCCTCAAGGAGAACAAGTTTAAGCTCCATGAGCTGGCTCGTTATCTGTACAAGAAGGAGACGATCACGGGCGAGGAGTTCATGAATCTCCTCACGCGCGAGAATCCGCTGATGCCAAAGCAGCAGTAAGGCTGGTTGCACAACGTCGAACGCCCCATTTGAGTTTCTATCTCAAATGGGGCGTTTTGTTTGGGAGGGATATGTATGAAGATCGTGGTGAGTGCCTGCTTGATGGGAGAGAGCTGCAAATATAACGGGCTCGACAATTACCATCGCGCGTTGGTCGAGGCCTGCGAACGCACAGGGACCGAGGTCCTGTTGGTGTGCCCCGAGGTTTTTGGCGGCTTGCCCACACCGCGCAAGCCGTCCGAGATTGTGAATGGCGAGGTTTGTACCTGCGAGGGCATCTCGGTCGATCGCGAGTTTCGCCAGGGTGCTCAGCGCGCGCTCGATATGTGCGAGCAGGCGGGCGGCCCGTCCGAGATCGCTGCGTGCGTCTTACAGGACCGTAGCCCCTCGTGCGGTGCGGGTCGCGTCTACGATGGCACCTTTAGCGGCACGCTCACTGTGGGCAATGGTGTTTTTGTCGATCTGCTGCTGCGTCACGGGTACCGTGTGATTCCGGCTAGCGAGTTCGATCCCAGCATACTGGAACATTGTCCACAGCACTCGAACCCAACACTTCCTCACGGGTGACCGTTTTGGCATCATCCGTGAAGTTGATATTGAGTACGACCCGGTCATCAAAGACGTAGACCGAGTTGACAGGCGCCGTACCCAGGCAGCCCCTCCCCACGGCCCTCGCGCAGGAACGCGCACACGGCCTTCCCGTCTCTTGCGTCTCTCCCGGAACTGTCCACATCAGCGTAGCCAATCCAGTCCGCCAAGGGCTGCAGCCCGGACAACGCGGCGATGGAGGGCTTCTTCGACCTGCTCAAGAAGGAGTTCTGGCACGGCAGGGACTGGTCGGACTGGACCCCCGCCCGCTTCATCGAGGAACTCGGGGGCTGGATCGGCCGATACAATACGGAGAGGCGCAGCGATGCGCTCGGTGGCCGCACGCCGGCCGAGTTCCGCTCCGCGCTGGGAAGGGCCGCGTAACGGTCCAAGAAATCGTCCGCAGTCCCCATTCTTGCCCCTTTGGGACGGCTTCTTGTTGGGGCGTGCCTGCCCCAAACCCTGCTAGGAACGAGTGCAGCAAACTGGAATTTTAAATTACTCTTTGCAAATAACCTTTGAACCTTCACCATCAATTACAATTCCCTGACGATTGTTAATTGGGCATAGATTCAAATCCGAAAACTCAGTTATTATTTTCTCGGTAACTTTCTTAAATGGTGCTGTAAGAAAATGCGGAAGAACATAGAAATCAATCAAATTAAGCCCTGCATCATCTTCTTGTGAGTAGTCCTCCGGCTTTTCATCCATTTGCTCGATATATTGGATGCTTGGAGCGCATACAATCGCACCTGCCGATTCACCAATCATCAGTTTTCCTTTTGCCAATTCTTTCTTCAACAGCTCATCCGTTCCCGTTTTACGGAGCTGGTCTATAAGGAAAAAAGAATTTCCGCCGGTAAAATAGATCACATCCGCATCTTCAAAAAGAGACTGTATCGTTGAATAAGCCTCCGTTGAAATATCAATTTCAGTTACGATTGCTCCCAACTTTTTGAATAATTTTCGAGCCGAGCCGACATAACCGGTGTAGCCTTCACGCAGCGAAGCTGTTGGAATAAATGCGACTTTTTTATTTTCAATTTCTTCCTTTATCAGACTTCCTACACTTGAAAAGTGAGAACATAAAAACAGTTTCATCAATATTCTCCTTTATGTATAAATTCTTATTTGTTGAACTAAGCCGTGTATACCATACTCTCCAATGAAAGAACGCCCTGATATAGCGAAATTTTGCCGTTTTCCTGCGTACGTGCGTACACACTCCACAGGAATTCTAAGGTGCCTGCCCCCTTAGCACACGGACTTTGGAACAAAGTCTAGTGTGTTACGCCTTGCCAGAGGTGTACAGGCTCCCGGTATGCACGTACGAAGCAATTGCCATCAATGCGCTATATAAGTGGCGATCAAGTTCGCATAAAGCGACCTTGATCCCGCAAAACAAAAGGCAGGATACCATCACCACGATGATGCCCTGCCTCTGTTCGTTCCTGTTTACCGTTCCGAGTATTCCTTCCGCAGAATTTCCGATAAACAAAAAAACGCACCCGAACCCTTTCTCGTAAAGAATCGGGTTCGAGTACGAACTGAATGCTGGAGCAATAAAAAACCACCAGAAAGGTGCCTGTCCCCTTTGTGGTGGTTTTGGGTTAGAGCTAGAGGGTTTGACCGTAGGCGTTGGCGGCCTTGATGGCGGCGGCGAATTTCTCGTCGGTGAAGGGCTCCGGGTTTCCTTGCTTCCATTCGTTGGTGGCGTGCGCGTACTCGCACAGGGCAGGGATATCGGCCTCGGAAAGCCCGACCTGCTCAAGCGTCACGGGCAGGCCCATCTGATTGTTAAAGGCGGCGTAGCGCTCAAGGTTCTCGGTATCGCCCGTATAGGCGAACAGTACCAGCACACCCAGGCTTACGACCTCGCCGTGCAGGTAGGAGCCCTCGCGCGGAATGCTGCAGGTGGCGTTGTAGAACGCGTGCGCCACGCTCGAGTTGTAGTAGTAATCGTTTTGGTTGGTCAGGTTGGAGACGTAGCCCGTGTTGACCACGATGTCGAGCGCGATCTGCTTGACGGCTTCGGTCGACTGGTCCTGGCGCACGTCCTCAAGACCCTGGACGCCAAAGGTAAACAGCGGCTCGGAGCAGGTGTGGGCGAGTGCTAGGCCAAGGCCTGCCGTGTGCTCCAGGTTGCCGGCGCTCGTGGCGTACTCGACCTCGGGCTGCTTGGACAGGGCATCGCCCACGCCCGCCCAGAAGTACTCCGCCGGAGCCTCGGCGATGATCTTGGGGTTGATGAAGATGTGCGCGGGGCGGTTGGGGTACGAATAGCCCTCGAGCGAGCCGTCGTCGTTGTAGACAACGGCAATGGCGGTCGCGGCCGAGCAGTTGGAGCAGATCGTCGGTACCGTAAAGACAATCTTCTTGAGCTCGATAGCTGCGGTCTTCACGGTGTCGAGCGCCTTGCCGCCGCCGCATGCGATAAGCACGTCAGCTTCCTGGCAGGCAGGGGAGTTCACGACCTTGGCGATATTGGCACGCGTACTGTTGGTGCCATAGACGCGCGTCTCCAGAATCTCGACGTCGGTACCTGCCAGCGCAGCTTCGATACCTGGAAGTGCTGCGGCCAGTGCCCGCTTGCCACCGATGATCGCGACCTTGGTCGCTCCGTACTCGGCCAGCGCGCCGGGTAGCTCGTCAAAGCAGTCTTCGCCGACGGTATAGTCGCTCATTCCAATTGTGCGCATAGGTACCTTCTTTCCTTCGATAAAGTGCTTTCAGGTATTTTGCTTCAAGTGAGTGCTTGCGACCGTGAGAAATTTCTAAAGTATGAAACCGATGTTGAGGGTTTTTCGCCGGCGTTGACCGTGCTACCATACAGCGCATAAGCGTTGATGGGGACGAGTAGTCGGCCGTCCGCATGCTACAGAGAGCGGGGAGCGCTGAGAACCCGTGCATGCGACCGATGAAAATCACCCCGGAGCTGCGGTCCCAACGGACGTGCCGCGCAGGTTCGTCTTAGTAGACATCGCCGAGATGGTCGTCGATACAGACCAGCCGAGTAACGGATGCGAGCGCGCGAATACGCGGGCGAGGGCATCTAAGCTGGGTGGTTAAGCGAAGAGCTTTTGCGGGCGTGCAGCCCGTTTGTGGCGCTTCGTCCCAGCTTGTAGGGACGGGCGCTTTTTTTGGTGCCCAGAGGGCGTGCGCGCCCACGACATGAAAGGGGTACCGTGGCAAACGAGTACAAGCAGACGATGAATCTGCCCAAAACCGGTTTTCCCATGCGTGCCGGTCTTTCCAAGTCCGAGCCCAAGCGACTCAAGGACTGGCAGGACAACAAGGTCTACGAGCAGGTTCTGAAGAAGAACGAGGGTCACAAGAAGTTCGTGCTGCACGACGGCCCTCCGTACGCCAACGGCCCGATCCACATCGGCCACGCCATGAACAAGATCTCCAAGGACATGATCAACCGTTACTGGATGATGCAGGGCTATGAGGTTCCCTATGTCCCCGGTTGGGACTGCCACGGTCAGCCGATTGAGCACAAGGTCGAGGAGAAGCTCGGCACCGAGAAGTTCAACCAGACCTCCACGGCTAAGATCCGCGAGCTCTGCAACAAGTTCGCTGTCGAGAACATCGAGCTGCAGAAGGCCGGCTTCCGTCGCCTGGGCGTGCTCGGCGACTGGGACAACCCCTATCTGACGCTCTATCACCAGCATGACGCCGCCGACATCGAGGTCTTCAAGGCCATGTTCGATAAGGGCATGATCTATCGCGGCCACAAGCCGGTTCACTGGTGCAAGCACTGTCACACCGCACTCGCCGAGGCCGAGATCGAGTACTCCGACGAGACGAGCCCTTCCATCTTCGTTCGCTTTGAGATGACCTCCAAGCCCGCCGGCCTCGAGAACTTCGACGGCCCGGTCGACTTCATCATCTGGACGACTACCCCGTGGACCATCCCCTCCGACCAGGCCGTTTCCCTCAAGCCCGGCGCCGCCTATGTCGCCGTTGAGCACGACGGCCGCGCCGAGGTCATGCTCGAGGACCTTGCTCCCAAGTGCTGCGAGGAGTTTGGCTGGGAGTACACCCCGGTCATGGTCGACGGCAAGCCCTACGTGGTTCCCGCCGAGACCTTCCACCACATCCACTACAAGCAGCCGATCTTTGACGGCGTTGAGGGCGTGGCGCTGCTGGCCGATTACGTCGGTGTCGATGACGGTACCGGTATCGTCCACAACTCGCCCGGCCACGGCGTCGACGACTACTTCGCCTGCCTCAAGGAGGGCATCACCGACATCTGCATGCCGGTCGATGACGACGGCAAGTTCTACACCGGCGAGGAGTTTGGTACCGGTGGCCCCTTCAGCGGTATGGACACCGATGAGGCCAACCCGCATATCATCGAGTTCCTGCGCGAGCGCGGCACCCTGGTCCTCGAGAAGAAGATTACGCACAGCTATCCGCACTGCTGGCGCTGCAAGCACCCGGTGCTCTTCCGTGCTACTGACCAGTGGTTCGTCTCGATGGACAAGACTGGCTTGCGCGAGCAGGCTGGCAAAGAGGTCCGCGAGAACGTCAAGTGGTATCCGGCCCACGCGGCAAACCGCATCGGCGCCATGGTCGAGCAGCGTCCCGACTGGTGCATCAGCCGTCAGCGCAACTGGGGCGTGCCTATCCCGAGCTACACCTGCGCCGACTGCGGCGAGAAGGTTATGAACGACGCCACGCTCGACGCCGTCATCAAGCTCTTCCACGAGAAGGGCTCCGACGCTTGGTTCACTGACGCTCCCGAGAGCTACCTGGGCGAGGCCTGCGTCTGCCCCAAGTGCGGTGGCCATCACCTCAAGGCCGATAAGGACATCCTCGACGTGTGGTGGGATTCCGGCGTCTCCTGGAAGGCCGTCTGCGAGTACCGTCCCGAGCTGGAGTATCCGGCGGATGTGTACCTCGAGGGCTCCGACCAGCACCGCGGTTGGTTCCAGAGCTCGCTGCTCACCTCGGTGGGCGCCAACGGCCACGCTCCGTACAAGGCGGTCGTCTCGCAGGGCTTCACCCTCGACGGCCAGGGCCGTAAGATGTCCAAGTCGCTCGGCAACGTCATCGACCCCAACAAGGTCTGCGACGAGATGGGCGCCGACATCATCCGCCTGTGGGTTGCCTCCGTCGATACCAGCTCCGACGTGTCCATCGACCACGAGATCCTTGCCCGTACGTCCGATGCCTACCGTCGTTTCCGCAACACGCTGCGCTTCCTGCTCTCCGAGCTCGAGGGTCAGTTTGAGCCCGAGACCGACGGCGTCGCCTTTGCCGACCTGCTGCCGCTCGACAAGCTCATGGTTGCCCGCCTGACTCAGGTCCAGGCCGAGGTTGACGATGCTTATGCCAGCTACGAGTTCCCGCGCGCTTACCGTGCACTCTACGACTTCGTGGTTACCGAGCTCTCCAACGTGTACCTCGACGCCCTGAAGGACCGTCTGTACTGCGAAAAGCCCGGCTCGCTCGAGCGCCGCAGCGCCCAGACCGTGCTGGCTGAGCTTTTCTCGATGCTCATGCGCGACCTGCAGCCGATTCTGTCCTACACGGTCGACGAGGCCATGGCCTATGCGCCCGCCGGCTGCGTCGATCATCAGAAGTACGCCGCGCTGCTCGATTGGTATAAGTCGCCCATTACGGTCGACGAGGCCAATGAGTTTGAGGGCGTGCTCGAGGCTTCACTCGAGCTCCGTAGCGCCGTGACCAAGGCCCTTGAGGATGCCCGCTCCGCCGGCACCTTCACTAAGAGCCAACAGGTCCGCGTCAAGGCGGTCGTTCCCGCCGAGATGTATGCGCTGCTGACCGGCGACAAGGCCGTCGACCTGGCCGAGTTCTACATCGTCTCCGCTGTTGAACTGACCCAGGGCGAGGAGCTCTCCGTTGCCATCGAGGCTGCCGAGGGCGAGTGCTGCGACCGTTGCTGGAACTACCGCACCACCGTCGGCGAGTACAACGGCCACGCTCACATTTGCAAGCGCTGCGCGAATGCCCTTTAAGGCACGGTAACTCGGCATTTTAGTTATAGGGAGAATTTAGGCGCCTTCGGCCCATTTGCTCCGCTGAAGAAAAGCGACATTCCGTTATCCGGAATGCCGCTTTCTTTTATGCTGGTTATTTATCTGACGTTAGCGAATGTGTCGTGCGCTCTGCGTGTGGCAATATAAGATGGTTATTTGCGTTTAACGGAATTTGATTATCTGAGGGTAGGGGATTTCTTTGGGTCGTGGTGCGGATATGACGCCGCCTATGCGTTGGCGGTTGGGTGTTGCTGGTGGGGTGGCGCTGGTTGTGCTGCTTGTTGACCAGCTGACCAAGCTTGCGGTTCGTGCCGTGGGCGACGCCTTGCATGTGACCGTCATCCCCGGTGTTATCGACTTTATGTTTGTCCGCAATATCGGTGCTGCCTTTAGCATGGGCGAGGGGCATGGCATCGCGTTTGCCGTGCTGGCGTTGGCGGTCATTATCGCTATTGCCGTGTACCTCGTTCGTGCACCCCAGCTCGCCCATCTTGAGGTTGTGGGCATGGCGATGGTTGCGGGCGGTGCTATCGGCAACGCTATCGATCGTTTGGCCTTTGGCTTCGTGACTGATTTTATTGCCACCACCTTCATCGACTTCCCCGTCTTCAATGTGGCCGATATCGGCATCACCGTAGGCGTCGTGCTTGCCCTCTTTGGCTACATGTTCTTGAGCCCCGCGGCCCGTGAGGTCGATGCGACCGCCGAGCTTAACGCTCGTGACGAGGCCCGCGCCAAGCGCAAAGCCAAGCAGCGTGGGGAGCGTGCCCGCAAGATTCGCGAAAGGAATGAGCGCTAATGGCCGACATCCATATCCTTGTTGCCGACGATGCCGCTGGTCAGCGCCTTGACGCCTATCTGGGCGCCAATGACGGCTGCCCTACGCGCTCTGCCTGCGCGCATCTGATCGAGGGCGGCGCCGTAATCGTGAACGGCGAGACCTGTTTGTCAAAAAAGTATGCCGTACGCGCCGGTGACCGCATCTCGGTTGACCTGCCCGAGCCGCACGATCCGACTGACGTGATTCCCGAGGCCATTCCCCTCGATATCCGCTACGAGGACGATTACCTCATCGTGCTTTCCAAGCAGCGCGGCCTGGTGTGCCATCCTGCGCATGGTCATGAGAGCGGTACGCTCGCGAATGCCCTGGTCTATCACTGCGGTATCGACCATCTGGGCACCGTGCAGGGTGAGGACCGCCCCGGCATCGTGCATCGCCTGGATCGCGATACCTCGGGCCTTATGCTCGCGGCAAAAGACGACGACACCCAGCGCGCGCTTCAAAATCTCATCCGTACGCGTACGCTCGACCGCCGCTACATTACGCTCGTTCACGGACACATCGCCATGGACGAGGGCACTATCAACACCGGTATTGCCCGCTCAACGCGCGACCGCGTGAAGATGGCGGTTTCTGATGACCCCTTTGCGCGCCAGGCCATCACGACCTTCAAGGTGCTCGAGCGCTTTGATTCCACGCGTTTCGACGACGGCTACACGCTCGTCGAGTGCCACCTTTTTACCGGCCGCACGCATCAGATTCGTGTGCACATGCGCCATATCAACCACGCTTGCGTGGGCGATCCGCTTTACGGCAAGTGCGATGCGCGCGCCGATCAGGGCCTGACCAGGCAGTTCCTCCATTCCTGGCGTGTGGCGTTCGATCATCCCGTGACGGGGGAGCGCATTGACTGCCGCGATGAGCTGCCGTGGGATCTCGCCGCCGTTCTGGATGACCTAGCCCCGCGCTCGCTCGGCCGCACTGCCGCCGGCGACGAAATCGTTCCGCAGCTCGGTCTGCTCGAACCCTAACCAGTATTAGGTGGTTTCTTGAACTCGGTTAGCCTGCGGTAAGATATAGGGTTGTTTACGTAACGCGTTCCTGGGAGCCTGCATGCTCGCCTTTTTACAAACCAACACGCCCATCGTGATCTTTAACCAGATTGTGGTTACGCTGCTCACGGTCTGCTTTCTGTACCAGGTGGTCTTCTTTGTCATTGGCGCCCTGCGCGGTGAGGTCGCACCTCCCAAGGCCAAAAAGCTCCATCGCTATGCCTTCTTTATTGCGGCGCATAACGAGGAGGCGGTAATTGCCAATCTCGTGCGCTCCATCAAAGACCAGGACTATCCGTCCGAGCTTATCGAGGTCTTCGTGGTTGCCGATGCCTGCACCGATAACACGGCGCAGCTCGCTCGCGAGGCTGGCGCCATCGTCTATGAGCGTAACGACCTGGCCCGTAAGGGTAAGAGCTGGGTCATGGACTTTGGTTTTGACCGCATTCTTAACGAGTATCCCGATACCTTTGAGGGCTACTTTATTTTTGACGCCGATAACGTTATCTCCCGCGATTACGTATCCAAGATGAATGACGCCTTTGACCAGGGCTTCCATGTGGTCACAAGCTACCGCAACTCCAAGAACTTCGGCAGCTCGTGGATCTCGGCAGCTAATGCCACCTGGTATCTGCGCGAGGCACGCTTTCTCAACAACGCGCGCAACATCTGCAAGACGTCCTGCGCCGTCTCGGGTTCGGGCTACCTCATCTCCGCCAGTGTTATTGAGGGCATGCACGGCTGGCAGTTCCACACGCTGACCGAGGACATTCAGTTCACCACGTTCTGCGCCATTCACGGCATCCGCATCGGTTATGCGCCGGCAGAGTTCTTTGACGAGCAACCCGTGACGTTCAAGGCGTCCTGGAAGCAGCGTATGCGCTGGACCAAGGGCTTCTACCAGGTGTTCTTTACCTACGGTAAGCATCTGGTCAAGTCGACCTTCCGCTATCATCGTTTTGCCGCCTACGACATGTTTATGACGATTGCCCCTGGTATGCTGTTATCGCTGATTTCGATGCTCGCCAACGCCACGTTCCTGATCGTCGGTGGTCTTTCGCATGGCTTTTTGGCTACCGAGGTTGAGATGCAGGCGTGTGCCGCCTCGCTCATTATGACCTTCGCGATGATGTATCAGACCTTCTTTATCCTGGCGCTACTTACGACCATCTTCGAGTACAAGCACATTCATTGTGCGCAAAAGTGGCGCCTGGTGACCAACCTGTTTACCTTCCCGATCTTTATGTTCAGCTATATCCCCATCACGGTGGCTGCGTTGTTCCTGAAGGTCGACTGGGTCCCGACGCAGCATGCCGTCAGCGTTACCCTCGACGAGGTCATGCAGGGCGCTAAATAACCACCACCAAAACCACCACGAAGGGGACAGGCACCTTTGTGGTGGTTTTTGCTTTTGAGTGACTGCCACGGGAGGTGTTCAATGGTCTATATTCCCTTTTGGATCTGCGCCTTTGCCGGTGCGGCGATTGATGTCCGTGAACGGCGGTTTCCCAACGCGCTTGCCGCCGCATGCGCCGTGGCGGCGTTTGCAGGCGTTTGGCTGGACAGGGGCTTGAACACGGCGCTTGACCACGCCGGTCCTGCCGTTATCGTGTACCTTTCCCTTGTGCTGACCGAGTCGCTTTGGCGGCGTTTCCGCCAGGCCCCCGGCATCGGCATGGGGGATGCCAAGGCGCTTTTCGCGCTTTGCACGCTCGACCCTCTGGGCGGCATCGTGGCATTTGCCGTTGCGCTCCTGGTCCTGGCCCTCTCCTGCCTCGTCACAAAATCGCGCTCCCTGCCATTGCTCCCGTTTTTGGTGCCGATATTTGCCATAATCGAGGTCGTGGGCTGGACATTGTAACCGATTGCGCATCCTTTTTAAGGAGCATGCCATGGCAACTAATCAAGAAACGGCCGTCATTAAGGCGCGCATGGACCGCATTCCCGCGGCGTTGTCGTCCGAGCTGGTCGAGCGTATCGCCGCCGACCGCGCCTCGGGTGTCGTTAATCCTTATCGATGCTGCGACGACCAGGTCATTCGTCGTATAGATCGCGCTGCCGACAAAGGCACGCTTATGCGTCCGGCGTTTATGCGCGATACCGAAAAGATTCTTCATCTTCCTGCGTACACGCGTTATGCAGGCAAAACGCAGGTCTTTAGCTTTCGCAGCAACGACGACCTGTCGCGGCGCGGCCTTCATGTGCAGCTCGTCTCGCGCATTGCCCGCGATATCGGCCGTGCCCTGGGCCTCAACAGCGATTTGATCGAGGCGATTGGCCTGGGCCACGATTTGGGCCACACGCCCTTTGGCCATGCCGGCGAGCGTTTCCTCAACGAAATCTATCACGAGCGTACGGGTCGTTATTTTTTCCATAACGTGCAGTCCGTCCGCGTGCTCGACGCGCTGTACGGCCGCAACGTGTCGCTCCAGACGCTCGACGGCGTGCTGTGCCATAACGGCGAGTACGAGCAGCGTGTCTTTGAACTCTCGGACATGGCGTCGTTTGACCAGTTCGACCGTACCGTCGAGGACTGCATCGCCACGGGCTATGGCGCGATCGAGCACCTGCGCCCCATGACCCTCGAGGGCTGTGTGGTGCGTATCTCGGATATCCTCGCCTACGTCGGTCGTGATCGTCAGGACGCCATTGCGGCGGGCCTGCTGTCGCCCGACGCTTTTGACGATGGTCGGGGCGGCGCCTATAACAGCTGGATTCTCACGCACGCTTCCATCGATATCGTTGAGCATAGCTATGGCAAACCGCGTATCGAGATGAGCGAGGACCTGTTTGAGGAGATCCGCCGGGCGAAGCGCGAGAACTACGAGAAGATCTATAGCAAGGGCGGTATCGAAGGCGATTCTGAGGCAGAGTTGCGTGAGGCTTTCGAAAAGCTCTACGACCGTTGCCTGCAGGATCTAAATAAAGGCGACGAGTTCTCTTACATCTTTAAGCATCATGTTTCGCGCATTGAGCAGCAGCTTTCCTACTACGATCGCACCTATGCCTGGCAGGACGACAAGGATCAGGCCGTCGTCGATTACATCGCAAGCATGACGGATGGTTATTTCTGCGAGCTGACGAGCAAATTGTTCCCAGGTCTAAAGTTTCCGCACCGCACCTATATTAACGAACGGTAGTTCGTATCCTTTCGGTATACTATTGGTCAACAACGATTTTGATTAATGCACGGGATGGCTATGGACGACCTTTTTTCTGCTTCGACGCGCGAGCGCTCCTTTAAAAATGCGCCGCTTGCGGTGCGTATGCGCCCCAATTCGCTCGACGAGTATGTGGGCCAGCAAAAGGCCGTCGGTAAGGGCTCGTGGCTGCGCGCCGCGATTGAGCATGACGTGCTGTCGAGCGTGATTCTGTACGGCCCGGCTGGCACGGGCAAGACGACGCTGGCCTACATTATCGCCAACCATACCAAGAGCGAGTTTGTCGAGGTCAGCGCCGTGACGGGCACTGTGAAGGACCTGCGCCGCGTAATCGATGAGGCTAAGACCCGTCTGAACACCTACGACCGCCGCACCATTCTGTTTATCGATGAGATCCATCGCTTTTCGAAGTCGCAGCAAGATGCCCTGCTGCATGCGGTCGAGAACCGCACCGTCATTATGATTGGCGCCACGACGGAAAACCCGTACTTTGAGGTCAACTCGGCATTGCTCTCGCGTGGGCGTGTGGTAGAGCTTGGGCACCTGAAGGACGAGGATATCGCCATGCTCATTGAGCGTGCGCTCGAGGCGCCGCAGGGTTTAAACGGTAAGTTCTCGGCCGATGAGGATACAGTCAAGACCATTTGCACGCTGGCCGCGGGTGATGCGCGCTCGGCGCTCACGACGCTCGAGCTTGCGAGTGAGATTGCCGTTACGCGTCCCGATACCGAGGGAACGCCAGCGCCGGCGGCGGGGGAACGCTATCCCATTACCGTGGATGACGTGAAGATCGCCAATCCGCGTCGTGGTTTTTCGTATGACAAAAACGGTGACATGCACTACGACATTATCAGTGCGTTTATTAAATCTATGCGCGGCAGCGACCCCGATGCCACGATCTATTGGCTCGCGCGCATGATCGATGCAGGGGAGGATCCCAAGTTTATCGCTCGCCGCATTATTATTCAGGCTTCCGAGGATGTTGGCAACGCCGACCCGCAGGCGCTTTTGGTGGCACATGCCGCATTTAAATCTGCCGAGGTCATTGGCTATCCCGAGTGTCGCATCAACCTGGCTCAGGCTGCGCTCTATGTGTGCCTGGCGCCTAAGTCCAACGCGTGCGAGGCCTCGATCGATGCGGCGCTGGCCGATATCCACAGCAGTGGTCTTCGCGAGGTGCCGAGTTACCTGCGCGATCGTCACCGTCCCGGCAGCGACGAGTATGGTGTATACAAGTACCCGCACGATTATCCCGAAGGCTGGGTCGATCAGCGCTATTTGCCCGAGGGGTTGGAGCGCGGCGCGTTCTGGCAGCCTGCCGGCCGCGGTTGGGAAGAGTGGCGTGTGGAGCAAAGCGAGCGCGACCGTAGCGGCAACGCTCCCAAGTAGGCCATTGGCGCCTCGCACATTCCCTTTGGGTATCTTTGCCCTTCTTTGGGGTACCATGAAAAACGTCTGTATTTCGATTCCTTCGGGAGGCTTGTATGAGTCCCATTCAAATCGCCCTGCTGGTGCTCGCCGTTGCCGGCGTGTGGGCTGTTGTCGAGCTCGCGCTCACGCTGCGCAAGACCCGCACCGTCGTCGACTCGCTCGACAAGACGGTGAGCGACCTCAATAATACGCTCGCCGAGGCACAGCCCGTTGTGGCAAAGCTCGATGGCGCCGTTGACGAGCTTACGCCGGCACTTGCCCAGATGGAGCCGCTCCTCAAGTCGAGCAAGACTGCCGTTGACGCCCTGACGTCTAACCTCGTTGAGGTTGAGGCGGTCGTTCGCGACATTTCCGAGGTTACGGGCAGCATGGCCGAGGCCAGTAATGCCGTATCGAGCGTGACTGATTCTGCGGCTGGTGCCGTTCAGAAGCTCTTTAATAAGGTGAAAGCCCCCGCAGCCGACGCCGAGCGCAAACTTTCCGCTGCCGCCGAAGCCGAGCAGCCGACTGAGCGCGTCCTAATTGGCGAAACCGGGGACGAGGCCGCTGCTGACGACGATGATGTTCAGAAGCCCGCAGCCAAGCCTGCTCAGTATTACACCTATACGCCTGCCGAGACCTCCGAGGAGTCCTGCGATGAGTAGTGAAGCAACCTGCCCCATCACGCTGAGCGTTGCCGGTGATCCTCGTCTCGCGCGCTTGGTGCGCATGACGGCCGCCAACGTCGGCGCCCTGTGCTCTATGTCCGTCGATCGCATCGAGGATATCCGCATGGCTGCTGAGGAAGCCTTCATCTTTGGGTGCACCGCGGTCGACTGCGACGACATCACGATCAATTTCGATGTGGACGAATCTCACGTCGGCATGACCTTTACCTTTGGGGAACAGGCCACCGTCGACGAGGATGACCAGGCTGCTGTGTATGCCGAGCTCATTCTTGCAAGCGTGTGCGATTCCTACGAAAAGACTGCGGCGCCCCTAACGCTTTCCCTCGACCTCAAGGCGGATATCTAATATGACCGAACGTTCCCGGAGCGGCAAGACCGCTTGGGACAAGGAGAAAACCCGCGAGCTGTTTCGTCGTTATAAGGAGACCGGCGATCCGGATGCTCGCGAGCAGCTCGTCATGTCCCATATGAACCTGGTAAGGTTTCTTGCCAACAAATTTAAGAACCGCGGCGAGCCGCTCGATGACCTTTTGCAGGTCGGGTACTTGGGCTTGCTCAAGGCTATCGATCGCTTTGATCCTGAGCGCGGACTCGAGTTCACGACGTTTGCCACGCCCACCATCTTGGGCGAGATTAAGCGCCACTTCCGCGACAAGGGCTGGAGCGTGCGCGTGCCCCGTCGTTTGCAGGAGCTCTCGGCCAAGGTCAACCAGGCTACCGATAAGCTCACCAACGAGCTGCAGCGTTCGCCCAAGGTTGAGGAAATCGCCGAATACCTGGACGTGACCGTCGACGAGGTGCTCGAAGCCACAGAGTCGTCCTCGGCCTACACCTCGGTGCCCATCGAGGCCCCCGGTGCGTCCGATTCCGATGATGCGCCTTCGATTCTCGATCGCTATGTCGACGACGACAACGAGCTCGACTTTACCGATGACCGCCTGGTAATCGAGGAAGCCATCCGCGATTTCTCGCCGCGCGAGCGCGAGGTTATCGAGCTGCGCTTCGTTAAGGGCATGACCCAGATCGAGATTGCCAAGAAGCTTGGCATCTCGCAGGTGCAGGTCTCGCGCCTGCTGCGCCGTACCCTTAAGAAGATTCAAGATAAGATCGACCCCGACGGAGTGATGATTCGTTCATGAGTGAGCACCCCCAACAAATCGATCGCGTGCTGCGCGACACCCGCATTCTGACGCTTCGCATTTGGGCTGTTGTCGGCTGCATTGTCATCGCCGCTGTCATCTTTAACCTTATGGGCATCCTGGCACCGGTTATTGAGTTTCTTGCCGTCGGCTCCATCATTGCTTTTGTGATGTCCCCGATCACCAACTGGCTCGAGCACCATGGCGTGAATCGCGGCATCGGTTCGCTTATCGCGCTAATTGTTGTTGTTGCCGTGCTCGTCGGTGTCGTTTGTATCTTGTCGCCGATTCTCTTTGGTCAGATCATGGAAGTCCTGAGCCGCCTGCCTGAGCAGCTTCGTGTTGCGGGTGGCGACCTCAACGAGATGATCTCGCATGCCAAGACGCTTAACAACACGCCGCTCAAGGAGTATCTGGACGATAATCTTTCGTCGCTTGTTACCGTGGCATCGAAGTACGTGTCTCAGATCGCTGCCGAGCTTGGCCGCGGTGTGTTCCCGCTCATCACCAATACGGCCTCGCAGTTGTTCGTGCTCTTCCTTGGTCTGGTGCTTGCGTACTGGATGGCCTGCGACTACCCTCGCATGCACCACGAGATTTGCACCATCATCGGTCAGGAGAAGGAGACCTCGTACCGCTTTATGGTCGCCATCCTTTCTCGCTCTGTCGGCGGCTACATGCGCGGTATGGTCGTGACGTCCATCTGCGGTGGTTTCCTCGCTTTTATCGGTTTTATTATCATCGGCCATCCGTATGCGGCGCTCATGGCTATCTTTACCGGCATCATGCATTTGGTTCCGGTCGTCGGTCCCTGGGTGAGCGCAGCAATCGCCACGGTGCTCGGTTTCATGTTCAGCCCCATGTTGGCGTTGTGGACGCTCGTCGTGACGATGGTCGCGCAAAACGTTACCGATAACGTGATTTCGCCCAAGGTCATGCAGAGCTCGGTTCAGGTGCATCCCATCATGAGCCTCACGGCGCTCGTTATTGGCTCGGCACTTATGGGCCCCATCGGCATGATTATTGCCATCCCGCTGTGTGCGGCCCTCAAGGGTATCTTCGTGTACTACTTCGAGAATGAGACCGGCCGCCAGCTTGTGGCTTATGACGGCGCCGTGTTTAAGGGCACGCCGTACCGCGATGCCGATGGCAACCCGGTCGCCGCCTACGATGCGCTCGGCGATGACACCTTCATTTACGAGTCCGAGCTCATCGGCAACGAGACTGCGCCCGAGGCCAAGGCCATGCCCAAGCCCGAGCTTGATAATCCCTGGATTAAGCTATCTGGCCTGCAGCCCGATGCCACGGGCTTCTTCAAGAACCCCTTTGCCAAGGACGATGACTCCAACACGGACGACGATACCAAAACCGGCATCGACGGCTCCATGGACGACTCGGATTCTAAATAGGTCCTATTAACGTTTCTTGAAGTTGTAAATGACAAGAAACGCGAGCAGAGCGATTGATAAGGGGCCGGCAACATAGAAAAAGATGGCGTCAATTGCGCTTAGGGTGTAATACGCTTTATCGCCAGATGTTACTGCGTACAATGCGTAGCCAAATCTCGGCTGGTTCACATACCAGCTCGAGTAAGCGAAGATTGCTAAAAGGGCTACCGAGGTTAGTGCATTCACGACAAACCGTTTGCTATTCATCGATCGCTCCTTCCGGACGATTCTTATATGAAATTTTACCGAAATCATTTTTTTTCAAAGTATTTGACAGACCTAAATAACGTGCACTTTCGCTGGAGGGTCGCTGTTTGGCGGCCCTCTTTTTTGCACAGGCGCGGTGGGATGGTAATATCGTTACGTTTGAACTGTTTCGATGTGAAACCGAGGAGATTCCCTCTATGAGTGCTGACTACCCGTCAATGACTACGGCCGAGATTCGCTCCAAGTTCCTCAACTTCTTTGAGGAGCGCGGTCTTAAGCTCTATCCTTCTTCGTCCCTCGTCCCCGACGATCCTTCGCTGCTGCTTGCCAACGCCGGCATGAACCAGTTTAAGGAGTACTACCAGGGCAAGAAGACCATGAAAGAGATCGGCGCGATCTCCTGCCAGAAGTGTGTCCGCACCAACGACATCGACTGCATCGGTGAGGACGGCCGTCACCTGTCCTTCTTTGAGATGCTCGGCGACTTCTCCTTTGGCGGCGTCTCCAAGCAGCAGGCCTGCGCTTGGGCCTTTGAGCTCATCACCAAGGAGTTCAAGCTGCCGCTCGACCGCCTGTACTTCACCGTCTTTACCGAAGACGACGAGACCCACGACGTGTGGCGCTCTCTGGGCGTTGCCGAGGATCACATCTCCCGCCTGGGCGAGGACGACAACTTCTGGGCCGCTGGCCCCACCGGCCCCTGCGGTCCGTGCTCCGAGATCTACTTTGACATGGGCGAGGAGGTCGGTTGCGGCAGCCCCGACTGCAAGCCTGGCTGCGACTGCGACCGCTTCCTGGAGTTCTGGAACCTCGTGTTTACCCAGTACGACCGCCAGGAGGACGGCTCCATGCCGGAGCTGCCGCACCGCAACCTCGATACGGGCATGGGTCTGGAGCGCATGGCCGCTATCATGCAGCACAAGACCGCTAACTACGACGGCGATCTGATGCAGCACCTCATCAAGCTCGGTGAGAAGATCAGCGGCAAGACCTATGACGCCGACGATTACTCCGGTGCCAGCCGCTCCCTGCGCATCATCGCAGATCACTCTCGTGCCGTCGACTTTATGATCTCGGACGGCATTCTCCCCGGTAACGAGGGTCGCGAGTACGTCCTTCGCCGCCTGCTCCGCCGCGCCGTGTTCCACGGTCGCCTGCTGGGCATCGAGGGCGCCTTCCTGACCAAGTTCATTGACGAGGTCAACGCCCAGATGGGCGAGGCCTATCCCGAGCTGCTCAAGAACGTCGCGCTCGTTAAGGGTATCGTCGCTTCCGAGGAGGAGCGTTTCTCCACGACGCTCGACAACGGCCGCGTCTACCTGGATGAGGCTCTGGCCGCGCTTGCCGAGGGTGCTGTCCTTCCGGGCGACGTCGCCTTTAAGCTGCATGACACCTTTGGTTTCCCCATTGACCTGACCGTCGAGATTGCCGGCGTCGCTGGCCACGACGTCGATATGGACGGCTTCACCGCTTGCATGGAGGACCAGAAGGCCCGCGCTCGCGCCAACGTCAAGGGCGATGCTTGGGGCAGCTTCAACGACGTGTGGGTCGAGCTTTCCGACAAGGTTGCCGCGACCGAGTTCGACGGCTATGACAACGATGTGATCGAGGGTGCCAAGGTTGTCGCCATCGTTCGCAACGGCGAGTCCGTCGAGTCCGCTGCCGTGGGCGAGGACGTCGAGGTCGTGCTCGACCGCACCCCGTTCTACGCCGAGATGGGTGGCCAGCAGGGCGATGCCGGTGAGCTTTCCGCCGAGGGCGTCGCGCTGACTGTTGCAGACACCAAGAACCACAATGGCCTGTATGCTCACGTCGCGCACGTTGCCGAGGGCACGCTGACCGTCGGTGCTACTGTGACCGCCGCGCTCGACGCCGAGCGCCGTGGTTTCCTGCGCCGCAACCACACCGCCACGCACCTGCTCGACGCCGCGCTTAAGCAGGTCCTGGGCGAGCATGTCTCCCAGGCTGGCTCGCTGGTGACGCCTGAGCACCTGCGCTTTGACTTCACGCACTTCGAGGCCCTGTCCTCCGAGCAGCTCAAGGCTGTCGAGGACCTGGTCAACCAGCAGATCTTCGCCTCCAAGCCGGTCGTTACCCGCGTCATGGGCATCGATGAGGCCAAGGCCGCCGGTGCTGTTGCCCTGTTTGGCGAGAAGTACGGCGACGTCGTCCGCGTCGTTTCCGTGGGCGCCGAGGACCAGCCGTTCTCCCGCGAGCTCTGCGGTGGCACCCATGCCGCCAATACCGCCGAGATCGGCCTGTTCAAGATCATTTCCGAGTCCTCTACGGGCTCGAACGTCCGTCGTATCGAGGCCGTGACCTCTAAGGGCGCTCTCGATTACATGGCCGACCGCCTGGCACTTGTTGACGCCGCTGCCGCTGCGCTCAAGTGCCGCGCGGACGAGGTTCCCGCTCGCGTGGAGAACCTGCAGGCCGACCTGCGCGAGACGTCCAATAAGCTCAAGAAGGCTCTGAGCGGTGGCTCCTCCGATGCCATTTCCGGCGCCATCGACGGCGCTGTCGAGCTGAACGGTTACAAGCTCGTTGTCGCTGAGCTCCAGGGCCTTGAGGCTGCTGACCTGCGCAACGTCTGGGATACCGTGCACCAGAAGGTCGCCGGCCCTGTCGCCTGCGTCGTCGCCAGCGTGACCGAGAAGGGCACGCCTGCGCTGCTCGCCGCCGGTTCCGATGACGCCGTGAAGGCCGGTTTCCACGCCGGCAACGTGATCAAGCAGATCGCGGGCCTGGTCGATGGTCGCGGTGGCGGCCGTCCCAACATGGCCCAGGCCGGTGGCAAGAACGCCGCCGGTATTGCCGATGCCCTCGCGGCCGCTAAGACCGCGCTCGGCGCCTAAGAAGTCGCTGTGGTCGCGCTCGCGCTGGACATAGGGGAGACCAGGATCGGTATTGCCGTCTCGAGCCGTGATGGCAAGATGGCGATGCCTGTCAAGGTGCTTCCGGCTGCCGAGGTCACCGGTATGGCCAAGACGTTTCGCTACCTGGTCGAGGACTATGAGCCCGATATCCTGGTAAGCGGACGTCCCTTGACCATGGCCGGTGAGCCCGGCCCCCAGGCCGAGCGCGTTGCCGCCGTGGCCCAAAAGATTGCCGACAAGCTCGAACTTCCGCTGGAGTTTGAGGACGAGCGCTTGTCCTCGCAAGAGGCCAAACGCATCCTGCGCGAGCAGGGCCTCAACGAAAAACAGATGAGAGGCAAGATTGACATGATCGCCGCCAGCCTGTTTTTGCAGACATGGCTTGATCGTAAAAACGAGGAGGTCTCGCATGCCTAGCGCTTCCGATCCGCGCCAGCCGATTCGTACACGTCAGCCTGTGCCGCGCCCTGCCCAGCCTGGCCAGCGTCCGGCACAGCCGACGCAGCGCGCAGCTCAGCCTGCCGCGCGCCCGGTGCAGTCCTCCTCTCGTTTGGCTCAACCTGCTCAGCGGACGGTTCGACAGCCCACTGCTCGTACGGCCCAGCCTGCAGGCGGTACCCGCTTTAAGCAGCAGGCACCTACCCAGCGAGCACAGGCCCCCCAATCGCATTCGCATCACGCTCGCGGTTCGCACGGCGTTGCTCCGGCCACGCGATCGAGCTACAACACGCATGCTCGTCGCGGTGCCCAAAAGAAAAGCTCCCCGGTGCCTATGATTATCGGCGTCGTCGCCGCCGTGCTAGCGCTTGTCGCGATCGTTTTCTTTGTCGTGCCGGCCGTCAAGGGCTTCTTTGTCGGTGAGGATTCGAAGGTCACGGCTGGTCAGCAGGTTACGGTGACCATTCCTGACGGTGCTTCGGGCGATACGATCGCCTCGATTCTCTCTGAGAACCATATCGTCGAAAATCCCAAGGATTACTATGCGGCGGTGAAAAAGCTCAACGCCGATATGTCGCTCAAGCCTGGTACTTATTCGTTCACCACGCTCATGGACGCGACTAAGGTGGTTCAGCAACTCATGGAAGGCCCCAACGCTGGCTCCAATGCGCTGACGATTCCCGAGGGCTTGACGGTCGATCAAGTCGCCGACCGTGTGGCCCAGGCCTACAATAGCATCTCTAAGGAAGACTTCCTCAACCAGGCCAAGGCCTCCAACTACGTGGACGACTATAGCTTCCTTAGGGGCGCGGCCAATGATTCGCTCGAGGGCTTCTTGTTCCCCAAGACCTATTCGCTGGGCGATTCGCCGACGGCCGATGATGTGATTCGCGCCTTGCTCGATCAGTTTAAGACCGAGTACAAGTCGCTTGACTTTGCGAGCTGCGAGGCGAAGATCAAGGAACGCTACGGTGTGGAGATGTCCGACTACGACATCGTCAACTTGGCCTCTATTGTTGAGCGCGAGGGCCTCAACGCCGATCAACGTGCGCACGTGGCCTCGGTTTTTTACAACCGCCTTGCCGGCAAGCTCGACGGTCTGCGTTATCTCAACAGCGATGCGACCATGATGTATGTCACCGGCGGCGAGGTTGCCGCCGACGACCTGCAGAGCGATAGCCCGTATAACACCTATAAGCACGAGGGCCTGCCGCCCACGCCCATCTGCTCTCCGTCGCTCGAGGCGCTCAAGGCCACCCTTGAGCCGACCGACTCCGATGACCTGTATTTCTACATTACACAGGACGAGGAGTACTTCTCGCAAACCTACGAAGAGCATCAACAGTCTTGGAATTAGCATGAGGATTTTTAGCCCCAAACGATACGTTGCCTCGGTCGATCGCATCGACCTTGATACCCTGTGGGCCGACGGCAAACGCGCCATTCTGCTCGATCGCGATAACACCCTGGTGCCGCGCGACACCGAGCAGGTTCCCGCCGCGGTTTCCGCTTGGCTTGACGCCGCCCGCGCCAAAGGCTTTAAGCTGTGCATGGTGTCCAACAACTGGCATCGCGACCAGGTCATGAGCTCTGCACGCGAGCTGGGACTCGAGGCCATTAGCCACGCCATGAAGCCGGCGCCGTTTGCCCTCAAGGCGGGTCTTCAGCGCCTCGGCGCCACGGCCGACGAGGCGGTACTGATCGGTGATCAGCTCTACACTGACGTGTGGAGTGGCAATTTAGCCGGCGTCGATACCATCCTGGTAAAGCCGCAGGCGACGCAGGACCTGTGGTATACGCAGATCTTCCGTATTTTTGAGCGCCGGGCCCTGCGCGACCTTCCCTGCGAGGAATAGGTTTCGCCATGTCTCAGCACATCAAACACGGCTGCGACCATATCTTCTTTATCGGCTTTTTGGGCGCGGGCAAGTCGACGCTCGCGCGCAACGTCGGCACCATGTTCAAGCGGCGTTTTATCGATACCGATCGCCTGGTCGTGCGCCGTTGCGGCAAGTCGGTAACCGAGATTTTTGAGACCGAGGGCGAGGACCGTTTTCGCGAGCTCGAGACCTCGGCGCTCCGTTCGCTCCAAAGCGAGCGCAGCCTGTTGGTTTCGTGCGGTGGCGGTATTGTCGAGACACCGGTGAATATTGAGCTGATGCACGATATGGGTACGTGCGTGTACCTCGAGGGCGACTTCGAGGATTCGATTCGCCAGATTCGTCGGTCCGACACGCGCCCCGATTTCCGCTCGCCCGAGCATGCCGCGCGCCTGTTTGAGCATCGCCGTCCGCTGTATCGTCAGGCCGCAGATATTACCCTTGATATTCGCAACAAGTCCTTCGAGGACGTTTCCTACCTTTGTGCCGAGATGCTTTTGGAGCGTGGACTGCTATGATTCGCCGTCAACTGATCAATTTCCAAAATCGCAGTGTCGATGTTCGCGTCGGCTTTAACGCTTTTAGTGAGCTGTCGCGTATGTTTGCCTCGGCCGTGGGCAAGCCCAAGCGTGCGATGGTTGTCTGGAACAGCGCTGTTTCCGACCGCTTTGGCGAGATCGTTGAGCACGCTCTGGTCGATGCCGGCTTTGCCGTGTCGCCGCTCGTCCTCGAGGTTTCGCCTGCCGGTGCTACGCTGGCCGATGCCGATGCTATCTTTGGCGCCCTGTCTGCCAACGGCGTTACCTGCGACGATCTGGTTGTCGCCGTTGGCGATGCCGCAACCTGCTCGGTTGTTAGCTGGTGCGCCAACCAGTGGTGCGGCCGAACTGAGTGCGCGCTGTTGCCGACGACCTTCGACGCCATGCTCACGGTCGCGACGACCATGAAGCCGCTCGTCGCCTCGTCGGCCAATGCGCTTCCCGCTATCGCGTTCCGTCCCGAACCGGGCTTGGTCGTGTGTGACCTCGACCTTGTTCGCGAAGCGGACCCCGAGGATCTCAAGCTCGGCTATGCGGTACTTGTTGGCACCATGCTTTCGAGCAGCAAGTCGCGCTGGAATCAGTTTATTGAGACTGTCCCCGAGATTCTTGCTGGTGAGGAGGTCGCGCTCGTCAATGCCGTCCAATGGTCTCAGACTGCCCGCAAGGACGTGCTGACGGCCACGAACCCGAGCGCTCGCCATGCGCTCGATTTTGGCAAGATGGGGGAACGCACCCTGCGCGCCTGCTTGGGCGATGCCGCTTCGCAGGTCCCTGCCTACCAGCTGTTGTCCGAGGGCATGCGCTTCGAGGCGCGCCTTGCACATGATGCCTGCGACTTCGATATCGATTACGTCTTTGAGGTCGATGACTGCCTGGAGGACTTTGGTATCGAGGAGCTTGCCTTCGATCTGGAGCCCGCCGCATATATCGAGGAGTTCCGCAGGCAGCAGTTTGTCCGCTCGAACCGCAGTATGTTGCCGCTGCCCGCGGCACTCGGCGCCATTCGTCTAACGAGCGTTGAGGACGAGGTTCTTGAGCGCCATGCTCACGCCTACTTGGCTTCTCGCAAAGAACTTCTCTAAGATTTATTGACATCCATCGTCTTTCGTATCATGTTGAGGGACGGGTTTTCAATCGGTCGCGGATCGCAAGCGATTCCGTCGTTCGGTTGAGACCCGTCCCGTCTTTATAGAGACAACAAGAAAGGAATCTGCATGTCAGAGTTTGCTGCCGGCCCTGCCGGTCGTATCGAGCGTGTCCGTACCCTGATGGCTGAGCGCGGCTACGACGCTGTCGTGGTTCGTGACGAGGCCAATCTTCGTTGGCTTACGGGCGTGAAGGGCGTCTTCGATTACACCTTCGAGTTCCCGCACGCGGCGTTTATTACGGCTGACCAGTGCCTGTTCCATACCGACTCGCGCTACCTCAACAGCTTTGAGGAGAACACGCCCGCCGGCAGCCCCTGGGTCTACGACATGGACGAGGGCACCATCCCCGGTTGGGTCGCCGGCAAGATCGCGGCCAACAAGTGCCGCGTCTGCGCTGTCGAGGACGACATGCAGATCAATTTCTACCAGGGTATTCAGCGTGGCCTGGAGGACCGCTCCGTTGCCTGCATGCTGCCGCTGATGCATGACGACATCCGTAAGATGCGCGCCATCAAGGACGCCGAGGAGATCGATCTCATGCGCCATGCGCAGTCGATCACCGACGCCGCCTTCCAGCACATGCTCGGCTTTATTAAGCCCGGCATGACCGAGAAGCAGGTTCGCAACGAGCTCGAGAACTTTATGTTCGCTAACGGCGCCGACAGCCTGGCCTTCGGCTCCATCGTGGCAAGCGGCCCCAACACCGCCAACCCGCATGCCGTCCCGAGTGATCGCGTGATCGAGAAGGGCGACTTCGTCCTCATGGATTACGGCGCGGGCTACTGCGATTATCGTTCCGACATGACGCGCACCGTCGTGATGGGCGAACCCACGCAGGAGCAGCTCGATCTGTACGCGCTCGTGCGCCGTACGCACGAGGAGTGCGTCGCCGCCATCCATCCGGGCGTCGAGGGCAACGATATTTTCAGGCTTTCCAAGAAGATCATCGGCGATGCCGGCTATGGCGATTACTACAACCATGGTCTGGGTCACGGCGTGGGCATCGACATCCACGAGCTGCCCAACTTCAACCGCAGCAAGAATATCATCGAGGTTGGCTCGGTTATCACCATGGAGCCCGGCGTCTACCTGCCCGGCGTGGGCGGCGTGCGCCTGGAGGACTACGGCGTGGTCACCGAGAACGGCTACGAGTCCTTCACCAAGACGCCGCACGACCTCCACGTCATCGATTGCTAATCCACTCCGTTAGATTTTTAGGCATGCCCCAAAAATCTACTTTGGAGGCGGGGCGTCCGGAACGATTCTGGGGCCCCGCGTTCTCTTTTTATGCGCTCGCTGCAGGCGCCGTCTGCAAGTGTATAATTTCGCTCGTATGTAATTTGGACGCTTGTGCGTTCTGCCCATAACAAGAAAGGTCGCTATGCCTACCATTTCTACCGCCGACTTCAAGAACGGCCTCGGTCTCCGCATTAAGGACAAGGTCTACACCATCGTCGAGTTCCAGCATGTCAAGCCGGGCAAGGGCGGCGCGTTTGTGCGCTACAAGACCCGCGACATCAAGAGCGGCCGCGTCGTCGAGAACACCTGCAACGCCGGCACCAAGTTCGAGAGCGTCATGCTCACCACCCGTGAGTTCCAGTACCTCTACAACGATGGCACCGACTACATCTTCATGGACAACGAATCCTATGAGCAGGTTCCCGTTCCCGAGGACATGGTGGGCGAGAACTCCAAGTGGCTGCGCGAGAACGACATCTGCCAGCTGCTCTTCGCCGACGATGAGCTCATGGGCGTGACTCCGCCGATGTTCATCGAGACCACCATCGTCCAGACCGACCCGGGCTTTAAGGGCGACACCGTCCAGGGTTCCACCAAGCCGGCCACGATCGACACCGGCGCTGTCATCCAGGTCCCCATGTACCTCAACGAGGGTGAGGTCATCAAGGTTGACACCCGCGACGGCAAGTTCGTCTCCCGCGTCTAGCAACCAACTCTTCTAGGAGGACTCATGCCCCAGGAAATCAAGATTGACGGCATCGGCATTTCGCCCGATGTTCTGACCGCCATCGTCTCGCGCGCCGTGTCCGATGTCGAGGGCATCGCCTCCGTTGGCGTCAAGGACCTTGCCACCAACCTTGTCTCCATGATGCTCTCGTCCAAGGCCCCGGCTTCCGAGCCGGCGGTCGAGACCGAGGTCGTCGGCGACAAGCTCGCACTCACCGTGCGCGTTGTGGTGTTCTTTGGCTATCCGTTCAAGAAACTCGCCGAGACCGTTCGCGCTGCCGTGGTCGCTGCCATCGATGCCCAGGTGGGCGTTGAGGTCGAGCGCGTTGACGTTTGCATCGACGGCCTCGTTTTCCCCAAGGAGTAACCTTTGAGCCTTAAGGTTTATCGCGGGCGTACGCTTGCCCGCAGTCAGGCGCTGCAGCTGCTGTTCCAGGCCGAGGCCACGGACAGCCCGCTCGAGCGCGTCCTCGAGGGCGATTTCCTGATCTCGAAGGGTCCCCTCGACCCCTATGCGCTGGAGCTGTGCCGCGGTGCTTACGAGCATATCGACCGCATCGACTGCGCTCTGCGCTCCGTTGCCAAGAACTGGGATCTTATGCGCATGCCCGGCGCCGACCGCAATCTGCTGCGTATCGCCGTCTATGAGATGCGTTTCCTCACCGACGAGGAGGTCTCGGACGCCATCGTGATCAACGAGGCCGTCGAGCTTGCCAAGGCCTACGGCACCGACCAGTCCGCGTCGTTCGTCAACGGCGTGCTGGGCAAGATCGCTCGCAGCGAGGAGCTGCCGGGCGAGGACCTGTACCAAGAGCTGCTCGCCGAGGATCGCGCTCGCGAGGAGGCCCAGGCTGCCGAGGCTGCCGCTAAAGTTGCGGTTGCCCAGGCTGAGGCTGGTGTGCTGGCCGAGGATGTGGACGCTGCTGAGGCCGTCGAGGAGTAGTCATGCCAGAGGGTTCTGTCCGCAACTTTGACGAGATCTCAGACCGTTTGGATCAGATCATCGCTACCGTCCGCTCCAAGGATACCTCCTTGGAGCGTTCGCTCGATCTGTTTGACGAGGCGATTGAGCTGGGCTCCCGCGCGGTCGACATGGTCGATAAGTTTGAGCTGACGCCGCGTGAGGCCGACAAGCTCGAGCAGGAATACGATGAGGATGCGGCAAACGAATCCCAGGATAGCTAGGCCGCATCTCCGGATACGAATGGTTGATGGCATTCATGAAACGCGTGCGTCTTGATGACGAACTGATTTCACAGGGCATCTGCGCCGATCGCGCGGATGCCCTTCGCACTCTTATGGCCGGCTTGGTCTCGAGTGGCGGTGAGCGTTTGACTTCGCCGGGCCTTAAGGTGATCCCGGGCCTGCCGCTGCACGTGAAGGGGCGCATTCCCTATGTTGGCCGCGGTGGTCTTAAGCTCGAAGGCGCGCTTGATGCGTTTGGTATCAATCCGACGGGCCTTGCCTGTCTGGATGTTGGCTGCTCTACCGGCGGCTTTACCGATTGCCTGCTCAAGCGCGGAGCTGCGACCGTTGTCTCGGTGGACGTGGGCCGTGCCCAGTTTGATTGGTCGCTGCGTCAGGACGATCGCGTGACGCTGCATGAGCGCACAAACGTGACGCAGCTGCCTGAGCTTGGTTATGCCGGCGCCATCGACCTGGCTGTGTGCGATGTCTCGTTTACCAGCATCGCGAATATAATCGACGCCGTGCTGGCGTGTCTGAAGCCTTCGGGTTCGTTCTGCACGCTCGTAAAGCCCCAGTTTGAGGCGCCGGCTGCGCTGGTGGGCGAGGGCGGTATCGTGACCGACCCCGCCGTCCGCCGCGATACGCTCGTGGCGGCGATTGAGCTTTTTGCCGCCAAGGGCCTGTTCCCGCTTGACGTGTGCGTGTCGCCCATCCATGGCGCTAAGGGCAACGTTGAGTTTTTCTTGTACGGCACAAGGTTTGTCCCCGGGGAGCGCGCCGACGATAAGCTGCAATCCCAGGTATCGGCTTTGAGCGAGAAAGCTGCAACGCTATGAAGGTCTTTCTGGTTCCCAATTACTACAAGCAAGAGGCGGTCGAGAGCGGCCTGATGCTCGAGCTTTGGCTTTCGCGCCAGGGCTATGAGGTCGCATGGGCTGCCGACCAGCGATCGAAGATTCAAAGCACGCCTGATATTGACGGCTCCGATCTGGTCATTACGCTCGGCGGCGACGGTACGCTGCTGCGCGCTGCCCGCATCCTCAACCATCGCGAGATTCCTATCCTTGGTCTTTCCTATGGTCACCTGGGTTTTTTAACTGCTGCGAGCCCCGAGGAGCGCGACATTCTGCAGGTCGTGAGCGACGCCCTGTCCGGCGAGCTGCACGTGAGCCGCCGCGCCACCATCGCCGCGGATATCGTGTCCGTGCGCGAAGACGGCACGAAGGATGTCGTGCGCACGTTTGCCCTCAACGATATGGCACTTACGCGCGGCCCCCTGTCCGATATGGTTGAGTTTGACATCACGGTGTCCGGCCATCATATCGATCGCCTGCGCGGCGACGGTGTCGTCGTTTCGACGGCAACCGGCTCCACCGGCTATGCGCTTTCCGCCGGCGGTCCCATCGTCAGCCCCGATTACACGGGTATGGTCTGTGTGCCCATCGCCCCGCATACCATTCAGGCTCGCGCTTTTTTGACCTCGCCGAGTGATGTCGTCGAGATCTTTATGTCCGATGATCGCCCGAGCGTGCCGGCGATTGCCATCGACGGACAGTTTATTACCTGTGATGGCACCGTCGAGAGCGTGGCCGTGCGTCGCGGTCCCGGCGATGTGCTGCTGCTGGATTACGGCCCCGAGAGCTTCTATAACTCGGTGAGCCGCGTGTTCTACGGAGTGCGTCATGATCGATGAGCTGCAGGTTTCCAACATTGCACTCATTCGCGAGGCGACGTTGGTTCCGAGTGCGGGCCTGACTGTCCTGACCGGCGAGACCGGCGCCGGTAAGACCGCGCTGCTCTCGGCCCTCAAGCTTATTTTGGGCGAGCGCGCGGATTCGTCGACGGTGCGCGAGGGCGAGGCGCTGGCGAGCGTCGAGGCGCGCCTGTTCGACGGTCCGCACGACACGGAGGGGTTCACCGTACAGCGTAGCCTTTCTGCCGAGGGCCGCAGCCGCGTAAAAATTGACGGCCGCATCGCCAGCGTGCGTGAGCTTTCGGAGCGCGTCGGCGTGATGATGGATCTGTGCGGCCAGCATGAACATCAGCGCCTGCTCGATCCGGCACATCATGTTGCCATGGTCGATGCCTGGGCTGGTCGCTCTGCGTTCGAGGCGCTGGAAAAGTACCGTGCCTGCTTTAAGGCGTCGCGTGCGGCTGCCAAGGAGGTCCGTCGCGTAGAGGAGGCGTCGCGTGCGCAGGGGAGTCGCGTCGAGGAGGCGCGCTTCGCCCTGGAGCGTATCGCCGAGGTCGACCCCAAGCCGGGTGAGTATGAGGAGCTCGAGGAGCTGCTGCCGCGCTCCGAGCATGCCGAGGTGCTGGTGGCGACGGCCAACGATGCCCATGCATCGCTTACTTCCGAAGGGGGAGCGCTCGATGCCGTGAACGGCGCCGTGGCAGAACTGTCGCGCATGGCTACCGTCGATCGCAAACTGGGTGATATCGCCGACGCACTTTCGGATGCCTGCATCTCACTCGAGGATTGCGCCAACGAGCTGCGTGCTTATCGCGATGGCGTTGCGTTCGATCCTCGCGAGCTTGCTCGCATGCGCGAGCGGTATTCCGACCTTAAGGGACTTCTGCGGCAGTGGGGTCCCACCATGGACGATGTATTTGCCATGCGTGACCGCTCGCGGGAGTTGTTATCGCTGGTGGACGATGGTGACGAGCAGATTAGGAAGGCACGCGAGGCACTTGGCGCGGCGGAGCGCGAACTGTTCGCTGCTGCCAAGGCGCTTAAGCGCGCACGCAATACGGCAGCCCCGCGTTTTTGTCACGAGGTGGGCCGCCAGATGGCGCGCTTGGAGATGGGCGGCGCCGAGCTCGTTTGGGAGTCGCGTGATCTTCCGCGCGCCGAGTGGACGCCGGCGGGTCCTTCGAGCTACGAGCTTTTGTATCGCAGCGGTGCCGGCTTGACGCCGCGACCCCTGCGCCGCATTGCGTCGGGCGGCGAGCTCAGCCGCGTTATGCTGGCGAGCAAGGTGGTCTTGGGTAATGCGGACGGTGTCGATACGCTGGTGTTTGACGAGGTCGATGCCGGTGTCGGCGGCTCCACGGCGCGTGCACTCGCGGGCGTGCTGGCAGATCTCTCCGCTACGCATCAGGTGATTGTCGTAACCCACTTGGCGCAGGTCGCCGTCATGGCCGACAAGCATTATGTTGTCAGCAAGGAATTGGGCGATGTTCCTCAGACGCATTTGGACGAGGTAACCGGCGAAGCGCGTACCGCCGAAATCGCCCGAATGTTGAGCGGTGATCAGTCGGAGGCAAGCTTGGCCCACGCAAAGCAGATGCTCGAAGAAGCTCGAGGCTAAGTCGTATCAGCGGTGTTGGTGGGACAAAATAGACTGAAATTTTGTCCCACTTCGCGTTTTACTCTACGACCTTATCCGGTTGGATGAGCTCCTCGTAGTAGCTGATGTGCTCTCGGGCGTCCTCGATTTCGGGCAGCAGGAAGTTGTAGATGACTTCGATGATCATCGTGGCGCTGATCTTGGAGAACGCAAAGTCACCCGTCGTCAGCAGCGCTTCATGGTTGACGGTATTAAAAGTGTAGTCTGCCAGGCGCGCGAGTGGAGACTTGCTGTCGCTGCTGATGACGACTACGGTGGCACCGCAGTCGCGAGCCGCTTTTGCCATGCGATTCAGTCGGCGCGACTTGCCGGAGTTTGAGATGAGCACGATGACGTCACCCGGGCGCAACGTGAGCGCAAAGCCGATAGATGTCTCGCTAATGGTGCTTGCCATGCAGCGCAGGCCCAGCTGCGAAAACTTAAACGTCGCATCGAGCGCGACCGCGTTCGTATTGCCCACAGCCGCAAACTCAATAACCCCTGCATGCTTAAGGGCATGCACAACAGCCGCCAACGTATCGTGGTCGATCCCGTCGATGGTCGCATTAAGCTCGCTCACCTTAGCAGCCAGGATGTTCTTGAGGCTCTGCTCCATATTGTCGAGCGAGACCTCGTCAGTCAGGCCCTCGTTGCGCTGGCTTTCCAAATCCCTCGCCAACGAAAACTGAAAGCTGCGGAAGCTGCCAAAGCCCAGCTTGCGGCAAAAGCGCGAAACCGTCGCCTCGGACGTGGCGGCGGCTCGTGAGAGCTGGGCGGCCGTCAGGCGCGGCGCCTCGGACTGGTGCTCCAATATATAGTCGACAATGCGCTGCTCGGACTCACTGTATCCCTGGTGGGTACTAATGAGGGAAAGTGCGCTCTTGCTACTATCGGTCATGGATGGCTCCTGGTTGGCATGAAAATCTAACTTGATTTGCAATGCCATAGTATACGGGCATTTTCAATTACAAGATACACCTTGCCGTTTCAAGTGTTGATGGTAAACTTTCACTTACCGTTTACGGTTATGAAAGAACCTTTCACCGGAGAATTGCGCCTTGTCTCTTCTCACGCGGACGGTAGGTTGGTATCTTTCAGTTGTGGAAAAGCGCGCAAGGATGCGCGTGTAGGGGAGCGCCTGCGGGCGCAGTACTCAAGAAGGAGGGACACATGGCTAAGTTTGACATCATCGTCGCTACCGGTTGCCCGACCGGCATCGCGCACACCTTCATGGCGAAGGAGGCGCTGGAGAAGGCAGCTGCCGAGCGAGGTCTGACCATTAAGGTTGAGACCCATGGCCAGGTCGGTGTCGAGAACGAGCTCACCAAGAGCGAGATCGCCGGTGCCAAGGCCGTCGTCGTCGCAGCCGATAAGGATGTCCAGGCGGAGCGTTTCGCCGGCAAGCGCATGGTTTCCGTTGGTGTTTCCAAGGCCCTGTCCGTTGAGGCAGCCGGTAAGCTGATCGACCGCGCGCTCGCCGCCAAGGGTGACGACTCGGTTGCGGCTGCTGCCGATGTCGAGGATGAGGTCGAGGAGAAGGAGTCCATCGGTCACATCATCTACAAGCACCTCATGAACGGCGTCAGCCACATGCTGGTCTTCGTCGTCGCCGGTGGTGTCCTGACCGCCGTTTCGTTCCTGTGGGGCATCACGTCCTTCGATTCGACGGCGTCTGACTACAACAGCTTTGCCGCTATGCTCAAGATCATCGGCGGCATCGCCATGAACCTTATGGTTCCCGTGCTTTCCGCCTACATCGCCGAGTCTATCGGCAAGCGCCCGGCACTCGTCCCCGGCTTTGTTGCCGGTATGATCGCCATCCAGGGTCTGCCCGTTAACGCCGAGACCGGTATGATCGACGCCGGCGGCGCCGGCGTGGGCTTCGGTTTCCTGGGCGGCATCGTCGGCGGCTTCCTCGCTGGCTATGTCATCCTGCTGCTCGAGAAGGTCTTCTCCAAGCTGCCCAAGAATCTGGACGGCCTCAAGGCTATCTTCCTGTACCCGCTGTTCTCGACCGCCATCGTCGGCCTGGTCATGCTCGGCATCTCCGGCCCCATGGCTGCCATCAACACCGCCATGATGGACTTCCTCAAGGGTCTGTCTGCCTCTGGCGCCATTGTCCTGGGCCTTGCCATCGGCTGCATGTGCGCCGTTGACATGGGCGGCCCGGTCAACAAGGCTGCTTACGTCACCGGTACCGCTATGCTCACCGAGGCACTGGCTGCCGGCGTTGGCACCGATACCTACAACTTCGGCACCAACTTCATGGCTGCCGTCTCCGCCGCCTGCATCGTTCCGCCGCTGATCACCACCTTCGCCGTCGTCGTCGGCAAGAAGTACTTCAGCCAGGAGGATCATGACGCCGGTATCGTCAACCTCATCCTTGGTTGCACCCACATCACCGAGGGCGCCATTCCGTTCATGACCAAGAACATCTGGCCCGTCATGCCCATCATGATGCTTGGCTCCTCCATCGCCTCGATCCTGACCATTATGTTCAACGTTCACGATCCGGCGCCCCACGGCGGCTTCCTGGTCCTGCCCGTTGTCGAGAACGGTCCGCTGTGGGTCCTCGCGATCCTCATCGGTGCTGTGGTCGGCGGCATCCTGTTCGTGGCCTTCAAGAAGTACGACTTCGAGAAGAATCAGAAGGCCGCTCCTGCAGCCAAGCCGGTTGAGGCCCCCAAGGCCGCTGCCGTCGAGGCTCCCAAGTCCGAGGCTGCCGACTTCGTGAAGGTCGAGAACGTATTTGTCGCCGAGGACTTCGCTTCTCGTGACGAGGCTCTGAGCTTTGTCTCCAACCAGGCTGTCAAGGCCGGTATCGCCAACGACGCCGACGCCGTGATGAACGCCTTCCTGGCCCGTGAGGCCGAGGGCACCACGGGCATGATGGAGGGCTTCGCCATCCCGCATGCCAAGTCCGACGCTATTACCGAGGCTGCCGTCATCGTCGTTAAGGACGAGTCTGGCGTGACCGGTTGGGATACCATGGACGGCGCTCCCGTCAACGTGGCCATCGCGCTGCTCATCCCTGGTGCACAGGCTGGTACCACGCACCTCAAGATCCTGTCCAAGGTCGCCGAGGCGCTCATGGACGAGGACTTCCGTGCCACCGTCAAGGGTTCCACCGACGCCGCCGAGATCGCCAAGACGATCAACGCCCGCCTGGTCTAATTCCGCAGTACGCGAATAACATCGCCCCCTGTAAAAAGGCGAGGACTCCCTACGAGCCCTCGCCTTTTTTCATGCCCCCGGCACCTAGGGACGTTCCTTTCCTGCCAGCCCCCGGGACACTCCTCAGTCCCCAACAGGGGCATAGATAGCCCACATCAACCAAATCACCCACGCGAACAGAACTTCAGCCAAAATTCCTTTCGCACGATATTTCTTGGACGGAAGCATGTTCCCGCAGCTTGCCTGCCGGGCGGGGCGGTTAAGTTTGTCGCGAGTTCCGCACGCAAAGGAAAGCACTTAATGTGCTTTCCGTCTTGCGCAGGACTGTAGAGCAGCAAACTTAACCGCCCCGCCCGGCAGGCGAGCGGACAGCGAACGACATCTGTCCAACAATTCGTGCGAAACACAATGAAAAACCGTTTGATGTGAGTTAATATAAACAACGTCGTGAATCTGACTCCTGCCACATGCATGACAGGGGTTAAACACAAAAAAGGAGTCAACTATGGTTTCTGAGAAGGCTACCCTCGTTAATCCTCAGGGTCTGCACATGCGTCCGGCTGGTCTGTTCGCCTCCACCATGGGCAAGTACGCCTGTGACGTGACGGTCGTCACCCCCGAGAAGGAGGTTAACGGCAAGTCCCCGATGGCCCTCATGGCTGCTGGTATCCCCTGCGGCACCGAGGTCGAGGTCAAGTGCGACGGCGCCGACGAGGCCGAGGCTCTGGCTGCTGCCATCGAGCTCATCAAGAGCGGTCTTGGCGAGTAGAACTCAAACGGGTCGCATGTTGAACAACTAAGTTCATATTTGGGGGCGCAGTGACCTGTCTTAAGGTAGCTGCGCTCTTTTGTCATGGATATGGCAAAACGCTTTATCACATGACACGGAGAGAGGAATGGGAATGTATCAGGGAGTCAACGCTTCCGAGGGCATCGGTATCGGCACCGTCATGGTCGCCGTCGATCCCGACTTGACGTTTGAGCCGCACGAGGTTGCTGATTCGGCAGCAGAGAAGGAACGCTATCAGACCGCTCTTTCGGTCTTCTGCGAGAAGACTCAGGCTCAGGCCGACCACATGAAGGAGACGGTGGGCGAGGCCGAGGCCGAGATCATGAGCGGACACATTGTCCTGGCTCAGGATCCGGGCATGACCGACGCCATCAACGCCGCCATTGACGGCGGCACCTGCGCCGAGCAGGCGCTCATGGACACCTCGACCATGTTCGAGAACATGTTCCTGTCCATGGACGACGAGATGTTCCGTCTGCGCGCGGCCGACATCGCCGACATCCGTACCGGCATTCTGGCCGAGTTGCTGGGTAAGGAGGTCGTCGACCTCTCCGTCCTGCCCGAGAACACCGTCGTTGTCGTGCACGACCTCACGCCGTCCATGACCGCCACGATCGATAAGGCGCACGTTGCCGGTATCGTCACCGAGACTGGTGGCCGCACGTCGCACTCCGCAATCATTGCGCGCGCCCTCGAGATCCCGGCTGTCCTTTCGGTTTCCAACAGCTGCACCGCACTGCGCAACGGCATGACCGTTGTCGTCGACGGTGGCAAGGGTATCGTCGAGGCCGATCCCGATGAGGAGACGCTCGCCGCTTACACTGCCAAGGCCGAGGCTTTCGCTGCCGAGAAGGCGGCTCTCGAGGCCTTCCGCGGCAAGCCGTCCGTGACTGCCGACGGCATCAAGAAGATCATTGCCTGCAACATCGGCAACCCCGATGACGTGCCCAACGCGCTCGATCACGACGCCGAGGCTATCGGCCTGTTCCGTTCCGAGTTCCTGTTCATGGACTCTGCTGAGCTTCCTTCCGAGGAGGAGCAGTTCAACGCCTACCGTAAGGTCGCCAGCGCGCTCAAGGGCGCTCCGGTCATCATCCGCACGCTCGATGTGGGTGGCGACAAGGAGATTCCGTACCTGCACATGGTCAAGGAAGAGAACCCCTTCATGGGCTTCCGCGCCGTGCGTTACTGCCTGGCCAACCCCGACCAGTACAAGGTCCAGCTCCGCGCCCTGCTGCGCGCCAGCGCCTTCGGTGACGTCAAGATCATGATCCCGCTCGTCACCTGCGTCGAGGAAGTCTTGGCTGTCAAGGAGCTCGTCGAGCAGTGCAAGGCCGAGCTGACCGAAGAGGGTCGCAAGTTCAACGAGAACATCGAGGTTGGCATTATGGTCGAGACGCCTGCCGCCTCGCTGCTCGCTGACCGCCTGGCCGAGGTCGCCGACTTCTTCTCCATCGGCACCAACGACCTGATCGGCTACACCATGTGCGCCGACCGTGGCAACGACACCATCTCCAACCTGTACCAGGTTTACTATCCCGCCGTGCTCCGCTCGCTCAAGAACATCATCGAGAGCGGCGTGAAGGCCGGCATCATGGTCGGTATGTGCGGCGAGGCCGCTGCCGATCCGTTGCTCGAGCCGCTGCTGATCAGCTGGGGCCTGGAGGAGTTCTCGATGAGCGCTCCGTCCATCCTGCGCGCCCGCAAGACCATCAGCCAGTGGACCAAGGCCGAGTGCGACGAGCTCGCCGAGAAGGCGCTCGCCTGCAACACCGCTGCCGAGGTCAAGGCACTGCTCGAGTCCGCAGCTCGCTAATTTGGTATCAGAGGTAACCGCGTGGTTGGAATGGGCCGGCCACGCGGCCCTCACATATACAGGGGGTACTGTAAATGTTCTACACGCTAACCGCTAACCCGGCTGTCGACATGACGGTTTCGAGCTCTCCGCTCGAGCCCGACGAGAACGTCCGCACCGGCTCGGCCAGCTACACGGCTAACGGCAAGGGCCTCGACGTGTCCTTCGCCTTTAAGAAGATGGGCGTCGACACCGTCGCGCTCGGTTTCTTCGCCGGCTTCACGGGCAAGTTCATCGTCGAGGAGGTCATGAACCTGGGTTGCCTCTGCCGCCCGGTTTGGACCGACGGTATCACGCGCATCAACACCTACGTCAACGATGGCCAGCACGAGTACGGCATCCTGAACCCCGGTGCTCCGATCACGCCGCAGCATCAGGAGGAGCTCTACAACATCCTGGACACCGCGGGCGACCTTGAGTGCCTGATCGTCTCCGGCTCCGTGCCTCCCAAAGCTACGCCCGACTTCCTGGCTCAGGTCATGGAGCACGCTCAGGCCCGTGGCGCCGACGTCGTCCTGGACCTGTCCTCCGACAAGCTCAAGGAGCTCGCTCACAAGAAGCCGCTGCTCATTAAGCCGAACCATCACGAGATGAAGGCTATCTTCGGCGTGCCGGTCGACACCGACGACGAGGTCCGCGTTGCCATGAAGCTGGCTCACGAGGCCGGCGTCCAGAACGTGCTGCTCACCCGTGGTAGCCGCGGTGACGCTTACTTCTCCAACGGCGAGGACATCTGGTATGCCAAGCGTGAGTTCAACATCAAGCTTGTCTCTTCCGTCTGCGCCGGCGACTGCACCCTCGCTGCGTTCCTGCACAAGTGGTACAGGGATCGCGACAACGTCGAGGAGGCCATGAAGCTCGCTATGGCCACCGGCGCCAACGTTGCTGAGTCCGTCGGCATCGGCGACTTTGGTCACGTCGACGAGTACAGCAAGCGCGTTGCCGTTCGCAAGCTCGATCGCAAGTAAGCGAAACACGACAAACTCGTGCGCATACGGCGTCCCGGTTTCGACCGGGGCGCCGTTTTTTGTCCCACTCGAACCTCGGAGCCGCGCTTCACGCGTTCCACACCGTTCACCGAGTTGTTGTAGCCTTTTGCCGAAGCGTGGAATATACTTTCATTAACACGTTGCTTCGTGAAAGGAACATTCATGATTTACACGCTTACTGCAAATCCCGCTATTGACTACAACATCTCCTGCGATGGCTTGTCCGCCAACACCGTTACCCGCACCCGTAACGCTGTCTACACCCCCAACGGCAAGGGTCTCAACGTTTCGTTTACGCTCGACCACTACGGCGTCGACACCACGATCCTGGGCTTCTTCGCCGGCTTCTCGGGTGAGTATATCGTTAAGGGCGCCGAGGCCCTGGGCGTGCCCGTCAAGCCCGTGTGGACTGACGGCATCACGCGTGTTAACGTGTTCCTCAACGCCGGTCCCGACACCGAGTACAACATGGTCAACGCTGGTGCCGCCATCAACGAAGCCAACGAGCAGGAGATGTTTGAGCTTATCGATTCGCTCGATGACATGACCTGCCTGGTTATCAGCGGCTCGCTGCCCCCCAACACCTCCGAGAGCTTCCTGGCAGAGGTCCTGCGTCGCGTGAAGGCGAAGGGCGCCGAGTTCGTGCTCGATATCTCGAGCCATCAGCTGGCCGACCTCATTGCTATGGAGCCGTTGCTCATTAAGCCTAACGACGACGAGCTGCTCGACATCTTTGGCATTAAGGTGAGCGGTGGCGACGACGAGTCTGTCAAGGGCGCGATGGCCGAACTGCATGTCAAGGGCGCCAAGAACGTGCTGTTGACCCTGGGTGGCGACGGCGCGTACTTCTCCAACGGCGAGCACATCTGGTTTGCCAACCGCACCTTCGACGTCAAGCTGCTGTCGACCGTCTGCGCGGGCGACTCCTCGCTGGCCGCCTTCCTGTCCGTGTGGCACGACGCCCCCGAGCGCGTCGAGGATGCCCTGCGCCTCTCGATGGCCACCGGCGCCAACGTGGTCGAGTGCCCGGGTCTGGGCGATTTTGCCAAGGTCGATGAGTATCAGAAGGGTATTGCAATCCGTCAGGTTTGCTAGTTCCGGCACCTTGCCTGAATAGTTCAATTATTTCGCATCCGTCTTAGACCAGGACGGATGCGTTTTTGTTTATCGGACTTGCGTGTGCAGTGGAGGCTGTTTCTTGCTAGACTTCTTGCAGACGCAATCGATAGCCAATTTGATAGTCGCAGGAGGCCATAGGCATGTGCAATGTTTCGCTCAACGGTACGCAGCCGACCGATGCCTCTATCCGTGTCCTGCGTGCGCTTGAGGCAGCAGGTCTTGAGGCTTGGTACGTGGGCGGTTGGGTACGTGATGCCCTGATGGAACGCCCCAGCCACGATGTTGACATGTGCTGCAGCGGCCTGTGGCAGGAGTCCAAAGAGGCGCTCGAAGCGGCTGATATTGCCGTGGTTGAGTCGGGCATAAAATTTGGCGGCATCACGGCTATTTGCGATGATGAGCGCATTGAGGTCACCACCTACCGCCTAGACGGCTTTTACACCGACGGCCGCCATCCCCAGAGTGTGGAGCGTGCGGCGTCGCTTGAGGACGATCTGGCGCGTCGTGACTTTACCGTTAACGCTATGGCCTGGCATCCCGAGCGTGGTCTTGTCGACCGCTACGATGGTCAGGGCGACCTAGACCGCAAGCTCATCCGCGCCGTTGGAGATCCCAAGCGTCGTTTTAACGAGGACGCGCTTCGCATGCTGCGCGCGGTGCGTTTTGCCTGCCGTCTGGATTTTATGATCGAGCCTAAGACTAAACAGGCGCTTGCCGAGTGCGCGCCGCTGCTCGATGCTGTGGCGCGCGAGCGCGTGGGCATTGAGCTCGAGGGTATCCTTTCGACCGGCCATGGGGGAGACGCGATGCTGCGCTACCCCGAGCTTGTTTGCGCCGCCGTGCCCGAGCTCGCGTCCGCTCGCGGGTTTGATCAACGCAGCGTCTATCATGCGTTTAACGTCTACGAGCATATCGCCCGCGTGCTGACGGTGGCAGGGGAGCTGGCGCTGTGCGACGGCGTCGCGCCCTCGTCGAGCCTTATGTGGGCGGCGTTTTTGCACGACGTTTCCAAACCCGAGTGCTTTACGGTCGATCACGACGGCAGCGGCCACTTCTACGGTCATCCCGAGCTCGGCGCCAAGAAGGCGCGTGTCATCATGGATCGCCTGGCGCTCTCGCACGATTTGGTGCGCGATGTGTGCCTGCTGATCAAATACCATGACAAGCCGCTACGCCCCGAGCGTTCCTGCCTGCTCAATATGATGCGCGCGCTTTCGGGCGAGGGTGTCGATACGCCGCGTCTGATGGACGAGCTCATGGACCTTAAGCGTGCCGACACGCTCGGCAAGGCGCCCTCGTGCTTCTATTACGTCGAGACGATCGAGGAGATGCGTACGCTCGCCCACGATCTGCTGCAGGCGGGGGAGCCCTATACACGCAAGATGCTTGCCATCAATGGTGGCGACCTGATCCGCGCCGGCGTCAAGCCGGGGCCGGAGCTGGGACAGCTTCTCAACGCCGCCCTCGACGCCGTGATCGAGGACAACATCCCCAACAACCGCGAAGCCCTCCTGACTCATCTCCACCTAGGGTAGCTAAAATAGCCCCGTCCCAAATCAGCTACCTTGTTGACCTGCGCGTTCCATAACCTCGCGACAAAATTTCGGCAATTTGGAATTTCTTCTTGCGCTTGCGTTTTTTGTCCCGTAATATATTTCCTCGCAGCACGGCAGTGCAGATGTCATGTGGCCCGTTCGTCTAGCGGTTTAGGACGCCGCCCTCTCAAGGCGGAGATCACCAGTTCGAATCTGGTACGGGCTACCACTTCTTTTCTGCTGAGGCTTATGGCCCGTTCGTCTAGCGGTTTAGGACGCCGCCCTCTCAAGGCGGAGATCACCAGTTCGAATCTGGTACGGGCTACCATGAATCTGAGACCCGGACTTCCCACGGAAGCTCGGGTTTTTTATTTCCGAGCAAACCATCTGCAATTCCCATTTGGCCCATAGCTTTACGTTCTGCTTGTGGCCCTTGCGGGTACAATATGCAAGATATTTGGACGGTCAGAAGGAGCCTCATGACGGAGTCCTCTCAGCATACATCTAAGCCCCAGGTCGAGGTTGAGGCCTCGGGCGGCGATGACAACAAGGGTGCACGCCGCGGTGCCATTTTTATCGGCGTCGTGCTGGTTGGCTATATCGTTTATCTGATTGTGACCGGTCAGATGGGACAGTTCTGGGCTGCCATGTCTAGCGTTCAGGCGCCGTGGCTCGTTGCTGCATGCTTTTGCATGTTCCTGTACCTGTTCTTTGGCATCGTTGCCTATGCGATCGCCGTCTGGCTCGATCCCAATTCGCCCGTCGGCATTCGCGACCTGATCTCGGTCGAGGCGAGCGGTATCTTCTTTGGCAACCTAACGCCCATGATGATGGGCTCTACGCCCGCCCAGATTTACCGCCTGACCAAGGCAGGCCAAAATGTTGGCGAGGCCGGTGCCACGCAGTTCACGCGCTTTATCGTGTATCAGTTTGGCCTCGTCGCCTGGGGCGCTATTCTGCTGCTTGCCCGAATGCCGTTTTTCGCCGAGCGCTATGGCGACATGACGCTGCTGTGCGTCTTTAGCTTTGGCGGTCACTGTTGCATTCTGCTTGGCATCTTTGCCGTCGCGCTCATGCCCAAGACCGTCACGCGCGTCGCGCACTGCATCATCAATTGGCTCGAGCGAATGGGCGTCTCGGCCACCAAGATTGAGGGCTGGCGTACGTTTGTCGACGGCGAAATCTACTCTTTCTCCGAGAAGTTCAAGCTTTCGGCCGGACATTTTTCTTCCATGCTGCTCACGGTGGTCATCACCATGTTGCAGCTCGCGTTTTTCTACCTCGTGCCGTATTTCCTGATGCTTGCCTTTGGCCACCACGAGGTCGACTTTTTCTCGGTCATGGCCGCGAGCGCCTTTGTCCAGCTGCTGAGCTCTGCGGTCCCCTTGCCCGGTGGAACTGGTGGCGCTGAGGGCGGCTTTGCATTGTTCTTGGGTCATTTCTTTGGGTCGGCTTCGACCGCCGGCTATCTTCTGTGGCGTCTCATTACGTTTATCGCGCCGACCATTTTGGCTGCGCCCCTGCTGGGCCTTAAGAGCGCCCACAACGAGAGCATCCATGCGCGCTGGGATCGTGTGATGCGCAAGCTCGGCCGCACGTCTCAGACGCCCTCTGCGCCCATTAAGCCGCACCCCACGAATGCTGTTACCGTTGATCCCAAGAAGCACGCTCAGAAGGCTTCTGGGACCGCTAAGCCGGCGCATAAAGCCTATGTGCGACAGACAGGCGACGGTATCCGCGTGTCTCCGTCGGCACTCAATAAGAAGAAGCACCCTAAGTCGCAGTAGGGCAGTCGTGCGTTCTTCATGATGCGGGGCATATTTGTGCTGTATGGGGGATAATCCTCTTACGTAGATTATCTCTCATCTGTTGATGAATGCCCGCATATCGAAGGGACACGTCCATGGACACCAGCAAACCGCGTCTTGATCGCCGCATCGTTCGCAGCCGCAATGCCATCCTTTCCGCTTTCGAGCGCCTGCTCATGGAAAAGCCGCTGGCAGACATTACGGTGAGTGCCATCGCGCGCGAGGCCAATGTCGACCGCAAGACCTTCTACGTGCACTTTGGTACGGTTGATGGCTTGCTCAATGCCATTGCCGTCGATGTGGTGGAGATGATTGTCGACTCGGTCGAGAAAACGCTTGCCTCCATGGGCGGCGATACCAACGAACGCGCCCTGGGCGCGGCGGCGACCTTCTTTAAAACCGTTAACGAGGCGCTGTGCAACAACCTGGTGCTCAATCGTCAGCTGATCGAGAACATTCCGCTCGATGATTTTATGGCTCGTCTTCGTGCGCCGCTCGAGTACGAGATTGCCGAGCGCGATCTGCTGCCCCAAGGTCTCAAGGACGAGATGTTCGACTACTATCTGGCGTTTTTGCTGTCGGGTATTATCGGAATCTATCGCACATGGGCGCTGTCTGACGGCTCGGTTCCTATCGAGCGCGTCTCGGAGGTCGCCAACGACCTGACTCTCAATGGCCTGTCGAGTCTGGAATCTCGCTTGGATTAGGCGCAGGCTCGAGTTCGCGAGGCGCTTGTCGGGGTGCAGCCCGATCGACCAGGCGACGAGCATCCCGCCGAAGCAGTCGATGACCGGGCTCAGGTAGACCTTCTCGCCGCCCGGGAGCCTGAACTCGGTGATGTCGGTGAGCCACAGCAGGTTGGGCTCGTCGGCGTGGAAATTCTTGTTTACGAGGTTTTCCGGCGCCTTGTAGACCTCGCCGGCGTAGGAGCTGTAGCCTGAGGATCCTTAAAAGAAAGTCCAGTTTATCCTTTCCACCCCAATTGGGAATCCTCCGATGCGCCTTCGCACGCTCGCATGACCTCGATACCGTGCGAGCGTGCGAACTCGACGAGCTCTGCGTTGCGGGCGTTTATGGTGCCGAAGGCGGCGGGACACACGATAAGGCGCGCGCAGTGGACGAGGAGCTCTTTGGCGCGGGCTATGGTTCTATCCCCGATCGGCTCGAAGGCGCGCTCGGCCACGCATTCCGCCGCCAGGTCGCGCGCGAGCTCGCAGTCGATGTCCCCTTCGTGCAGAACGCCCGTGTAGAACGCCTTGCCCTGCCGGATGAGCTGGCGAAACACAGCCGACCCCGTACCTGCGCCGGCGATGACGAACGTGTGCGCATCGCCGTGCGGGTGTCCAATTTCCACGCTGCCGAAGCGCTCGTTGAAGGTGCCATGCTGAAGGCCGTAGAGCTCGCCAATCGTCTCGCGCGTGAATATGTCCTCGGGTACGCCGGCGCGGAAGACCCGGCCGTCCTTCACGCAAATCACCTTGTCGGCGCTTTTCTGCGCGAGCTCGAGTTCGTGGATGGACATGATGACAGCCACATTCCGCGATTTCGCAAGGTGGCGAAGTATTCGCAGCAGGTCGATCTGGTAGCGGATATCGAGATACGACGTGGGCTCGTCGAGCACGAGCACACGCGGATCCTGCGCGATGGCGCGTGCGAGCATGACGCGCTGGCGTTGCCCGTCGCTTATCTGCATGAAGTCGCGCTCGGCGAGCTCTTCCACATGTGCGGTTTTCATGGCCTCGCCGACCCGACTATGGTCGTCGGGCGAGAGTGTGCCCATTCGTCCGGTGTAGGGATGCCTTCCCGCCTCTACGATATCGCGGCAGGTGAGGAGCTCGGTCCGGGGGCGATCTGTCAGCATAACGGCAAGGTTCCTTGCGAACTCCGCCGTCTTCCATCGGGAAATCTCCCGCCCGTCGAGCTCGACCGCGCCGGCAAGCGGTGCCAGATGGCGTGTGATGGTTTTCAAGATGGTCGACTTGCCCGAGCCGTTCGGCCCGATGAGTGCCACGACGTCGCCCGCGCGAACCTCCAGATCGACGCCTTCTACTACGACCTTCTTGTCGTAGCCCGCCGACAGGTCGCTTATGCGGAAAAGCGGCGCTCCGTCAGCCTGCGTTTCGACCGGAGTTTCGAGGTTCGGCTCCGCTCGGAGGAGGCGTTCCGCGCGCAGTTCCGCACGAGCCGAAAGTGCCTTCTGGCGCTTTCGTGCGAGCTCAGGACTGTCTAAGCATAGAATGTCGCCTCCGAGCGTTTTGGGCCGCGGCACGAATTCCCCCATCTACCTCACCCGCTTCTTCAACATGAGCGCGATAACCACCGGAGCGCCGAAGATGGCGGTGACGGCGCTGATGGAAAGCTCGACGGGAGAGAACAGCGTGCGCGCGATCAAATCGCAGCCCGCGCAGAAGATGGCGCCTCCCAAGAAGCACGCAGGAATCACGCGGATGGGCTTCGACGACTTTAGCGTCGACTTCACGAGATGCGGAACCGCGATGCCTACGAACGACACCGGACCAGCGAACGCGGTCACGCAGGCGGAGAGCATGCTCGCTAGAAGGACGAGCACCACGCGGAAGCGTTCGACGTTCACGCCGACGCTTTTCGCGTAGGCTTCTCCCAGTTGGAAGGCGGAAAGGGGCTTCGATATCGCGAATACGCATGCGCTCACGGTAATCACCACGACCGCGATGACCGCGATGTCGTCCCAGCTCGAACCCGAGAAGCTACCCAAAGACCAGTTGTGCAGGTTCACGATGGACTGGTCGTCGGCGAAGGCGATGAGGAAGTTCGTCGCCGCCGAGCAGATGTATCCCACCATGACGCCCGCCACGATGAGCATGGCCATGGAACTTATGCGCCGTGCGATGAGGAGCACGAAGCCGATGGTGATAAGCGAGCCCAGAAACGCTGCGGCCACCATGGCCGGCGAGGACATGGCCTGGTTCGCGCCCAGAAGTACGATCATCGTAAGCGCGACGACGAACTTTGCGCCCGAGGAGACGCCCAAGATGAACGGGTCGGCGATGGGGTTGTTGAAAAACGTCTGCAGCAGGAACCCGGAAAGCGAAAGTGCCCCGCCGAGAAGCACGGCTGAAAGCACGCGCGGCAGGCGAATCTCCCAGATGACCTGGCTTTCCATGGAATTGGCCGCGCCGCCCGAAAGGATGCCGGGGATGTGGTCTGCGGGCACGAGCACGCTCCCGATGCACAGGTTAGCCCCGACGAGCACGATGAGGGCAACAGCGAGCAGCGCCGTCACGACGCGACACCGTGCGGCGCGCCCCGATTCGTCGTATGCCATGGAAAGTCGGCTTCTCATGGTGCTAGCCGAGCTTCCTCAGATAATGGAAGTCGCTCGCGTCATCGCCGGTGAACGCCCCGTGCAGCTCGTCGATAATGTCGGCTGTAGAAGTCATCTGCTGGTACATGTCGGTGCTTGTGACCCAGACGTTGCCGTTCTTCACGGCTTTGAACTGCGACAATAGCGCGTTTTTGCCTACGAAGTCGTTCAAGGTGGCAACCGATTCGTCGATGGTGCCGTTGTAGACGATGATGTCGGCATCCTTCGCCGTCGCGTAGAAGCGCTCCATTTCGAGCGTTACTGACGAACCTGACGTCGACGCCGTCTGCGCGTCATCGAGCGCATAGCTGCCGCCTGCAAGCTCGATCATCTGCACCACGTAGTCGCCCGCCCGCCGCGTGACGGCGGCCCCGTTCGAGTTAATGTAGAAATACGCCACGGTTTTACCTGACGACGCGAGCCCCGACGTTTGCTCGACGCGGGCCTTCTGCTCGTTGAACAGGTGCGCGGCCTCGTCTTCCTTGTCGAATAGGACGCCGAAAAGCTTAATCCACTCAACGCGCCCGAGTGCTTCGGGCTCGCTCGACGACTGTTCGGTGAGCACGACGAGCCCGAGCTTCTGCAGCTTTTCCTTCACATCGGGCGTGTGGTTGATCATGGTGTTCTCGATGGCGAGCGTGCAGCCCGAGGCCGATATTCGCTCGTAGTCGGGCGCGCTGTACTTGCCGCCGTAGGCGATCGCCCCACTTTCGAGCGCGCTTTTGAAGCCTGCGACCGAGCAATCGTCGGCCTTCGTGCCCGACATGATGATATTGTCGTTCGCATCGAGCGCGTCGACCAGGCACATCGTCGCCGACGACACGAGGTACACCTTGTCGGCGGGGCGCCTTATGACCGCGATGTCGGAGCTCAACCCATCAGGTACCTTCGCATCTTGCGGCACCACGAGGAAACGCTCCCCATTCGAAACGCAGATAAGCCGCAGACCGCCTTCGAACTCGTCGACAGTGAAGTGCTCGGCGTATTCAAGCTGAAGCGCCCCCGTCGGCTCCCAGCCGCAGCCCAAATCGGCGTTGTGGAAGTCGGCCGCGGCGCTTGAAGCCGTTCCTGCAGGGGAGCCGCCGCTTGCATCGTCGCCCGATTTCTCCTTCATGGTGGATGAGTCGAAGTGGATCGTGTAGTCGATGGTGTGCGGCGTCGACATGGCGACGGTCTCGGCCGACACGGCGATGTCCTCGTCGAGCGTGACGGGTATCTCGAACGTGGAGTTGCCGCCGTCGTTTACGGGCGCGTAGTCCACGCCGTCGACGGTCATCTTGTCGTAGTTCGAACTCGACCAGGTGATGGTCGCGGTGTAGGTGTCGCCATCCTTCACAATTGTGGTGGGTGAGGCGATGCTTGCGCGCCCTGACCCACCGGAAAGCGAGACACTCACAGTGTATTCCTGAGAGCCCGCCGTGCCACCGGTCGCGTTCGGGCTCGCACTGCACCCCGCGAAGGGAAGCGCGAGCAGGGCGACGAGAACGCAGGTGATCGCGCGCGCCGCGATGCTGTGGCGCTTCCTGTTTTCCCCCTTGGGGAGAATCGACCGCATGGCGTTACTTCAGTGCGTCGGCGCGCAGATCGACGCCGGCGGATTCGAACACAAGCGTGCGGTCGTACCACTGCTCTTTTCTAATACTCCACGCGGCACAGGCGGTGTCCTCGTCGAGCGCATCAACGGGCACGTCGTAGGTGTACTTGCCTTCCGCGTTTTCCACATAGGGGATGAAGTCGGCCTCGCTCGCGGCGGCAGCCTCGTCGCCCGTGCCCATGAAGAGCTTGCCGTAGCCCGTGCCGGAAAGCGTCATCACGCAGTGCATGGAGCCGTTTTCCACGATGAGCTGGGCGTCCACAATCCTGAACATGTTCGAGCTGGAATCTACGGTGATCGGATAGGTGCCGTCGGCCACCTTGTCGGCGGTGATGGGGGCAGCGCTTGCACCCTCGGTCGCATCGGCCGCCTGCTCGGTCTTTTCCTGGGAATCGGCATCGCTTGCCTTTGCGCTGTCGATTGAATTTCCGCCGCAGCCGGCGAGCGAGAACGCGAAAAGCGCCGCCGACAGGGCGAAGACGAGGGTTTTCTTCAACATGGAGGGGTTCCTTTCAATCGCTTCGACCGCCCGCGCCGTGCGGTGGGCGGGCGGGATGCGAATGCAACGGGCATGCGCCGTCGGTCGGGGAAGGCGCATGCCCGTTGCACGGGGACGCGACCGGCGCCCCCGTGCGCGGCGAGTTTAGAGCTTGGCGATGGCGTCGTCCACGTGTGAGACGTAGATGTCGTCGACCGCGACGTTCTGTCCCAGACCCTGGAGCAGGCACGTCACTTCGAAGCCGGCGGCCACGAACTTCGCAGCCCAGCTGTCAGGGTCGGTCTCGTCTGCCATGTCGTTGTTCGCGTGGTCGCCCGCGACCACCATGAACGGCGCGAGCACGGCCTTCTTGTACCCTGCGGCGCTCGCGGCGGCGATAACATCCTCGCAGGTCGGTTCAGCCTCGACGGTGCCGACGAAGAACTGCGTCAAGCCCTCGTTCTTGAACACTTCCTGCATCTTGGCATAGTCGGCGTTGGAATCGGCTTCGGTGCCGTGGCCCATGAGGCACAGCGCCGTCTTGCCGTCGTCGAAGGACGCCATGTTCTCCTTAATGGCTGCGGCCACCTTCTTGTAGTCGTCGTCGGAGGTGAGCAACGGGTCGCCGAGCGAGATCTTGTCGAACTTGTCGGCGTACTTGTCGAGCTCGTCTTTCACGTCGGTGTATTCCAGGCCGCCCATGAGATGCGTCGGCTGCACGACGATTTCCTTCACGCCGTCTTTCACGCAGCGGTCGAGCGCCTCGGTCATGTTGTCGATCGTGATGCCGTCGCGCTTCTTCAGCTTGTCGATGATGATCTGCGCGGTGAAGGCGCGGCGGATGTCGTAGTCCTGCCAGTACTTCTCGCGGATAGCGTCTTCGATGGCGCCGATGGTGATGTGGCGCGAGTCGTTGTAGCTCGTGCCGAAGCTCGTGACGAGGATGACCGGCTTCACGGCCTTCTCCTTTTCGCTCGATTTCTCGGAACTTGCGGAGGTGCTGGAGCAGCCCGCGAGCGTGATTCCGGCGAGCGCGACGGCTCCGGTTGCTGCGGCGCCCATGAAGCTGCGGCGTGACATCTGGTCGGACATGGTTTTACCTTTCCTCGGTTTGCCGGTCCCCCGGCGACAGTTGCTTGTCGGCACAAGCGAAAGAAAAGCGCACCCCTCGGGGTTCACAAGGAGCTAACGCCACGGCGATGCCGTGAGGAAAAGGCGAAGCAGTCTGGCTTGGGGCGCGAGGCGGTTCGCCCGCGCGTCCTATACAGTAATGTCCCTTGCCCAGGATTCCCACCTGGTTCCCTCCGCAAGCCAGCGCGGGCTGTGCGGACGCCGCGCCGGTCATTTCCTTTTATCCGATTGTCATATGCTCGTTGCCGAATCTTTTACTATGATAGTGGGCACTTGTGAACGTGTCAAAGCCAGGGCGGGCGGCATTGCGCCTCCTGCCTGCGTATTTGCGCCGATTGCCGCTTCGGGCGCCGTGTTTTGCCCGCTGCGCGAATGGCGGCGTAAACGGTTGCGATGAGAAACGGGAAGGGAAGGCTCGGATGATTCATATCGTTGGCGCAGGCTCGGGCGCCGCCGACCTTATCACGCTGCGCGGGGCTCGTCTTCTGCGCGCGGCCGACGTGGTCGTTTGGGCGGGGAGCCTTGTGAACCCCGAGCTGCTCGCCGAGTGCAAGGAATCCTGCGTCGTCTACGACAGCGCGCACATGACCTTGGAGGAAGTGCTCGACGTGATGTGCGCGGCAGATGCGCGGGGCGAGGAAGTGGTGCGCCTGCACACGGGCGACCCGTGCCTGTACGGCGCCATCCAGGAGCAGATGGACGCGCTCGACGCGCGCGGCGTGGACTACGAGGTGGTGCCCGGCGTGTCGAGCTTTTGCGGTGCCGCGGCGGCGCTTCGCCAGGAATACACGCTGCCGGGAATCAGCCAGTCGGTCGTGATCACGCGGCTTTCCGGGCGCACCCCCATGCCTGCGGGCGAGGGCATGCGCACCATGGCGGAAAGCGGCTCGACTATGGTCATCTTCCTGAGCTCGGGTATGCTCGCCGAGCTTTCCGCCGAGCTTTTGGCCGCGGGCCGCAGCTCCGACGAGCCGGCGGCGCTCGTGTATAAGGCGACCTGGCCTGAGGAGCGCGTGGTGCGATGCACAGTGGGCACGCTCGCCGATGCGGGCGCGCGAGAGGGCATCGACCGCACGGCGCTCGTGGTGGTGGGCCGCGTGCTCGGAGCTCGCGGCGGGCTTGCGCACGACGGCGCGCAGGCGGAGTCGTACGAGCGCAGCAAGCTTTACGACCCTTCGTTTGCCACGGGGTATCGGAAGGCGAGCAGCTAGCGTGGCCTTCGAGCACTACATATATACCGGGACGACCCGCCTGCGCTGCGGCTACACCACGGGGAGCTGCGCCGCGCTCGCGGCGAAGGCGTCCTGCGAGATGCTCTTGTCACGAAAGCCCGTCGGCCGCGTGTCGATCGTCACCCCCGGCGGGCTGCCCGTCGAGGCGAACGTGGTCGACGCATGTATCGGCGAGGGGTGCGCCCAGTGCGCCGTGCGAAAGGACGCAGGCGACGATGCCGATGTGACCGACGGCGTGCTCGTGTACGCGCGCGTGGAACATGCGGGGTCGGGCACGGGTGCTGCGGGCAGCAAGGGCGTGCCCGCGCGCGAATCGGAAGTTTCCGTCGATGGCGGCGTGGGCGTGGGGCGCGTGACGTTGCCCGGGCTCGAGCAGCCGGTGGGGGCGGCCGCCATCAACGCGACGCCGCGCGCGATGATCACTTCGGCGGTGCGCGAGGTGTGCGCCGCGCACGGCTTTTCTGGAAATATCGCTGTGACGATTTCGGTACCCGAGGGTGTTGCCCTTGCCGAAAAGACCTTCAACCCGCACCTGGGGATAGAGGACGGCATCTCCATCCTGGGCACGACGGGCATCGTCGAGCCGCGCAGCCTCGCTGCCTTGCGCGACAGCATCGAGCTCGAGATCCGGCAGCATGCGGCTATGGGGCGGCGCGGAGTCGTGCTCACGCCCGGCAACTACGGCGCGCAGTTCATCTCGGGGCATTTCCACCTAAACGGTGCGCCGGTGGTCTTCATCTCCAACTTCGTGGGCGATGCGATTGATTGCTGCGTTCGCGAGGGATTTACCAATGTCCTTCTTGTGGGACACATCGGCAAGCTGGTGAAGGTCGCGGGCGGCATCATGGACACCCATTCGCGTACCGCCGACTGCCGCGCGGAGATTCTGGCCGCCCACGCGGCCTTGGCCGGCGCGGGCGCGAAGACCGTGCGCGAGATCATGTCGTCGGTCACGACCACGGCGGCGCTCGAGGTAATCGAGGCCGCCGGCGTGGGGGACGCTGCGCGCGCCTCGCTCGCTGTGGCAATCGAGGACAGGTTGCGCCGCCGCGCGGCGGGCGGATGCGACATCGCCGCGGTCGTGTTCGACGCCGAGCGCCGCGAGCTTTTCCGCACGTCGGGCGCCGATGCAGTTATCGGGGAATTGGGGGCGACGTATGAGTAAAGGCGTGCTGTACGGCGTGGGCACGGGGCCTGGCGACCCCGAGCTGCTCACGATCAAGGCCGTCTGCACAATCGAATCGTGTCCGGTCATCGCCGCACCGCAGACGGCGGACGGGGCCATGGTCGCGCTCGACATCGTGCGCGGCGCCGTCGACCTTACAGGCAAGACGGTGATCCCCGTGCGATTCTCGATGACGCGCGACGCCGAGCGCCGCGCGGCCGAGCATGCCTCGCTTGTTCGCGAGCTTGTCGCGCACCTGGATGCGGTCCGCGACGTCGCGCTGCTGAACCTGGGGGACCCGAGCATCTACGCCACCTTCCAGCGCATAGCGCCCGACGTGCGCGCCCGCGGGTTCGAGGCGCGCGCCATTCCCGGCGTGCCGAGCTTCTGCGCGGTCGCCGCGGCGCTCGAGCGCGACCTCACGCCCGAGATGTCGTTGCCTCTGCACATCGTGCCCGGCGGCTACGACGACGTGCGCCGCGCAATCGGCTGGCCGGGGACGAAGGTGGTCATGAAGGCGCGCCGCTCGCTTGCGGACACGAAGCGCATCCTTCGCGAGGAGGGCGCCTTCGACGGTGCCGAGCTCGTAGAGGACTGTGGGCTTCCGGGCGAGCGCGTGTACCGCTCGCTCGACGATGTGCCCGATCGGGGCAGCTACTTCTCGACGATGGTGGTGCGCTAGATGAGGGTTTCCTGCATAGCGTTCACCGAGAGGGGGCATGCGTTGGCGGAGCGCACCGCACGCGCGCTTTCCGATTGTGCGCAGACAGGTGAAGATGACCCTGGCTGGGACGTTTCCGTTTCGCGCGGGTTCGGCGAGGGGAAGGCCGACCTGCGCGCATGGACGGCGCTCGCGTGGGAAGCGTCGGACGCGCTTCTGTTCGTGGGCGCGGCGGGCATCGCCGTGCGGGCGATCGCGCCGTATGTCGCCTCGAAGGCAAACGATCCCGCGGTTGTGGCGATCGACGAGGCGGGGCGCTTTGCCGTCTCGCTTTTGTCGGGGCATTTGGGCGGTGCGAACGAGCTTGCGCAAACTGTGGCACGCGCGGCAGGGGCCATCCCCGTCATCACCACGGCGACCGACGTCCGCGGCGTGTGGGCGGTGGATACGTGGGCGCGCCGTGCGGGGCTCGCCGTTTCGAATCCCGAGGCCATCAAGCGAGTGTCGGCGCGGCTGCTTTCGGGCGGGCGCGTGGCGCTCTATTCCGACATGCCGATTTCGGGACAGCCGCCTGAGGGGGTTGACTTTGCGTCCGACCGCGCTCGGGCCGATATCGTCGTGTCGCCGTTCGCTGGCGCGAATGCAGGTGCGTCCGTTCGCGCGGCGGAGACAACGGGCGAGGTCGTGCCCGCCGGCGAGACGGGGAAGCCGGCGGGCGTGCGGGCGCAGGCGCCTGCGCCGGAGTCGCTTCGCCTTGTCGTGCCCTGCATCGTTGCGGGCATAGGGTGCCGTCGCGGTGCGTGCGCCGAAGCGATCGGGGAGGCGTTTCTTCTCGCGTGCGGGCAGGCGGGTATCTCGCCTTCGGCCGTGCGCGAGGCGGCGACGATCGACGTAAAGGCGCACGAGGAGGGTCTGCTCGCCTTCTGCCGCGCGCGCAATATCCCGCTCGCGACGTATTCCGCAGAGGAGTTGTCGCAGGTCGAAGGCAGCGTTTCGCCATCTGATTTCGTGCGCGCGACGGTGGGGGTCGACAACGTGTGCGAGCGCGCGGCGCTCGCGGACGGGGGCAAACTTATCTTCCCGAAGCTCGCTCACGGCGGCGTGACCGTCGCGTTTTCCAAGGTAACTATCGAACTTTCGTTTAAGGAGCGGTGATGGGAAAGCTCTTCGTGGTGGGGATCGGCCCGGGCGGCCCCGACGGCATGACGATTGCGGCTCGGCGCGCGCTCGAGGCGGCCGACATCGTTGTGGGGTACACGAAATACGTGGAGCTCGCGCTCGCCGCCGTGCCCGACGCGGCGCATCTCGCGACGCCGATGATGCACGAGGTCGAACGGTGCCGCCTGGCGCTTTCGCGCGCGCAGAGCGGAGAAGCCGTGGCGCTCGTGTGCAGCGGTGACGCGGGCGTGTACGGCATGGCGAGCCCCGTGCTGGAGCTTGCTGAGGACTACCCCGATGTAGACGTGGAAGTTATCGCCGGGGCCACCGCGGCTCAGAGCGGGTCGGCGGTGCTCGGCGCCCCGCTTGCCCACGACTTCGCGGTCGTGTCGCTCTCCGACCTGCTCACGCCGTGGGAGGTCATCGAGCGCAGGCTCGCCGCCGTGGCGAGCGCCGACTTCTGCATCTGTTTGTACAACCCGCGCAGCAGAAAGCGCGCCGACAGGCTCTCGCGCGCGGCGAAGATTATGCTCGAATGGAAGGCCCCCGACACGCTCTGCGGCTGGGTACGCAACATCGGGCGCGAGGGGCAGCAGTCGGGCATGTGCAGGCTCTCCGAGCTGGGGGAGTTCGACGCCGACATGTTCACCACCGTGTTCGTCGGCAACGCGGACACGAAGCGCGTAGGCGGCCGTATGGTCACGCCGCGCGGGTATCGGGAGATTCCATGCGAAAGGTAACGATCATCGGGGCGGGGCCCGGAAACCCCGACTTGCTCTCGCGCGCGGCGCTCGACGCGATCGACATCGCCGACGTGGTCATCGGCGCTCATCGCGCGCTTGTCAGCATCGACGTGCCGCCCGACGTGGTGAGATGCGAGCTCGTGAAGACGGCGGACATCGTCGCCGCGCTCACCGATGCTGCGTCGTGGCAGCGCGCCGTGGTCGTGATGACGGGCGATGTGGGGCTGTTCAGCGGCGCGCGCCGCCTGGTGGAGGCGCTCTCCGGCGACGCGCAGGTGGACGTGCGCGTCATTCCCGGCATAAGCTCGGCGTCGTATCTCGCCGCGCGCCTCGCGCGTCCATGGCAGGATTGGCGCTTCGCGAGCGCTCACGGCGTGGCGTGCGACATCGTGGCCGAGGCCGAGCGCGCAGGTGAGCTCTTCCTCGCCACGTCGGGCGGGGAAGACCCCTCGCGGCTTTCGGGCGAGCTTGTGCAGGCGGGCTTCGGGGACGCGCGCGTGACGGTGGCCGAGCGCCTGTCGTACCCCGACGAGCGCATCACCTGCGCGACCGCAAGTGAAATCGCAGGTCAGACGTTCGACGACTTGAACGTGATGCTTATCGAGTTCGCAGGCTGCGCCGGGTCGCCTGCGGGCTCTAGCGCAGCCTCCGAGGCGCCGGCCGGCGCGTCTGCGCCCGCGGCTGCCTCTTTCGCGGCGGACTCTGCGGGCGCATCCCGCGCCGCGAGCTCCCGCTGGCCGTACGCTTCCTCGGGCATTCCCGACGAGCTCTTCATCCGCGGCGACGTTCCCATGACCAAGCAGGAGGTGCGCGCCGTCGCGCTCGCGAAGCTGCGCCTTACCGCGACCGACACCGTGTGGGATGTCGGCGCCGGCACGGGGAGCGTGTCGATCGAGGCGGCGCTCGTCGCGCGAGCGGGGTCGGTATGGGCGGTCGAGCGCAACGCGGCCGGCGTGCGGCTCATCCGAGAGAACGCGGATGCATTCGGGTGCGGCAACGTGCATGCGGTCCCCGGTGTCGCCCCCGAAGCGCTCGCGAAACTGCCTGTCCCCGACGCCGTGTTCGTCGGCGGGAGCGCGGGCGAGCTTCCCTCCATCGTGGAGGCGGCGCTCGAGAAGAACTCGCAGGTTCGCCTGTGCGTGCCATGCGTCACCGTTGAGACGCTCACCGAGGCGTGCGTGCTCCTCTCGGGTTCGCGCTTTAAGGGGTTCGAGGCGTGCCAGGTGTCGGCCGCCCGCGCTGAGGCTGTAGGCTCGCACCATCTTATGAAGGCGCAAAACCCCGTGTTCCTCGTCAGTGCGCGCGGTGCGAGCGCGGATGCCGAGGAGCTTGCCGAAGTCGGCGCGCTTGCTGAGTCGCCTTTCGGGGAGGACCCCTCTGTCGAGGGGAACCCATCCGTTGAGGTGGTCTCGCTTGCTAACTGCAACGCCGCAGGTGGGGAAGGCGGTGCCCGGTGAGCACGTCCATCCCGCGCTTCATGGTCGCTGCGCCCTCGAGCGGGAGCGGCAAGACGGTCGTCACGTGCGCGCTCCTGCGCGCGCTCGCGCGCCGCGGCCTTGCATGCGCGGCCTTCAAATGCGGCCCTGACTACATTGACCCGCTCTTTCATCGCCGCGTCGTGGGTGCGTGCTCGGGCAACTTAGACGGCTTCTTCACTGACGCCCCGACGCTGCGCGCCCTGCTCGCACGCGGCGCCGCGGGCGCGGATGTCGCGGTGCTCGAGGGGGTCATGGGCTTCTACGACGGCATGGCGCCCGGCGTGGCCGACGCGAGCAGCTATCAGGTTGCGCGCGACACGGAAACGCCGGTCGTTTTAGTGGTGAACGGGCGCGGGGCGTCTTTATCGCTCGCCGCCGTAATCCGCGGCATCGCCGAGTTCCTGCCTTGTGCGAACGTGCGCGGCGTCGTGCTGAACAAGACGAGCGCCGCTGCCTGCGCCTACGCGGCGCCTGCGATCGAGAAGCACACGGGCGTCGCGGTTTTGGGGAATATCCCCGCCGACGAGGCGTTCTCGCTCGAAAGCCGGCATCTGGGGCTTGTGACCGCCGACGAGGTCGAGCAGCTCTCCGCGCGCATCGGCAAGATGGCCGAGCTGGTGGAAAAGAGCGTTGACGTCGACCGCTTGCTCGAAATGGCGGCGACGGCATCCGATATCCGCGAGGAACCTTACCGGTTGGAGCCGATCGCGGGAGCGCGGCCCATCGTCGCCGTCGCGCGTGACGAGGCGTTCTCGTTCTACTACGAGGAGAACCTGCGCGCGCTCGAGGATCTGGGTTGCGAGCTGGCCTTTTTCAGCCCCCTGTGTGATAGCGAGTTGCCCCGGGGGACAAGCGCCCTCTATCTGGGGGGCGGCTACCCGGAGCTCCATGCGCGGCAGCTCTCCGAGAACGCGCCGATGCGCGAGGCGGTGCGGCGCGCGGTGGAATCCGGCATGCCGACGGTCGCCGAATGCGGTGGGTTTCTGTACCTGCAGCGCGAAATCGCCGATAGCGAGGGGCGGCGCTGGCCTGTTGCGGGCGCCCTTGAGGGCGCAAGCGAGAACGGGGGAAGGCTGTCCCATTTCGGGTACGTGGAGCTTACTTCCCAACGCGACGGGCTCTACGGGCCGCGCGGCACACGCATCCGCGCGCACGAGTTCCACTACTGGCAGTCCACCTGCCCGGGCGGCGACTTTTGGGCGCAGAAGCCCCGGCGCGACAAGGGCTGGCCGTGCATGACGACCACCCCGTCCCTGGTGGCGGGCTTCCCGCATGTGTACTATCCTGCGAACCCCGACGTTGCGCGCGCGTTCGCGTCTGCCGCAGCGTCGTTCGCAGAGAGGAGGCGGCATGGCTGAAGCAACCGAAACCGCGCTTGCCTGCATCCGCGAGGAAGTCGAGCGCGCGTTCTCGTCGGCGCCGGGCGCCGTGCTCGAAGCCGCGCTTTCCCGGATCGCGCCCGCAGACGAGTGCGCCCGTGCCGCCGCGTACGCCGCGTGGGACTCCATCGCGCACCCCTTGGGGGGATTGGGCGACTTTGAAGACGCCGTCGCGTGTATCGCCGCAGCTCAGGGGAGCGCCGAGGTGGCCGAGTTTCCCCGTGCGCTCGCGGTATTCTTCTCCGACAACGGGGTCGTTGCCGAAGGCGTGTCGCAAAGCGGGCAAGATGTGACGCGAGCCGTCGCGCGCAACATGTGCGAGGGGGCCGCGAGCGCCTGCCGCATGGCGTCGTTCGCGGGTGCCGAGGTCGTGCCCGTCGACGTGGGTATGGCCCGGGGCATAGAAGACGCGCGCATGGTGCGCGCGAACGTGCGTCGGGGGAGCGGCAACATCGCTCTCGGCTCCGCTATGTCTCGCGATGGGGCCGTGCGCGCGATCGAGGTCGGAATTGCCGTCGCGTGCGGGCTTGCCCGCGCCGGCGTGCGCCTTCTCGCCGCGGGCGAGATGGGCATCGGCAACACGACCACCTCGGCGGCGGTGGCCGCAGTGCTCATCCGGGCGGACGCGCGGAGCCTTGTCGGGCGCGGCGCGGGGCTCTCGGACGCCTCGCTCGCGCGCAAGCGCGACGTGGTCGAGCGCGCTATCGACGCGAACTCGCCCGATCCCGCCGACCCGATCGACGTGCTCTCGAAGGTGGGCGGCTTCGACATCGCTGCGATGTGCGGCTTCTACCTGGGGGCCGCGGCCTCGAAGGCGCCGGCGCTTCTCGACGGGGTCATATCCTGCACGGCGGCCCTGTGCGCGGCGCGCCTGTGCCCCAACGCCTTGGGCTACCTCGTGGGTACCCACGCATCAAGCGAACCCGCAAGCCGGGAGCTCCTTCGCGAGCTCGGCATAAAGGCACCCCTCGACGCAGGCATGCACTTGGGCGAGGGCGCGGGCGCCATGGCGTATCTGCCCCTTCTGGATTCGGCGCTGCGCGTGTACCGGGATGGGAAGACGTTCACGGCGACTGGCATGGCCGCTTACGAGCATTTCGAGGCCGGGAAATGACGGTGACGCTCGTCATCGGCGCCGCCGCGAGCGGCAAGAGCGCCTACGCCGAGTCCCTGTGCCTCGGGCACGACGGCCCCCGCGTGTACCTGGCAACGATGGAGCCCTTCGGGGAAGAGGGCGCCCGCCGTATCGCGCGCCATCGGGCGCTGCGCGAGGGCAAGGGGTTTTCCACCCTCGAGCGAACGCGTGACGTGGGCGCCGCAGTGTCCGGGCTTCCGCGCGGCTGCACGCTTCTTTTGGAGGACGTGGGCAACCTGGTTGCGAACGAGCTTTTCGCGGAAGGCGGCTTGTCCCCACGCGACCCCGACGCTGCGGCGCGCGAGGTGCTCGGAGGCATCGAACGGCTCGCTCAGGCCGCTGCGTATACGGTGGTGGTCACCGTCGACGTGTTCGCCGATGAGATGCGCTACGATGAGGGGACCGAGGCATGGAGGCGCGCGCTCGCGCGCGTGAACGCGGGCGTGGCGGCGCTGGCCGACCGCGCAGTCGAAGTGGTATGCGGGATTCCCGTGTGGATGAAAGGTGAAGGACCTACAAGGTGAAGATAGCAGAGGCAATCGGCGCGGCGTTCGGAACGTTCTCGCGCATCCCCGTCCCGAAATCGGCCTGGACCGATTTCGGGTCAACCCATGCGCTTGCCGCGTTTCCCCTGGTGGGCCTTGCGGAAGGGTTCCTCATGACGGCGTGGGGACACGTTGCGAACCTGCTCGGCGTGCCCGCGACCATCGTCGCGGCCGTGCTCGTGGCGCTGCCTGTTGCGGTGACGGGAGGCATCCACCTAGACGGGCTCTGCGATACCTCCGATGCGCTTGCAAGTTGGGCCCCGCGCGAGCGAAAGCTCGAGATCATGCACGACCCGCGGGCGGGCGCCTTTGGGGTCATCGGTGTTGTTGTGTACCTTATTCTGCAGTTTTCCCTGTTCACCGCGCTGCCGCTTACGGCGGGGGCGTTCCTCGCGCTTCTGTGCTCGCTCGTGTTCTCCCGCTCGCTTTCGGGGCTCGCCGTTGAATGCTGGCCTGCCGCGCGGGCGGACGGCATGGCCGCGGGGCTCTCGCCTGCGAAGAAGCGCGCGGCGATCGTCGTGCCGCTTTGCGCTTTCGCTGCGGCTTCGGCTGCAGGGATGGTCGCGTGCGCTCAGGCCGTCGGCGCCCTTATGGCGGTGGCGGGGCTTTTGGCGCTCGCGTGGTACCGCCATGTTGCCCTGTCCCGCTTCGGCGGGGTGACGGGGGATTTGGCCGGATGGTTTCTGCAATGGGCCGAGCTCGCGATGCTTGCCATGCTGGTGGCGGGGGGCATGCTCCTATGATGCTCGTGGTAGGTGGCGCGCATTCGGGGAAGAGGACCTTCGTGCGTGAAAAGCTCGGGTTCGCGGCGGACGATTTCGTCGACGCGGCGCAGCTTGCGGAGGGCGGCGTGCCCGCGGCTTTTGCCGGCTGCGTCGCATACCGTGCTGAGGAACTCGTACGCGCGCTCGACGCTGACCGGGCGCTCGAGCGGCTGATCGGCTTCGACGCAGTGATTCTGCCCTTGGTCGGCTCGGGGGTCGTCCCCATGCGTGCGGAAGACGCCCAATGGCGCGAGCGCGCGGGGCGCCTGGGATGCGCGCTCGCTGCGCGCGCCGACGTCGTCGTGCGTATGACGTGCGGGATTCCCCAGGTCATCAAAGGAAACCTTGCCTATGCGCCTCGAGGGACGCAGGGCGCGGGCGCGCCTTTGGAAGTCGTCTTCGTGCGCCATGGTTCCACGGCGGGCACGGAAGACCATCGCTACAGCGGGGCGGGCACCGACGAGCCCCTGTCGATTGCGGGCGAGCGCGCTTTGCGCGACCTCGCGTTCGATCGTGACGTGTTCCGTGTTATCACGAGCGGCATGGTCCGCACCGACCAGACGGCGCGCATCCTCTTCCCGAACGCGGAGCTTATGGCGTGCCCTGGTCTGCGCGAGATGGATTTCGGCGACTTCGAGGGGCGAAGCGCCGCCGAGCTTAAAGAGGATGCGCGCTATCGCGCCTGGGTAGACTCCTGGTGCGAGACGCGCTGCCCGCATGGCGAGGACAAGAGCGATTTCACCCGCCGCGTCGTCGCGGCGTTTCGGGAGGCGTGCAAATCGGAGCGCGCCCAGGGGAGTGGGCGCGCCGTCTTCGTCGTTCACGCGGGTACCGTGAAAGCGCTGCTGTCCGAGCTAGCTGTCCCGAAAATGGGATACTTCGACGTGCATACCGAGCCGGGCGGCGCATGGGCCGCCACCTGGGATGGGCGCTGCCTTCGCGACGTTCGCCCCGCTTCGGGGGGCGATGCCCGGTGATGACGATTCTTGCCGTCGCCGCCGGGTTCGCGGCCGACCTTGCCTTCGGCGACCCGCGCTGGCTTCCCCATCCCGTCGTCGCCATGGGGCGCGCGATCACGTGGGCCGAAGGCCGCCTGCGGGGCGCATTCCCGCAAACGTCCGCGGGCACGCGCGCCGCAGGGCTTGTGCTTGCCGTGGCGCTTCCGCTTACGTGTGGGCTTTTGACCTGGGGAATCCTGCATGTTTGCGGCATGGTTCACTCCGGCTTGCGCTTCGTGGCCGAGGCATGGGCGAGCTATCAGATTCTCGCGGCATGCGAGCTGCGCCGCCAGAGCCTGGCCGTTGCCCGCGCGTTCTCGAAGGGCGGCCTTGTCGCGGCGCGCGAAGTCGTCGGGCTCATCGTGGGACGTGACACGTCTGTTCTCGACGAGCATGGCGTCGCGCGCGCCGCCGTGGAAACGGTGGCGGAGAACGCGTGCGACGGTGTCATCGCGCCGCTTTTCTACCTTATGATCGGGGGTGCGCCCTTGGGTATGGCGTACAAGGCGGTGAACACGCTCGACAGCATGGTGGGCTACAAAAACGAGCGCTACATCGACTTCGGCTGCGCCTCGGCGCGCCTCGACGATGCGCTGAACTGGATTCCCTCGCGCTTATCGGCCCTGCTCATGATCGCCGTGTGCCCGATCGTCGGGCTCGACGCGCGCGGGGCGGCGCGCATCTGGCGCCGCGACAGGCGTCGCCATGCGAGCCCGAACGCGGCGCAGACCGAGTCGGCGTGCGCGGGCGCGCTCGGGCTGCGCCTGGCAGGACCCGCGGTGTATTTCGGCAAGCTCGTTGAGAAACCGACGATAGGCGACGCGTCCCGTGAAATCGAGTGGGGCGACATCGCCCGGGCGACAAGGCTCATGCTCGCCGCGTCCGTATGCGCGCTCGTCGTCTTCGGCGCCGCGCGCGCGGCGGTCGTGCTCGCCGTGGGGGCGATGGCATGAGGGAAGACCACGCCGCGCCCCGGGCTGCCGGGGGAATCCTGCGCGCCCGTGCGCATGGGGGTAGCACGCAATCGCTCGGCATCGCTTGCGAAGGGGGCGCCTCCGACCTCATTGACTTCTCGGTGAACGTGAATCCGGCAGGCCCCTCGCCGCGCGCCGTCGCCGCAGCTTGCAAGGCGCTTTCTCGAATCGACGCCTACCCCGATAGGGAAAGCCCCGCCCTCGTTCGCGCCCTAGCGCGCGCCCAGGGCATTCCCGAAGATACTATCGTCTGCGGCGCGGGCGCGTCCGACATCATCTGGCGGCTCGCCGCGGCGGTGCGCCCGAAACGCATCGTCGTGTGCGCGCCGACGTTTTCTGAATATGCGGAGGCGGCATCGTACCACGGCGCATGCGTGCAGGAGTTCCCGCTCTCCGAAGCGGACGACTTCGACGTGCCCACCTCCTTCGCCTGCGCGATCGAGGGGCCGGGAGACGTGGCGTACCTCTGCAATCCGAACAACCCTACGGGGCGCCTCGTCGACCCCAGCGTGATCGATGCCGCGGCTTTCCGCTGCGAGCAGGTGGGCGCGCTGCTCGTCGTGGACGAGTGCTTCCTCGGATTTGCGCCTGACGCCCGCGAAAGGAGCGTGACCGCACGCGCCGCGTGTTCGCGCCATGTGGCCGTGCTCTCCGCGTTCACCAAGCTCTACGGAATGGCGGGGCTGCGGTTGGGATATCTGATCAGCGGAAACGCCCAACTCATCGAGGGGATTCGCCGGGCGGGGCAGGCGTGGCCCGTCTCCTCGGTCGCCGAGGCCGCGGGCATCGCCGCCCTGGAAGACATTGAATACGTCTCGCGCACGCGCGATGTATTGGCGGGCGAGCGAGCGTGGCTTTCCCACGAGCTCTCCTCGCTCGGGCTTTCCGTCGTGCCGTCGGATGCGAACTTCCTTTTAGTCCGCACGCCGGCGAAAGACATCCCCGAGCGCCTGTATAAACAGGGGGTTTTGGTCCGCACGTGCGACTCGTTTTCGGTACTGTCCCGTTTCTGGTGCCGCGTCGCGGTGCGCACGCGCAGGGAGAACGCCCGGCTTGCGATGGCGTTCAGCCGTGCGCTTCGGGCGGAAGGCGCATCGGGCGAAGGCGAACCCGACGAACGGGGCGGCGCTTCTTGCAGCGGCGCTATGGCGGGCGCGGATGGCCGAGGCTTGGCGAAGGAGGTCGATACCCGTGGGTAGGGCGAAGCCCATCATGATCCAGGGCACCATGTCGAACGCGGGGAAGAGCCTGCTTGCGGCTGGGCTGTGCCGCGTACTTTCGCAGGACGGCCTGCGCGTGACTCCCTTCAAGAGCCAGAACATGGCACTCAACAGCGGTGTCACGGCCGACGGGCTCGAGATGGGGCGCGCCCAGATCATGCAGGCCGAGGCGTGCGGCATCGCGCCCGACGTGCGCATGAACCCCATCCTGCTCAAGCCTGAAAGCGGCCACCGAAGCCAGCTCATCGTGGCCGGCAAGGCGCAGGGAGCCTTCGCTGCGAGGGACTACTTCGCGCGAAAGAAGGCGCTCATGCCGCAGATTTTGGAGGCGTTCGATTCGCTCGCGGAGGAAAACGACGTCATCGTCATCGAGGGCGCCGGCAGCCCCGCCGAAATCAACCTTGCCGAAAATGACATCGTCAACATGGGGCTCGCGCGCGCCGTGTCCTCCCCCGTGCTGCTTGCGGGCGACATCGACCCGGGCGGGGTATTTGCCCAGCTCTACGGCACGGTCGCGCTCCTTGCGCCCGAGGACCGCGCGCTTTTGCGGGGGCTTGTGGTGAACAAGTTCCGCGGCGATGTGGAAATCCTGCGCCCGGGTTTGGCCCCGCTCGAGAAGATGTGCGGAGTTCCCGTCGTGGGTGTCGTGCCGTATCTTACGCTCGACCTTGACGACGAGGACTCGCTCGCGCCGCGCCTATCTGCCCGCGAGGCGCGCGGCGTCATCGACGTCGCCGTCGTGCGCCTTCCGCATCTGTCGAACTTCACCGACTTCGACCCGCTTTCGCGCGTGCCCGGCGTGGGCGTGCGCTACGTTTCCTCGACGACCGATCTGGGCCGACCCGACCTGGTGGTGCTTCCCGGCTCGAAGACTACGCTCGACGACGCGCGCTGGCTTGCGGCTAGCGGCATCGGGGCCTGTGTACGCGCGCTTTCGGGCGCGGGCACGCCGGTGCTCGGCATATGCGGAGGCTACCAGCTTTTGGGAGAGGAGCTTTCCGACCCGCACGGCAGGGAAGGCGCTGGCACCGCGCGCGGGCTCGGGCTCATCCCTGCAAGTACTGTGTTCAAGGAGGAAAAGCGCCTCGCCCAGTCGGAGCTGCGCATCACGGGCGCCCAAGGCGCGTTCTCGGCGTGGAACGGCATGACGGCGCGCGGGTACGAGATTCACGACGGCGAAACGACCGTCTCCTGCGCTCCTGCGGGCACAATTGGCGGCAAACCAGAAGGCGCGGCCTGCGGAAACGTGTTCGGAACCTATCTCCACGGCCTGTTCGACGAACCGGGGGTGGCGCTCGCTCTCGCGCGCTCACTCGCGCGCATGCGCGGCCTGCCCGAGAACGTCGTGGGTGCTGCGGGCGCGGCGTCCGCGGCCGATCACCGTGCGCGCGAGTTCGACCGCCTGGCCGACGTCGTGCGCGGGGCGCTCGACATGGAGTATGTCTACCGCATTATCGAGGAGGGCGTATGATCCACGTGTATCATGGCGACGGCAAAGGCAAGACCACGGCGGCGATGGGCCTCGCCCTTCGCATGCTCGCTGCAGGCCGCCGCGTCGTCGTCGTGCAGTTCCTGAAAGACGGCGAAAGCGGGGAGGTGCGCCTGCTCGCCGAGCATTTCGGCGTGCCCGTGTTCGCGGGGAAGGCGTCGGACAAGTTTACCTGGTCGATGACGTCGGAAGAACTTGCCGCGACGTGCGAGCTGCACGATGGGAACCTCGCTTCCGCGCTCGCCGAGCTCGAGGGCGCGCAAGAGGGACTGCTCGTGCTCGACGAGGCGCTCGACGCGCTTTCGAAGGGGCTTGTCGACGAGGCGCTCGTGGACCGCGCGCTCGATATGTCCGCGCGCGGCGTCGAAGTAGCGCTCACCGGGCGCGCGCCTTCCCGCAAGATCGTGGAGAAGGCCGACTACATAACCGAGATGCGGTGCAAGAAACATCCCTACGAGCAGGGGATATGTGCAAGGGAAGGAGTGGAGTACTAGATGGATTCCAAGGAGATGGCGCCCGGCGACATCGAGCGGCGCAGCTTCGAGATCATCACCGAAGAGCTCGGCGGCCGCACGTTCCCGCTGCTCGAAGAGCCCGTCGTGAAGCGCGTCATCCACACCACTGCCGACTTCTCGTACGCCGATTCCCTCGTGTTTACCCATGACGCCGCGCACTGTGCGCTCGACGCACTGCGCGCAGGGGCCACGGTGCTCACCGACACGAACATGGCGCTCGCAGGCATAAGCAAGCCCGCGCTCGCGAAGCTCGGCTGCAAGGCCGTGTGCTTCATGGCCGACCCTGATGTCGCCGCGGCTGCGCGCGCCGCGGGCACGACTCGCGCCGTTGCGAGCATGGACAAAGCTTGCGGCATCGAGGGTCCGCTCATCGTGGCCGTCGGCAACGCTCCCACAGCACTTCTGCGCCTCGCCGAGCTCATGGACGCGGGGAAGATCGCGCCCGCGCTCGTCGTTGGGGTGCCGGTCGGGTTTGTGAACGTGGTCGAGGCGAAAGAGGAGCTACTCGCACGACGCGTGCCGGCCATCGTCGCGAGGGGTCGCAAGGGCGGCTCGACCGTGGCGGCTGCCATTATGAACGCGCTGCTCTACCAGATCACGCGCACAGGCGGCCCGAAGTGACGGCCCCCGCATCCGCGCTGGCGCTGCGCATCTTCGCCGGCACCACCGAGGGCCGCCTTCTGTGCGAATGGGCGAGCAGGGCGGGCATCCCCGCCCGTGCCTACGCGGCAACCGAGTACGGAGGCGAGCTTTTGGGCGAGCTTCCGGGCATCGAGGTGCATGCGGGCAGGCTCGACGATGCCGACATGGAGCGCGAGCTTTCCGGCGCGTACATCGTTGTCGACGCCACGCACCCCTTCGCTACGCTCGCAAGCGGCAACATCCGGGCCGCTTCGCTCGCCGTGGGTGCACGATGCCTGCGCCTTGCGCGCCCGGTCGAGGCGCTGCCCAAAGGCGTCGTGCCGGTCGCGTCGATCGCCTGCGCGGCGCGCTTTCTCTCCGAGAACCCGGGTCGCGCGCTTCTCACGACGGGGAGCAAGGAGCTTGCTCCCTACACGCGCGTCGCCGATTTCGCGGAGCGCTTCTTCGTGCGTGTGCTCCCGCTGCCCGGTGCTATAACGAAGTGCATCGACGCGGGGTTTTCGCCGTCGCACGTCATCGGCATGCAGGGGCCCTTCACCCGCGAGCTCAACGAGGCGATGCTTCGGCAGGTGGGCGCCCAGTGGCTTGTGACTAAGGACTCGGGAACCGTAGGCGGCACGGCCGAGAAGCTCGCCGCCGCGCGCGACGTGGGAGCGCGCTGCATCGTGGTCACCCGTCCCGCCGAGGGAGGCGGGGCCCTTTCGCTTCGGGAAGTGGAAGACGCGCTCTTACGGGAGTTCGCGCGCTAGGCGCTTGCCGCGCCTGCGCGCCCTCCCGTCCGCGAGGAGGAGCGCCCCGAGCAAGCTCGACCCGTACAAGCCCGTCATCCATCAATAGCTCGAGGACGACGCCCAGAACTGGCGCAAACAGTCCTTCAATAAGTTGCGGTGAAATAGCGTCTGTTTTTGCTGCTAGATAGCATATTCAGTCCCTAATTCACCGCAACTTGTTGGTGGTGGCTTACTGGTAGCGTAGGCACTCCACCGGGTTGAGCTTTGCCGCGCGGCGAGCGGGGTAGAAGCCAAAGATTACGCCGATGCCGACGGAGACGCCGAAGGCCAGCAGCACCGTGGCGATTGAAAAGCTCGGTGTGATCTCCCCACTGGCACCGAGCTCGTTGAGAACCCCTGATCCTGCGGCAAACATCGCGAGGCCCCAGGCCAGCAGATAGCCAATCAGGACACCCAGCAGGCCACCGGTGACGCACAGCGCCGAGGACTCGGCCAAAAACTGCGCGGTGATATCGCGGCGACTGGCGCCCAAGGCACGGCGAATACCGATCTCGCGGATGCGCTCAGTCACGTTGGTAAGCATCATATTCATAATGCCGATTCCGCCGACAAGCAGTGAGATACTGGCGACAGCGCCCATGATGAGCGAGAAGGCGCCCATAAACGAGTTGAGTGCATCGATGGCACTTTTCATGGAGGTCGCCGATACGCTGTCGTACTCATCATCCTCCGAGATGCCCTTCATCGCGCGTACCTTAGACTCGATGGTCTTGCAGAGCTCGTCCATGTCTGTGCCCTCGGCGGCAAGTGCCGTCACGCTGGGGAATGAAGGATTCTCGTCGCCAAACAGGCCGGAGATGGTTTCGCGTGGCATATACAGCGTGAGCGAGCCCATGGAGTCGCTGCCGCCATCAATCACGCCTACAATCTGCACCTCGCCGTTGGACACCTTGATGGTTTTCCCCAGTGCGTCCTGTTCGTTGCCGTAAAGCTGATCGGCGCCGCCGCGGCTGATGAGCGCCACGCGCGAGCCTGATTGAGACTCTGCCTGTGAATAGACACGTCCCGCAACGAGCTTGCTGGCGCCCACGGCATCGAGCATGTCGCTATCGACGCCGTGTGCCATGACGGTATAGCTTTTATCCCCGACCTTGTACTCGGAATAGGCGCTATCGACGATGCCGATCTGCTCAATCTGCGGCACCAGTTTGCGAAGCTTTTCCACATCCGAATCGGTGAGTTCTTGGGACGAATAGATCTCTACCATGCGGGCTGCATTGAGGCCCAGGCTGTTGACCAGGCTGTTTTGGATGCCGCCGATGAGCGAAGTCATGGCGATGACCGAGGCGATGCCAATGACGATGCCAAGGATGGTGAGCAGGCTGCGTCCCTTGTTGGCCTCGAGCGAGTGAAGGGCTTCTTGGACAAGATCGCGGGTGCTCATTCCTTCGCTCCCTTCGGCTGATTGGTGGATGTCGAAATCGTGGGCAGGGCGTTCACGGCCCCGCGTAACGTATTCGGTGTATGCGCGACATATGCGCCGTCATGGATTCGCCCGTCACGGATGGTTACGGCTCGATCGGCCTCGGCGGCGATGCCGGGGTCATGCGTGATGAGTACGATGGTCTTGCCACGTTTCTGGAGCTTGTGGAAGGTTTCCATGACGAGCGCCCCGGTTGTCGAGTCTAGATTTCCCGTTGGCTCGTCGGCCAAAATGATGGGCGGGTCGTTGACGAGGGCGCGCGCGATGGCGACGCGCTGCATCTGTCCGCCCGAGAGTTCCGATATGCGGTGGTCCCAATGGTCGACCGGCAGTGTGACGGCTTGCAGCGCGTGCACGGCGCGCATCTCGCGCTGGCTACGCGGCACATTGGTGTAGGACAGCGGCAGCATGACGTTTTCGATCACCGTCAGACGCGGCAGCAAGTTAAAACTCTGAAAGACAAAGCCGATGCTCAGCGCGCGCACCTCGGTGAGCTCATCATAGTCGAGCTCGGCGACGTTGAGCCCTTGCAGGAAATAATCACCCGCCGTCGGCTTGTCCAGGCAGCCCAGGATGTTCATGAGCGTCGACTTGCCCGAGCCCGAGGGGCCGGTGATTGCGACGAACTCACCGGGGTTCACCGCCAGGCTCACGTTGTGCAGGATGTGGGCGCAACCGGCCTCGCTCTCAAAGATGCGGTGCACGTTGCGGATGTCGATGACGGGACGCATTACTTGCCCTCGTCGGCAGACATATTGTCGCCGCCGTCTGCCGTCATGCCTGTGCCGGTATCCGTCACGATGGTGTCGCCGTCGCGTAACTTGGTAACCGGGACGTCTGGGTTAATCTCGTTGCCCTGGTCGTCGCGCTTGACCTGCGTCTTACCGACTACAGCCTCGTTGTCGTTTTGCGTCACGACGGTCACCTTCACGCGGCGCGTCTTCTTGCCTTCCGAATCGGTGGCCAGATTGACGTAATAGTGCTCGCCATCTTCGGTCATCAGCGCCATGGTCGGCACCATAACCACGTCGTCGAGCTTCTCGGTCACTACCGAGACCTCGGCAGTCATACCCGGCTTAAGGCGACTGTCGGGTGCTTCGATGAGGATGTCGACGTTAAAGGTTACGCTGCCGCCGCCGGAGTTGGAGTCGGAGTTTGCCACCGAGGCGATGGCCGTGACCGTTCCCTGGCTCACGATATCGGGAAACGCTGGATAGGTCACGTTGGCGCTCTGGCCCACGGCGATCTTTGCGATATCCTTTTCGCCCACCTGCACGGTCACCTTCATCTTGGACAGGTCGGCAATCTGCATGCACTGCTTGCCGCCGCTTGTATCGCTTTCGCCCATGATCATGCCGCCTGTTACCGTGGCGCCCACCTTGGCGTTGAGCTCCACGATGCTACCCGAGCTCGGGGCCGTGACCGTACGGCTGGCGGCCTTGGCGTTCGCCTGATCGAGGTTTGCCTGGGCCGATGCGAGGCTGCGCTGCGCGGCCGATACGGCGTTCGTCTCCGCCGATGCGGCGGAGACGCCAGCCGCTGCGGAAGCTCCATCGGCGTCCGTCGTCGGGGTGGCCTGCGCGGCAGCTGCGGCTTTCTGCGCGTTGGTGAGGTCTTCCTGAGCGGCTGCAACTGCACGCTGCGCCTCGGCAACGTTGCGATCGAGCTCGTCGTTTTTAATGGTCATAAGCACGTCGCCCTCGTTGACGGATTGGCCTGCCTGCACGTTGATCGAATCGACCGTGCCGTCGACAGAAGGGGAGACCACTGAGGACGAAATGGGTTTGAGCTGGCCTTTCGCCTCGACCGCTGTGGTAAACGTGCCCTCGGTCACCATGTCGGTCACAGGCCCGCTAGCGCCCTGCGGCTGCGCATTGATAACCAGGGTTGCGACAATGGCAATGAGCACGATGGCAACAACGACGCCGGCGGCAATACCGCGTCGAATCAGCTTTTTGCGTCGACGTTCGGCACGTTTTGCCTTGAGCTTGGCATATGCCTCTTCATCGGAAATCTCGGCCGTATCGTTCGTGCGTCCGTTCTGCTTGTCGGCATGTACGTTTGTAATCAGAGGAAGCGTTTCGGCGGCATCTTCGGGCGTGTGCTCGGTATCATTCGGGCCCGGGGTGAACGTGGGGACATTCGGCATAGCGTCTCCTTTATAGAAAGAACCTCGATAATTATATGCGCTCACCGATTAGGACGGGCGCATGGGACGGTTTCTTTCGGAACTGTTAGATTGGTCGCAGCGGTTCCACGTTGTATGAATGTGCGCGTTGCACTACGAGTGGACAACCACGCACAGGCCGACTTTGATGCAGTCGTGAAGTGCCTTTGCATCGGCCAGGCGCAGGTTGATGCAACCGTGGCTGCCGCACCACTTGTACGACTCGGCATTATCGAAGCTCTTGTCGTTTTGCCAGGTGGCGTCGTGGAATCCGACCATATTGCCCTCGAACGGCATCCAATAGCTGACCGGGCTCTCGTATTTGGGCTTGCCGGTCTCGGGGTCCTTGGCACCGATAAGCTTGCTGGCGCCATTGTTGCTGTTGATCTGCCATACGCCCTCGGGGGTGGCGTCCTCGCCCGGTTTTCCCGAGATAAAGTTGGCCTCCCAAACGATATTACCGTTCTCGTCATAGTAGCGCGCGTGCTGCTCGGACAGATCGACGTCGATATACGCCTTCCAGTCGGGCTCTCCCTTTGCGGTAAAGGTGTCGGCCTTCTGGGAGTACTTGATCTCGATTTCGCCGGTCTGCTTGTTGTTGATGGCGTCCTCGACCTGCTTGGCGAGCGAGCTACTGTCAATGGACCAACCAAAGTCACCGCCTTCGACGGCACACTGCTTGCCATCGGCGCGCGTCCACCAGCGAGTGGAGCCCACGGTATTAAAGCCGTTGGCGAGCTCGGCTGCCCAGCTGCTGATCTGCGACGTATCGAGCGTGGGGTTGGCCGGATCGGCAAAGCTGATCCACTGCAACACGGAGCTGCCATCAACCTTGCCGGCATCCTCGCCGTTGAGCTTGAGGGTCACGTTGACGCCCAAGAAGTTGTTGGCGGCATCGCATGCGGCCTGAATCTGATCATCGGTCAGCGTTCCATTGAGCGGCTCATAGGCATCGTTGCCGAGCTTGGAAAGATCTACGGTCTCGGCCAGCGAGGCAAGCTCGAGCTCGGCATACTTAATGACATGCTCGCGGCTGAGTTTTTCGTTGGAGCGCGCCTTCTCGACGGTAAACTTGCCGGCCTGCTCGTCATAGGAGCTTTTGGCCTCGAACGCGCCCGAACGCCCCTCGTTAAACTCGTCGATGGCGGCGCCCAGATCCTTCTCAAACTGCTTTTGGTCAAAGGTGTCGGAGAGCATGGACAGGTCGACGTCTTGATCAAGATCGACTTCGTTGGAGCTAGCGGTTGTTTTGGTCTTGCCGCTTAAGGATTCTACAAGGCGAACCGGCCATACAAAGGCTTCGTTGCGGCTGATAATCTCTTTTGCGGCAGCTTCGCCGTCGACAATGGGCTCATCGGACTCGGGCTGATAGGTCCAGCTAAAGTCTTCGCCTGTCACGGTGAGCTTATAGTGCTTCCAAGCCGAGTTGACCTTGGTGGCGGCAGACGAAGCGTTGGAGAACGAGACATCGACGCCGGCGATAGTGGTATTGGGGTAGGCTACCTGCGAAAACGCTACGACGCCTACGATATAGACAATGATGATAAGACCCAGGACGACAAAGAGCGTCGTCTTTTTGCCCGACTTATTGTTCTCGGCGGGTTTGCGTGCGGGGCCGCGATCGCCTCGAGCGTGCGTGGGGGGCTGCTTGGGCGCATTGCCGTTTGCCTGGCGCTGCTGACGTTGCTGACGCTGCTGGTTCGGGCGTTGCGAAGCGTTTGTTGCACTACGCTTCTGACCGTGGCTCGGCGCGATAGGACGCGGCGACTGAACGCCGCCGGTGTGCCTGCTCGGCTGCTGCGGATCGGGAATCAGTTGAGTTCGATCGTTTTGCGACATCGTATGCATATCCTTCGATTTTCGCCTTGCGGTTCATCGTGTTTTTACTGGGCTTGCATTATAGCGATTGCCCTGCTGTTTGTGGTACGGAAACGGTGGCATTCGAAAGAGCTGGGACATTTGTCCCACCTTTGAGTCATTCTTAGCCGTTATCCGCACACACCGCATTTTGCACAGGCTGAAAGTGCGGCCGGAGCCTGCGCGATGCCGCCCTTTGCCGTCTCGCGCAGCGTGGCCGGCAACGCGTGGCCCACTGAGAGCATGACATGTGCCATCTGGTCAAACGGAACCAGGCTCTTAATGCCTGCGAGGGCGAGTTGTGCCGAGCTAAAGGCCGCTGCCACGCCGATGGCGTTGCGGTTTTGGCAGGGCACCTCCACGAGGCCACCGACGGGGTCACAAACGAGGCCCAGCAGGTTACTCAGCGCGATGGAACTGGCGTCGAGCGCCTGCTCGGGCGTGCCGCCGAGCATCTGCACCAGCGCGGCGGCGGCCATGGCGGCCGCGCTTCCCACCTCGGCTTGGCAGCCACCCTCGGCGCCGGCAACGCAGGCGCTCGTGGTGAGGTTGAGGCCGATGGCGGCGGCGCAGTAGAGCGCGTCCATGACCTGCTCGTCGTCGAGCTGAAGGTGATCGGCGAGCGCCAGCACGCAGCCGGGCACGACACCCGCGGAGCCTGCCGTGGGGGCGGCGACTATCACTCCCATCGTGGCGGAGCGCTCGAGCACGGCCATCGCGCGGGCCACGGCGTCGGTTTGAACGGTGCCCATCAGACTCGTGCTCAAATCGTTGCGGCCGGTGGCATCGACGAGTTTAGCCTCGCCGCCGATAAGCCCGCCGAGCGATCGCTGTGGATTGGAAATGGGGGCTGTGCTCTCTTCGCGCATGACGTCGAGTACGCGGCGCATGGCGGCGATAGCGTGTGCCTCGCCGGTCAGACGTGCCTCGCGCACGGCCATGACGGCGCCGATGTTGAGCCCCAGTTCTTCGCACGCATCGAGCAGCTGCTCGCCGTCGTCGAAGATTTCCTTTGCTGAGACGCCGGGAGAGAGCGACGAGGCAGAACCGGGGAGCTCGATAAAGGTCGCGTAATCGACATTGTCGAGCTTGCGCAGCATAGGGACGACGGTGTCGTCGGGCGCGCCGTCGGTCTCAAAGACGGAGTAGGCCTGGCCGCCCACCTCGGTGCGGTAGGTGCGGCAGAAGGCGATGTTCACGTGTACGTAGGCGAGCAGGTTCGTGAGCGCGGCGAGCACGCCGGGAACATCCTGGTGCGCCACGAAGAGCGTGGAGTACATGCCCGAGATGTCGACGCCGACGCCGTTAATGCGGCTGATGCGCATCTTGCCGCCGCCCAGGCTCTCACCGCGGACCTGTGCCGTGGCGCCCGTGTCGTCGACCATGTCGATGTCGACGGTGTTGGGGTGGATGGAGGCGTCGTCGCCCTTGATGTCAAAGTGATATTCGAGGCCCTGCTCGCGTGCGAGGTCGAAGGCCTGCTTGATGTTTTCATCATCGGTGTCGAGGCCTAGGATGCCCGCGACGAGTGCACGATCGGTGCCGTGGCCGCGGTAGGTGTGGGCAAAGGAGTTCCACAGGCCAAAGGTGACCTTGGTGATGCGGCCTTCCAACAGGCTGGCGGCAACTTGGGCGCAGCGCAGGGCGCCGGCGGTGTGCGATGAACTGGGGCCGACCATGACGGGCCCCAAGATCTCGAATGCCGAGGTCGTAGCTAGTGTTTGCGGCTTGCCTGCCATATGCGCTCCTGTTCTATCCCGTCGTTCCGAGGGCTTTGGTATTTGGTCGCCTGCTCTACAGTCCTGGCTCGCACGGAGGCCACATTAAGTGGCCTCCGGCTCGTGCGGAACTCGCGATCGACCAAATACCAAAGCCCTCGGAACTTAGGATACATGGTTGGAGTGGCTGGATGTCAAAATTTATCAGCTGGGGACGTGCTGTTCATTGCGCATCGAAATATTCACACCACCGTGTAAATAAAAAGAAGTACCGGTTGGGGCCGGTACTTCTTTTGGTTCTAATGCTTTGCTTTCTGGGCTCTGTGAACCTATTTATAGGCCGCAGGCTGCTTTGAGTTCTTCGACTCGATCGGTTTTCTCCCAGGTGAAGTCGGCGTCTTCGCGGCCGAAGTGGCCGTAGGCTGCCGTCTTTTCGTAGATGGGGCGACGCAGGTCAAGGTCGCGGATGATGGCGCCCGGGCGCAGGTCGAAGGTTTTCTCAACTGCCTCGACGATCTTGTCCTCGGCAACATGCGCGGTACCGAAGGTGTCGACCATGATTGAGAGGGGCTTGGAAACGCCGATGGCGTAGGCAAGCTCGACTTCGCATCGGTCGGCCAGACCGGCGGCGACCACGTTCTTGGCGACCCAGCGCGCGGCATACGCGGCGGAGCGGTCAACCTTGGTGCAGTCCTTGCCGCTAAAGGCGCCGCCGCCGTGACGGCCGTAGCCGCCATAGGTGTCGACGATGATCTTGCGGCCGGTCAGGCCCGTGTCGCCCATGGGGCCGCCTACGACAAAGCGACCGGTGGGGTTCACATAGATGTCCGCGTTGTCCCACGGCATGTTCTCAGCAGCCATAACCGGGGTGATAACGTGCTCGATCAGATCGGCCTTGATCTTGCCCATGTCCTCGATTTCGGCGGCATGCTGCGTGGAGATGACGATGGTCGTGACCTCGACGGGCTTGCCATCTTCGTAGCGCACGGTGACCTGGGTTTTGCCGTCGGGGCGCAGGTAGGCGAGGGTGCCGTCGTGGCGCACGGCTGCCAGGCGCTCGGCCAGGCGGCTCGCCAGGTAGTGCGGCATGGGCATGAGGGTCTTGGTTTCGTTGGAGGCATAACCGAACATCATGCCCTGGTCGCCGGCGCCGATCAAGTCGATCGGGTCGCTGGTAGCGCCGGTCTGCGTCTCAAACGACTCGTCGACGCCCTGGGCGATGTCGGGTGACTGCTCGTGAATAAGGCTCATGACGCCGCAGGTATCGCAGTCAAAACCGAACTTGGCACGGTTGTAGCCGATGCGGCGGATGACGCCGCGGGCGATTTCCTGCACGTCGACGTAGGCCTGGGTACGGATCTCGCCGGCAACGATGACGGTGCCGGTGGTCACGAGGGTCTCGCAGGCGCAGCGAACGTTCTCCACGTTGGCGGGCACGCCGTTGGGCGCAATATAGCCCTGCTCCTGGAGCTCTATTTCTTTGGCGAGGATTGCGTCGAGTACGGCGTCGCTGATCTGGTCAGCGATCTTATCGGGATGACCCTCGGTCACCGATTCCGACGTAAACACAAACGATCCGTGTTGGGGCGGGATGGAACGAAGCTCTTCTGACATGATTGTCCTTTCAAAAACGTGTCCCGGCGACCGTTACCATTCCGCCGGGCTCTGTATGCAAGGGCACATGATATCGCGTTAATCGAATATTCACACCCTTTCCGCACCTACTCATTGGTACTCATTGGGGACAGACTTAAATGAGTAGCCGGGTGCTTATTGGCTGGTCATTTAAGTCTGTCCCCAATGAGTGGGTCGGTGCCCTTTGTGCGGAGGTTGCGTTGATGCTTTATACTGGTGCGGTTAGACATCCATCCTGCAATCGAGGAGATTTCCATGGCATCAGACGTTCGCGTCCGCTTTGCACCCTCACCGACGGGCAAGCTGCACATCGGCGGCGCCCGCACCGCTATCTATAACTGGGCTTTTGCCCGCGCAAACGGCGGCACGTTCATCCTGCGCATCGACGACACCGACCCCACCCGTTCCACCGACGAGAACACGCAGATCATTCTGCGCGCCATGCGTTGGCTTGGCCTGGACTGGGACGAGGGTCCCGAGGTGGGCGGCGACTATGGCCCCTATGCCCAAACCGAGCGCTTGGACCTGTACAAGCAGGCCGCCCAGAAGCTTTGGGACGAGGGCAAGGCCTATCCCTGCTTCTGCACCAAGGAGCAGCTCGACGCTGACCGTAAGGCTGCGCAGGAACGCAAGGACCCCTTCCAGGGTTATCAGCGTCGCTGCCGCGATCTTGATCCCGAGGAGGCCCGCCGCCGCATCGAGGCCGGCGAGTCCTACGTCCTGCGCATCAAGGTGCCCGAGGACCGCGGCGACGTCGTCATCCACGACGCCGTCCACGGCGAGGTGACCTTCGACGCCAAGGAGCTCGACGACTTTGTCATCTTCCGCTCCGATGGCACGCCCACGTACAACTTTGCGACCGTTGTCGACGACGCCATGATGAAGATCACCCATGTCATCCGCGGCGACGACCACCTGTCCAACACCCCGCGCCAGGTCATGGTCTACGAGGCTCTCGGCGCGCCCGTGCCCACGTTCGCCCACATCTCCATGATCCTGGGCGCCGACGGCAAGAAGCTCTCCAAGCGCCATGGCGCCACCTCGGTGGAGGAGTACCGCGACGCCGGTTACCTGTCCGACGCCTTCGTCAACTATCTGGCGCTGCTCGGCTGGTCGCTCGACGGCGAGACCACGATCATCCCGCGCGATGTCCTGGCCAGCAAGTTCTCGCTCGACCGCATTTCCAAGAACCCGGCGACCTTCGACCCCAAGAAGCTCGACTGGGTCAATGCCGAGTACATCAACGGCATGTCCGACGCCCAGTTTGCCGATGAGATCATGGTCCCTGAGCTGCATGAGGCGGGTCTCATTGAGGGTAACGTCGAGTACGGCGAGGACTGGATCGACGCGCTTGCCGCCATCGTTAAGCCGCGCACCAAGATGCCGGCCGACGCCGTGACTGTCGCCGCTCCCATCTTTGCTACCGCCGAGACGCTCGAGTATGACGAGAAGTCTGTCAACAAGGGCCTGGCCAAGGAGGGCATGGGTTCCATTCTGGACGCCGCCAAGGCCGCGCTCGAGGGCGTGGACGAGTGGACAGCCGCGAACATCGACGCTGCGCTTGAACCGCTGCCCGAGCAGATGGACCTCAAGAAGCGCGTGGTGTTCCAGGCCGTGCGTGTGGCCGTTTGCGGCAACATGGTGAGCCCTCCGCTGGGCGAGACCATGGCACTCGTCGGCCGCGACGACTGCCTGGCGCGCATCGACCGCGCCCGCACGATGGCGCTGTAGTCGCTGCGCAAACGTTTGTATCCGAGCCCCGTTCACCCCGAGCGGGGCTCTTGTTTCTGTACCGATGAGTGGGTTGCTGGGACAAAATAATCAGTAGTGTTTGTCCCATGTTCGAGTGACGCAACGAGCTCGACACTCGTATCGGCCATGGGACAAACTCTACTGATTATTTTGTCCCACCCCTTTCAGGTCCGTTCGTTAGAGGTGGTGTATGGCTCAACAACTGTCGCTGTTTGGTTCGCCGGAACCGGAGGAAGCTCCGGTGAAGCCCAAGCCTGCCGCTGCCTCGGCTCAGTCTAAGCCTGCGCCCGAGCCCCCTGCCGCCTACGCGAGCGTGGTCCTCGACATCCCCACCCGTGCGCTGTCGGAACCGTTTGCTTACGGCATCCCCGAGTCCCTTGCCAACGAGGTCCAGATCGGATCCACGGTCCTGATCCACTTTGGTAACCGTGCCGCCGCGGGCTATGTCGTCGACATTGCGCCTGATCTGGGCGATCTGCCGGGCAACAACGCCCTCGACCCCGTGCGCATCAAGCCCATCGAGGCCATCCTCAGCAAACCGCTCTTTACCGCCGAAGCCGCCCGCATCGCACGTTGGATGAGCCGCGAGTATGTCGCGACGCTTTCCGAGTGCCTGCGCCTGTTCTTGCCTCCGGGTGGCAGCCCGCGTGTGGTCAAGGGCGACGACGGCGTGTGGACGGTTGAACGTCCAGCCGTCAAACCCATCCAAAACCGCTGGGTGATGCTTACGCCCGAAGGCTTTGACTACACGCCACCCAAGACCGCGGTCCGTCAGCGCCAACTCATCGAGGCGCTCCAGTGTGGTCCTGTCACGACGCGCGACCTCAACCTTCTCTATAACAGTATGTCGGCGACCATCAAGTCGCTCGAAAAACGCGGCGTCGTGGTGGTGGAAGAGCGCCGCGCTTGGCGTGGCTGCAGCGAGCAGACCACGCTGTCCTCGGCGAGCGGCAAGGCCCCGGTGGCACTCACCAACGGTCAGCGACAGGCCCTCGCGCAGATTGAGCGCGCACGCCTTGACGCTCACGGCGACGTGGTCCTAGTCGATGGCGTCACTGGATCCGGCAAAACCGAGGTCTACCTCTCCGCCATCGAGCGCGTGCTCTCAGCTGGCCGTTCGGCCTGCGTGCTGGTGCCCGAGATTTCGCTGACGGCCCAGACCGTTGGCCGCTTCCGCTCGCGCTTTGGCGAGACAGTCGCCGTGTTCCACTCGCGGCTTTCGGCCGGCGAGCGCTTGGACCAGTGGGATATGGTCGCCAGCGGTGCCGCCCGCGTGGTCGTCGGTGCCCGCTCGGCGCTCTTCTGCCCGCTTGACGACCTGGGCCTCATCATCATCGATGAGGAGCACGAGACCAGCTACAAGCAGGGGTCCAGTCCGCGTTACCACGCGCGCGAGGTGGCGGCCGAGATGGCGCGGCGCTACCGCTGCCCGCTCGTGTTGGGCTCCGCCACGCCTTCTGCCGAGGCTCTCGACCGCTGCCGCCGTGGCACGTATAACGGTGCCACCTGGACGCGCGTCGAGATGCCCGAGCGACCGGGACACGCAGTCCTTCCTACGGTCCGCATTGCCGACCTGCGCCGCGAGTTTTCGCACGGCAGCCGCTCCATGTTCTCAAAACCGCTGATGGAAGGCCTAAAACGCGTGGTCGAGCGCCGAGAGAAAGCCGTGCTGCTGCACAACCGCCGCGGTTTTGCGCCGTTTTTGATGTGCCGCGAGTGCGGCTGCGTTCCCACCTGCAATCACTGCTCCACTGCGCTCACGTATCATGAGCGCACGCATACGCTGCAGTGCCACACTTGCGGTTCGTCTTGGCGCGTGCAGCCGTATCCCGCGCCCACAAGCCGTTGCCCCAAATGTGGCAGTCGCTACCTGGCAAAAATGGGGCTGGGCACTCAGCAGATCGAGGACGCGCTGCACCAGATGCTGCCCGAGGACGTCGCCATTATTCGCATGGATGCCGATTCCACGCGCGGCAAGGATGCGCACAAAAAGTTGCTCGAGCAGTTCGATGCGGCCGATTGCGCCGTGTTGCTGGGCACCCAAATGATCGCAAAGGGTCTCGATTTTCCCGAGGTCACGCTCGTGGGCGTGGTCAATGCCGACTTCGCCCTCAAGCTGCCCGATTTTCGCGCAGGGGAGCGCGCCTACGATTTACTGGAGCAGGTCGCCGGCCGTGCCGGTCGCGGTGATCGTCCCGGTGAGGTGATCATCCAGACCTACCTGCCCGAGGATCCGGTCATTCGTGCCGTCGCTGAGCACGACCGTTCGATCTTTACCGACTACGATCTGGACCAGCGCCGCGACGCGCTGTACCCGCCGTTTGTTCGCCTGGTCAACATCTTGGTGTGGTCGGCGAACCGAGACGACGCGCAGGACTACATTGGGCGCATTGCAAAGCTTCTTAAGCGCCGCTGGCATGCCGCCGCGCCCGATTTTTTGCGGGCGGGGAGTGCCGTGCCGCAGGTGCTAGGCCCGGCTTCGTGTGTAATCGAGAGAGCCAAGGACCGTTACCGCTTCCATCTGCTTGTGAAGTCGCCCGTGGGGTACCATGTCTCTGATGATATCGACGCCTGCCTCAAAGAGGTTGGCTCCGTGCGCGGCGTGAGCGTGAGCGTTGACGTCGACGCCTATGATTTGATGTAACAACCCGAAAGGATGGCCATGGAAGCCAACGGAATCGTACTGTCGCCCGACCCTCGTCTGCGCCAGGAGTGCGCCGTCATCGAGGAGATCACCCCGGCGATCGAGGCGCTTGCCGAGAAGATGAAGAAGATGATGTTCGAGAACGGCGGCTGCGGCCTGGCTGCTCCGCAGATCGGCGAGCTTATTCAGCTCGTCACCATCGACTGCGACTACAGCGACAAGAACGACTACGATCCGTACGTGCTCATCAATCCCGTGATTGTGGAGCAGAGCGACCATCTCGTGCCGTTTAGCGAGGGCTGCCTGTCTATCCCCGGCATTAGCTGCGAGATCGAGCGTCCCGACCATGTCGTCGTCGAGGCGTACGACTTGGACGCCAACCTGATTCGCTACGAAGCTACGGGCGACCTGTTCTGCGTGTGCCTGCAGCACGAGATCGATCACCTGCACGGCAACACCATGTTCGAGCGACTGAAGCCGATGCAGAGGATCAAGGCAGTTAAGGAGTACCAGGACGCCCTGGCCCGCGGCGCTCGACCGGGCGAGACGGAGTAGGTTAATTGTCCGTCCCTGGGATGGGGCCCACACATATCATCCCGTGCTCAAACATTCTCGCTTTGCTGCGAAACTGCGCGCGGGACGATATGTGTGGGCCCCATCCCAGGGACTACGTTGTCGCTCTTCGTTTCGCCCGGGTGCCGTCGGGCCAGGGAGGGGCGTCTTCGCTGATAGGTGCTTTCTTGGGAGGGCTGCTTTTATGCGGCTCTTTCTTTGTTTTTGGGTATATTTGTTTCTGTTGAACTATTCTTGCGGCTGGGCGCGCTTGCGACCAGGAACGCTTTTTTGTAGCCGTCTCGGCTCGTTATTGAGAGGAGACTAACTTTTATGCGTATTGTGTTTATGGGTACGCCTGATTTTGCTGTGCCTTCTTTGACTTCGCTTGTTGAGGCTGGGAATGAGATTGCGCTTGTTGTTACTCGTCCTGATGCTGTTCGTGGGCGTGGTAAGAAGCTTGAGCCGTCTCCTGTTAAGGCTAAGGCGCTTGAGCTGGGGTTACCGGTTGTTGAGGCTAATCGTATGACGCCGGAGGTTATTGAGGCGCTCCGGGCTGCCCAGGCCGATATTTTCTGTGTGGCTGCTTATGGTTGCATTTTGCCCGATGAGGTGCTGCATATGGCGCCGCTTGGTATTGTGAATGTTCATGCTTCGCTGCTGCCGCGGTGGCGTGGGGCTGCTCCTATTCAGCGTGCGATTCTCGCTGGTGATGAGGTTGCTGGCGTTTCTATCATGCGTATCGGGCACGGCGTGGATACTGGTGCTTATTGTGCTCAGGCTTCCACGTCGGTTGCCGGCAAGCATGCCGAGGCTTTGACCATGGAGCTTGGTGAGCTTGGCGGCAAACTGCTGGCTGATACGCTTCCTTCTCTTGCCGATGGCACTGCCGTGTGGACTGAACAGGATGAGTCGCTCGTCACTCATGCTGCCAAGATTTCTAAGCAGGAGATGCGCCTAGATCCGCAGATGGCGGCGCTCGATTGCGTGCGCCATGTGCTCGCTTCGTCCGATACCGCGCCTGCCCGTTGCGTGATTGCCGGCAAGACGGTTCGCGTGCTCGATGCTGCGCCGGCCGATGTGTCGCTTGGCGAGGGCGCTGTTGCCGTTAAGGGCAAGCGTGTTTACCTGGGCCTTTCCGATGGCGCGGTTGAACTGCTCGAGGTTAAGCCCGACGGCAAGCGTGCCATGGCTGCTTCTGCCTGGGCTGCCGGCTTGCAGGGTGTCGAACTTAGGTGGGGTGTACTGTCATGAGCAAGTTGTCTCCCGCGCGCAAGCTTGCGCTCGATGTGTTGATGGAGGCCGATCGCCGCGGTATGTACGCACGCGACGTGTTGTCTTCTCGTGCTTCCGCCAAGGCCATTGACCAGCGCGATTCCGCTTTTGCCGCGCGTTTGGCGCTCGGTGTTGCCGCCACGCAGGGCATTTTGGATGAATTGCTCGATCAGTTTTTGGATAAGCCCAAAAAGGTCGCGCCGCGCGTTCGCATGGCGCTTCGCATCTCGGCCTTCGAGATGCTCTATCTGCATACGCCGGGCCGCGTTGCCGTGAGCCAGGGTGTTGAACTGGTGCGCAGCGGTGCTAAGTCTGCCGCCGGTCTGGCGAACGCCGTGCTGCACAAGGTTGCGGACAACGTTGAGGACTTCGCCACGGCATCCGACGTGGATGAGTCTGAGCGACGCTTGGTTCGTCTGTCGCGCCTGATGGGTCTGCCGCGTTGGCTTTGCGCTCGCATTATGGCGTCGTTTGACACGCCAGAGGGTGCGCTTAACTTTGCCGGCAATCTGGCCCCCGCGCCGCTGGCCCTGCATGAGAACGCCTTTGCGACCAAGCCCGATCCGTATATCTCGCAGCTCGTCGCGCCTGTCTTCCCGGGCTGCCATGCTCCGGTCGATGCGCAGGTCACGGTTGCATCGGGCGTGTTTGAGCGTGCGGCTGCGGTTGCCTCGGACCTCAACGCTCAGCTTATCGCTACTGCGGCGACGCGTCCCGGTCGTTGCCTGGAGATTGGCGCCGGTCGCGGCACCAAGACCTATGTGATGATGTGCCAGGCCAAGCGTGCCGGGTACGAGCGTCAGCATACTGCGCTCGATCTGCACGATCGTAAGTGCGATCAGAATCTCGCGCGCCTGCACAAGGCGGGTATCTCGGGTGTTCGTACGGTATCGGGCGATGCCTGCGAGCTCAATGAGGTGCTCACGTCCTTTGACGCGATGCTTGGCGAGCCTGCCCTGTTCGACACGGTGTTTATCGATGCGCCGTGCTCTGGCACCGGCACCATGCGCCGTCATCCCGAGATTCCATGGCGTCTGGCCGAGAACGACGTTACGACCGAGCTTCCCCGTCTGCAGTTGACGATGCTCAAGGAAGCAGCCGCGCGCGTGGCTGCCGGCGGTGAGCTTATCTATGCCACCTGCTCGGTTTTTGATGAAGAGAACACGCAGGTCGTGGATGCTTTCCTGGCTTCTCCCGAGGGCGACGGCTTTACCGTGGCCCCGCTTTCCGAGGCACAGATTCTGCAACTGCCCGATTTCGCGCAGTCCAAGAGGTTGGTGGCTGTCCGTCAAAACGACCGAGGACTTTTCCAAAGCGTGCCGGTAAACGCCGACTCCTACGACGGCCACTTCTGCGCCCGCCTGATCCACAACTAACTACTAATGTGCGGTGAAATAGGGATTGAATAGCGGCTTCTACCTGCCAAACTGTCCTTATTTCACCGCAATTCATAAGGAAACCTGGCCTGATAATTAGCTACCCATAGTGCAAAGAAATAGCCCCGCGATTGGTGTCGGTCGCGGGGCTGATTGGTTTCTAGTGGCTGTGCGGGCAGTTGGCGCAGCAGCCACTCGTGGCGCTGGTGCTGGAGCCGCCGCTTCGCTGGTCGGTGTTGTAGAAGCCGCTGCCCTTAAACTTGATGCCGCTGGCCGAGAACGTCTTGGCGGCCGGAGCGCCGCAGTTGGGGCACACGACCTCGGGGGTCTCGGACATGGGATGCTCAACCTCAAACACGTTGCCGCAGCTCGAGCACTTGTAATCGTAGCGCGCCATAATACTTCCTTTTCAGCACAAAGCGGGCAGATTACTCTGCCCGCAAAAATTCAAACGTCTGTAACTGTACCCTATATCGGGCGTTTTATCACGCTTCGCCCCAGAATCTATGCGTGTTGCGCAGGAGCTGTGCGGTTTTGCTCTCGGCGGCCGCAACGTCGGCCTCGTCAGCCTGCCAGGTCCAGTTGCCCGTGGCCACGCCCGGTACGTTCATGCGCGTGTCGTCGCCAAGCCCCAGCACGTCCTGCAGCGGCATCATCACCAGGGGAGCGTCGCTTGTCAGCGCGTCGCTCATCAGCTTGGCTGCCACCTCAACACCGCTCGGCTCGTCGCCGCCCGCAAAGGAGCGCGTGCACCAACCCGCGAGCGTCGACGTGTCATGCGTCGATGTGTACAGGATCTTGCCGGGCGTAGGGTGCACGCCGCAACGAACGTCGTAATCGCTAAACTCCAGTACGTCCATACCGGGGAAGCCGCAAGTCGAAGCCATGGCGCGAACGCCGGGCGTCAGGTAACCCAGATCCTCGGCGATAAAGTTGAGCGGACCCAGCTCGTCATAGGCGGTCTGGAACAGGTCCTTGCCCGGGCCTGACAGCCAACGCCCGTCGGCGCAGGCCTTACCCGCGGGAATGCTAAAGTAGCTGTGGAAGCCCAGGAAGTGATCCAGGCGCACGCGGTCGTAGAGCGAAAACGCACGACGCAGGCGATCCATCCACCAGCGGTAGCCGTTCTGCTTCATGTGGTCCCAGCGGAACGTCGGGTTGCCCCACACCTGACCCTCGGGCGCAAAGTTGTCGGGCGGCGCGCCCGAAATCTCAATTGCCTTGCCGGTATCGGACAGCCAGAAGTTCTCGGGCTCGCTCCACGCGTCGGCCGAATCGTCCGAAACGTACATGGGAATGTCGCCGATGACCTCGATGTCCTTCTTGTGCGCATAGTTCATGAGTTCGCACCAGGCCAGGTCAAAGCGGTACTGCATGTACGCCTGCAACTCTGCCTCGCCGTGGAAACGCTTGTCGTCAATCAGATGCTCGTTGTAGCGCGCGACATCTGCCGGCCAATCGTGGCGCGACTCGCCTTCAAAGTGCTTCTTAACGGCCATATAGACGCAGTACTTCTCGAGCCAATCGGCATTGCGATGTTTAAACGCGGTGTACAACGGGTCGGCATCTTCGCCGCCGCGGGCCTTCCAGGTCTCAAAGTCGGCGGCCAGCTCCTTGTGGCTCTCGGGTAGCAGGTCGATATTGCCTGCAAAGGCCGAAGGACCGGCGTAAGGGGAGCGGAAGAAGTCCGTGGGGTTGACGGGCAAGACCTGCCAGTAGCGCATGCCCATAGCGGCCAGATGGTCGATAAAGCGACGCGTGGGCGCGCCGATCGTGCCGGGCTTGCCGTCATCGGTCGGCACCGAGGTGATGTGACACACGACGCCCGCGCCGTGATCGAGCGGCTCCTGCAGACGCTGCTCGGCATGGTGATAGATGATCGAAGAGCCCAGCGGATACAGATCGAGCGTGACCGTACCGTTGTGGATCTCGCACTCGTGACCGCTGATCACGTCACTCGCGCATTCGTCGAGCGCCGGAATCGTCACGCGGTGTGAATTGCGCAGGCTGCGGTTGATGATAACCGTCGCGGACTCGCCATCCTTGCCCGTGCGGTTGTATGCCAGCACCTCGTCGTTGAGCGCGAAGGCCTTGATCTCGCCGTCGATCATAAATGGCAGTGCGCGGCGTACGGCAGAGGCGTTCTTGACAATAGCCAGCGTATCGAAGTCGTGCAGGTCTTCCTTCAAGGGCAGGGTGCGGCGGTTGCCCGGATCGGTAAGGCCCTCCAGGCCGTACTCGTCGCCGTAGTAGATTGAAGGCACGCCGGGGAAGGTCATCTGCATGAGCGTTGCAAGCCAAAAACGGCTCTTGGCCAGGCCCATCGAGTTTTCGTCCAGGCGCCACTTGCTGCGCTCGCACTCGGGCAGCTGCGACTCGTCGGGGCCACCGCCGAGCACCGAGATAATGCGTGGGCGGTCGTGGCTCGACAGCAGGTTGAGCGCGCAGGACAGGGCTTCGCGCGGATAATTCTCGCGCAGGGTCTCGATATCCTCGGCTGCCTGGTAGGCATTCTTGTAGCCCATCAAAAAGCCGATGACCATGTCGCGGAAGGGATAATCCATAGCCGAGTCAAGCTCAGATCCTTGCAGGTAACGACGCAAATGGCCATAGCTGATCTTGTTAGAGGCATCTTCCCAGACTTCGCCGAGCAACAGCGCGTCGGGCTTCTCGGCGAGCACGGCCTTTTTGATCTCGGTCAGGAAATCATCCGAAAGCTCGTCGGCCACATCGAGGCGCCAGCCATGAGCGCCGGCACGTAGCCATTTACGGATCACGCCGTCCTTGCCCAGGAGCCGCTCGCGTACCAGCTCGGAGCTCTCATTGATGGCGGGCATATTGCCCATGCCCCACCAGCAGTCGTACGAGCCGTCCTCGTGGAAATAAAACGCATCGCGCCACGGCGAGTCCTCGCTCTGCCACGCGCCCACGCCGGGGTAGTTGCCGTAGCGGTTGAAATAGATGGAGTCGTCACCCGTATGGTTAAAGACGCCGTCCAGGATGATGGAGATGCCCAGCTTCTCGGCTGCCTGGCACAGCTCGGTAAAATCCTGCTCGGTGCCCAGGATTGGGTCGATCTTGGTGTAGTCGGCCGTGTCGTAGCGGTGGTTGCTCGCGGCCTCAAAGATGGGGTTGAGGTAGATGGCCGTAAAGCCCAGCTCGGCGATGCGGGGCAGGTCATTTTGGATACCCTTGAGCGAGCCGCCGTAAAAGTCCCAGGTCTTGATGGATCCGTCCTCGGCACGCTCGTACACGGGCGGCTCGTTCCAGTCCTCGACCATGCGGCGCTGGATTCCGTTGCGTGGCTTTTCGACTTCGGCCAGCGTGCGCTCGCGCCAGTTTTCGTCGCGAGCATAGCGATCGGGGAAGATCTGGTAGACCATACCGCGCTCGTACCAGGTGGGACGGTTCTCGCGGTGCTTGTAGACGGTGACCTGGAACGACGGCACTTCGGCGTAGTCGTAGGTTACGCCCTCGCCGCCGGTGCGACCTTGCGGCGCGCCCAGGCGAACCTCGGGCTGGCCCTCGATATTGCAGATAAAGCTGTACCAGATAAGACAGGGCTCGGTGCACTCAAGCTCTACGGTAAATATGCCGTCGCCCTCGTGCGTCATGGGATACCGAGACTCGCCGATCTCATCGACCCAAGTGCGCAGGGTGAGCGTTGCCTGGTTGGGGTCGGCATCCTCCAAGATCACCGAGAGCGAAACGGAAGTGCCAGTGGTCACAGCGCCAAACGGAGTGCGAAACTGCGGTAGGCGGCTGTTGTGTATCAATCTCATAGTACGGTCCAGTTCAATAGAATCATGGCCTGCTGGCCATGGGCTTTACGCACAGGATGTAAGTATATCTGTTGTACACAGGCTGTATAAACAACATCCGTTTACCATCGGCGAACGGTTGTCCTAGAAAATCGTTTTACCACTACCTACAGAGAAGGGGCGCCCGGTTGGAGCGCCCCTTGCTTAGGGTTTGATGAGGTTTGGATCGTCTCTGAGCTAGCGGCGCTTGCGGGTGGCCGTTGCCTTGCGGACGGAGGTCTTCTTGGTCGGAGCCTTTTCCTCGGTCGAAGCTGCGGGGGAGACCGTGGCTTCCTTGGCGGGTTCGACCTTAGGCTCGGCCTTTGCCGTAGCCTTCGGAGCGGTCTTCGGTGCCGGCTTGGGCTTTGTCTCGGGCTTGGGCTCCTCTTTGACGGCGGCGGGCTTAGCCTCTGCCTTGGCGGCTGCGGCCTTGGTCGTGGACTTCTTGGCCGTCGTCGTAGAGCGCTTGCGCGTGGTGCTCTTGGCGGCGGGCTTGGCCTCGACGGTTGTCTCCGCCTTGGACTCGGCAGGCGTCTCCTCAACCTTGACGGCGGGCTTTGCGGCGCTCTTCGGGGTAGCCTTGGTCGCAGCGGTCTTGGTCGTCGACTTCGTTGCCGCGGTCTTCTTGGTGGCTGTGGTCTTGGTCGTGGTCGTCTTCTTGGCAGCGGTCTTTGCCGGAGCCTTGGCGGCCGGCTTGGCCTCTGCGACCTTGGCCTTTACCTCGGGAGCAGCCTCGGCCTCGACGGCCTTCTTGGCAGCGGCGGTCATGCGCTTGCGCGTGGTCGTTATCTTGGCAGCCGTTGTTTTATTCGCGGCGGCCTTGGTCGTCGTAACCTTTTTAGCGGTCGTCTTGCGGGTCGCGGTCTTCTTAGCTGCGGGCTTTGCAGCAGTCTTGACCTCGACCTCTGCTTCAGGGGCAACTTCAGCCTTCACCTTTGGCTCGGCCTTTGCGGGCTCAGCCTCAACCGGCTTCTCCTCGGCCTTGGGCTCCTCGGCGGCCACCGGCTCAGCAACAGCCTCAGGCTCGTCGACAACACCCGCCGGCCTCTCAATCTCCGGATGCATAAAGAAGTACAAGTCCAGATACTTATCGGCCGAACGCGTCCAGCTAAAGTCCTGGCTCATGGCCTGCGTGACCAGCTGGTTCCAGGCGTCGCGATTATCCCAGAACAGACGTGCCGCGCGGAACACGGCGTCGCCCATCTCGTCGCCGTTAAAGTTACTAAACGAGAAGCCCGTGCCCTCGCCGGTAAACTCGTTATACGGAATCACCGTGTCCTTCAGACCACCGGTCTCGCGCACGATGGGCAGGGTGCCGTAGCGCATGGCGATGATCTGCGACAGGCCACAGGGCTCAAACTTCGACGGCATCAGGAACATGTCGGCAGCAGCATACATGCGCTGCGACAGCGCCGGATCGAACTCGATGCGCGCGGCCATGGTGCCGGGGTACTTGTTCTGGAAGTAGCGCAGGCCGTCCTCGTAGTCGCGGTCGCCGGTGCCCAGCACCGCCACCTGCACGCCGCCGGCCAAAATGCGGTCAAGCGCGTACATGACCAGGTCCATGCCCTTCTGGCGCGTCAGGCGCGTGACCATCACCATAAGCGGGCGGTCGTCGCGCACCTCGAGCCCCAGCTCTTCCTGCAGCTTGGCCTTGCACACGGCCTTGCCGGAACGGTCTTCAACCGTGTAGTTGGCGGCAATGCGCTTGTCGGTCGCCGGGTCAAAGCCGGCCACATCAATGCCGTTGAGGATGCCCTGCAGCGCGTACGAACGCTCGCGCAGCACACCGTCCAGGCCCTCGCCAAACTCGGGCGTCTGGATCTCGTTGGCATAGGTGGGGCTCACCGTAGTGATGGCGTCGGCATAGCGCAGCGCGCCCAGCATGTAGTTGATGCTGCAGGCGTCGCAACGCAGCTGCGAGGCGGCCGCCGGAATATGCGCCACGCCCAGGATGTCCTCCATCACGGTGTCGCTAAACTGGCCCTGGAACGCCACGTTGTGGATCGAGAACACGGTCTTGACGCGGTCGTACAGCGGAAGGCCCTGGTAGAACTCGCGCAAGAACACGGGCGCCAGTGCCGTCTGCCAGTCGTTGCAGTGCAGGATGTCACACTCAAAGCCCTCGGGCAGGTGCTGCAGACTCTCGGTGATGGCCTTGGAGAAGAACGCAAAGCGCTCGCCGTCATCAAAGAAGCCGTACGGATAGTCGCGCGCAAAGTAGCGTTCGTTGTCGATGAACATATACGTGACGCCGTCGTGCTCGAGCTTCTCGAGCCCGCAGTACTCATTGCGCCAGCCCAGACTCACGTAAAAGTCGGCAAAGTGCTCCATCTGCGCCTTGTACTCGTTCTTGATGGTGGCGTATTTGGGCACCATCACGATGACTTCGGCGCCGGCACGCACAAGCGCCGCAGGCAGTGAGCCCGCCACGTCGCCCAGGCCACCGGTCTTCACAAACGGTGCGCACTCGGCCGAGGCAAACACGATCTGCATCTTTTTGCTGGAATCAGCCATTTTGTCTCCCATGTTGCAATTCGAGAATAGCCGCCTGGCGCAAACCGGGCGGCTATTCTACATGTTACGAGCGATGTTGCGGTGCCAACGTTAACGTACGATGGTGGTGTCGGAAGTTAACGGAGCCTTGCCAAGCACCAGGATGTTCTCGGGCGTGCCGCGAAGCTCGGTGTTGGTGGGGACCACGTTGTTCTTGTCCAGAATGGCGTTCTCAACGCGTGCGCCACTCTTGATGATGCAGCTCTGGTTGATGATCGAGTTGGTGACCGAGGCGCCCTCCTCGACCACGACGCCGCGCGACAGAATCGAGTTGCGCACGGTGCCCTTGATGATGCAACCGGCCGAGATGATCGAGTTGCAGGCGTGGCTGCCGGTCGCATATCGCGAAGGCGGCACGTCGTGAGCCTTGGTCAGGATCGGGCGCTCGGGGTCAAAGAGCTGATCGGCCACGGTCTGGTCGAGCAGGTCCATGCTGCGGCGAAACAGCGACTTCTCGCTAAACACGCCCACGACCTCGCCCTTGTACTCGTAGCTGCACACGTCGATGTTGCCAAAGTCGCCCTGGAGTGCCTCGAGCAGATCCAGATAGTCGGCGGCCTGGTAATGGTCGATGATCTCGAGGAGCGTCTCGCGGTTGACGATGCAGCAGTCCATGGAGGCGTTGTCGCCGTACGCGACGCCGGCGCTCACGCCCGTCAGGCGGCCGTTCTCGTTAATCTCGAGCTTGGTCTCGTCATCGACATTGCGCGTGGCCTTGCAGTACACCACGGTCATCTGGGCGCCGGAGTTCTCGTGCGCCTCGATGATGGTGTTGAGGTCCATGTTAAAGATGATGTTGGTGCCCATCATCACAACATAGGGATTCTCCGAGCGCTGGAACAGCGTCTTGTTGGAGATGATGTCGCGCAGCAGGAAGCGCATGCCGCCCTTGGTGGTGCCATACGCGTTGCCGGGCACCATGAACAGGCCGCCCTTCTTGCGGTCCAGGCCCCAGTCCTTGCCCGAGCCCACGTGGTCGATCAGCGAGCGGTAGTTACCCGGCATGACGACACCGACGGTCTTAATGCCGGCATTCATCATGTTGGACAGCGGAAAGTCGATCAGGCGGTAGCGGCCCAAAAACGGAACGGACGCGATGGGGCGATCCTTGAGCAGCACGCTGCCGTAGGTCGAAGAGTAGTTAGCGGTGATGTAACCGATGGCCTTGCGATTGATCATCGGATCATTCCCCCTTCCCGATAACGACGTCATTTCCAACGACGGCCGTATCCTTGGTGGTATCGACAGAGCCGAGCTTCACGCCCTCTTCGACCGTGGAGTTCTCGCCCAAAATAGCGCGGCAGATGTGCGCGCCGCTCTTAACGTGCGCACCCGGCAGCAGCACGGAGTCCTCGACCACGGCGCGCTCCTCGATGATGACATCGGTCGAAAGAATCGAGTGGCGAGCGGTGCCGTAGATCTTGCAGCCGTTGGAAACCAGGCAGTCGTCCAGGCGGCCGTCCGGGCCAATGTAGTGCGGCGGGCGCGTGGTGATGTTGGACATGATGGGGAAGTTCTTGTCAAACAGATCGAACTCGGGGTTGTTGCCCAGCAGGTCCATCGAGGTCTCATGGAAGCTGGCGATGGTGCCGACGTCCTTCCAAAAGCCGTGGAACTCGTAGCTGTACAGGCGCTTGTTCTCGCCGAGCAGCTTGGGGATGATGTCCTTACCAAAGTCGTGGCTCGAGCGCTGATCCAGAGCGTCCTCCTCGAGCGCCTCGATCAGCACGTCGGCCGAGAAGATGTAGATGCCCATGGATGCGAGGTTCGAATCGGGCTTCTCGGGCTTCTCGGTGAACTTGGTGATGCGCCCGTCCTCGGGGTCGGTGGTCAGGATGCCAAAGCGGCTGGCCTCCTCCCACGGCACGGGCATAACGCTCACCGTGAGGTCGGCGTTGTTCTCGATGTGCGTCTTGAGCATCTTGCGGTAGTCCATGCGATACAGGTGATCGCCCGAAAGAATCAGGACGTACTTGGGGTCGTTGGCCTTGATGTAGTCGAGGTTCTGCGTAATGGCGTCGGCCGTGCCCGCATACCAGGCGCCACCGGTCTGCGTCTCGTACGGCGGCAGGATCGACACGCCGCCGTCGCGGCTGTCCAGATCCCAGGCCTCGCCGGAGCCCACATAGGCATGCAGCAGGTAGGGACGGTACTGCGTCAGAACGCCCACCGTGTCGATGCCCGAGTTGGAGCAGTTGGAGAGCGAAAAGTCGATAATGCGGAACTTGCCACCAAAGCTAACCGCCGGCTTGGCGATCTTTTGGGTGAGTGCCCCCAATCGGCTGCCCTGTCCTCCTGCGAGGAGCATCGCGATGCATTCTTTCTTACTCATCGATTTCTCCTTCTGTCATCGATGTTCCTAAACCCATTAGCGACGGGCGCAGCGCAACGTTGCGCCCGTCGAGTAATGCCGTGCGGCAAAGGGAGCTCGCGCGCCTTTACGCGTGCCAGATCTCGTCGCGGTACTCGCGAATGGTGCGGTCGCTCGAGAACCAGCCGGAGGAGGCGGTGTTGAGCAAGGCCTTGCGGTTCCAGGTCTCCTGGTCGCCGTAGCTGTTCGTGAGCGCCTCCCATGCATCCACATAGCTGCGGAAGTCGGCCATGACCAGGTCGGGGTCGTTGTTGTTCATGAGCTCGTTGTAGATGCTTTCGAAGTTGCCCGAAAGGCCGGCAAACGTGTTGTCCTTGAGCTCGTCCATCACGCGGCCCAGACGCTCGCGGTCGCCGTTGAGCGTATCCCAAGCAAAGTAGCTGTTGGATGCCCAGAGCTGCTCGACCTCGGGGGCGGTCAGGCCAAAGATGGCCTCGTTCTCGCGACCGGCCAGGTCGGCGATCTCGATGTTGGCGCCGTCGAGGGTGCCCAGCGTAATGGCGCCGTTCATCATGAGCTTCATGTTGGACGTGCCCGAGGCCTCCTTGCCGGCCGTGGAGATCTGCTCCGAGATCTCGGCGGCGGGGTAGATGAGCTGGGCGTTGCTCACACGGAAGTTGGGGATAAAGCAGACCTTCATAACCTCGTTCACGCGGGCGTCGTTGTTGATGACCTCGGCGACGGAGTTAATGAGGCGGATGGTCTCCTTGGCGAAGGTGTAGCTCGAGGCGGCCTTGCCACTAAAGATGAAGGTCGTCGGCGTCACGTGGAAGTTGGGATCGGCGATGCGACGGTTGTAGATGTCCATCACCTTCATGATGTTCATGAGCTGGCGCTTGTAGGCGTGGAAGCGCTTAACCTGAACATCGAAGACGGTGTTGGGGTCGATGACCAGACCGGTCTCGGCCTTAACGTAGGCGGCCAGACGCTCCTTGTTGGCGCGCTTAGAGGCACCCACGGCCTTCAAGAACTCGGTGTCGTCCTTAAACTCCTTGAGTTTCTCCAGCTCAAAGGCGTCCTTAAGCCAGCCATCGCCAATGGCCTCGGTCACGAGCTTGGCGTAGGTGGGGTTGGCCTCGGCAAAGAAGCGACGGTGCGATATGCCGTTGGTCTTGTTGTTGAACTTCTCGGGCGTCAGGGCATAGAAGTCCTTGAGCACGATGTTCTTGATGATGTCGGAGTGGATCTTGGCCACGCCGTTGACGCTATGGCTGCAGATCACAGACAGGTTGGCCATGCGAATCTCGCCGTCCCACAGAATGGCGGTCTGGCGCAGACGCTCCTGCCAGCCCTCCTGCGTGGTGTCGAACGACTCGTGCCAACGGCGGCTGATCTCGTCGATGATCTGGTACACGCGGGGGAGGAGCTTGGAGAACGTGCCGATGGGCCACTTCTCTAGAGCCTCGGGCAGGATGGTGTGGTTGGTGTAGCTCACGACCTGCGTCACGATGTTCCAGGCGTCATCCCACTCGAGCTTCTTCTCGTCGATGAGGATACGCATGAGCTCGGGGCCGCACATGGCGGGGTGGGTATCGTTGGTGTGGATGGCCACAAACTGCGGCAGCAGCTCCCAGTTAGCGCCGTGCTCCTTCTCAAAGGTGTCGAGCAGGCTGTAGATGCCGGCCGAGACAAACAGGTACTCCTGCTTCAGGCGTAGCAGACGGCCGTGCTCGCCGGCGTCATTGGGGTAGAGGATGGCGCTGATGGCCTCGGCCTCGGCGCGCTCGGCGTCTGCCAGGGCATAGTCGCCGCGGTTGAAGGCCTCCAGATCAAAGTGCTCCTCGACTGGCTCAGCGGCCCAGACGCGCAGCTTGTTGACGGTCTCGCCGGCATAGCCCACAACGGGGATGTCGTAGGGGACAGCCAGGATGTCCTGTGTGTCCACCGTGCGGTAGAACGTGCGGCCGTTCTCCTCAAAGCCCTCAACATGGCCACCGAACTTGATGGTCACGGCCTTATCCTGACGACGGACCTCCCAGGGATAGCCGTGGGTGAGCCACTCGTCGGTGGCCTCGACCTGGCTGCCGTTGACGATCTCCTGCTTAAACAGACCGTAACGGTAGCGCATGCCGTTGCCGTAGCCGGCGATGCCCTCGGCTGCCATGGAATCCAGGAAGCATGCGGCCAGGCGGCCCAAGCCACCGTTGCCCAGAGCCGGATCGGGCTCCTGGTTCTCGATGACGGACAGATCAAAGCCCATGTCGTCGAGTGCCTCGGCGACCATGTCGCGCACGCCAAAGTTGAGCAGGTAGTTGTCGAGCAGGCGGCCGATCAAAAACTCGATCGAGAAGTAGTACACGCGCTTCTTGCCCTCGGCGGTGGCGCGGGCGTCACTCTTGGTGGCAACGGTGCGGGCCTTCTCGGCCACGAGCTTGGCCAGGGCGTTAAAGCGGTCGAGGTCGCTGGCGGCCTCGACGCTCTTGCCGCTGATGCTCATGACGGCATCGCGATAGAGCTCGGTAAACTCCTGCTTGTTGTCGAAGATTATATTCATACGTTCCTTTCCCCCGGGGATGTTTCTCCCGGAACGGTTATGACATGTATCCTACGCCCTCGCGGGGCGGGTAATTACAGCTGTAACGGTTTTGTTACGCATCCTTGGCAGACGGCTTAGCAGAAGCAGACTTGGCCTTGGTAGCGGCCTTTTTGGCAGCCGGTTTCTTGGCTGCGGCCTTAGCAGCGGGCTTTGCGGTAGCCTTGGCCTTGGCCTTGGTCGTCGTGGCCTTCGCCTTAGCCGGAGCCTTCTTGGCAGCCGCAGGCTTAGGCTTCACCGAGGACGTGCGCTTTTTGGGCGCAGCCTTGGGCTCCTCGACCACCGGCGGCTTGTAGCTGCTGGGACCGCGGCGCTTGAGCACCACGCCTGCCAGGCCGGGCACCTTAATCTCGATGGAGTCCATCTGCCCGTTCCAGGGATAGGGCTCGCTCGAGCAAGTGTAGGGTTCCTCGCCGGCATAGCCGCTGCCACCGAACTCTGGACGGTCGGAATCGAAGATGACCTCCCAGTCACCCTCGCGCGGCACGCCCACGCGGAAGCTCTCGTAGCTCGCCGGGTCAAAGTTAATCAGGATCACCAGGTCGTCGTCGACGTCCTCGCCCTGGCGCACAAAGCTCACGATGGATTGCTTGGAGTTGTCCGCATCGATCCAGGTAAAGCCGTCGTCGGTGTAGCCGCGCTCGTACAGGGCCGGCTCGGCAGTGTACAGGTGGTTAAGCGCCTTGATAAACGCCTGATGATGACGGTGGGTCTCGTACTCCTCGGTCAGGAACCACTGGATGGACTCGTAGTAGCGCCACTCAATAAACTGGCCGATCTCGTTGCCCATAAAGTTGAGCTTGGCGCCGGGGTGCGTCATTTGGTAGAAAGCCAGCGTGCGCAGGCCGGCAAACTGACGCCACCAATCGCCCGGCATGCGGCCGATGAGCGAGCACTTGCCGTGGACGACCTCGTCGTGGCTCAGCGGGCAAATAAAGTTCTCGGTAAAGGCGTACATGATGGAGAACGTGAGCAGCCCGTGGTTGCCGGGGCGCCACGGAAAATCGGTCTGCATGTAGTGCAGGGTGTCGTTCATCCAGCCCATGTCCCACTTGTAGTGGAAGCCCAGGCCGCCGTCCTGCGGCGGGTAGGTCACGAGCGGCCACGCGGTGGACTCCTCGGCCATCATCATCACGTCGGGGTAGTGGGCCTCCACGGCGCAGTTGACCTGGCGGATAAACGCGCTGGCGTCCAGGTCCTCCTCGGTACCGTACTTGTTGAACTTCTTTTGCCCCGGATCGTCGATGCCAAAGTTGAGGTACAGCATACTGGACACGCCGTCCATACGAATGCCGTCAACGTGGAAGTTCTCGAGCCAGTACAGCACGTTGGAGACCAGGAAGGAGCGGACCTCGCCACGGGCGAAGTCGAACTTGTGTGTGCCCCAGTTGGGGTGAATCTCGTGCTCAAACAGCATATGGCCGTTAAAGGTAGCAAGGCCGTGGGAGTCGGCACAAAAACCGCCGGGCACCCAGTCCATGATCACGCCGATGCCTGCCTCGTGGCACGCATCGATAAAGTGCATGAGCTGCTGCGGGTCGCCATAGCGCGACGTGGCGGCATAGTAGCCGGTCGTCTGGTATCCCCAGGAGCCGTCGAAGGGATGCTCCATGAGCGGCATGACCTCGATATGCGTGTAGCCCATGTCGCGCACGTAGTCCACGAGCTCCACCGACAGGTCGTCGTAGGTGTAAAACTCGCCGCGCTGCGCGGGGAAGGGATCCATGGGGCCGGGATAGTTGCCGTACTCGTCCGGCTCGCCCTGCGGCGCGTCGCCGTGGCGCTTCCACGAGCCAATATGCACCTCGTAGATGTTCAGCGGCTGCGACATGTGGTTGTGGCCGGCGCGCCGCTTGAGCCACGCGGCGTCGTTCCACTTATAGCCATCGAGGGTCCACAGCACGCTGGCGGTACCCGGAGGGCACTCAGCCTTAAAGGCGTATGGATCGGCCTTGTAGAGCTTTTCGCCCTCGTTGGTCTCGATGAGGTACTTATAGAGCTGGCCCTGCTCGGCGCCAGGAATAAAGCCTTCCCAAATAGCGCTCGTATGCACGGGCACCAGAGGGTTGGCTTCTTCATCCCAGTCGTTAAATTCGCCAATGACATGCACGCTCTTTACATCGGGCGCCCAAACGCAAAAGCGCCAGCCGCGCGTACGGTTCTGCGTGTCGGGGTGCGCGCCCATCTTTTCCCAGCTGCGCTCCCACGTGCCGATGCCAAATAGATAGACATCGTCCTTGGTGAGCTCCGGTGCGTGCGGGGCGGCTTTACGGGTTGCGGGCTTTTTAGCCGTTGGCTTTAGCTTTGTATCGCTCACGTTTGATCCCATCATGACGCGGCAGCGTGTTGCCTTGGTGACTAGATGCGAAAGGTCCAAGGCTGCACGAATCGAAGGGACGGCGATAGTTCTATGATTCGTTCCACCTCGCGTGCTCGGTGGAACTTTCGGCAGAAACTACGATAACACCTGTACGTTACTTTTATGAAGGAAAGTGGTTTTTGGGCGGCGTTTAATCGGTAAGCGCCATGTTTAGACCACTGGCAGAATTGCGATGGTAAAACTCTTGACAGTTTTACCAAATAGAGTTTCTAAACTATTAAGATTAACGTTTGGTAAAACGTTTTTAGCAGGTTGTTTACCATTTGACATCGAAAGGTACGTATATGTTCCAGACCGCCGCTCCCAATGTTGCTTTTATTTTCGATTGCGACGGCACGCTGGTTAATAGCACCCCCGTTTGGGCCTATGCCCAGCCCGAGTTATTGCACCGCCACGGAGTTGACGTAACGGTCGACGATTTTGCCCAGTTTGAGCATTTGTCGCTCGAGGACGAGTGCCAGGCCTACCACGACACCTGGGACATTGGCGCGAATGGCGAAGAGCTGTATCGCGAGCTGAGCGACATCCTGATCGATGGCTACTCCAAGGTGCCGCCGCGCAAGGGGCTCCTGGCATTTTTGGAGCAGGCGAAGGCGGCGGGCATTGCCATGTGCGTTGCCACGTCCACGCCAGCCGAGCTGGTTAAATCTGCGCTTGCGGGAGCCGGGCTCGACGCGTACATGGAGTTTGTTACCACGACGGGTGAGGCAGGACGCTCCAAACAGTTCCCCGATGTGTACGAGCTGGCTCTGCGCCGTCTGGAGGAGCGCCATGGGCACAAGTTTGAGCGCGCCTGGGTGTTTGAGGATGCCGTCTTTGGGCTTAAGAGCTCTGGGGTCGCTGGCTTTAAGCGTGTGGGTATTTATGACCCGCACGGCCGCATGAAGCGCGACGACGTACGCGCCAACTGCGATTTCTTTATCGACAGCTATAAGGACCTGGATCTGGATCACGTGCTGGCGTTTGAGGGATAGGCGAGGGCTGTGGTTTGTAAGGTATTAGTGGTCTGCGGCTCGCCCGTGGTGGCGAGCGCGGATCTGTTGCGTAGGCTAGCAGGGGAGTGCGACCACGTCATCGCTGTGGACCGCGGCCTGGATGCTCTGCTGGGTGCCGGTTTGAGCTGCGACGTATATGTGGGGGATGCCGACACGGTGAGCGACGCAGGCCGCGCGCTGGTCGATGCCGCCACCGACTTTGAAGTTGAGCGCCACGACCCGTACAAGGACTATACCGACCTGGCGCTGGCGCTCGATTCCGTCCGACGCCGCTGGCCGGGTGCCGAAGTGGTTGCGACCTGCGCCACGGGCGGCCGCCCGGATATGGCGCTTTCCGTACTGGGCCTGCTCGCAGGCTACGATGACGCTCCAGTCTGGATTGCCGAGGACAAGGTGGTTTCCCGCATCCTTCGCGCAGGCGAGTCGTGGACCATCGAAGGCGCCGAGGGCAAGACGTTCTCCATCATCGCAATTGCCCCCAACACCAAGGTAAGCGAACACGGCCTAGAATGGGAGCTAGACCACAGCCCCCTGGGCCTGTTGGCCGACACGGGCATCAGCAACGTCGTCAGGTCAACAGCCACGATCCAAGTCCGCACCGGCACCGCCATCGCTTTCCTATATCAATAGGCATTTAAAGTCTGACTCAAAAAAGTCCTTGCACGCCGCGTCAACTTCCCCTATAGTATCTCCTCGTCACGGGGGCGTAGCTCAGCTGGGAGAGCGCTTGACTGGCAGTCAAGAGGTCAGGGGTTCGATCCCCCTCGTCTCCACCATCGTGAATCCAAAGGCCTTCGGAATACCGAAGGCCTTTTTTCATGCCAAAACACCTCGTGCCGCAAACCCACACCAACACCAACAAAAAGTTGCACAATTTATTTCCCATATCTGTACATAGTTTGTTAGCCAAACTCAATTACCAGTGCAGCTCGCTGCTCCATGTGGGTCACAGGAACGTCCCTAACCGCCGCCGGCACCCCAATAACCTGCGCCAACGTGAACAACTTCCCAAAACAACCCCCTTAGCACGTCAAATGAACGATATGTTGTCCAACGCAGCCCAAATCAGTTTCACTAACAGCTTGTGCTAGAATATCAAACGTTACATGGGTTCAACTGTGCTCACGGCTCCAGCAAGTCACAAAGCGCAGGGTCGATCAGCATCCGGCCGTAACGGCGGTGCCTGAAACACCACTAGCTCCAATATCGATTGCCATGCGCGATTTTGCACTTGTTTTTGTGGCTATTTATAAGTTTTCATTGGACAGTGCAATACGTTATTACGGCACATCACAGCAGTCTTTAGCTGTTTGCGTGCGGTCCAGTTTTGCACCCGCTTGACTGGCTCGCACGCAGCCAGCTGGGGACGCGGTCATTTTGCGATACACATCCGCGTCTCTAGCAACTGCACTTATACATACCGTTCACGGTGAGGCAGAGCCACGTGCTTGTCTAACTGGGCTCAGGGTTTGAATATGGAGCGCCTTCGCGCACAAGCGCCCTGGCGAAGCCATACCCAAACCCCGTGAGCCACACGTAAGACAGCAAGGGGGTGGTGCTCGTGTGGTATGTAATCCAGGTCATTAACGGTCGCGAAGACGTAATGCGCGAGCGCATTGGGCGTATCGTGCCGGCTGGTACCATGCAGGAGCTCTTTTATCCCCAATTTCAAACCGAGATCAAAGTACACGGCGAATGGGTCAGTACGACCAAGCCGCTCTTTCCCGGTTATCTTATCTGCGATACGGCAGATCCCCGCACCGTGCAACAGTATCTGCTACGCATGGACGACTTTGCCCGGGTGTTATCCCAGGACGGTCAGTTTGTGCCGCTGGCAATAGAAGAGGTCCAACTTATTTGCGGCTTTACGCATAGGGGAGACCGCGTAGTGCCCATGAGCGAGGCCCTTAAAGACGGTGACCAGGTCGTAGTTACGGCAGGCCCACTGCTGGGTCACGAAGGCCTTATCAAAACCATTAACAGACGCAAGAGCACTGCTTATTTGGAGCTCGACCTGTGCGGCCGACGCGTAACCACCCGCGTTGGCCTCGCCGTGCTTTCAAGCGAGCAGCGCGCAATGCGAAACCTTAAAAAGGCGATAGCCTAGCTGCGAGCGGTCGCTACACAGAACAGGGAGGATTCCCGACCTAGGGACGAAGTGTTGGAAGTGAACATGTCGGATAAAACTCAATATGCAACGGATGCGCCCGCGGGGGCGGCGCTGATTGCCCAGGCCATGGATCGGCGCGAGGGCGCCGGCCGCTACAGGGCCATGCAATCCATCATGGACTGGGACCGCTCGCGCCTGGCCTACCGCACCGTCAAGCGCGCGTTCGACATCGTTTTCAGCGGTGTTGTGCTTGTAATTATCGCGATTCCAAGCTTGGTGCTCGCGGCGCTCATCCGCCTGGAGAGCGAGGGGAGCCCCTTCTACAGCCAGATCCGCGTTGGCCAGACCCGTTCCGACGGCAGCCTGACCACCTTCCGCATGTGGAAGTTCCGCTCCATGTACAGGGACGCCGACGAGCGCCTCGCCGAGCTCAAGGAACAGAACGAGATCGCCGGCGCCATGTTCAAGATGAAGGAGGACCCCCGCGTCACCAGGATCGGAAGGTTCATCCGCAAGCACTCCATCGACGAGTTTCCGCAGTTCCTCAACGTGTTCCTGGGACAGATGTCCGTCGTCGGTCCGCGCCCGCCGCTGCCGAACGAGGTAGCTGAGTACACCGAGTACGACCTGCAGAGGCTAGCAGTAAAACCAGGTATTACGGGGCTCTGGCAGGTTACGGAGCGCAACTCCACCGGTTTTGACGGCATGGTCCGCCGGGACCTCGAATACATAGCCAAGCGCGGAGTCATCACGGACTTCAAGATCATCCTCCTAACGGTTCTGGAGGTCTTTAACGGGAGTGATGCGTACTAATGCAGCATGTTTTCATCATCGGATCCAAGGGAATTCCGGCAAACTACGGCGGCTACGAGACGTTCGTGGAGAAACTGACCGAGAATCAGGTATCGCCCGACATCAAGTACCACGTGGCGTGCGCTGTGGACTCCGCCGAGGAGGTCGGCGTGTTCGAGCACAACGGAGCGCATTGCTTCAAGGTACTACGCAGGCCCGTCGGAGCCGCTAGGGCGATCTTCTACGACATAGACGCCCTCAAGTGGTGCACCGCCTATATTGAGAATAACCGTGTCGAGCACCCCATCGTCTACGTGCTGGCCTGTCGCATCGGACCGTTTTTCGGAAAGTACGTAAAGAGGATCCACGCCCTTGGTGGCAAGGTCTTCGTGAACCCCGACGGCCACGAGTGGAGGCGCGCCAAGTGGAGCGCGCCCGTCCGCAGGTACTGGAAAGTCTCGGAGCGCGGGATGGTCAAGCACGCCGACCTGATGGTGTGCGACTCCAAGAACATCGAGAAGTACATTCGAGGGGAGTATGCCGACCTGCACCCCGAGACGACCTTCATCGCCTACGGGGCCGACATCAGGCACTCAGCGCTCGCGGACGACGACCCCAAGTTCACTGGATGGCTCTCCGAGAAGGGCCTCGAGCCCTTCGGCTACTACCTGGTCGTGGGACGCTTCGTGCCTGAGAACAACTACGAGACCATGATCCGGGAGTTCATGGCTTCCGACTCCAAGCGGGATTTCGCGCTCGTGACGGGAGTGGACGACTCCTTCCTCGCGGAGCTCGAGCGGAAGACGCACTTCAAGTCCGACCCACGCATCAAGTTCGTCGGGACCGTCTACGACCAGGAGCTCCTGAAGAAGATCCGTGAGCAGGCTTACGGCTACTTCCACGGCCATGAGGTCGGGGGTACCAATCCGAGCCTCCTGGAGGCGCTGGCGTCCACGCGCCTCAACCTCCTTCTCGACGTCGGTTTCAACCGCGAGGTCGCTGAGGATTCGGCCCTGTATTGGAGCAAGGAATCCGGAGACTTGGCTGAACTTATCAATAGCGCCGACGTGATGGATTGGAAGTCGATCGAGGAGCTCGATACGGCATCGACCTCCGTTATCCGCGACCGGTATTCGTGGCGGTCCATCACTGACAGCTACGAAGACCTTTTCCTCGGAAGGAGATAACCAGTGAAAGGCATCATCCTCGCCGGCGGGTCCGGCACCCGCCTGTACCCGCTCACGCTCGTGACCTCCAAGCAGCTGCTGCCGGTCTACGACAAGCCCATGATCTACTACCCGCTGTCCACCCTCATGCTGGCGGGCATCCGGGACATCCTCATCATCTCCACGC
>UQWZ01000005.1:0-216380 GCA_900544895.1 uncultured Collinsella sp.
GTGAGTAGACACCGGACACCGTAACGGTGGGCGCCGCCCACCGGTCAGCGGCCAGAGCATGGGGGGCACGCCCGGTCCCGTTCCGAACCCGGAAGCTAAGCCCCATCGCGCCGAGAGTACTGCGGGGCCAGCCCGTGGGAGGCCAGGGCGCCGCTGACCGGTGGACGGCACCGAGCCGTCGGATGACTTGAAGAAGGGGGAGGCCTCGCGGCCTCCCCCTTTTTTGCGTTTGAAAGATAGTTGTAATACAAGAACTCGCTTTCGTTTATCTTGTCTTACTGTTTGGCTGTATTTTGAGTCCTTCTTTTGTATTTGCGCGATAATAACTCCCATTGGCGTTAGGGAGGACTTGATGTTTACCGTTTTTGTCTTGGGCAATATTGCTTCGGGTAAGTCGACTGCCTGCCGCTATTTCGAATCTCGTGGCGCTATGCTTATCGATCTGGATGAGCTTGCAAAATCGCTGTATGTACCGGGCTCTGATATCGTCAATGCTCTCGCGGATGAATTCGGTTGGGACATTTTGGATGAGGAAGGCGGCATTCGCCGCAGCATCCTCGCTTCTCGAGCTTTCGCTTCTCCTGATTCGGTCGCACGGCTCAATGGCCTTGTGCATCCCGTTCTCATTGAACAGCTTTCGCTTAGGATTCTCGATCCGGTTTGTTGTACGGTTTCGTCTCCCCGTTACCCCTTTGCGGTGGTCGAGGTTTCTGCCCCGACTGGTTTTGAGGATGCATTTGGCTTGGCTGATGAAATTCTGGTCATCAGCGCCCCTTTGTCAGTTCGTCGCAAGCGTGCTATTCAGCGTGGCATGGAGCCATCTGATTTCGATGCCCGTTCTGCTTGCCAGCCCGATGAGTCTGCGCTGTGCAATCTCGCTACAACGGTGATTGATAATACTGCAGGTGATAATTCGCTCTTTGAGCAGCTTGACTCATGGCTTGCATGCCATGGGTTTATAGACACTGCGAATCAGGAGGATGCCGATGCCTAAGACACGTTTCTTTGCGTGGTATCGCCTTATACCGCTGGCTGCCGTTTTTGCCTTCGGCCTTATTTCGCTCGTCTACTCGTATGCTCCTGCCGCCTTCTTTAAGCCTTTGTATCCAATTGACTACGAGGCGTATGTAAAGCAATCGAGCATTTCGCACAATCTTGATCCATATCTGGTGTGTGCTGTCATAAAGTCGGAATCGAATTGGGATCCCGAGGCTGAGTCGAATCAAGGCGCTCGGGGATTGATGCAGCTGATGCCCGAGACTGCCCAGGATATGATTGCCAAGGGTCTTGTCGATGGTAGCGAGTATTCCGCCGACAACCTTAACGATCCCGCTACGAACATCGAGTTTGGCTGTGCGTATCTTTCGTATCTTCTAACGTATTTTAACGGGTCGACTGACAGCGCCATTGCCGCCTATAACGCCGGCATGGGCAATGTCGACGGATGGGCGCAGCAGAGCACGTCGCTTCATAATGCAATCACCTTTCCCGAGACGCAGGCGTATCTGATTCGTGTCAATAATGCCTGGGTTCGCTACAAGACCCTCTATCCCGATCGGTTCGTATAGGACTATGCCTGCCGCCTGCGTATACTGCAGATATATGAGTTAGGAGTATCCATGGCGGAATTTGAAGTTGAGCGTGTTGGAGGAGAGCTCAAACGTTTTGGCGTTGAGGGCTCTGAGGTGCCGTTTGAGGTCGTGTCTCCCTATGAGCCTGCAGGTTCTCAGCCTAAGGCCATTGAGTCGCTTGTGCAGGGTGTGAGGGACGGAGATCGCTATCAGGTTTTGCTGGGCGTGACTGGTTCGGGCAAGACCTTCACGATGGCTAAGACTATTGAGGCCCTGGGGAAGCCGACGCTGGTCATGGCTCCCAATAAAACGCTCGCCGCTCAGCTTGCGAGCGAGCTCAAAGAGTTCTTTCCCAACAACGCTGTGGTCTACTTTGTCTCGTACTACGACTACTATCAGCCCGAGGCGTATGTGCCGCAAAGCGATACATATATCGAGAAAGACTCCTCGATTAACGAAGAGGTCGAGATGCTGCGCCATCAGGCGACCGCGTCACTGCTCTCTCGACGCGATGTGATCGTTGTCGCATCGGTCTCGTGTATCTATGGCATTGGCTCTCCTGAGGACTATGCGGGTCTGGCTCCAAACGTCGACAAGAAGGTGCCGCTCGAGCGCGATGACTTTATCCATGCACTTATCGACATTCAATATGATCGCAATGACTATGACCTAGCGCGCGGCACGTTCCGCGTGCGCGGCGATGTTGTCGACGTGTATCCGCCTTATGCCGAGCATCCGTTGCGGTTTGAGTTCTTTGGCGACGAGGTTGAGCTTATTGCCGAGATCGATGAGGTTACCGGTGAGATGCTTCGTGAGTACGAGGCCATCCCCGTATGGCCGGCATCGCACTACGTGACCGAGAAGCCGAAGGTCAAGGCGGCTCTGAAATCAATCAGTGAAGAGTGCGAGAAGCGTGTGGCCGAGCTCAAGGCGACCGACAAGTTGCTCGAGGCACAGCGTCTGCAGCAGCGCACCGACTATGATCTCGAGATGCTCGAGACCATGGGTTTTTGTAACGGTATCGAGAACTACTCGCGTCATCTGGACGGTCGAAAACCGGGCGAGCCGCCGTTTACCCTGATCGATTACTTCCCTAAGGACATGCTCTGCATCATCGATGAGAGCCATGTGACGGTGCCGCAGATTCGCGGCATGCACGAAGGTGACCGCTCGCGTAAGGTGACGCTGGTGGAACACGGTTTTCGCCTTCCTTCGGCACTCGATAACCGCCCGCTTCGTTTCGATGAGTTTGAGGCAAGGATCCCCCAGTTCATCTACGTTTCGGCCACGCCGGGCGACTACGAGCTGCGGGTGAGCCAGAACGATGTTGAGCAGATTATTCGTCCGACCGGCCTGCTCGATCCCAAGATCGATGTGCGTCCGGTTCGCGGTCAGATTGACGATCTTGAGGACGAGATTCGCGAGCGCGTTGCCCGCAAGGAGCGCGTGCTGGTGACCACGTTGACCAAGCGCATGGCCGAGGACCTGACCGACCATCTGCTTGATGCGGGCATTAAGGTCAATTACATGCATTCTGATACGGCGACAATGGACCGTGTCGAGATCCTGCGAACGCTGCGCGAGGGCAAGATCGATGTTCTCGTTGGCATCAACCTGCTTCGCGAGGGCTTGGATCTTCCCGAGGTCTCACTGGTGGCAATTCTCGATGCCGATAAGGAAGGCTTCTTGCGCAACCGCCGTTCGCTGATTCAGACGATTGGCCGCGCGGCCCGTAACGCCGATGGCGAAGTCATCATGTATGCTGACGTTGTGACCGATTCGATGAAAGAGGCCATCGAGGAGACGCAGCGCCGTCGCGAGATTCAGATGGCATATAACGAAGAGCATGGCATTGTGCCCAAGACGGTGCGCAAGGCCATCAACGACATCTCAAGTTTTATTGCCGAGGCCGAAAAAACCGTGGGTTCCAAGGGACGCTCGAAGGGCGACTCTCTTGGCCATGGCGCATTCTATACGCCCGATGAGTCGGGCGAGGGTGGCGTGCCGGAAACGGTGGCGCCCGAGCAGACACTTGCGGAGCAGTTGGAAGAACTGCCGCATGACGAGCTCGTGCGGATCGTCGAAACCATGGAAGAGGATATGCGTAACGCTTCTGCCGCCATGGACTTTGAGGAGGCGGCGCGCCTGCGCGATGCCGTCGTTCAGATTCGGGCGATGCTCGAGGGTGCGTCTGAGGACGAGACGATCGAGCGCTTACGTTCGCAGGCTCGCAAGGGTTCCACGTTCGCATCGGGCAGAAAACGCCAGGGTGCACGGTTTAAGAAATAGCGAACATGCCCCGAGTTCCCTGCGGAGCTCGGGGCATGCGTCTTTTGCGCGCTGGAATTCGTGCGTTAGAGGTCTGCGATCAGGGCTTCGGCACAACGGATGCCGTCGGTGGCGGCGCTCATGATGCCGCCGGCATATCCAGCTCCCTCACCGCAAGGGTAGAGGCCCGGGGTCGACACGGCATGGCATGTTCGGTCTCGGGTGACGGTGACCGGTGAGCTCGAGCGAGTCTCCACGCCGGTAAGGACAGCATCGGAGCGGTCGTAGCCTCGTAGCTTTTTTCCAAGTAGGGGAAGTCCCAGGCGGAGCGACTCGACGATATGCTGCGGCAGGGCTTCGTCAATTGCCGTCCAGGTCACACCGAGCGGATAGGTGGGCTTTACCTTTCCGGGCGCCTTGCTGGCGCGTCCTGCGAGGAAATCTCCGACGAGCTGTGCCGGTGCGTTCCAGTTGGAACCGCCCAGGCGGTAGGCGGCCGCCTCGCAGGCGCGCTGGAGCTCGATGCCGGCGAGTGGGTCATCGTTGGGAAGGTCCTCAGGCGTGACGTTAACGAGCAGGGCGGCATTTGCGTTGCGTCCGTCGCGGGCATTGAGGCTGGCGCCGTTGACGCACAAGTGGCCCTGCTCGGAAGAGGCGGCGACAACCTGCCCGCCGGGACACATGCAAAACGAGAACACGCTGCGGCCGTTGGGAAGATGGGCGACGAGCTTGTAGGGGGCTGCTCCGAGGGCAGGATGTCCCGCCGAGGCTCCGAATTGGGCTCGGTCGATGTCGCGCTGCGGATGCTCGATGCGAACGCCCATGGCAAAGGTCTTTTGTGCGAGGACCACGTTGTGGTCCTTAAGGAGCTCAAAAATATCGCGAGCAGAATGCCCGCAGGCGAGGATGAGGTGCTTTGTCTCGATTGGCTCGCAAGCGGTGTCTTGGGACGATTGGACATCAATACCGGTGATGGCGCCAGACGCGTCGATGCGAATGTCGACGAGCTTCGTTCGATAACGGACGACACCTCCGAGCTGCTCGATGCGCTGGGATATAGCGGTGACGACCGTGGGAAGGATGTCGGAGCCAATGTGCGGCTTGGCATCCCACAGAATATCGCGGGGCGCACCCGCCTCGACGAAGGTTTCGAGGATAAGGCGATGGGCGGGATTTTTGGTTCCCGTATTGAGCTTGCCGTCCGAGAAGGTCCCCGCGCCGCCCAGGCCAAACTGGATATTGCTCTCGGGGTCGAGGATGCGCTCCTTTAGAAAGAGGTCGATCGCCTGCGAGCGGCGAAATGCCGGGTCGCCGCGCTCGATGAGCAAGGGCTTAAGACCTGCTTCGGCGAGCGTAAGCGCAGCGAAAAGGCCGGCGCATCCGGCGCCGACAACGACAGGGCGTTCTTGAGGTACGTCGGAGGCGGGGGAGGGGAATGAAGGCTCATCGTCTTCTATCGCGCGTACGCGCGAGCGGTCACGCTCGGCAACGCTGTCGACCGCTTCTCGCTCGAGGTGGGGACTAGTCAGCTCAACACGAAAGCTCAGGATAAAATGGACGTCTCGTTTTTTGCGAGCGTCGATTGACTTGCGGTGGAGCTCGATGGACTTGATCTCGGAGTCCTTGCAACGTAGGACGCGCTTGGCGACTCGCTTGCCAACAATGAGACAGGCATTTTCATCGTCGGCTTCATCGAGCGACGCGTTGACTTGGGTGATTTCGATCATCGAGGTCTCCTTAGAGGCAAGAAAGAGGCCGTCCGGTATCCCAGACGGCCCGAATGCGTTTTTGATTATAGACTGCGCGGCTACAGGCTGCTTGCAGCGCGAATGCCCGAGATCCAGGCCCACGCAAGGTTAAAGCCTCCGCAATCGGCGTCGATGTCGAGCGCTTCACCGCAGACGTAAAGCGGGGCGTCGACAACGCTGCGCGCGCGTAGGCTGGGTGTTGAGATGCTCTCGACAGATACGCCACCACGCGTGACCTGCGCTGAGCGCTCCTCGGCTGTTCCCTTGACGAGCAACTTAAAGTGCTTGAGGATCGAGACCAGGTGGATGACATCGTTGGAGCCTGGATGGCACTGCTCGAACGCTGTGCAGACGACGCGGGAGAGTTGCGGGGCGAGCATGCCGTCGAGCCAACGGGGATCGCGGGGCGAAAAGCCGCCGAGCAGCTCAACGCGCCGGTTGAGCATATTGAGCAACTCGTCTTTGGAGAGGTCGGGGAAAACGTCGAGCAGGATCGTATCGCCGTGCTGGATACGACGAGAGAGGTTGAAGACAGCGACGCCCGAGATACCGAAGGTTCGAAACAGCACTTCACCGTCTTCGTGCCAGAGCTCATTATGATTGCGGGCGAGCGTCAAGCGGGCGCGGACGCGCAGGCCATCCAACGTCTTGAGCGCCGCCCGATCGCCAAAGACCGTTGCCGATACGGGGCAGAGGATGGGGCGCAGCGAAGTGAGGGGGAGGCGAAACGTATCGGCGATACCGGTGGGGTTGCCGCCCGTGGCGATAATTACGGCATGTGCCTGCAGGGCCTCGTTCTTGCGAGGGACATCGGCGAGCGCTTTCCGAAGCGAGCGGAGCTCCGATTTTCGGTCGTCGTGCTTTTTTGCCTTGAGTGCCCGCGCCGGACGGTCTATTTGGAGTGCCCAGCCTTCGGAAGCTTTGTGCGCCGAGGCAACGTTGGCTCCGCAGATTAAGGTGATACCTAGGCGGTCGCAAACGCTGAGAAGCGCGTCGCGCACCGATTCGGCGCGAAGGGAGCGCGGGTACAGCCGGCCTTCCTCGGAGGTTGTCATGATGCCCAGCGAGGAGAAGAAACCCATAAGCTCTTGTTCGGGCTGGGGGCCCATGACGGATTCGACGAATGCGGGGTGGTTATACCGCTGAGGATCAATCGATTCGTTGGAGAGGTTGCAACGGCCGTTACCGGTCGCAAGGAGCTTGAGGCCGCAGGCGACATCGCGCTCAACGATGCAGACGCTTTTGCCAGCGCGTGCGGCCGTAATGGCGGCGGCGAGGCCTGAAGCCCCGCCGCCGATTACCAAGACGTCATAGAGGGCGCTCGCGTTCACTTAGGCCTCGTCGGTCTCGTGCGGGGTAATAGCCTCGACGGCAGAGACTGCCTTGGGCAACATGCCATCGGGCAGCGCAGTCTCGACCTCGCCCTTATCGCAGGCCTCGGCGAGTGCCGGATTAATGGGAAGCTGGCCCAAGATGTCGAGGTTATAGCGCTCTGCGACCTCGGGGAGCTTGCTCTTGCCAAAGACCTCGATCTTCTTGCCGCAGTCGGGGCACTCAATATAGCTCATGTTCTCGACAATGCCCAGAATGGGGACGTTCATCTTCTCGGCCATGTTGACCGCCTTGGCGACGATCATCGAGACCAGATCCTGCGGGCTCGTGACGATGACGATGCCGTCGACCGGCAGCGACTGGAAGACGGTGAGCGCAACGTCGCCTGTTCCCGGAGGCATGTCGACCAGTAGGTAGTCGATGGGGCCCCACGAGGTCTCGCTCCAGAACTGCCTAATGGCGCCTGCGATGACCGGACCGCGCCAAAGGACGGGGTCGGTCTCGTTTTGGAGCAGCAGGTTGGAGCTCATGACCTTGACGCCGTGCTCGGAGATTTCGGGCAGCATAAGGTTGCCAAGGGCATGGACGTGGCGTCCACTCATACCGAACATCTTGGGGATAGAGGGACCGGTGATGTCGGCATCGAGGACGCCGACCTTGTGGCCGTGACGGGCAAGCTCGGTGGCGATGGCACCGGTGACAAATGACTTGCCGACACCGCCCTTGCCGGAAAGCACGGCGATGACGCGCTTGACCTCGGACAGCGTGTTCTCCTCAAATTGCGACGGCGACGTTTGTCCGCCGGCGGCCTGTGCGTGTCCGCAACCCATGTATGACTCCTTTGTATATGCTGGGGCCGGGGCCCCGCGATGTGACACGAGCGTCATTGTACCCTCGTTTGCGAGCGGGAGTCATTTGCGATGCGTTTGGGCCGAGCGTGCTTGCAATACGATGGGCCCAAGCGAATGGGCGGGCTTACTGAACTTTGCTGGCGAACTCGAGGTATTGCATGCGCTGCAGCTTGTCGATCGTCGAGGCGTAGGGGCTGTCTTTCGATTCCAAGTCGTAGCGCAGCCCGTCGGCACCGAGATAGCCGGCGACATTGATGGTGGGCACATCTGACCTTGTCGCAAGCAGGGCCTTTTGGTAATTGGTGAGCGGGGCGCCGATCTTATTAAGGGTAATGGCTGCAATCTCGTTTGCCCCGACGGTGTCGTAGACGTTGAGCTCGGTATTGCCGGCGATCTCATAGTTAGCCCAGACGAGATATGTCGACTGATAGATACGGAAAGCGTGGCTTGCCGTATCTTCCTGAGGGTACAGCTCGTCGTTGAGAGTCGTTGCGGCGCTCGGCTGATGGTCGCCAAAAAAGACAAGAACAACCGGTCTGCCGATGTTGCGGAGCTCGTTGATAAAGTACTCGAGGTCCCGGTCGGATGCGTTGATGCAGGTGAGATAGGTGTTGAGCGCGCTGTTGGCGCCTTCGCTGGCTCCCTCGACCCAATAGTTTGTCAGCTCTTCGGCGGGAACGGTGCCATAGTCGTAGCCGCCGTGATTTTGCATCGTGACGTCAAAGATGAACTGCGGCGCTTCGTCGGTTCTAAGCAGGTCGAGTATCTTGTCGTAGGTGACGTAGTCGCATACGCCGGCATGGTAATAGGGCGCACCTTCGAAATCGCCGATTGAAAGAAAGTCTCCAAAGCCCAGCTGCTGATAGATTTTATCTCGATGGTAGTTGACGGGGTTTTGCGGGTGCATAGCGGTAGTGGTATACCCAAGCTCTTTAAGGTCCTTTGCCAGGCTGTTTACGCCATTCATCTGATACAGCTGATAGGGGATCTTGCCTAATCCGACAAAGGCCGTTGTCGCTCCGGTCAAAAATTCGAATTCGGAGTTCGCCGTTCCGCCACCGGCGACCGAAGCGAGCATGGTGCCGCGAACAAGTGTGTCGGGAAGCGAGTTGTAGAATGCGGGGCCGGTGTACCCGGCCGCCTGGAGCTGCTCAAAGCACGAAAGGTCGCTAAAACTCTCATTCATGACGGCAACAATCGTCGGCTTGATTTCATTGAACTGGGCAACGGCCGCCGCGCGCTGCTCGCTCGAGCCATATGTGCTGTCGTAGGCGGCGGCGAGCTCCTGCTCGATGCTCTGCGCCTCATCGGGCGTATAGTCTTCGGGCTTCTCAATGGGCAACTCGTTGACCATTTCGGTGAACGAAGTGATAAAACCCTGAGACGCATACGTGGTGATGGGCTGCCAACGGTCAAATCCAAAATCCAGCGCCTGCTCCAAGTCGATGTTGGAAAAGCCTGAGAGCCCCACAACGGTCACTAGCAGAAAAGCACAGAGGTTAGCGGCGATAGCGGGGAAGACATGGGTGGGCGTACGGAGCTTTCGCGGTCGGATGAGCGAAAGAAGCCCCAGGGAAATCTCCAGCAGGGCGAGAGAGGTTACGATTCCGGCGGTAAAGGTAAACTCGTATCCCTCGCTCACTTCCATTGCGGTGCCAAGGGCCAAGATATCGCTTGGCAGGATGGCTTCGCCTTTAAACGTTATGACGAAGTGCTCGGCAATGCCAAGGATGCAGCAGACGACGGGCACGAGAGCCATGACGCCTCCATGACGCTGTCCCAGCAAATAAAGGGAGAGCAGAACCGTCGCGAGCAGCCCGACGGAAAACCCGAATGAGTTGGCGGGAATGCGATAGAACGTTTCGTTGCAGGCAATTTCGAGTGAAACGAACGAGAGCGCTGAAACAGCGGCGATGACAAGGATGTCACGGCAAATACAGGCAACCGTTCCCGTCGCAAGGTCGGTTTGGTCGATAAGTCCCGAAACCAAGGGCTCGACAAGAAGCATGACGGCGGCAGCACCGAGCGCCGAATAAGAAAGGACCCACAGGGAGCTGCCCTCATTTACGAGCAATTGATTCGTAACCCATGCAGCTACCACGCCGAGCGGGATGAGGAGCGTCGCGCACCAAAAGACGCAGGCAATGGGTGGCTTTTCGTTGCGTTTGATTGAAAAATACACGCGCACGACGACGGTGGCCACGATAAGGACGGCGATGAATATGGGCAGATTGGCCATGTCGCTCGAAGTGATTTCAAGGGGGATATCTTCGGTCATGGACGTTCCTCTGGTACAGCAAATTAAGTTCAGTATTAGATTACTGTAACCTTTCCACGGCATTTCGAGAAACAAAGCGCCCGATACGCAAAGCTAAAGGTCTGCGAATCTTGTATTACGAACATCTGTGCGCGTCGAGTGCGCTAAACTCATCGGCAGTATGATTCGATGCAATAGGAGGCAAGGAGCTTCCATGTCTGATTCTTCTATCGTTATTCGCGGCGCTCGTGAGCACAACCTCCGTGATATCGATGTTTCCATTCCGCGTGACCAACTCGTGGTCATTACCGGTCTTTCTGGCTCGGGCAAGAGTTCGCTGGCATTCGACACTATCTATGCCGAGGGCCAGCGTCGATACGTCGAGAGCCTTTCGAGTTATGCGCGCCAGTTCTTGGGCCAGATGGACAAACCCGACTTGGATTCAATCGACGGCCTTTCGCCGGCTGTCTCAATTGATCAAAAGACGACATCCAAGAACCCGCGCTCGACGGTTGGCACCGTAACCGAGATTTATGACTATCTGCGCCTGCTGTTCGCCCGTGTGGGCACCCCGCACTGTCCCGAATGTGGCCGTGTCATTGAGCGTCAGACGACCGATCAGGTTGCCGACAAGGTCTTGGCGGCGGGGGAGGGCCGCCGCGCGTTTGTGCTGGCACCGGTGGTACGCGGGCGAAAAGGCGAGTACACCAAACTGTTTGAGGACCTTCGCGCCGAGGGCTTTAGCCGCGTGCGTGTCGACGGTGAAGTGCGCTCGCTCGACGATCCGATCGATCTGGACAAGAAGTTCAAGCACGATATCGAGGTCGTGGTCGATCGCATCGTGATCCGTGAGAACTCTCTGGGCCGTATCGCCGAGTCTGTTGAGCAGGCGACCGCGCTGGCGCACGGCAATGTGAACGTATACTTGCTGCCCGACCGCGACGCTCCCGAGGGGACCGAGGGCGAGTTGCTGGAGTATTCGCTGGCGTTAGCGTGCCCGGAGCATGGGCACTCCATCGATGACCTGCAGCCGCGTGATTTCTCGTTCAACGCGCCCTATGGCGCGTGCCCAGAGTGCGATGGCCTGGGCTTTAAGAAGACGGTCGATGCCGAGGCCCTAATCGAAGACCCCTCGAAGTCGATCGCCGACGGGGTCTTTGGCAGCCTGTTTGGCAACTCTAACTACTATCCGCAGATTTTCGCTGCGGTCTGCAAACACTTTAAGGTGAGCGTCGATACGCCGTGGGAGGATCTGCCTCCGCGGGTGCGTCGCGCGTTTTTAGACGGCATGGGCGACCAGAAGATTTCGGTCGACTATCAAAAGCTCGATGGGCGCCGCAGCCAGTGGGACACCAAGTTCTCGGGCGTGCGCAATATCCTGTACGAGCGCTATACCGAGACGACGAATGAGAACACCAAGGCGCGCTTGGAGAAGTACATCCGCGAGGAGCCGTGCTCGAGCTGCCACGGCGCTCGTTTGCGCCCCGAGATGCTCGCTGTTACCGTAGGCGGTAAGTCCATTTACGAGGTCTGTTGCCTATCGTGCCGCGAGTCGCTCGAGTTTTTTGAGGGCTTGGAACTCACCGAGCGCCAACAGTTTATCGGCGGGCGCATCGTCAAGGAAATCCTGGAGCGCTTGCGTTTTCTGGTCGATGTCGGACTCGACTATCTGACCCTCGATCGTGCCTCGGCGACGCTTTCCGGAGGCGAGGCCCAGCGCATTCGCCTGGCAACGCAGATCGGCGCGGGTCTCATGGGCGTGCTCTATATTCTGGATGAGCCCTCGATCGGTCTTCATCAGCGTGACAACGAGCGCCTGATTAAGACGCTCGAGCGCCTGCGCGATATCGGCAATACCGTTATCGTCGTCGAACACGACGAGGATACAATCCGTGCCGCCGACTACGTGATCGACATGGGGCCCGGCGCCGGCGTCAACGGCGGACACGTAGTCGCGGCGGGAACGCCTGCCGATATCATGGCTTGTCCTGAGTCGATGACGGGCGCTTATCTGACCGGCAAACGAATGATCCGGGTGCCTGATGAACGGCGCAAGCCCGGTCGCGGCTGCCTTAAAATTACGGGCGCTCGAGCCAACAACCTCAAAAACGTTACCGCCAAGATCGAGTTTGGTACGCTTACGGTTGTTACCGGCGTGTCGGGATCGGGCAAGAGCTCCCTGGTTACCGATACCATTGCGCCTGCCCTTACGAATGCCATTCACCGTTCGACGCGCCCTGTGGGTCCGTATAAGAAAATCGAGGGCATCGAGTGTATCGATAAGGTTATCGATATCGACCAGTCGCCGATTGGCCGCACGCCGCGTTCCAACCCTGCTACCTATATCGGCCTGTGGGATGATCTTCGCGCGCTGTTTGCGAGTACGCCGGAGTCGAAGGCGCGCGGCTACTCGCCGGGTCGTTTCTCCTTTAATGTGAGTGGCGGGCGCTGTGAGGCGTGCAAGGGCGACGGACAGATCAAGATCGAGATGCACTTCCTTCCCGATATCTACGTTCCCTGCGAAGTTTGCGGCGGTAAACGCTACAACCGCGAGACACTCGAGGTCACCTACCGTGGCAAGACCATCTCGGACGTACTTGACATGAGCGTGGCCGAGGCGCTGGCCTTCTTTGGGAATATCCCGCAGATCAAGCGCAAGCTCCAGACGCTGTACGATGTAGGCTTGGGCTACGTGAGCCTGGGCCAGCCCGCCACGACGCTCTCGGGCGGCGAGGCGCAGCGTGTGAAGCTCGCCAAGGAGCTTCATCGACGCCAGACGGGCAAGACGTTCTATATTTTGGACGAGCCGACGACCGGTCTTCATTTTGAGGACGTCCGCCAGCTGCTCGATGTGCTGCAGCGCTTGGTCGATGCGGGCAACACGGTGCTGGTGATTGAACATAACCTTGATGTCATCAAGGTTGCCGACCGCCTGATCGATATGGGTCCCGAGGGCGGTAACGGCGGCGGAACCGTCGTGGTTTCGGGCACACCGGAGCAGGTTGCGGACTGTCCGCAGAGCTATACGGGCAAGTTTTTGGCGCCGTTGCTCAGGCGTGACCGTGAGCGTCAGGCTCAACTTGATGCTCAATAAATAGGCGATTCAGTTTATGGGTGCCATCGACTCCTTGTGATTCGATGGTGCTTGCTGTGTCGAAGTGACGTATGCAGCCGAATTGGACATATACTTAAAATTTGCGTCCGAATGCGAGGGAAAGGATATGCCATGGCAAAGGCTGTAAAGACGCCAAAAACCAATGCGATGCGCGAGCTGGAAAGCGCCGGCATTTCCTATGTTCTACATACGTACGAAGACGATGGTGATGAGTCGGTGGGCCTGGGGGTCGCGATTTCGGAGCAGCTTGGCGAGGAGCCCGGTCAAGGATTTAAGACCTTGGTCTGCGTGACGCCGTCCAACGACTATGTCGTGTGCTGCATCCCTGTTGCCGACGAGCTCGATTTAAAGTCCGCCGCGCGTGCCGCGGGGGAGAAGTCCTTGGCCATGATGCATGTGAAGGATTTGCTTGCGGCGACTGGCTACGTTCGCGGCGGCTGCAGCCCGGTCGGTATGAAAAAACGCTACCGGACGCTCATTGATGAGACATGTGTCCTTTGGGATACCATTTTTATTTCTGGAGGCAAGCGTGGTTATCAGCTCGAGCTGGCACCCGATGATTTAATTGCATTTTGCGGGGCGACGGTTGCCGCGATTACGAGAGAGGACTGAGCGATGCCGCAGGAAGAATTGAAGCGCGGAGCTCATTTTGCAAAAGAATCTGCGTCTCAGGCACCCTCATCCGAAGCCTCTTCGTCGCGAGATGACACTGACGACATGGGCTCGTCGGACTACTCCACGGTTGGTCGTTCCGCCGGGCTTATGACCATCCTGACCATCGTGTCTCGCGTCACCGGTTTTATCCGCACGTGGGCAATGGCGGCCGCTATCGGCATGTCGCTACTCTCGTCTTCCTATCAGGTCGCCAACAACCTGCCCAATATGCTCTACGAACTCGTGATGGGCGGCATGCTCGTGACGGCGTTTTTGCCCGTGTACATGGGCGTGAGGCGTGAGCAGGGTCGCGAGGCCTCGAACGAGTACGTGGGCAACCTGCTCGGCATTCTGCTTTTGGTACTGGGTGGCATTTCGTTGCTGGGGACCGTGTTCGCCCCGGGCTTTATCTGGACGCAATCGTTCCTTTCGGGTGACGGCGGCAGCATGGATACCGCTGCGTTCATGTTCCGTTTCTTTGCCATCCAGATTCTGTTTTATGGTTTGGGCTCGGTGTTCTCGGGCGTCCTCAACGCACACCGCGACTACTTCTGGTCGACGTTTGCCCCGGTCCTCAACAATGTGATCGTCATTGCGAGCTTTATGGGCTTTGCGCCCGTGTCCGCACAGTTTGGCGAACGTGCCGGCATCATCTTGATTGCGGCCGGTACGACCCTCGGTGTCTTTGTTCAGATGGCATGTCAGATCCCCGCGCTTGGCAAGCACGGCGTGCATCCCCATATCCATATCGACTTTAAGGAGCCCGCACTGCGCCAGACGATTGCGCTCGGTATCCCGACGCTGCTCGCCACGGTGTGCATGTTTGTCTCGACTTCTATCACCAACGCTGCTGCGCTGGTGGTCCAGCCCGAGACTGGTCCTTCCGTCATCGCCTATGCGCGCCTGTGGTACACGCTGCCCTACGCGCTGATTGCCGCCTCGCTTTCGACGGCGCTCTATACCGAGCTCTCTCACGACGCACAGGAGAAGGATTACGACAGCGTCCGCACGGGCATTTCGCGTGGCGTCGCCCAGATGCTTTTCTTCCTGATTCCATTCGCGCTGTACCTGATTGTCTTCGCGCGTCCGCTCAACATGATCTACTGCGCTGGCAAGTTTGATGAGTCCGGCGTGGCGCTGGTGTCCGAGTTCCTTGTTTACCTGGCGTTCTCGCTGCCGCTCTACGGCGTGGTCGTATTGATGCAGAAGAGCTTTTCTGCCTTGCTCGACATGAAGCCCTATAGCCGCTATTGCCTGTATTCCGCCATCGGCCAGGCCGGCTCGGTTCTGCTGTTTGGCGTTGTGCTGGGCTTCGGTATGCCCGCAATCGCGCTTTCGCATGTCGTCGACTACGTGATCTTGGTCGGTTGCTCGCTGTGGTGGCTGCGTCGTCGCCTGCGTGGTCTTCAGGTCAAATCTATCCTGCATGGCGGGTTCTTTGGCCTTTTGCTCGGTGGCCTGGGTGCTGCCGCAGGCGCCGGCGTCATGTGGGCGCTTGAGCACTTTGTCGGGGCACTTGGCGGCTCGATTCTGATTACTCTTGGCTACGTTTGCGTTGCGGGTGTCGTCTCGCTTGCTGTTACCTTTGGCCTTGCCGTCGTCCTTAAGATGCCCGAGGTCTCGGCGCTGATTCGTCGCAAGTAGGTGCGCGTGGCCGGTCACGACAACATTCCAACGCTTGCCGAGCAGGTTTCGCGCGTTCCCACGCAGCCCGGCTGCTACCTTTGGAAAGACGCCAAGGGCGATGTCATCTACGTGGGCAAGGCGAAAAACCTGCGCGCCCGTATGCGTCAGTACGTGACGCTGCAGGACGAGCGCCAGAAGATCCCGCTGATGATGCAGCTGGTGGCGAGCTTTGACTATATCGTGGTGGAGACCGAGCACGAGGCGTTGGTGCTCGAGCGCAATTTGATTGGTCAGTACCATCCGTACTTTAACGTCGACCTCAAGGATGACAAGAGCTACCCCTTTATCGCCATTACAAAGGGCGACCTGTATCCCGCTATCAAATACACGCGTGAGCGTCATAAGCCGGGAACGCGCTATTTTGGACCTTATACCGATAGCCGCGCGGCACGTGAGACGATAGATACGCTGCGCAAGGTTATCCCCATCTGCTCCGCATCCTGTGCGGAGTGGCGTCGTTGTCGCCGTATCGTCGAGTCCCACAAGGGCGAGGAAGACATCGTCAATATGATTTGCGCGCAAAACGGGCGCCCCTGCTTTGACTACCATGTCGGGCGCGGCCCAGGTGCGTGTGTCGGCGCGATTTCCCCGGCAGACTATGCCAAGAACGTCAAGCGTGTCGAGCGCTTTTTGTCGGGCCATCGCAAGGATGTCGTCGATGAGCTGACCTCCGAGATGACGGATGCCGCTGAGGCGCTCGACTTTGAGCGCGCGGCACGCGTCAAACGTCGTTTGGAGGTCATCAGGGGTCTGGACGATCGTCAGCAAGTCGTTTTTCCCTCCAGTGTCGATATCGATGTCATCGGTTTCTATCGCGAGGAGACCATCTCCGCCGCTTGCGTCTTCGTCGTTCGCGAGGGCCGAACAGTTCGCACCTGCGAGTTCGTTCTCGACAAGGGTCTTGATGTTGACGAGGAAGAGCTCCAGTCGGGCTTTCTTAAGCGCTATTACGACGAGACGGCTGATATTCCAGCTGAGGTCAACCTTTCCGTCGAGCTTGAGGATGCGGAGGCGCTGGGGGAGTGGCTTGCGGGCAAGCGTGAGCGTTCCTGCCATCTCCATAGGCCGCAGCGTGGCGAAAAGCGCCGTCTGCTCGATATGGCATCCAAAAATGCGCGCCATGCCCTCATGCGCTACATGATGCGAACGGGGTACGCTGACGACCGCACCAATCAAGCGCTCCTGGAGCTCGAAAGTGCGTTGGCGCTGCCATCGCCGCCGCTGCGTATCGAGTGCTTCGATATCTCTACACTGCATGGCACCTTTACGGTCGCCTCGATGGTGGTGTTTACCAACGGGCGCGCCGACAAGAGCCAGTACCGTCGTTTTAAAATTCAGGCCGAATTGGACGAGGCAAACGACTTCGTGTCGATGTCCGAGGTTTTGGGACGACGCTATGCTCCCGAGCGCATGGCCGACGAGCGCTTTGGCTCGCGCCCCGATTTGCTCGTTGTCGATGGCGGTAAACCGCAATTGACCGCTGCGATCAAGCAACTTGAGGCTCTTGGGCTCGATATACCGGTTTGTGGCTTGGCGAAGGCCGATGAGGAAGTTTTCGTGCCTTGGGACGAGACTCCCGTCGTGCTGCCGACCGGGTCTGCTTCGCTCTATCTAATTAAACAGGTGCGCGATGAGTCCCACCGATTTGCTATCACGTTCCATCGCGAATTGCGCGACAAGGCCATGACGGTTTCGGTACTCGATGACGTTCCTGGCGTGGGGCCCACCAGAAAACGTGCCCTTATGCGCCATTTTGGTTCGATGAAGCGGTTGCGTGCGGCGAGCGAGCAAGAGATCGCCGAAGTTCGAGGCATTCCTGCCGATGTCGCCAAAGCGGTTCACGAGGCGCTCGTTGCATGGAATGCCGAGCGCGCCGAGGCGGCGGCTGGCCATTCCGATAGCTAAACACGAGCCTAAACAACTGATATACATGGTTGCGCGATTTTCAACCATTTATTTCGCCATGATTGCCTGCTGGTTTCGGGTTTTATTAACGCTAAAACGTTTGACTAACCCAAGTGAAAACCCTGCTATCCTGCGGGTTGACGAAGACTGATATCTCACCTCGTCGATACATACTGTCTGGCTAACCATTTGTCAATGAATTCGGTGAACGGTAGTAAATACCGTTCAAGCGTATGTATGTATCGGTCGCCGAGCGCGGCACCTCAGTTGGGTTCGTCGGTAGGTAAGGTATATATCGTCCGCAAGTTGCGCGGGGGCGCGTCTAGGTGCTCCCGGGTAAGATTCTCTATTGATAGGAGAAGACATGGCCATCATCAACAAGGGTATGTCCAGGCGTTCGTTCCTCGGCCTCACCGGCAGCGTCGCTGCTGTTGCAGGGCTTGGTCTCACCGGCTGCGGTGGCAGCTCTAGCGACGAGGGTTCCGCTTCCGGTTCCACCGATTCCGCCAACCGTGGCGGCGGCGTGATCACCGCTGGTTCCGCTTACGCTCCGTCCAGCTTCGATCCCGCCAGCACCGGCTCCGCTGTGGGCCTGGGTGCCAACTGGCACGTCGTCGAGGGCCTCTACGGCATCGATTACCACGACTACAGCACCTTCAACGAGCTCGCCACCGACGATCCCAAGTCTGTGGACGACACCACTTTCGAGGTCACCATCCGCAAGGGCGCCAAGTTCTCCGATGGCACCGAGGTCACCGCTGACGATGTCGTTGCCTCCTACACCGCTTGCGCCGCTTCCGCTACCTATGCTCCGTTCTTCCAGCCCTTCGAGTCCATCGAGGCCAAGGACGCCAGCACCGTGACGGTCAAGACCAAGGTCCCCAACTTCTCCCTGCTCAAGGATCGTCTGGCCATCGTCCGCGTTACCCCGGCCACCCAGACCGAGGAGGATCGCGCCAAGCAGCCGATCGGCTCCGGCCCCTGGATGTACGACTCTATCTCCGATACCGAGATCACCCTGGTTCCCAACCCCGAGTACAACGGTGAGTATGCTGCCGAGGATAAGAAGATCCAGTACAGCATCCTGACCGACCCCACCGCTCGCGTTACCGCTCAGCAGGAGGGCTCCACGCTCGTTATGGAGCTCGTTACCGCTGACGCCGTCGACCAGCTCGAGAGCGCCGGCTGCAAGATCGATAACGTTCAGGGTTTCGGCACCCGCTTCATCATGTTCAACGTCGCCAAGGAGCCTTGGAACAACGTCAAGGTCCGTCAGGCTGTCATGTATGCGCTCGACACCGAGAAGATGGTCAGCAACACCTTCGCCGGCCTTGCCACCGCTGCCAGCTGCTACCTGCCCAAGAGCTTCACCAACTATCATGAGGCTTCCACGGTGTACAAGACCGACGCCAAGAAGGCTAAGAAGCTCATCGAGGAGTCTGGCATCACCCCGGGTGCCATCACCCTGCGCACCACCGACAACGAGCAGATTAAGGGCATGGCCGCCCAGGTCAAGAACGACCTCGACGCTCTCGGCTTCGATGTGACCATCCAGACCGATACCTCGCCGGCCACCTACGCTGCCATCGACGGCGGCGAGGCCTACGATATCCTCCTTGCCCCTGGCGATCCTTCCTGCTTCGGCGCCGACCCCGACCTGCTGCTCAACTGGTGGTACGGCGACAACGTCTGGATGGAGACCCGTTGCCCGTGGAAGGAGTCCGCTGAGTGGCAGAAGCTCCACAGTCTCATGGACGAGGCTCTTGCCGCCGAGGGCGACGAGCAGCAGAAGAAGTGGAACGAGTGCTTCGACATCATTGCCGACAACGCCGTTCTGTACCCCGTTGTCCACGTCAAGACCGTCTCCGCTTCCTGGGACGATCCGTCCACTGCGCCCAACGGCGAGGCCCTCGATGGCTTCAAGGGCATCGGCACGACGAGCATGTCCTTCAGGGGCGTTGCGACCGTCAAGGCGTAAGACTCGCTTGAGTCTGTATGCAGGATGTCGGTCGTTGGGACCGTATCCTCATAGTTGAAACAAAGACCCGGGCGACCTCGATGTCGCTCGGGTCTTGTAATGAGTATCCGTACTCATATACCAGTTGGTCCTACCGACAAAAGAAAGGGGAGAGAACGTGAACAACTTGCTACGTTTGATTGGAAGGCGTCTTGTGGCGCTGCCGATCATGGCATTGGGCGTCACCGTCCTGGTGTTCTTCCTTATGTCGTTCTCCAAGACCGACCCCGCCTACACGGCGTTGGGTGACGGTGCCTCGCCCGAGGCGGTTGCCGAGTACCATGAGAAGTATGGTCTGGACGACCCCTGGCCCGTGCGCTACGTGCGCTATATGGGCGATTTGATCCATGGCGACATGGGCACCTATGGTGCTGCTCGCAACTCCGTTGCCAAGCGCATCTCCACGGCCCTGCCCGTCACGATGCAGCTGACCTTCATCGGCCTTGCCATCGGTGCGGTCGTTTCGTTTTTGCTCGGCGTCATCGCGGCACTGTATCGCGACAAATGGCCGGACCAAGTGATCCGCGTCTTTTCCATCGCCGGCTTGGCAACCCCGTCGTTCTGGCTTGCCGTTCTGTTGATCCTGCTGTTCTCTTCCTACCTTAAGGTGCTCCCGGCATCGGGTGCTCTGCCTCACTTCACCACGAATCCGGCTGGTTATCTGGGCCGCATGATTATGCCCGCCATCGCCTTGGCATTTCCGCTGACGGGCCAGATGACTCGTATCGTGCGTACCGCCATGGTCGAGGAGCTCGACAAGGACTATGTCCGTATGGCTCGCGGTGCCGGCGTTCCCGAGAAGGTCGTCGTCGGTATCAACGTTCTTCGCAATGCGCTGATCACCCCGGTCACCACCCTCGGTCTTAAGATCGGTTACCTCATGGGCGGCGCCGTCGTCATCGAGGTTATCTTCAACCTCCCCGGCATGGGCACCGCGATTCTGCAGGGCGTTCAGGGCAACGAGGCGAACCTGGTTCAGGGCGTCGTTATCGTCGTTGCTCTTGCCTTCATCATCATCAACATCGTGGTTGACATGCTCTACCTGCTCATCAACCCGCGCATCAGGACGGTGTAGATTATGGTAAAGATTCGAGAGAAGCAAACCGAGCAGCTCGAGAAGGCTGCCTCCAAGGGGCTCAAGCTCGGTGGCTGGAAGAAGATGACGCTGTCTTCTAAGATTGCCGCCGTCGTGCTGGTGCTGGTCGCCCTGACTGCGATTCTGGCGCCCCTTCTTGCCCCCTATAGCCCGGTCGAGATCTTTACGGCTCGCCAGGCTCCCGGCAACGGATTTATCTTCGGTACCGACGATAAGGGTCGCGATATTCTGTCGCGTATGCTCTACGGTGGTCGTTACTCGCTGATTATCGGCTTTGGCGCCACTGCCATGGCTCTGGTCTGCGGCTCGGTCGTGGGCGCCCTTGCAGCGGTTTCGCGCAAGGCCGTCTCCGAGACGATCATGCGTATCTTGGACATCATCATGTCCATCCCGGGCATCGCCCTCGCGGCCGTCTTCGTCTCCATCCTGGGCAACTCCGTGCCGTCGATCATCTTCGCCATCGGCTTTATGTACACTCCGCAGATTGCCCGTATCGTGCGCGCCAACATCGTGTCCGAGTACGGCGAGGACTATGTCCGCGCGGTCATCGTTTCCGGCGCCAAGGCTCCGTGGATTTTAATCAAGCATGTTCTGCGTAACTGCATCGCCCCGATCATGGTCTTCACCGTTACCCTAGTCGCCGACGCCATCATCTTCGAGGCTTCGCTGACGTTCATCGGCGCTGGTATCCAGGAGCCCACCGCTACCTGGGGCAACATCCTCGCCGACGCCCGCGGCGGCGTGCTCGCCGGCCGTTGGTGGCAGGCGTTGTTCCCGGGCCTGGCCATCATGATCACCTGCCTGGCGCTCAACATCCTCTCCGAGGGCATTACCGACGCCATGGCCGCTGCTCCCTCCGCCGCCCTGGATCCGACCGATTCCTCCAAGCGCCGCGAGGCCGACCTGCTGGTCTCCGACCCCGTTCGCGCCTACAAGGAGCAGGCCCAGTCCCTCTCCGCTCGCCTTGGCGCCCTGCGCGATGTCGAGCTCAAGCGTGACGATCGCCATGTGCCCGACGAGTCTGTCGAACCGATTCTCTCGGTCCGCGATTTCTGCATTCAGTTTGAGCATCACGGTGATATCAACGTCGTCGACCATGTCAACTTTGACGTCCGTCCTGGTCAGACCATGGGCCTGGTGGGCGAGTCCGGTTGCGGTAAGTCCATCACCACGCTGGCCATCATGGGCCTGACCGACGATGACGAGCACCTTTCCGGCGAGGTCCTCTGGGAGGGCCGCGACCTGCTCAAGATGAGCAAGAAGGAGTGGTTCGGCCTGCGCGGTACCGATATCGCTATGGTCTATCAGGACGCCCTGTCCTCGCTCAACCCCTCCATGCTCATCTCTGCTCAGATGAAGCAGCTCACCAAGCGTGGCGGCACCCGCAGCGCCGAGGAACTCCTGGAGCTCGTGGGCCTCGACCCCAAGCGTACGCTCGAGAGCTACCCGCATGAGCTTTCCGGTGGCCAGCGTCAGCGTGTTCTGATCGCTATGGCCCTTACCCGCGACCCCAAGCTGGTCATCTGCGACGAGCCCACGACCGCTCTGGACGTTACCGTCCAGAAACAGGTCATCAAGCTGCTCAACGACCTTCAGGCCAAGCTCGGCTTTGCCATGATCTTCGTCTCGCATGATCTGGCGCTGGTCGCCGAGGTCGCCCATAACATCACGGTTATGTACGCCGGTCAGGTTATCGAGCAGGCGCCCACCAAGGAGCTGCTCACTAACCCGATCCACGAGTACACCCGCGGTCTTCTGGGCTCCGTTCTGTCCATCGAGAGCGGTTCGGGCCGTCTGCACCAGGTGCCCGGCGCCGTTCCGAGCCCGCGCGATTTCCCCAAGGGCGATCGCTTCGCGCCCCGCTCGAGCCATCCGCGCATTGGCCTGGACACCCGTCCGGTTTTCAAGCGCGTGCCCGGCACCGAGCACTTCTATTCCGAGCTCCCCGACGAGGTGCTCAAGGCAAATGGTTTGACCCCTCACGCGGAGGTGATGTAGATGAGCGAGACCGCAGTCAACGGCGTCGAGCCGATCATCTTCCTTGATGACGTCCACGTCACCTTTAGGACCCGTACCGGCTCGATTCTGCACCCCAACCTGGTTCACGCCGTCCAGGGTGTAACGATTAGGCTCATGCCCGGTCAGACGATCGGCATCGTCGGCGAGTCCGGTTGCGGTAAGTCCACCACCGCCAACGTCATGTGCGGCCTGCAGGCCCCCACGAGCGGCAAGGTCTACTTTAAGGGCAAGGACGTAACCAAGCGTACCGCCGAGGACCGTCGCCACATGGGCCGTGTCATCTCGGTCGTGTTCCAGAATCCGGCTACGGCGCTCAATCCCCGCATGGTCGTTCGCGAGCAGCTGCTCGACCCCATGCGCGTCCACAACCTGGGTACCGAGGCCGAGCAGGAGAAGCGCGTCAAGGAGCTCCTGGAGCTCACCGGTCTGCCCAGCTCCGCCGCCGAGGTTCTTCCCGGCCAGCTTTCGGGCGGCCAGCGCCAGCGCGTCGCAATTGCCCGTGCCCTGTCGTTGAACCCCGATGCCATCATCGCCGACGAGCCCACCTCGGCTCTGGACGTTTCGGTCCGCGCGCAGATTCTGAACCTGCTGACCGACCTTAAGAAGGAGCTCGGCCTGGCCATGGTGTTCATCAGCCATGACATCCAGACGGTCCGCTATATCTCTGACGACATCATCGTTATGAATGGCGGCAAGATCGTCGAGCAGGGCGAGGCCAAGCAGGTCTTCCAGCACCCTCAGGACCCCTACACCAAGATGCTGCTCGGTGCTGCGCCGTCGCTGCTGCATCCCAAGCTCGGCGAGTAGCCTCGCTTTCCCTCCCGTGCGCCCGGTTCCCTTGCCGGGCGCACCTCCGTTGCGATTTCGAAAGGTTGGGTTCACGAGCCATGCCAAGTGCTCAGGAGCTACAACAGCAATTTGGTGGGTATCGGGGCGCCATGCCCCGTCCATCAGATTTCGATCTCTTTTGGAAGGACCGCATGGCCGAGGCCGACGCCGTCGGGCTTGACTATGCGATCGAGACGGCATCGGTCACCGATGCCGTGACCTGCCAGCTTTTCGACCTCTGGTATACCGGCATGTGTGGCGCTCGCCTGCATGCCAAGTACCTTAAACCCGTCTCGGACGAGCCCGTGCCATTGGTACTTCAGTTCCATGGGTATCCGGGTGCAAGCCGCAGCTGGTTTGAGCAGGCGTCGTTTGCGGGCATGGGCATGGCACTCATCGCCCTCGACTGCCCCGGCCAAGGAGGTCCCTCCGAGGACATTGGTGGATTTGAGGGCACAACGGTCGCGGGCCATATCGTCGCCGGTATCGACGGCGATCCGGCCAACCTCTACTATGTCCGCTTGCACCAAGATATTCGCATCCTGTGCCGCATCGTTCGCGAGCTCGAGGGCATCGATCTTGCCCGTGTGTTTGTGAACGGCGCGTCGCAGGGCGGCGGTTTGGGCATTGCGACCTGTGCACTTAACAGCGAGCTTATCAATCGCGCCGCCATCCTCTATCCCTTCCTGTCGGATTTCCGCCTGGTCTGGGATTTGGATGCCGACGACATTGCCTACGAGGGCCTGCGCTATTGGTCTCGCTGGTTTGACGAGGACTCGACTCGTATCGACGAAGCCTATGCCAAGCTGGCGTACTTCGATTCCAAGAACTTTGCCCCTATGGTCAAATGCCCCGTGCTGTTTGGCACCGGCACAGCCGATACCGTCTGTCCGCCAGCGACGCAGTTTGCGGTCTATAACAACCTGACCTGTGAAAAGCGTCATGAGTTCTTTGAAGGCTTTGGCCACGAGGAGATTCAGGATTTTGACGATCTGATCATTCCGTTTTTCTGCAAGGGAGGGGAGGCTCATGTCTAAGTGCGAGAGCAATGTCAATGAGCTGATTGTCTCCGACCTTGTGGGGATTCCCGGAACGGTCTCGTCAAGGCTCGCTGATTTCCGGGATTGGCGCGGTGATGCTTCTGCGGATGTTTCCGAATTAGAGATAGCCGCTTCGGACCTTGAGGTTTGCGGGCCGAGTATTACGGCGATCGATTTCGCCAATCCGTATGCCCGCTACTCCGAGGTTTCCTTTGAGCTTGGTGGCGATGTGGTCCACGCACGTTTGATCGAGCCTGCCGGTCGCGCCCGAGCATCCGAGCTTGTGCCGCTATGTCTGATGTTTCACGACATCGACCGACCCGTGCGGGGATGGCATCACATGACGAGGTTTGCGGCAATGGGATATGCCGTGCTTGCGCTGGACGATGAGGCGATTGGATCCAGCGAGCTGCAGCAGGGGATTGCCTCTCCTGCTTTTGTCAAGCGCGTCCGTTGGGGTTGCGCGATGGCGAAGGTGGCGCGCAATCTAGATGGCATGGACCCCGACCGCATCTTTGCATGGGGCGAGGGTCTTGGCGGCGGAGTCGCGCTGGCGGTTTCTGCTCTGGACGAGCGGGGCCTCGCCTGCACGGCGGTTGCCAATCCGCTTCCTGGCGGCCTCGAGGCGCTGTCGTCTCGGGTGCGCGGATCGGTGCTCATGGGCACATCGCTTATGGATACCGTGAGCGATCCCAAGGATCAGTTTGCCGTATTCAACGGTCTTGAGTGTGACCGGAGGCATATCATCTATGCCAAATACGCTCATGAGCGCATCAATGCGTTCGAAAACGAAGTCGTCGACTTCTTTAACCAAACGTTCTACTCGTGTTCTTTGGCCTAGACGGCCTGGACACTGCCAACAAGAGTGGGTGGCATAGGGCCGCCCGCCAGACAACTAAGGAGATTCTTGTGGCAACTCAGAAATTCACCGGCGTTATCCCTCCCGTCGTTGTTCCCGATACCGAAGATCACCAGCTCGATGTTGCCTCCTTTGAGCGCAGCATCAACCGCATGATCGATGCCGGCGTCGATGGCCTGTTCTTCTTGGGCTCTTCGGGTGAGGTCGTTTTCTCCACCGACGAGCGTCGTCGCCAGATCATCGCCGAGGCCGTCCGCATCGTCGACCACCGCGTGCCTGTTCTGGTCGGCATCATCGATACCGAGACCGAGCGCATGATTGAGCACGGCAAGGTCGCTCAGGAGCTGGGCGCCGATGCCCTCGTCGCCACCTGCCCGTTCTATGCCCTGCAGGGCATGACCGAGGTCGAGGAGCACTTCCGCATCCTGCACGAGGAGCTTGACCTGCCCATCTTTGCCTATGACATTCCCGTCTGCGTTCACACCAAGCTCCCCTGGAAGCTCCTTGCCAAGCTCGGCGCCGAGGGCGTCCTTGCTGGCGTCAAGGATTCCTCGGGTGATGACATCTCGTTCCGCTACCTCGTTCAGGAGAACGAGAAGAACGGCCATCCGATGAGCATCCTCACCGGCCACGAGGTTGTTGTCGACGGCGCTTACCTCGGTGGCGCCGACGGCTCTGTCCCGGGTCTCGCCAACGTTGAGCCGGAGGGCTACGTTCGTCAGTGGAAGGCCGCTCAGGCTGGTGACTGGGCTACCGTCAAGGCCGAGCAGGATCGCCTCAATGAGATTTCGCACATCTGGGATGTCACCTCGGGCGTCCAGGGCTATGCCGGTGGCGTCGGCGCCTTCAAGACCGCTATGAACCTCATGGGTATCTTCGACAGCCCGACCATGCCGCGCCCGGTGAAGGCCATGACCGGCGAGAACGTCGAGGCTATTAGGAAGGTCCTCCAGGACAACGGCCTCCTGTAAAGCTTTCCCAGGCACTCGACCTCGCCGTTCAACCGTGTGGCCATGACTATTAGGTCAATGGCCACACGGTTTCTCGGCGATCTTGGGCACCAGGAAAACCTTTACTGCGCTGTGACGGCTAGCCTGACGGCGCATTTCCTATAGTTGTTTTTTATCTCCGAAGGAGAGCGACATGGAGAACAAGTACGTCTGTTCTGTCGATATCGGCGGAACTAAGATCGCGACTGCCATCATGGAGTACCCGGCTGACGGTAGTGTGCCCCATCCCGTTTTTGAGGCCGAGGTTCCCACCGAGGCCCAAGAGGGCGGCGAGGCCGTCTTCCAGCGTATCGAGGCGTCCATCAAGGCTGCTCTCGAGGCGAATCCCGATGTCGAGGTCCTTGGCGTCGGTATCGGTGCCGCCGGCGTCGTCGATCCCAAGACGGGCGCCATCGCGTATGCCAATGAGATCATGCCCGGCTGGTCCGGCGTTCAGTTGGGGCCGCGTCTGCGCGAGGATCTCGGTCTTCCCGTTGCCGTTGTAGGCGACGTGCAGGCTCATGCTCTGGGCGAGGCCCACTGGGGCGTCGGCAAGGGCAAGTTCTCCGTCTTGTGTCTTGGCATCGGTACGGGCATCGGCGGCGCATATGTCGAGAACGGCCGCGTGATGCAGGGCTTCCATGGTGCTGCTGGCCATATGGGCCACATCGAGTGCTCGGCTGCCGCCGGCATTCCCTGCGCCTGCGGGCGTTCCGGCCATCTGGAGTCGGTTGCTTCGGGCACTTCCATTGGTCGTATGTACGATGAGCGCTTTGGCCGCGTCGACCCCAGCCGTCCTTCGGTCGGTCGCGATGTGAACGACCTGTGCCGTGCAGGCGACGCAAAGGCGACCGAGGTCATCCATGATGCCGGCTTTGCGTTGGGTGCCAGCTTGGGCTCGCTCGCTAACATCCTGGACCCTGAGGTCATCGTGCTTTCGGGCGGCGTGATTCACCAAGGTCCCGATTGGCGTTCGCAGACGTGGAAGGATTCGGTGCACGAGGGCTATGCCAGCCAGGCGCTCGATCCGCTTCAGGACACGCCGATCCTCATCGGTTCTCTGGAGGGCGATGCTCCGCTCATCGGTGCCGCTGAGCATCTTCTTGCCTCGTTGAAGTAAACGTATCTGCTGTAGGAGCCTTCCGAGACAACACGCCTCGGGAGGCTGTTCTGAGAAAGGTTGCAGCCTTATGACCGTCGATCCTTTGATTCAATCCCTGAAGGGCAAGCTCGTCGTGAGCGTTCAGGCGTATATGGGCGAGCCGCTTCGTACGCCCGAGACCATGGCTCAAATGTCTCGCGCTTGCGAGCTTGGCGGCGCCGCCGCCATTCGCTGTCAGGGCCTTGCCGACATTGCCGCCATTAAGGGTCGCTGTGAGGTTCCTGTTATCGGCCTGTGGAAGGATGGGCACGAGGGCGTTTACATCACGCCGACGCTGCGTCACGCTCGCGCCTGCGTTGCCGCGGGTGCCGATATCGTGGCGATCGATGCCACCGATCGTCCGCGTCCCGATGGCAAGACCGTCGAGGACACCTTCCGTCCGCTGCACGAGGAGGGTGTGCTCCTGATGGCGGATTGTGCCACCATCGAGGACATTCGCCGTGCGGTTGATATGGGCTTCGACCTTGTATCCACCACGCTTTCTCATGGTGTCGCCGCCATCGACTGCACCATGGCCGATGGCCCCGATCTGCCGCTCCTGCGTCAGGCGACCGAGGAATTTCCCGGTCTTCCCATCATCTGCGAGGGCCGCGTTCACACGCCCGAGGAGGCTCGCGCCGCGATCGATGCGGGCGCCTGGGCCGTTGTCGTCGGCACCGCCATCACGCACCCCACGAGTATTACGAGTTGGTTCAAGGCTGCGCTTGAGGCGTAAGACAGGCCTCGTATCCGCTCGGGGCGGTATACTCAATATAGGCAATTGACCGCGCGGGATCCGGGTTGCTGGGTCCCGCGCTTGTTTTTAGGAGGCAGCACATGCAAAAGGGAGATGCCATGGATGCGGCGGAGCGCTCGGAGCGCATCCCCGATATCGTCATCATCACCGGAATGTCCGGATCGGGCCGAACGCAGGCCATGCATGTGTTCGAGGACATGGGCTACTTTTGCATCGACAACTTGCCTCCGCGTCTGATCGCCCAGCTTGCCGAACTCGTCGGCATCAATACGGGCGTGGGCAGGCATCTTGCCGTCACCTGCGACCTGCGCAGCCAGGGCTTGTTCGATGAGCTGCTCGATGCCGTTGCCGCACTCGAGGAGCGCGAGATGAGCTGTGATATCGTGTTTCTCGAGGCTTCTGACGAGGTGCTGATCCGTCGTTATAGCGAAAACCGCCGCCGTCATCCCATTGCCAAACCGGGGGAGACTACGGCCGATGCCATTCAGCGCGAGCGCCTTCAGCTGCAGGGCGTGCGCGATCGAGCCGATATGATTATCGACACGAGCCGTCTGCGCACCTCTGCGCTGCGCAACAAGCTACGTATGGCATTTTCCGAACTGTCCGACCAACAGCTCATGGACGTCCATGTGTTCTCGTTTGGCTTTAAGCACGGCATGCCCGTCGAGGCGGACATTATGATCGACGTCCGCTTCCTGCCCAATCCGTTCTACGATCCCGAGATGCGCACGATGACCGGTCTCGATAAAAAGGTCTCGGATTTTGTTCTGGACCATCCCAAGACGCAGGAGTTTTGGAAGGCTTGGACACAGCTACTCGATACGGTGATGCCGGGCTATATCGCGGAGGGTAAACCGCAGCTTTCTATCGCCATCGGCTGCACGGGCGGACAGCACCGTAGCGTCGCAATTGCCGAGGCCACGGCCCGTTACCTGGAAGGCGCCCAGTATCACGTGAGCATCTCCCACCGCGATCTGTCGCGCGCCAACACGAAGGCATAGGCCTGCATGTCGTTTACCGCTGAGGTGCGCGACGAGCTTGCGCGCTGCGAACCCGAATGTGAATACTGCGACTTGTCGACACTTGCCGCCCTCACGCGCGTGAGTGGTACGCTCTCGCTTACCGGCTCTGGGCGGTATCGTTTGACGGTTGCGACTGAGACGGGAGCCGTCGCGCGCACGATGATCACGCTGACACATCGCATCCTTAAGCTCAAAACGGAATTCACCGTTCGTAAATCGGTCTTGCATAAGGTCCGTAACTATCTCATTACCCTGCCCGATCAACCCGACCTGGACAAGGCTCTGGTGCTGCTGGGCATTCTAGACCGCAGGGGAGGGCTCGTCGCTGGTGTTCCCCGACACATCGTTGCCCGTCCCTGCTGCAGGCTTGCCTACATCCGCGGCGCGCTCATCGCGGGCGGCTTCGTGGCCGATCCACGCGGCGATTTTCATTTGGAGATCGCGGTGCAGGGCGAGCAATATGCTAAGGGGCTTTGCGACCTGTTGGGGCAGATTGGGGTCCATGCTCGTGTTAATGCACGGCGGGGGTCATATGCCGTGTACATTAAGAGCGCCGAGGAAATCGAGCATTTGTTAAAGCTGATTGGTGCCAAGCGCAGCGTTGCCGAGATTGAGGAGGCGCGCGCGGTCAAGTTGGTTAAGAACGATGTGAACCGTCGCGTGAACGCCGAGCTCGCCAACCAGACCAGAAGCGCCGGTGCTGCCCAACATCAGCTTGCGCTTATCGATGAGCTCGAGCAGCGCGGCCTTCGCGATGCGCTTCCGGATGCCTTGGCGGTCTTTTGCGACCTGCGCGAGCGCTATCCCGATCTGTCGCTGCGTGATTTAGGGGAGATGGCTGACCCTCCCTTGTCGAAGTCGGCCCTCTACCATCGTGTTTTACGTCTTGAAAAGCTCATTGAAGCAAACAAGTAGTTTAAAGTATTGACATATATACGGATTTAGCTGCTATTTTATTCTTTAAAACGTTTTAACGTAAATTTGATTTTCAATTTCGAGCATTCTCGTGAAATTCAAGTCAAAAAAAAGGTATATTAGGCGAGTGGTTAGTTTGTGGGCCTCAACGGCGGGCGCTGTAGCTTGCGGGGGCCTTACGAAAGGAGACACAATGGCAGTAAAGGTTGCTATTAACGGCTTCGGTCGCATCGGTCGTCTGGCTTTCCGTCAGATGTTCGGTCATGAGGGCTCCGAGATTGTCGCTATCAACGACCTCACCTCTCCCGATATGCTCGCTTACCTGCTGAAGTACGACTCCACGCAGGGCAACTACGCTCGCGATCACGAGGTCGTTGCTGGCGAGGATTCCATCACCGTTGACGGCAAGGAGATCAAGATCTACAAGGAGGCCGACGCCAACAACCTGCCTTGGGGCGACCTCGACGTCGACGTCGTTCTCGAGTGCACCGGCTTCTACACCAGCAAGGCTAAGGCTCAGGCCCACATCAACGCTGGCGCCAAGAAGGTCGTCATCTCCGCTCCGGCCGGCAGCGATCTGCCCACCATCGTGTACAACGTCAACCACGAGACGCTGACCGCTGAGGACAACATCATCTCCGCCGCTTCTTGCACCACCAACTGCCTCGCCCCGATGGCCAAGGGTCTGAACGACTTCGCTCCCATCGTGTCCGGCATCATGACCACCATTCACGCCTGGACTGGCGACCAGATGCCGCTCGACGGCCCGCAGCGCAAGGGCAACAAGCGTCGTAGCCGCGCCTGCGCTGTCAACATCGTCCCCAACACCACCGGTGCTGCCAAGGCCATCGGCCTGGTTCTCCCCGAGCTCAACGGTAAGCTCATCGGTGCCGCCCAGCGCGTCCCGACGCCGACCGGCTCCATCACCAACCTCTACGCTGTCGTTGACAAGAAGGTCACCGTCGACGAGGTCAACGCCGCTATGAAGGCCTACGCTGCCACCATCTCCGAGACCTTCGGTTACAACGAGGACGACATCGTCTCCACCGACATCATCGGCGAGACCCACGGCTCCATCTTCGACGCCACTCAGACCATGTGCTCTGATCTCGGCAACGGCCAGACCCTCGTTCAGGTCACCTCTTGGTACGACAACGAGAACTCTTACACCTCTCAGATGGTCCGCACCATCAAGTACTTCGAGAAGTTCGTTGCTTAATTTAGCTTTTAGCGAATAGCTCGTTGAGCGTCTAAAGAAGGGCGCGGCCTTATAGGGCTTACACCCTAGGGTCGCGCCCTTTTTATAGGAAATCGTCTGCCGTAATGGGAGGCAGACACGTACGAAAGGTAGAAGCAAACATGGCCTTTACCAAGAAGACCGTCCGCGACATCGATGTCGACGGCAAGCGCGTTCTCGTCCGCGTTGACTTCAACGTGCCTATCAAGGATGGCGTCGTTGGCGACACCACCCGCATCAAGGCTGCCCTGCCCACCATCAACTACCTCGTTGAGCACAACGCTCGCGTCATCCTCATGAGCCACCTCGGCCGTCCCGATGGCACCGGCTTCCAGCCTGAGCTCTCCCTTGAGCCTGTCGCCAAGAAGCTCGCTGAGCTCTCTGGTCTCGATGTTGCCTTTGTCGCCGACACCTACGGCGAGAAGGCTGCTGAGGCTGTTGCCGCCGTCGAGCCGGGCAAGGTCCTCGTTCTCGAGAACGTCCGTTTCGACAAGCGTGAGAAGAAGAACGATCCCGAGATCGCCAAGACCCTCGCTTCCTATGGTGACGTCTTCGTTCTCGATGCCTTCGGCACCGCTCACCGCGCCCAGGGTTCCGTCGTGGGCCCCGCCGCTTACCTGCCTGCCGTCGCCGGCTTCCTGCTCGAGAAGGAGGTCGACACGCTGACTGGCATCTTCGCCGAGCCCGAGCGCCCCTTCGTCGCTATCGTCGGCGGTTCCAAGGTTTCCTCCAAGATCGGCGTTCTCGATCACCTCATCGACTCCGCTGACACCCTGATCATCGGTGGCGGCATGGCCTACACCTTCTTCCTGGCTCAGGGCCTGACCGTCGGTCAGTCCCTCAAGGAAGAGGACTGGGTCGAGCGCGCCGGCGAGATGCTCAAGAAGGCCGAGGAGAAGGGCGTCAAGATCCTGCTCCCCATCGACAACCGCGTTGCCGATCACTTTGGCGAGGACGCTGTCCCCGAGGTCGTCGCTTCTGACGCTATCCCCGATGACCGTGAGGGCATGGACATTGGTCCCAAGACCGAGGAGCTCTACGCCGAGGCCGTCAAGGGCGCCAAGACCGTGTTCTGGAACGGCCCCATGGGCGTCTTCGAGTTCGACAACTTCGCTCACGGCACCCAGGCTATCGCCGAGGCCGTCGCCGAGGCCGACTGCACCTCGATCATCGGCGGTGGTGACTCTGTCGCGGCTGTCAACAAGTTCAACCTGGCCGACAAGATGAGCTGGATCTCCACCGGTGGTGGCGCTTCCATGGAGCTCGTCGAGGGTAAGGCCCTGCCCGGAGTGGAGGCGCTTCTCGATGCCTAATCGCACCCTTCTTATCGCTGGTAACTGGAAGATGAACAACGACGTCGCCGAGGCTGCCAAGCTCGCCGACGAGCTGGCTCAGGCTCTGCCCGAGGTTCCGGCTGGCGTCGAGGTGCTCGTCTGCCCTCCGACCATTGACATCACCACGGTTCATGACCGCATTCAGGCTGCCCCCATCGCCCTCGGTGCACAGAACGTGTACTGGGAGGCCAAGGGCGCCTTCACCGGTGAGTCCTCTTGCGACATGCTCAAGTCCGCTGGCTGCACCTACTGCATCATCGGCCACTCCGAGCGTCGCGACTACTTCCACGAGACCGACGAGGACCAGAACAAGAAGGCCAAGGCCCTCGTTGCCGCCGGTCTTGTTCCCGTCTTCTGCTGCGGCGAGTCCCTCGAGGTTCGCGAGGCTGGCACCTATGTCGAGCACGTCGTGAACCAGGTCAAGGCTGGCCTTGCTGGTCTTGAGATCACCTGCCCCAAGCAGGTCGTCGTTGCCTACGAGCCCATCTGGGCTATCGGCACCGGCAAGACCGCTACCGCCGAGGACGCTCAGGAGGTCTGCGGCGCTATCCGTGAGACCCTCAAGGAGATGTTTGGTGAGGAGCTCGCTAACGGCATCCGCGTTCTCTACGGCGGTTCCGCTAAGCCCGGCAACATTGCCGAGCTCGTCGCCAAGCCCGACGTTGACGGCGCCCTCGTGGGCGGCGCTTCGCTCAAGGCTGCCGACTTCGCCTCTATGGTCGTCAAGGCAGGCGAGTAGGACATATGGCACAGCGTCATCTTCCTGCACTCCTGATCATCATGGATGGCTGCGGCCTTGCTCCGGCTGATGGCGAGAACGCCGTCGCCGCTGCCAAGACGTCCTTCCTTGATAGCCTGTACGAGAAGTATCCTCACACCACGCTCGGTGCTTCGGGCGAGGACGTGGGCCTTCCCGACGGCCAGATGGGCAACTCCGAGGTGGGTCACCTCAACATCGGTGCCGGCCGCATCGTGTTCCAGGAGCTTTCGCGCATCAACAACGCCATCAAGGACGGCTCCATCGCCAAGAACGAGGTCTTCGTCAAGGCTATGGACGATGTCAAGGCCGAAGGCAAGACCCTGCACCTCATGGGCCTTATGAGCCCTGGCGGTGTTCATTCTCACATGAACCACGTCGAGGCTCTGGTCAAGATGGCTGCCCAGCATGGCGTCAAGACCGTTCGCGTCCACGCCTTCATGGATGGCCGCGACGTCGACCCGCAGTCCGGTGCCGGCTACATGAGCGAGTTCTGCGCTTTCCTGGCTAAGATCTCCGAGGAGACCGGTTGCGACGCTCGCGTTGCCACCGTTTCGGGCCGCTATTGGGCCATGGACCGCGACAACCGCTGGGAGCGCATCCAGCGTGCCTACGACGTCATGGTCAACGCGTCCGATGCCGATACCGACCCCGTTGCCGGTATCAAGGCCTACTACGAGAAGGATCCGCGCGGCGACGAGTTCGTCGAGCCCTTCGCTGCCCACAACGAGGGCATTCACGAGGGCGACGCGGCCATCTTCTTCAACTTCCGTCCCGACCGCGCTCGTCAGATGACCCGCGTGTTCACGGACAAGGAGTTCGACGGCTTTGAGCGCGAGCAGATTAAGCTTTCGCACTTTGTGACGATGACCGAGTACGATCCGACGTTTGACGTCGAGGTCGCCTTCCCCAAGACGTTCCCCGAGAACGTTCTGGCCGACGTTATCGCCGCCAATGGCCTGAAGCAGCTGCACACCGCCGAGACCGAGAAGTACGCCCATGTGACGTTCTTCCTCAACGGCGGCATCGAGGAGCCCAAGGAGGGCGAGGAGCGCGTGCTCGTCGCTTCCCCCAAGGTTGCTACCTACGATCTGCAGCCCGAGATGAGCGCTCCCGAGGTTACCGAGAAGCTTGTCGCCGCTATCAACGAGGATCGCGCTGATTTCTATATCGTGAACTTCGCAAATTGCGACATGGTTGGTCACACCGGTGTCTTCGACGCTGCCGTTAAGGCCGTCGAGGCTGTTGACGATGCCCTGTCCAAGGTTGTCCCGGCGATTCTCGCTAAGGGCGGCTTTGCGCTGATTACCGCCGATCACGGCAACGCCGATCACATGTTTGACGTTGCTTCCGACGGTTCCAAGCATCCGTTTACGGCTCACACCACCAACCGTGTGCCGTTCATCATCGTTGATGAGAAGGCGCAGCTCACCGGTATTGAGGACGGCCGTCTTTCCGATATCGCTCCGACCATGCTCACCATGGCTGGCATTGAGCCTTCCGCCGAGATGACGGGTCGCGTACTCGCCACCGAGGCCTAATAGAAAACAACAAACGTTTTCTAGCAAGGGGGTTGTCCACATTCGGACAACCCCCTTTTGCGCTATTTCTGCCCGTCCTCAAATGGCAGGCGGGGGAGTACTGGGGGTTGTGGTACAGTACTGGAGTTTGAATTGTTCTATTAAGGAGCTTATCTATGGGTCCGTTCCAGATTCTTCTGTTTGTTGTTTGGGCTGTCTCTGCCGTGGCGCTGACGATTCTCGTCCTGATGCACTCCGGTAAGGGTACCGGCGTTTCGGATATGATCGCCAGTTCTCTGTATAACTCCACCTCTGCCACGGGCGTTATGGAGCAGAACCTTGACCGCCTGACCGTTATCATGGCTGTCGTGTTTGCCGTGTGCGTTGTGCTGTGCATGTTCTTCTTCCCGCAGGGCATCGTCGGCTACTAAGCATCGGCGTATATACGTTTGCAAAGGGTCCCGCATGTGTGGGGCCCTTTTTGTTTACAGACTTGTAACAGAGTCAAAATATCCCCACATACTTCGCCTAACTAAAGAAATTCTCGACCGTTAACCGGAATTAGCGCCATATTGTGCATAAAATGCGCTACTGTATTGCGAAACGTTGGTCCGCACTGCATAACCAGCCATAACGGCGGACCGCGTTTGAATGGTTCGAAAGGGCTGTCTCGACGTTGCCCGGCCGAATTCACTTTGTCCTATCTCATAAGGAGGATGGCATGGCTGATTCTATGTTCCACCAGCCCGTTATGGGTCGTCGCGCCTTTGTTGGCGGCACCCTCGCTGCGAGCTCCATGGCTTTTCTTGCTGCGTGCGGCAAGAAGGGCGGCGACGCTTCCGGATCTGACTCCGGTTCGACGCTGAACTTCTACATCAACAACCCGGTCTGCATCGACCCTTACAACGTCCAGGAGGATCAGGGCACTCAGGTCGAGTACCAGCTCTTCGACGCTCTGACGGAGTACGATAACGAGAAGGGCGAGATCGTTCCGCTGGCTTGCGAGTCCTTTGAGGCTAACGACGACGCCACTGAGTTTACCTTCAAGATCAAGAAGGCCAAGTTCCACAACGGTGACGACGTTACCTCCAAGTCCTTCAAGCTCGGCTGGGAGCGCCTGGTCAACACTAAGTCGGCCATCGCTACCGAGTATGGTCCTTCCGAGGTCTCCTACCACCTTTCCATGGTCGAGGGCTATGACGATCTGCTTGCCGGTAATGCTACCGAGCTGTCCGGCGTTACCTGCCCGGATGACGAGACCCTCGTCGTCAAGCTGACTTCCGCCTACGCCGACTTCCCGTTCGTCGCCTCTCACCCGGCTCTGTCCCCGGTTCCCGAGTGCGCCGAGTCCGATGTCAAGAGCTTCTACCTTGCCCCGGTCGGTAACGGCCCGTTCATGATGGACGGCAAGTGGGAGGATGGTCAGGAGATCAACCTCAAGAAGTTTGACGATTACTATGGCGACAAGGCCAAGATCGACGCCATCCACTTCCAGGTCATCAAGGACGTGGAGACCGCTTACAAGGAGTTCCAGGCCGGCAACCTCGATGTCTGCGACGTTCCCGTTGCTCAGATCGACGCCGCCAAGAAGGACCGCGGCGAGTCCAAGGATGGCTACACCATGGGTGACGGCGAGCGCATGCTGCTCGGCTCCGAGCCTTCCACGTACTATCTGACGTGCAACACCACGGCCGAGCCGTTCAACAACGCTGACCTGCGCAGGGGCATCTCCTTGGCTATCAACCGTGAGGCCATCTGCAAGACCATCTTCAAGGGCACCCGTACCCCCGCTGACGGCATCGTTCCTCCGGGAATCGCCGGCTACAAGGAGGGCGCATGGGAGTTCTGCGCCTATGACGTCGACAAGGCTAACGAGTACCTCGACAAGGTCGCTCCCGCTGGCGCTAACGGCGATCGTGGCATCAATGTGACCCTGTCCTACAACCAGGACGGTGGCCACAAGGAGATCATGGAGTCCATCATCGGCGACCTCGCCAAGGTGGGCGTCACCGCCGTCTCCGATACTCCCGAGTGGTCTGCCCTGCTCGAGCAGTATCAGAACTTCAACTATCAGTTCGGCCGTCTGGGCTGGATCGCCGATTACCCGATCATGGACAACTTCCTGTACCCGCTGTTCCACTCCGACTCCCTCGGTGGCGACAACCGCTCTGGTTACAACAACTCCGAGTTCGATGCCAAGGTCGATGAGGCCCGTGCCACGGTTGACGACGACGAGCGCATCGCCAAGATGCAGGAGGCTGACGCTATGGTCGCCGCTGACTGCCCGGTTATCCCGGTGATGTTCTACACGCACACCATCGTCGGCTCCGATCGCGTCAAGTACCTCTATGTCGATCCGCAGAAGCACGCCGATCTGGGTACCGCTGAGCTCGCCTAAGAGTTTTGCAGCTTCCATGAGGGTCAAGTATTTACGTAGACCTCATGGGAAACATACAGTTCTCCCTAACCTGGGGTAAACTGGCTGATGGTAATTTTGGGATGCCGGTCTGGCGATCGGCATCCCATTTAGGTTAATCCCTAGATAGGGGAGTGGTATGGGTAAGTACATCGTTAAACGTGTGCTTCAGTTCATCCCGGTATTTTTGGGCGTTACGTTGATTCTGTTCGCCCTCCAGAATATTGTGCCGGGAGACCCGATCAAGCTGATCGGTGGAGACAAGGCTCTGTCCCCCGAGGTAGAGCTTCAACTTCGCGTGCGCTATCACCTGGTCCAGGCGGACGAGGACGGCAACGCGATCCTTGACGAGAACGGCGATCCCGTTCCAACGTCGCTTGTGGACCAATACTTGAATTACATGAATGGTCTGCTTCATGGCGATCTGGGCAATTCGTATCAGCGCAAGCTGCCGGTTGCGGAAATCTTTGCCCAGAAGTATCCGTATACGGTTAAACTCGCCGCGTGCGCCATTGTGCTCGAGGCAATCATGGGTATCGGTGCGGGTATCATTTCGGCGGTAAAGCGCTATTCCTTCTGGGATATTTTGGTAACGCTGACCACGTCGATCCTCGTTGCCGTTCCTGCATTCTGGCTCGGTATGCTGCTGCAGCTGTTCTTTGGCGTCATCCTTAAGGATGCCACCGGCGGCGCATTCTCCATGCCGATCTCGGGTGCCGGCGGCTCCAGCTCTCAGTATCAGGATTGGATGCACTATGTGCTTCCGACCATTACGCTGGCTTCGGTTTCGACCGCCTATGCTGCCCGCATCATGCGCTCGCAGCTACTCGACGTCATGAATCAGGATTACATCCGCACGGCAAAGGCCAAGGGTCTCTCCAATCGCGCGATCATCGTCAAGCATGCGCTTAAGAATGCACTCATCCCCGTTGTTACCTATATTGGTGTCGACTTCGGCGGCATGCTTTCGGGCGCCATCCTGACCGAGACGGTCTTTAACTGGCCCGGTATCGGCTCTGAGGTCTACCGCGCCATTAGCATGCGCGACTGGCCCATCGTTATGGGCGGCGTTACGCTCATCGTTGTCGTCGTTATGGTGATCAACCTTCTCGTCGACATTAGCTATGCATTCCTCGACCCGCGTATCCGCCTCGGCGGTCCGTCGGATAAGGCCTAAGGGAGGTACGTCTCATGCAGGAAACTGATTCTCAGTCTCAGGAGCAGGCTACCGCCACCAAGGCCGCATCTGCTCCCGCCAAGTCCCGCACGCTGTGGGGCGACGCTTTCAAGCGTCTTCGCAAGAATAAGCTCGCCGTTATCGGTATCTGCTGGATTATCATCGTCGTTTTGGTTGCCTTGACCGCAGACCTGTGGGCTAAGCCCTGGCTCGGGTCGCCGACGGCTTCCGACTCGACTACCATGGCCGAGACTTCGCTGCTGGCTCCGTGTGCCGAGCACCCGTTTGGTACCGACGCCCTTGGCCGCGACATTCTCGTCCGAGTTATCTACGGCGCGCGCGTTTCGCTTTCCGTCGGTATTATGGCCACCGCCATCTCCACGGTGATCGGTCTGATCATGGGCGCCCTGGCCGGTTTCTATGGCGGCATCTGGGATACGATCATCATGCGCTTCGCGGATATCTTCCTGGCGTTCCCGTACGTGCTGTTCGTTGTCGCCATGATCGCCGTTATCGGCCGTGGTCTTCAGAATGTTTTCATCGCCATCGGTATTCTCGGCTGGCCTTCTATTGCACGCGTCTTCCGATCCGCGATCCTGACGGTCAAGGAAAACGACTATGTTGACGCTGCGCGCGCGATGGGTGCATCCGATGCTCGTATCGTCGTGCGTCACATCTTCCCGAACTCCGTTGCCTCCATCGTGGTCTACGCGACCATGAACATTGGTGGTGCCATTTTGACCGAGTCCGCTCTGTCCTTCCTCGGCATGGGCGTTATTCCGCCTACGCCTTCGTGGGGCTCCATGATTCAGGACGGTCAGCAGTATCTTCTGACTGCTCCCTGGATGATGATCATGCCCGGTCTGGCAATTCTCTCGACGGTGCTCGCCTTCACCCTGCTGGGTGACGGTCTGCGTGACGCCCTCGACGTCAAGATGAAGGACGCATAAGGATGAAGAAGAATAAGAACTATGTGGACCTGAAGGACCAGCCGGTTCCCGAGGGCCAGCATCTGCTCGAGGTCGATGACCTTAAGATGTATTTCCACACCGAGGATGGCGTCGTTCGCGCTGTCGACGGTGTTTCCTACACGCTCGATCGCGGCGAGACCCTGGGTGTCGTCGGTGAGTCCGGCTCCGGTAAGTCCGTGACCGCCATGACCATCATGGGTCTTATCTCGATGCCTCCGGGAAAGATTGAGGGCGGCGACGTTCGCTATCGCGGTCGTTCTATCCTCGAGATGACCGAGGAAGAGATGCAGCACATTCGCGGTAACGATATCGCGATGATCTTCCAGGATCCTATGACCTCCTTGAACCCGGTCTATAAGATCGGCAAGCAGGTGGGCGAGGGCCTTCGTCTGCACCGTGGCTACTCCAAGCAGGAGGCGCTCAAGCGCGCCACCGAGCTTTTGGACCTCGTGGGTATCCCCGAGCCCGAGAAGCGCGTCAATGAGTATCCGCACCAGTTCTCCGGCGGTATGCGTCAGCGCGTCATGATTGCTATGGCCCTTGCCTGCGATCCCGATATCCTGATTGCCGACGAGCCCACGACGGCTCTGGACGTTACCATTCAGGCTCAGATTATCGAGCTCATGCAGGAGATGCAGCAGAAGAACGGCAACGCCATTATCATGATTACCCATGACCTGGGCGTTGTCGCCGATATGGCCGACAAAATCATGGTTATGTACGCCGGCCGTCCCGTCGAGTTCGGTACTGCCGAGGAAATCTTCTACGAGAGCCGCCACCCCTACACCTGGGGCCTTATCCGCTCCATCCCGGAGCAGGCCATCGAGGAGAAGAAGCCGCTGACGCCGATTCACGGCAACCCGCCTTCGCTCATGAACTTGCCTGAGGGCTGCGTATTCTCTCCTCGTTGCCCCTATGCGACGGACAAGTGCCGCAAGCAGCGCCCCGAGCGCGTTGTCACCGAGTCCGGTCACTATTCTGCGTGCCATTATTCCGGTGACCCCGAGTTCCTCAAGAACGCCCCCGAGACGTCCCGCACGCGCAAAGATTCCAAGAAGGGAGGCGAGGCGTAAATGGCAGACAATAACGAGCGCACTCCGCTGCTGAAGGTCGAGCACCTTTCTAAGGAGTTCCCCGCAGAGTCCGGCATGTTCGCCAAGCGCTTCTCTAAGCGTGTCGTCTCTGCTGTGAATGACATTTCGTTCGAGATTTATCCGGGCGAGACCTTTGGCCTGGTCGGCGAGTCTGGTTGCGGTAAGTCCACCACGGGCCGCACCATCATGCGTCTGACCAAGCCGACGGCAGGTAAGGTGTTCTTCCAGGGCAAAGATGTTGCCGAGATGAGCAAGCATGAGATCAAGGACATGCGTCGTGAGATGCAGTTTATCTTCCAGGATCCTTATGCTTCGCTCAACCCTCGTATGACGATTGGTGAGATCGTCTCCGAGCCCATGACCATTCATGGTGTGGGCACCAAGGAAGAGCGTATCGAGCGCGTCCGTGAGCTGCTGGATGTCGTCGGTCTGAACCCCGAGCACATCAACCGCTATCCGCATGAGTTCTCGGGCGGTCAGCGTCAGCGTGTCGGCATCGCCCGCGCTTTTGCGCTGAAGCCCAAGCTGATTATCTGTGACGAGCCGGTATCCGCTCTGGATGTTTCCATTCAGGCCCAGGTTCTGAACCTGCTTAAGGAACTGCAGGACAAGTTTGGTACGGCGTATCTCTTTATCGCCCACGACCTGTCCGTCGTGCAGCACATCTCCGATCGCGTTGCCGTTATGTATCTGGGCAAGATGGTCGAGGTTTCGGACTGGAAGACGCTCTATAGCGAGCCTCACCATCCGTACACGCAGTCGCTGCTATCTGCTGTGCCGGTGCCCGATCCGGATATCCAGAAGACCCGCAAGCGTATCATCCTCGCCGGCGATCCGCCGTCGCCGCTGGATCCGCCGACCGGCTGCCGTTTCCACACGCGTTGCCCGATCGCGCAGGGTATCTGCTCAGAGAAGCTTCCTGAGTTTAAGGAAGTTGCACCGGGTCACTGCTGCGCCTGCCACTTCGCCGAGCCGTTCCCGATCAAGGAATCGCACATCGACCTGTAGTCGGTGAACTGTCTGGGCCCGCTCTGGAGTTGCCTTTCAGAACGTCCTCGACCATAGAAGCCCCCTTATCCTGCTCCTTCGGAGCTGCGGATAAGGGGGCTTCTTGGTCTGCGGAATGTTCTGAAAGGCAACTCCAGAGCGGGCCCTGCGTTAACGCGGCAGAGGGGAGTGAGATTCCTTGATCGCTCACTTAATCTAATAGGAAAGTTGGGGAGGCCGGAGCTTTGGCTCCGGCCTCCCCATATAAGGGCTCGGCTTTGCCGAGCCACCAAATTTGCATCAGCCCCCAGAACATGTTTGAGAACTGTGCATGAAGCATGTGCCCCTAGGGCAGGAATGAGGTCGCTTTCCAACGCATTCCGCAGGGGGCGGCATTATTTTGTAGCGCGAAGCGCGGATCAAAATAATGCCGCATGCCCGAGGACGCGTTGGAAAGCGACCTCATTCCTGCCCGAACAGGTCGGTCTACCTGCGCAATTACAAATTCGTAAACTTTTTTCAAAAAAGTGCTTGCACAGTTCTCAAAACATAGGTTATTATCTTCCTCGTTGAACGCGCGGGTCCAACAAAACGAACCGCGAATCAACAATATAGCATGTCGGAGTGGCGGAATTGGCAGACGCGCTAGCTTGAGGTGCTAGTGACCGCTTTTTGGTCATGCGGGTTCAAGTCCCGCCTCCGACACCATCGCATTTGAGAAGCCTCTTCGGAGGCTTTTTTGTTACCGATAGACGGTGAGGTCCACGATGGAAACGCTTGAGCGCAACGAGTGGGCAGACGTTGCCCAACTGGTCGAGATCACGAGCGATGCTGTCATCATTTGTGAGCTCGACGGAACCATCCTGCATGTGAATAATCGTTTGCTCGATCTGATGTGCGAGGAGCGCGCTGACGTCATCAACGGTGATGTCAAGGACGTTCTGTACTCGTCTGCCTTTGAGCGCGCGACCGAACATCGTCTGCCGTTTGAGACCGATGGCTGCGAGAGCGAGCTGATGCTCAAGCTGAGCGACGGGTCCTTTATTCCCGTCTTGGTTCGCGCAGGTTCCGTTACGCCTCCGCGTATCTTTGGACGCCGCGCGCCGCGCGTCCTGGTGGCGCTTCACAGCATCGAAGAGCAGTATTCCCACGATCGTCAGCTCAAACGTGCGCTATCGGAGCTTAGGGTGGCGAATAAACGCCTTTCGGGTACCCTTTCGGTCATTATGAGTACCGTGGGCTCCGATGAGCTCCCCAGCTTGCTCGATACCGTTTTGAATCAGCTCGTCGGAACGCTCGATGCCTCTGGAGCTGCGATTTATTTTTCTGAGAGCGGCGGTTTTAAGCTCCGCGGTGTTTCCAAGGAGCTGCATGATAGCTACCTTCCCGAATTTATGCCGTACGGCGCGGGCATTCCGACCTACGTGCTTCGTGAGTCGCGTGCCTGTCGTCTGTCGATCCAGCAGGACCTTGAGGGCGACCGGGTTGCTTCGGGTATGTTCATTGATTTGGACAATCGTTCCAAACACTTGCTGCGCGTGCAGGATATGCCTCCGTATCGCAGTGAGATCTGTCTTCCCGTGTTTTACGGCATGCAGGTGCTCGGTGTGTTGGAGGTCGGTTGGAAACGTCCACAGGCGCCGCTTGCCTATGACCTTAACGTGCTCGAGGTCATCTGCGATTACCTGTCTATTCAGATGGTCGGCATGGCGTCGAGCTTACGTTCGCGCCGCACGGCAGAGCTTGGTCGTTCGCTCAACGTGCTGCGCGATGAGCTTTTTACCTATCTTGATGATCCCGTCGTCGCTTCGCGCGCGGTATCGTCGGAAATTTGCGCCGTGCTCAACTGTCATTTTTGCCCCGTGGAGTATGATGCGGGCCTCGAAACCTATGTCATCGATTTTGAGGGCGGCAGTCGCGTAGCGTTGCCGGGCGATCCGGAGTCGCTCTTCTTTTCTGTCACGACGCCGGCAGCGTGCCTGGGATCAGCTTCCGATGGGTTCGAGACGTCGGTGCTGGGCGGGACGAGCGCTGACGATCTCAAGCACGTGCGCCTAACGCGCGTGGATGAATCCACGCCTATGGGTGCATGGCTGAGAGCCCACGGCCTGCCGTGTCAGGGACTGTATGTCGACTCCGGTATCGAGGCGGGGCGCTATCGCTCGGAGGCGGATGACGAGCGAAACAACGATGCGATCGTTCACGCTGATGTCGCAAAGGGGCCGACAACGCGCGCCTTGCTGCTCCGTGATGGCAGCCAGGAACCAATCGACGACCTTGAATACGACTACATGGTGCATTTGGCTCACGATTTTGAGCTGATCTATGAGGGTGAGTCTCAAAAGCGCGAGGAGCGTCATATCGCTCAGACGCTTCAGATCGGCATGAGAAATTCGCTTGGTGACGTTCCGGGAATCGCCGCCGATTCGGTGTATCTATCGGCAACGAATTCGGCGCTGGTCGGCGGTGACTTCTATACGCTTGTTCGTCTTCCCGATGATTGCGCCGTTATGATTTTGGGAGATGTGTCCGGCAAGGGAATCGAGGCGGCGTCGATGTCGGCGCTCGTCAAGACGGCGCTGACGGCCTATGCCTGGGAGGGTGCGGGGCCTGCCCGCATGGCTCGCTCGCTCAATAGCATGCTCATGGGCTTTTCGAGAGTCGAGACGTTTGTGACGGCGTTTATCGCCAAGATCGATCTTAAGGCGGGTCGCGCTACCTATTGCTCTGCGGGACATCCTCCCACTATGGTCATTCGGCCGTCGTCGACGCCGCTTGGTGGCGGCGAGACCTGCGGGGGAGAAGTGGAGCTCCTTGGGTGTCAATCGGGCGTGATCGGTGCCTTTGAGAGTATGGTGTACGAGACGGGCGTCTTTACGTTCGCTCCTGGTGACATGCTCTTTATGTATACCGACGGAACGATCGAAGCGCGCGATCGCTCTGGTGCTTTCTTTGGCGAGCAACGCCTTCGCGATCTTTTGCTCTCTGTTTCGGGTGAGGGCGTATCGGGAATCTGCGGTAAGGTCTTGAGCGAGCTTGACCGCTTTACCGAGTCGGCGCTGGACGATGATATCGCGTTGGTGTCCCTTGAGTTTTTACGGGGCCGATCGTAGGCTGCGACGCTTGAGGGGCGAAACCTACGCGGTTGTAGATATGTGTGCATCGAGCGAGCTCTTTTGGGGAACCATGGTCGTATGAATGAGTGGAATGACATAGCGGTTTTGACGCCACCGGGTGATGTCGACATCGCCTCGGTGCCCGCGCTGCGCCGACGGTTGGATAATTTGATCGACCGGGGCGTGCGCCGCGTTGTCATCAATTGCCCGGCCGTGGGCTTTATCGACTCGACGGGTTTGGCGTTTTTGCTTACACGCGCCAGAGAGCTCATGAGGCGAGAGGGCCTGCTTTCGCTCGTTAACGCCTCCGATGAGGTCATTCGCTTTTTGGAGATTGCCCGACTTGTCGACATCCTCCATGTTGCGGGCTTCGCTCGGGAGTCGATTCCTGCCATTCCGGTGGGGGAATTGCCTCGCTGGAGCAAGAGTGTCGAGGTGCGCCAGGGTATCGAGAACCTTCCATACTATCGTCATCGTATTGCCGAGCTACTCGAATCGCTTCCCCTGAGGCGTGATGAGCGCTATGACGTCGCATTGGCATCGGGCGAGGCGCTGGGCAACGCGTATGACCATGCGGGTGGTATCGGATGCATCCTGACGGTTCAGGCCTATGGCGATCGTGTCGTGATTGAGGTTGTCGACCGTGGGGCGGGCTATTCGATCGACGGGTCGAGTGAACCGGTTACGACTGAGGAACGCGGGCGTGGAATCAAGCTCATGCGCATGTTGGTCGACAACGTGGAGGTTACCCGTCGTACTGATGGTGCCGGTACGCGCGTTCGGATGGTAAAGCTGTTTAGCGGAACGTTGGAATCGTGCGCCTAGTAAATCGTTTTGGCATGTTTATCTGCCAAGAGCATGTGGCGAACAACTTTTTTGAAAAAAGTACTTGCGTCTTTTGGGTAACTCGCGTAAATTAATAACCCGCAAGCGGACATGGCTCAGTTGGTAGAGCACAACCTTGCCAAGGTTGGGGTCGCGGGTTCGAGCCCCGTTGTCCGCTCCATTGCATTTCCGGACCGTCTCAAGCGGTCCTTTTTCGGCGAAGTGGCCAAGTGGTAAGGCAGAGGCCTGCAAAGCCTTTACCCCCGGTTCGAATCCGGGCTTCGCCTCCAGGTAACATCCGGGCGCTCCGGTGCCCGTTTTGTTTTACATATGCGGACATGGCTCAGTTGGTAGAGCACAACCTTGCCAAGGTTGGGGTCGCGGGTTCGAGCCCCGTTGTCCGCTCCAAGCGCAACAGCCCGGCTACTACGGTAGCCGGGCTTTTTCGTACCCATCGCCTGGGCTCGAACCCGAGAGGGAGCGAGCGTTAAGCAAACGCGGAGCGTTTGTAGCGAGCTGGCGAGGTCGCCGGCAGGCGGCCGAAGCCGGTGCGGATCCGCGAAGCGGATACGCGGACGCCCCGTTGTCCGCTCCAACTATCTTACGCGGTTCTAACGAACCGCGTTTTTTGTTGACGCTGCGCGAGCCCCGGGCACCCCATCTTGCCCCTCAATCGTCGGTCGCGTACATAAAGTACGCTTCCCTCCTCTTTCGCGGCAACCTGGGGCACCCGGAGCCCGCTCGCTGTCGTAGCCGGGGAGTAAGTCTTCCGTTCTTTTCACTAATCGATCGATTCGTCCCAGGAGGCTCGAACCCGAGAGGGAGCGAGCGTTTTGGGGCGTGGCTGCGGCGTTGTTTGCCGTGAATGTCAGCTTTGGGCGTATCATCGTGGGCATCTCGCAAAACCTCGTTGCAAGGGAGATTCATCCCATGGCTACAGAAAAGTCCTCTTCGCGCTCATGGATGTCCGATGCCGCGATTTATCAGATCTACCCGCGCTCGTTTAAGGACTCGACTGGTTCGGGTTTGGGCGATATCGCGGGCATTACCCAGCAGATGGACTATCTTGAGCGGCTGGGTATCGAGGCCATCTGGCTGAGCCCGTTTTACCCATCGTCTCTTGTCGATGGCGGCTATGATGTGGCGGACTACTGCGATGTCGACCAACGTCTCGGCTCGCTTGACGACTTCGATGACATGATCGCCGCGGCTCACACGCGCGGCATCAAGGTCATCGTCGACATCGTGCCCAACCATTCGTCCAACCAGCACCCCTGGTTCAAAGCCGCTCTTGCCGCCGGCCCCGGATCGCCCGAGCGCGCCCGCTATATCTTCCGCGATGGTCGCGGCGAGCATGGCGAGCTGCCTCCCACCAATTGGAATGCCAACTTTGGCGGCCCCGCCTGGACGCGTGTTGCGGACGGTCAGTGGTATCTGCACATGTTTACGCCCGAGCAGCCGGACTTTGACTGGTCATGCCCCGAGGTTCGCGCGTTCTTTTGCGATGTTCTGGCGTTTTGGAGCGATCGAGGCGTCGATGGCTTTCGCATTGATGTGGCACACGGTCTCGCCAAGGATCTCGAACGCGATGATCTCGACCAGTGGCATCTCGCCGAGGGCGATGACATGGTTGACGACGGCACCCATCCGCTGTGGGATCGCAACGAGGTTCACGAGATCTATCGCGAGTGGCGCCGCGTGTTCGACCGCTATAATCCGCCACGCAGCGCCGTTGCCGAGGCGTGGGTGCTGCCCGAGCGCCAGTATCTCTACGCGCGTCCCAGCGAGCTTGGCCAGACATTCAACTTTGAGTTTGCCAAGGCCACTTGGACCTATGATGACATGCACGCTGCAATCGAGGAGGGCTTGAAGGCGGCTATCGAATCCAATTCTGCCTCGACCTGGGTACTCTCCAACCATGACGTGCCGCGCGTGGCGACGCGCTATGCCCTGCCGCAAATCAAGGCGACGCGCTACCACCAGATTGAGCTCGACTGGCTCTTACGCGACGGGTCGTCTTATGACGAGGACCGTGAACTCGGCGAGCGCCGCGCGCGGGCGGCCCTTTTGCTCGAGCTGGCGCTTCCGGGCTCGGCATACGTGTATCAGGGTGAGGAGCTCGGCCTTTTTGAGGTGGCTGACATTCCGTGGGCTGCACTCGAAGATCCTACTGCGACCAATACGCGCGGACCGAAGCGCGAGAAGGGGCGCGACGGCTGTCGTGTGCCCCTGCCGTGGGTGGCGGCGGACGATCCCGCGCAGGGCGGATCGTTTGGGTTTTCACCGGCGGACGCCGATGCGGCACCCCATCTGCCGCAGCCTGCATGGTTTTCCGATTGCGCTGCCGATAGGGAAGAGACGGACCCGACATCGATGCTTGCGCTCTATCGTGACGCCCTCTGGCTGCGGCGCAAGCTGCGCGGGTGCGCCAACGATCTTGCGTGGCTCGATCTTGACGGGCACACCGGTCTTGCGGATGGTGCCGAGGGCGCTGAGGGCGGCGTCATTGCCTATCGCCGCGATAACGGCTGGGCGTGTGTGACGAACTTCGGTGCAGCACCCGTGGAGCTGCCGGCGGGCAGGGTCCTGCTCACTTCATCACCGCTTGCAGACGGCAGGCTCGCGCAGGACAGCTCTGCCTGGATCATGCTCGCTGAGTTGTAGGGGCCTCTTGCGGCGAGTTTGCGTTTGCCTGCACTTTCCGTGGTGGCTGATGCCTTCTCGAGGTTCGCGAGGGCGTCGCAAAACTTTTTAAAAAAAGTTCTTGCATAGGATGCGGGTATCACGTAAGATTAATCCTCGTAAGCGGACATGGCTCAGTTGGTAGAGCACAACCTTGCCAAGGTTGGGGTCGCGGGTTCGAGCCCCGTTGTCCGCTCCATTTGGGCGTTTAGCTCAGGGGGAGAGCGCTTCCCTGACACGGAAGAGGTCAGAAGTTCAAATCTTCTAACGCCCACCAAATGTTCGCAGCTCAGAGGCTATGTCTCTGGGCTGTTTTGTTTTGGTTGCCAAATGTGTCGCCAAATTTCGAGTTTTTTGATCTTCTGGGATGCTTCTCAGTAGTCATCCGAGAAAACTCTCATCTTCTCTGTTTGCATACACATATCTTCCAAGGATTCGTGCCGCGGTTGCATGAGGTTCGGCAAGGCACGACCGCAACATGTTGGTCAAGCATAATCTTTTGGATTCTTTTGGCGCGAGCGGCTTGGTTTTGGTAGGATTTGTCAGCGGCTTGACTAAGGGGGTTTTATAACTGCCATGCAGGTAGCCGTGTTGGTAACGTTTTACCGACTTGCCAAGAGCCCCTCATAATTAATGCGTCTGCAAAATGACCAATTGCTTTGACCTGCTGAAACACTATATGTTGTGTTTGACCTAAAAAAAGAATACAGGATATAGATGCGTCTTTGTCGTATGATAGATGGCGGACAGAGAACGAGGACCTTATTCGCCCCATTTGGACACGCCTTTGAGCCGCTTGATCGGCCGCGAGGATTGTCCGCATGAGGACCTATGGTTTATCGAGAACACAGATTGCGCGACGGCGCCGCAAGACAGGGGTAAGCCCTGCCGGGCATCGTTTGGCTCTGAAGCGCAATGAGACTACGACGCGAAAGAGGCAAGAGGATGAAGATCATCAAGCGCAGCGGCACCGAGGTTGTCTTTGACATCGATAAGATCGTCAATGCCATCCGCGCCGCAAACTTGGAGGTCGAGGAGAGCTCTCGTCTAACCGACCGCCAGGTGGTTTACGCGGCACAAAACGTCGCCGAGGCATGCGAGAACGCGGGCCACACCGTTTCGGTCGAGGAGATCCAGGATTTGGTCGAGGACGAGATCATGCGTCTCGACTGCTACGAGGTCGCCCGCCACTACATCATCTATCGCTATGTTCAGAGCCTGAAGCGCCAGAAGAACACGACCGACGACAAGATTCTGTCGCTGATCGAGTGCAATAACGAAGAGGTCAAGCAGGAGAACTCTAACAAGAACCCGACCGTCAATTCCGTCCAGCGCGACTACATGGCCGGCGAGATCTCTAAGGACCTGACCCAGCGCGTGCTGCTGCCCCAGGAGATCGTGGATGCCCACAATGAGGGTCTGATCCACTTCCACGATTCCGACTACTTTGCCCAGCACATGCATAACTGCGACCTGGTGAACCTGGAGGACATGCTCCAGAACGGCACCGTTATCTCGGGTACGCTGATCGAGAAGCCGCATAGCTTCTCGACTGCCTGCAATATCGCGACGCAGATTATCGCCCAGGTTGCTTCCTCCCAGTACGGCGGCCAGTCCATCTCGCTGACCCATCTTGCTCCCTTTGTTGAGGTGAGCCGTCAAAAGATTCGCGGCGAGGTCGCTCGCGAGCTTGAGGAGCTCGGCGTCTCTGCGTCTGCAGAGAAGGTCCGTGAGGTCGTTGAGGACCGCCTGCGCGATGAGATCCGTCGCGGCGTCCAGACGATTCAGTATCAGGTCGTGACCCTTATGACCACGAATGGCCAGGCGCCGTTCGTGACGGTCTTTATGTATCTCAATGAGGCCCGTACGCCTCAGGAGAAGCACGACCTTGCCATGATCGTGGAGGAGACGCTTCGTCAGCGCTATGAGGGCGTTAAGAACGAAGCCGGCGTGTGGATCACCCCGGCGTTCCCCAAGCTTATCTATGTACTCGAGGACGATAACGTTCACGAGAATTCCCCGTACTTCTACCTGACCCAGCTGGCTGCCAAGTGTACCGCCAAGCGCATGGTGCCCGACTACATCTCCGAGAAGAAGATGCGCGAGCTCAAGCTGTCGAAGGGCGAGACCGCCGGCAACGGCGATTGCTACACCTGCATGGGTTGTCGTAGTTTCCTGACGCCCGACCGCTCGGGCAACGGCTTTAACAATGTCGCCAACGCGCTGAACTATGACCCGACCAAACCTAAGTACTATGGCCGCTTTAACCAGGGTGTTGTGACCATCAACCTGCCCGATGTCGCGCTGAGCTCGCATCAGGACATGGACAAGTTCTGGAAGATCTTCGACGAGCGCCTTGAGCTGTGCCACCGCGCCCTGCTGTGCCGTCATGAGCGCCTGATGGGTACGCTTTCTGACGCTGCACCGATTTTGTGGCAGTACGGCGCCCTAGCGCGTCTGAAGAAGGGCGAGACGATCGATAAGCTGCTCGTGGGCGGATACTCCACCATCAGCCTGGGGTATGCCGGCCTGTATGAATGCGTCAAGTATATGACGGGTCACAGCCACACCGAGAAGGAGGGCACGCCGTTTGCCATGGCCGTCATGCAGCGCATGAACGACAAGTGCGCCGAGTGGAAGGCCGAAAGCGATATCGACTTCTCGCTGTATGGCACCCCGCTTGAGTCGACGACCTACAAGTTCGCCAAGTGCCTGCAGCGTCGTTTTGGCATTATTCCGGGTGTGACGGACAAGGGCTACATTACCAACAGCTATCACGTCCACGTGTCCGAGGAGATTGATGCTTTCGACAAGCTTAAGTTTGAGGGCATGTTTCAGCAGCTTTCGCCGGGCGGTGCTATCTCCTACGTTGAGGTTCCCAACATGCAGGACAACCTCAAGGCTGTCATTCGCGTGATGCAGTACATCTACGACAACATCATGTACGCCGAGCTCAACACCAAGAGCGACTACTGCCAGGTGTGCGGCTACGATGGCGAGATCAAGATTGTTGAGGACGATGGCAAGCTGGTGTGGGAGTGCCCCAGCTGCGGCAACCGAGACCAGGAGAAGATGAACGTCGCTCGTCGTACGTGCGGCTACATCGGTACCCAGTTCTGGAACCAGGGTCGAACCGAGGAGATCCGCGACCGCGTGCTGCATCTCTAATAACCATCCCAGGCTGCCCCGTAGCGAGGCCCCGGACCTTTGCTCGATATTTCGGACAGTCCTGGCTCACGACGGAGGCGCCACTGGCGCCTCCTGTTCGTGCGGAACTCATATCGAGCAAAGGTCCGGGGCCTCGCTACGGGGCAGCCAAGTTGATGTAGCTGAGATGCAGCATGCGGTCTGCTCACTCTTCGAAGTTCTTAGCGGAAATAATTCGAGCTGCAGCTTCGATTTACTTGCGATGGCGGTTGAGCTGCAACAAAGTTTTTATTGGATCTCGAACCCCATGCTCGATGTTCGCTGAGTTCATTGAGTATCGCTCGCGAGGGGTCTGGAGTATATCGTCCCGCCCGCAGTTTCGCAGGCCGAAGGCCGAGAATGTTTGAGGACGGGATGATATACTCCAGACCCCCAGGAAGGTTACCTATGAACTACGCGAACATTAAGTATTTCGACATTGCTGATGGAGAAGGCGTTCGTACTTCTCTGTTTGTGAGTGGGTGCCGTCGTGGGTGCAAGAATTGCTTTAACTCTGTCGCGTGGGACTTTGCCGCGGGCGAGCCCTTTGATCGCGCCGTCGAGGACAAGATTATCGAGAGCCTCGATCATCCCTTTATTGACGGCCTGACGATTCTGGGCGGCGAGCCTATGGAGCCCGAGAACCAGGCGGGGCTCGTTGAGTTTGTCGAGCGTGTTCGTGCCGCTTATCCTGCGGGGTCAGGAAAGACCATTTGGTGTTTTACCGGCGACGTGCTCGAGGAGCTTATGCCGGGTGGTCGTCACCATACTGAGGTGACGGACCGTATCCTTGCCTGCCTCGACATGTTGGTGGATGGCCCGTTTGTTCAGGATCTTTATGATATCTCATTGCGTTTTAGGGGCTCGAGTAACCAGCGCGTGATCGATATGAACGCTACGCGCGCCCGTGCTGAGTGCGAGGGCGTTGCGCTTTGTGATGCGGTTGAACTTTGGCGTGATGATCCGGTCTATTCGACCCATACTATGTAGCTTGTGGTCATGCCGGAGGGCGTGGTACCATAGCGCGAACGTGAAATCGGAAAAGTGAGGCCCAGATGGTCGATCAGGAAAAAGTCGAGGCCGCCATTAAGCTGTTGCTTGAGGGCATAGGCGAGGACCCAACTCGTGAGGGCCTGCTGGAGACCCCGGCGCGCGTTGCCCGTATGTATGGTGAAATCGCCGGCGGCATGGATCAGAGTGCCGAGGAGCACCTGTCCAAAACCTTTGCCGTCGCTTCGAACGATTTGGTTATCGAGCGCGACATCACGTTTTACTCGCTGTGCGAGCACCATCTGCTGCCGTTTTATGGCAAGGCCGCGATTGGCTATATCCCCAATGGTCGCGTGGCGGGTCTGTCTAAGCTCGCCCGCACGGTTGAGGTCTATGCCCGCCGCCTGCAGCTGCAGGAACAGCTGTGTGCGCAGGTCGCCGATGCCCTCATGGACTATCTGGCTCCCCAGGGAGCGATCGTGCTCATGGAAGCCGAGCATATGTGCATGACGATGCGTGGCGTGCAAAAGCCCGGCACCAAGACCGTGACGCTTGCTCGCCGCGGCGTCTTTGAGACCGATCCCGCGCTCGAGGAGCGTTTCTTTAGGATGCTGGGCCGCTAACCATGAGAGTCGTCAACGACTTTACATCGAAGACCGATGAGGGGACGTCGCGTCGCGGCTTTATGGCTTCGGGCCTGGCCCCCTTTGGTGCCATGCCTCGCATTGATTACATTTGTGCCAACGGGCTGTTCCGGCGGCACCTGGGCAACATCGTACAGTTGGAATCGGGGCGCATCTTCTGCCGCCACGGTATTGACCATCTGCTCGATGTCGCTCGCATTATGTGGATCAAGAATCTCGAGGAGCAGCTCGAATTTGACCGCGAGGTCATCTACGCCACGGCACTTCTTCACGATATCGGCAAAGATGAACAGTATGAATCGGGTATATCCCATGATGTTGCAAGCGAACGCGTCGCTGATGCGATTCTCGGCGGCATGCCCGATGACGTGGCGTTTGAGCCGGCCGATGCCGCAGCCATTAAGACGGCCATTCTGGGCCATCGAAAGCTGCGCGTGAACAGCCAACCGCTTGAGCGTCTGCTCTATGCAGCCGACAAAGCGTCGCGTGCCTGCTTTGCATGCCCCGCGCGCAACGCTTGCAACTGGAGCGATGATAAAAAGAACCTGTCGATTCGCGTGTAGTTAGTTTGCGCGGTCGGGGTTCTAAACGAAGGAGACGATCGCGTTGAGTAACAAGAAACTGCCCGAGAATGCAACCAAGACTGAAGGTGCTGAGCTCGCCCGCCGTGGAAGGGGCGAAATATCCACCGCAACGGCGGTGCCTCACGTGAGCTATGACGATCTGCGCCATACCGATCGCATTGTCATTGACGGCCTTGAGGTTTTTGCCAACCATGGCGTGTATCCCGAGGAGAATGCGCTGGGTCAGAAGTTCATCGTTTCTCTGGTGCTCTATGCCGACCTGCGCGCGGCGGGGGAGCACGATAACCTGGATGCCTCGATTGACTACGGCTCGGTGTGCCACGATGTCGATGGCTATCTGCGCGAGCACACGTTTAAGCTCATCGAGGCGGCAGCCGAGGGGACAGCCCAGATGCTGCTGCGCCGTTATTCCTCGCTGCTTGGTGTGCGCATAAAGCTCGATAAGCCGTGGGCTCCTGTTGGCCTGCCCTTGGCAAGCTGCGGCGTCGAGATCGAGCGCGTGCGCTAACCGGTTCTAATACGACTCTATGGGTGGCTGCTTGAGTCGCTGCGACAGAGCTTTATTGTTGGGACAGTACGTGTCGAGCAGGGCGTGAAAGCGCTGATTGTGGCTCGGCTCGAGCAGATGGACGAGCTCGTGGGCGACAACCATGTCGAGGCATTCGACAGGGTAGGCGGCGAGCTCGCGCGCGATACGAATGGCGCCGGTTTTGGGTGTGCAGGAGCCCCAACGCGTTTTCATGCTGCGCACGGAGACGCGGGCCACGGTGACGCCCATTGCGATTTCGTACGCGTGCACGATGTCGCGTAGCGCTGCGGTGACCTCGGACGCGTAGAGCTGGTCGATGTGGGCTTGGAGCTCGTCGGACGTTAGGCCGTCGAGGATTGCGCGCCGCTTGGCCTGTGGGCTTTCGTCCGATTCGTCGGTACCCATAAAACTTGCGAAGGTGGCCTGCTTGGGTCGCGGTGCGGGCGATGCAAAGTTGTGATCGAGTGCGTCCTGTACCGTGATGGGCTTGCCCCAAAGTGCAATGATGGACGATGGGCTGAGCGGCTCTCGCGCTGTTGCCTGACGTTGCTCACGTTGGGCAAGTCGGCTGATAATCCAGGCGCTGTTGCGCTTCACAAACGCTTCGATGCGTTCGCGGCTGGCGCCGAGCGGTGCGCTGGCGTGGACCTCGCCGCTCGATGTGACGCGTAGGTTAAAGTTCTTGACGCGCTTTTTGGTAACGACGACGGGGATGAGCGTTCCATCCGGTCGGGGTACGGAAATCGTAAATTGCTGCGTCAAATGTGATCCTTCAGATTGGGGACGGGCCGGCATGTCGACCGCTCGGCATGCCGGCCCGCTCAAGGGATGCGAAATTAATTGCGCTCTTAATAGCGCTCGAAGAAGGCGAGCGCGTTGTCGCTGCAGAGCTTCTGCATCACGGTCTTGCCAAAGTGCTTGGAGAGCATGTTCTGGAATTCGGGCATCTTGCTGGCATCAGAGAGGAAGTCGGGTACCTTGGCGCCGTCCCAGTCGCCGCCGAGTGCGATGACATCTTCGCCGCCCAGGTCGAGCCAGTGCTCGATATGTGCCGCCAGCTGGTCGAAGGTGACGTCTGCGGCGGTTTCGTCGGTTGCGTCGTTGGAAAGGAACTCGCTGCAGTAGTTGAGGCCGACGATGCCACCCATGTCGCGAATGGTGCGGAACTGGTCGTCGGTAAGGTTGCGTTTGACGCCGCAAACCGCACGGGAGTTGGAGTGGCTGGCGACGAAGGGACGCGTGGCGTGGGCGACAACCTCGTCAAAGCACTCATCGTTGAGGTGGGAGACATCAAGTACCATGCCGGCGTGCTCCATCTGCGTAAGTGCCTCGATGCCGGCGGCGGTGAGACCGGCGTGGGTGTCGTGGCCGCTCGCGAGCGGTCCCTGCGCGTTCCAGCTGAGTGATGACATGAGTACGCCCAGGCTCTTGAGCACCTCGATCAGCGCGGGATCCTCGGCAAAGAACGTGGCGTTTTCGATGGTGTGGATGCAGGCGACCTTGCCGTCTTTGAGCGCGGGGCGAATGTCTGCGGCGTTGCGTACGTTGACCATGCGGTCGTGGTTGAGCATTGCTTGGCCGCTCATGTGTGCCATGATCTGCGCCTGGAAGCGCGCGGCGTGGGCGGTGGGAATCTCGTCGGGGACAAATGTGGCGAAGCACTGTGCCCACGGCGTGTTGCCGATCTTTGCGAGCGAGATGGCGCAGGCGTTGCCCTCGATGAGGTCGAAATCTTGCGGATGCGTTTCGTCGCCGGGGAAATAACCGTCGGTGCCGGCGGTAAAGCGCAGGTCGAGATCGAGCGTGGCCCAGCCGATGCGGTCGGCGGTGTCGCAGTGTAGGTCAAATACGGGATATGCCATGGTTCCTCCGGTTGCAGCGTTTCTTTGCAAACTGTCTTTGAATTGTATGACTAGGGTATAGTTAGCGCCATATGTTCACGGCGGCCCGCGTTGTGCGCCGCCCTTATCACGGAGGTTACCATGTCCAACCAGGGCAAGAAGGTCAAGACTCATTATCGCGGCACGCTCGACGATGGTACGCAGTTCGATAGCTCCTACGATCGCGGCGAGCCGCTGGAGTTCACCTGCGGCGCCGGCCAGATGATCAAGGGCTTCGACGCCGCTGTTGTCGACATGCAGGTGGGCGAGAAGAAGACCGTGCACATTCCTGCTGCCGATGCCTACGGCGAGCACAACCCCGAGATGGTTATTACCTTCCCGGCCGAACAGGTTCCCAATATCGAGCAGATCGAGAAGGGCATGAAGCTCTTCCTGTCCACGCCGAGCGGCATGCCCGTCCCCGCCGTGGTCATCGACGTGACGCCCGAGGCCGTGACGCTCGACGCCAACCACGAGTTGGCCGGCAAGGACCTCAACTTTGATATCGAGCTCGTCGAGGTCGAGGGCTAGAGTATGCCTGAACGCTTGGTTTCGACGACATGCTTGGGAAATCTCAACGATCCGTCCTATGAACTCCTGCTTCGCCGGGAGCTGGGCGGTGTCTTTGAGGTTGACGAGCTGCTGCTCGATTGGGACCAGGCTGATGTATGCGCGTTTGTGGGTGTGACGGAGCTGGGGCGCACAGTCGATGTTCGGCTGGATGCTGCCGACGACGGTCGTCTTGCCGATGGTGACGTGCTCGCCATCGACCGTTCGGGCATGGCGCCCGTGGCGGTTGTCGTGCGCCTGCGCAGTGCCGAGGTTTATTTGGTCGAATTTGACCGCATGGACCCGATTGCGCTCGCGCATGCGTGCTGGGAGATCGGCAACATGCATGCGCCGATTTTCCGAGGCGACTCGGACGAGCATACCGTGCGCATGTATACGCCGGTGCAGCCTGTTTTGGGCCGCATGCTCCGGGGTGTCGAGGGTGTTCGGCTCTCGGTGGTTACCCGTGAACTCGATGCGGCCCGGCGCTTTGAGTCGAGTGCGGCGGAGGTCGTCGTGAGCATGGCTCCCGACTTTACCATCGTAAAAAAGACGCGCGGCTAAGCGCGCGTATGTGTAAGACGGGCTTTGAGGGGCGACCAATCAAGGTCCGTCTTGCTGTTGATAGGAGGCTTTGGGGAAAGCATATGGGTCTTGAGGGAATCAAGCTGATTGCATGCGATTTGGATGGCACGCTGTTGCATCCGGGGGAGCGCGAGCCGCGTTCCGAGGCCTTTGAGCTTATCGATGAGCTGCATCGTCGCGGTATCGTGTTTATGCCGGCGAGTGGCCGTCAATATGCGAGCTTGCGCTACCTGTTTGCCCCGGTGGCCGATGAGCTCGCCTATGTATGCGAAAACGGAGCCCTGGTGATGAGCGAGGGGCGTGCCGTTGTCAAGCGTTCCATGGAACGTAGCCTTGCTATGGATATCGCGAACGCCGTGGTTACGTATCCCCATGCCGACGTGACCCTTTCGTGTGAGGGGCGCCTCTACACCATGAGCGGCAATGACGCGTTTGTTGACCACCTGCGCTATGAGGTCCACTGCGACGCGGCGGTGGTCGACCGTCCCGAGGACATCGACGAGGACGTCATTAAGATTGCCTTCCAGACGCCCGAGGTGGAGCAGCCGGCGGCCTTGGAGTATTTCGAGCGCCTCTTTAGCGACCGAGTCGATGTCATGACATCGGGAACCGAATGGACGGACTTTATCGGTTTCGGTTCGGGCAAGGGCTCCGCGCTTGCCGATTACGGTCGTGCCCTGGGGATTTCGCCCGATGAGATGATGGCGTTTGGCGACAATGAGAACGATCGTGACATGCTCAACGTGGTGGGCCATCCCTATCTGATGGAGAGCTGCAACCCCAGCATGCGCGGCATCAACGACCGCGTCCGCTACGCGCGCACGGTCGAAGAAGAACTGCGTCGTCTACTTGCTGTGTAGGCATGTCCCAAACATTTATCGGCAGTCGGGGCAGAGACCCTCGAAGATGGTGTAGTGCGACGTGACGTGCCAGCCGATTTGCTCGGACGCCTTGGCGTCGAGCTGGGCATCGAAGGGGAGCGGTACATCGATGACGCGGCTGCACGAGGTGCAGATGATATGCGCATGCGGCTCGATCGTGCGATCGAAGCGGCTGCCGCCCGGCGTCTTGATGGAGAGGATCTCGCCAGCGTCGGCCAAGAGATTGAGATTGCGGTAGACCGTACCACGGCTGATTTTGTCATCCTGCGCGCGCACGACGTTGTAGATTTCGTCGGCGGTGGGATGGTTATAGCTTTGGCGCACGGCGTCGAGAACCAGCTTTCGCTGCCTGGTATTCCTTCTTTGCACCGCCATGCGCCTCGCCTCTTTTCTATCAACGGTCGTAGGTAAATGATACCGTATTTAGCACACAATACTAATAACGAGGAATGAAACCGTCTTCATTGGCAAGTGGGGCTCGGGTCTGGGCGTCTACGAGGCGAAAACGCGTTCCCATGCGCTCGTAGGAGGCATGAAGCGCCTCGAGATGAGATAGGATGTTTGCCGGAGCCCCCTGTATCTCCATCTCGACTGAGCCGTCTTCCATGTTACGCACCCAGCCGGTGAGTGCGCGTGCCTGCGCGAGGTTGGTGTTGGTAAAGCGAAAACCGACGCCCTGGACTTGCCCTTCCCAGCGCAGGAAATAGCGCAGGGGAGCGTCTTGAGTGGCCTCGTCGCTTGCGAGCACAGTAAGCCTGCGGCGCAGCTCGAGCTCGACGTTTGATGGTTTTTGAGGCTCTCGACTGCCGCCGGTGACGCTGGAGAAGAACGTATCGAAGAGGCCCATCGCTATGCCTGCTTGCCTGCGTCGGCCGGGAAGGTTATGCCGGCCTGCTGGCGCACGGCATCCATGATACGCAGCGAGACGAGCGTGACATCGCGGTAGTGGCCAAGCTCGTGGCGTCCCGCCGGGGTCTCCCAAATCTCTTCCTTAACGTTATCGATGCCGTCGATGGCGGTGATAAAGTCCGCGAGCTCGTATTCCATGGTGTTGCTTGACTTGGGAAGGTCGAGCGCGCGTCCGTTGCCGCCTTGCTCGCGCGGCGCCTCGGTCGCCGATCCGCGTACGACATCGCCGCGATAGTCGATACGGACGTTGCGGGGCGTGGACAGATGGTCAATCTGGATAGTGCCACGCTCGCCTTCGATCTGCGAGGGCAGCAGGTCATTCGTAATTTTGGAGTGCGCGAGCTCGACGGAGATACGGCCACCGCCGTAGCTGGCAAGGATGGAACCGCAGCCATCGATGGGGCCGTGCGTGAGCTGTCGCGTGGTGGGGTCGAGCAGAGTAGTCATGCTCGTAAGGCCGGAGGGCATGCCGAAAATCTCGACCATGGGCTCGACGGTGTAGACGCCAATGTCCATGAGGGAACCCGATGCCATATTGCAGTCGAAGATATTGGTGGCGCGTCCCGCGAGAATCTCGTTGTAGCGCGAGGAATATTTGCCAAAGCGCAATGAGGCGCGGCGGATGGGGGCGATCTCGCCCAGGGCGTCCTCGATGGCGTGGAAGGCGGGATCGTGGAGGGGACGCATGGCCTCGAGGGCCACGACACCTGCTGCCTCGGCAGCGCGGAAGACTTCCAGCGCCTGCGCTTCGGTGGCGCAGAAGGGCTTCTCGACGATGACGTGCTTGCCACCGGCGATGCAGGCAAGGGCCTGCTCGTAGTGAAGTGCGTTGGGGCTGCCGATATAGACGGCGTCGACGTCGGCGGCTGCCGCAAGCTCATCGAGTGAGATAAAGTTTCGCTCGCCATCGCGCTCGGCGGTAAAGGCAGCACCGCGATTGGCATCGCGTGAAAGCGTGCCCACAAACGCGGCTTGGTCGTTGGCGTTGACGACTTGGATAAAGTCGTCGGTGATCATGGATGTGCCGATGGTCGCGATGCGCAGCATACGTCCCCCTTGCGTTGTTTGGTCTACAGGATGAGTGTAGCGCGTGGGGATATAAAGCTGTGCGGAAACGCTATTACAGGTCGCTCTCGTTAAAGCCGGTGTCGATATCGAGGTTGCTGCCGTCGGCCGCCGTGGTGGCGAGCTCATCGCAGCGCTCATTGAGCTCGTGGCCGGCGTGACCCTTAACCCAGATGAACTCAACCTTGTGCTTGCTTTTGGCGGTGAGTAGGCGCTCCCACAGGTCGCGGTTCTTGACGGGCTGCTTGTTGGCGGTTTTCCACCCGCGCTTTTTCCAGCCGTCGATCCAGTGCTTGTTAAAGGCGTTGACGACGTACTGCGAATCGGAATGGACTTCGACCTCGCAGGGGCGGTTGAGTGCCTCGAGCGCCACGATAACGGCCATGAGCTCCATGCGGTTGTTGGTGGTCTTGGCGTAGCCGCGCGAAAGCTCGGAGGTAAAGGTCTTGCCGGCGGGGTTGGTGTATTTGAGCACGGCGCCGTAGCCGCCGCGTCCCGGATTTGATCGGGCCGAGCCGTCGGTATAGATGATGACCTTCACGGGCTTCCTTTCTTTGAGTGCATTTCATGTGAGTGACCATTGTAGCGCCATGCCCGCCGGGGGCCAGCAATCTACGATTTCTACCCCGTCTTCCGACTGTTAGCTGGCATGGATGATGCGGTTGAGCTCGTCGAGGTATTGCTGCAAGAGGAGAGAGGGCTTGCGCTCGTCGTGCATGATGTAGCCAACGTGCATCGTTGGGGCGTCTGCTAACGGGATCGATGCCATACCCCATTGCATTTCATTGGAGAGGACTCCGGTCGACAGGGTGTAACCGTTCGACGTGATAAGTAAGTTGGTAAGTGTTCCGCGGTCCGAGATTCGTATGTTGCGGTCGCAAGGGATATAGCTAAAAGGTTCCTCGGCGTAATAGAAGGAGTTTGAGGTTCCCTGCTCAAAGCTGTAGCGCGTATAGGGCGCGAGGTCGGCAAGGGACAGCTGAGGGCGGCGTGCGAGCGGGTGGCGTTCGCTGACGAATACGTGGACCGTCGCGTCGAATAGGGGATGGAAGCTTGCGCGGGCATCGGCGAAGGCCTTCTGCAGAACGCGGGCGTTAAAGTCATCCAGATACAGAATGCCGATATCGCTGCGAAACGCACGGACGTCATCGATGATCTGCGATGTGGTGGTCTCGCGCATGATGAACTCGAACTTGCTGTCGCGGCAGCGCTCGACCACGTTGACAAAGGCCTCGACCGAAAAGGCGTAGTGCTGGGCGGAAATGGCGAGGCGGGCTTGCGGGGTGCCGCCGTCCTCGTAGCGTGCCTCGAGCATGTCGGCCTGCTCTACGACCTGGCGCGCATAGCCCAAAAGCTCGGTGCCGTCGTTGGTGAGCGTGACGCCGCGGCTGGAGCGCGTAAAGATCTCCAGATGGAGTTCCTGTTCCAGGCTTTTGACGGCGTTTGAGATGTTGGACTGAGCGGTATAGAGGCGCTGAGCTGCGGCGTTGATTGAGCCGGACTCTGCCACGGCGATCAGAAAACGAAGCTGCTGAAGGGTCATCGACGCCATCCTTTCGATAGTTATCTATAAAACAGATAACAAGTTAGCGCTTTTTAGTGATTGACCGAGGAAGACAATGCCCGTACTATTCAAACACACAAAGGCGGTAGGTTATTAAGCCGACTACGGAATCGGGACGCGAAAGGAGGCCCGCATATGAATTGCTTACCAAGACGAATGCCGGGCTCCTGTTTGCGCCCGTCGGCGTGATCAGGAGACAGCGACTTACTTCTCTCTTTTTACTTACTTTCGTTCGATCAAGGAGATCATCATGAGCCAGTTCATCAACAACCCCGAGCACACCTTTGGTTTCGATACCCTGCAGCTGCACGTTGGCCAGGAGAGTGCCGATCCCGCATCCGACTCCCGTGCCGTGCCTATCTACCAGACCACGAGCTATGTGTTCCGCAACTCCCAGCACGCCGCCGACCGCTTTGGTCTTGCCGACGCCGGTAACATCTACGGCCGTCTGACCAACTCCACCCAGGGCGTCTTTGAGGACCGTATCGCCGCGCTCGAGGGCGGCGTGGCAGGTCTTGCCGTCGCCTCCGGCGCTGCTGCCATCACCTATACCCTGCAGGCTCTTGCCCAGGCTGGTGACCACGTGGTGGCTCAGAAGACCATCTACGGTGGCTCCTACAACCTGCTGGAGCATACGCTCTCCCAGTTTGGCGTCGAGACCACGTTTGTCGATGCCCATAACCTGGAAGAGGTTGAGGGTGCCATCAAGGACAGCACCACGGTCATCTATCTCGAGACGCTCGGCAACCCCAACTCCGACATCCCCAACATCGACGCCATCTCCGAGATTGCCAAGAAGCACGGTCTGCCGGTTGTCGTCGACAACACCTTCGGCACCCCGTATCTGTTCCGTCCGCTGGAGCACGGCGCCAACATCGTCGTCCACTCCGCAACCAAGTTCATCGGAGGCCACGGTACCTCGCTGGGCGGTGTGATCGTCGACGGCGGTAACTTCGATTGGAAGGCGAGTGGCAAGTACGCCCAGATCGCTGAGCCCAACCCCTCCTACCATGGTGTTTCGTTTGCCGAGGCTGCCGGTCCCGCCGCCTTCGCAACCTATGTCCGCGCTATCCTGCTGCGTGACGAGGGCGCCTGCATCAGCCCGTTCAACGCCTGGGTCCTGCTCCAGGGCACCGAGACTCTGTCGCTGCGCGTCGACCGTCATGTCGAGAACACCAAGAAGGTCGTTGAGTTCCTGGCTGGTGACAGCCACGTCGCCAAGGTGAATCACCCGAGCCTGCCTGAGCACCCCGATCACGAGCTCTATCAGAAGTACTTCCCCCGTGGCGGTGCCTCGATCTTTACCTTTGAGATTAAGGGTGGCCAGGAGGCTGCATGGAAGTTCATCGATCATCTGCAGGTGTTCTCGCTGCTCGCCAACGTGGCCGACGTCAAGTCGCTCGTCGTGCACCCGGCTACCACCACGCACTCCCAGCTCTCTGCCGAGGAGCTCGCCGAGCAGAACATCACGCCCTCCACGATCCGTCTTTCCATCGGTACCGAGAACGCCGAGGATATCATTTGGGATCTGAAGCAGGCCTTTGCCACGCTGGACGAGTAAGGCGACTTGTGCAAGGACCCCTTGCGACTCGATAGGTATAACTGCATAAAATGCCTGCTCAAGGCGCCTGTGCGAACAATGGTTGCACAGGCGTCTTTTTTGCATAGAGAGGGTGCAAAAACAGGGTTTTTGACACGCTTTATGCAATCGAGATGTGGAAAACTCCTGTTGAGAGGATGTGAGTTTTACGCAATTGACGTGCACCTTTTGAGTAAAACCGCAGGTCGCGATTTGCTCGGGGTACTATGCAGCGCGATTAAATCACACGCAGCTCAAACGCAGCAAAAACGCACTACGGAGGTTTCCAGCTACATGAGGATCGATTCACGAAAACCGAAAGCCGCCGCCCTTTCCGCCGCTCTGACCGTGGCACTTTTGGCGGGCGCCGGCGCAACTGATGCCCACGCGGCAACACTATCCGATACGGTCGGATCTGCGCCGTCCGAGGCGACGCTGGTGCAGCCCGTCGACTACCGCGGCGACGGTTATGGCTCTATGCAGGAGTGGAACGCCTCGATGGGGGCAAAGCGCGATTCCCTGGAGATGCGCGCTCAGATCATTATGAATATGTATGGCGACTATGCTACCGATGACGAGCGCGCTGTGTTGCAGGGTTGCATCGACGGTGCGGGTAGCCTGTTGACGATGGGGGAAGTCGACGCCAAGTCGACCGAGCTCGACGAGCTTCGCTCCACGCTTGAGGATGCCAAGCGCGAGGCGCTCGAGGCTGCCGCAGCCGAAGCCGAGGCCGCTGAGGCCGTTCAGGCTTCGTATTACAACGCCGGCTCCGGCTCGTCTTATACGTCTGCTGCGTATTACGCGAACGGCTCGGGTCTGACGCGCTCGAGCGGCGTCAATAACTATAACGGCCGCCGCGAGACTTATTACAGCAGCAACGTGTTGTATCACCACCGCACGGGCGAGTGGACGCAGGATTCCGAGGGCTTTTGGCGCGATTCCGACGGCTATTACGTTGTTGCCGCGGGCGATAAGGCCCAAGGCTCCACGTTTACCGGTTCCAAGGGCGAGTGCAAGGTCTATGACTCCGGCTGCGCTGCCGGAACCACCGACTACTACACCGGTTGGTAATCTGCCATAAGCAAAATACGCACATGATGGGCGGGCGTCTTTACTGAGCTTTTAGGCAACGTAAAGCCGCCCGTTCTTTATGTGCGTCTGAGTTAACAGAGCCCTTACCGTGGCGGTACGCTGGGCGTATGCATACGGGGCACACTAGTTCATGAGAAATAAGGTCTTTCTCGTGGAGGAAGTGGTCTTGTGAACGCTCGAGATATCGCCGTTGCCGCCGTCGCATTGGTGCTTGGTTGCCTTGGTCCTACGGCCGCGCTCATTGCGGGCATGCAGGGGTCATGCGGGGCTGCTCCAATCGTGGTTGGCGCGCTGATTGCGGCCGCGCTGCTGGGAAGTGCGGGTGTAGTCCTTTGTCGCGACGATGAGGGCCAGGCCTCGGAGTCGCAGCTCTGACCGTCGGGACATCGACTACTGGTTATAGATGAAGATGAAAGCCGCCGTAAGGGGAGTGCCCTTGCGGCGGCTTTGCTGTTGAGTCTGTTGACGTGGTGAGTCGGGCGCTACCAGCTTGCCTCGATATCGCGAATGCGCTGATAGAGCCATTCGTTCTGCGGTGCCTGGATATCGTGCTTGGCCGCCAGACGGCAGATGGTGCCGGCGAACTCCTCGACCTCGGTTTTGCGCCGCGCGACGCGGTCTTGCGCCATCGAGGGCATGCCGGCGGGATCGATTCCTTCGATGAGGTGCACCATCTGCGTCAGGTCTGCCTCGGTCAGCTCAACGCCCTCGGCGTTGGCGACCGCAAGCGTTTCGCGCATGGCGGAAACAAGGCAGCGACGCTGCTCGGAGCCCGGCTCCGTGGCGCTTCCGTACGTGCCGCCGTAGGCCATGCAGGTCTGGTTGATGCCGTCGTTGAGCATGAGTTTGGCCCACATGCGGTGCGCAATGTCGCTCTCGACGGTGTGTGCGATGCCGCAGCGCGTGTAGAGCTCGTCGATTGCGGTGATGGCTGCGGGATCCGTACCGGCCGCCGCGCCAAAGCGGATTTCGCCCGTGTTGGTAAAGGTGAGCTCTCCGTTGAGAAACACAGCGTCCATGCCCTGGCAAATACCAAGAACGGTATGCTCCCAGCCAAAGCGCTCGGCAATCTTTTGCTCGCTCGTGATGCCGTTGCACAGCGAGGCGATGAGCGTATTGGGTCCCACGACGCGCTCCATAGTCTTGAGTGCTTGGTCGAGACCGGTGGTCTTGACCGTCAGGATGACCAGATCGGCGGGCGTTGCCTTGCTGGCGCGGACGGACTTGAGCGCACAGGGCTTGCCGTTGACGGTGAGCGCATCGTTTGCGTGACGCTCAAAACGGGCGTCATCCATAACGTATTCGACGGCGTCATTGCCGAGGGCCTTGGCAATCATGCTGCCGTAGAGCAGGCCGACGCCGCCCTTGCCGATAAAGGCGATCTTGTTGATCTGCATGCGAATCATCTCCCCATATAAAAGGCGCCCGCGTAAGGGGCGCCTGATGGATTGTATGCTGCCGGACCATGCTGCGTGCACCGGATGGCCGTATTTGTTTGTTGCTCCTTTCATCGGGCTTTTTGCTGATGTTAAAGCGGTGCCGTGACAGCTCGATTTCTGCTGCGTTACGATACGTTCTCGATTGCGATTCTACGATGTTTCGGCCGCGTGACCATTGTGTTTCGTCTTGCCGGGGCGCTGATGGCGAAAGGAGGGGCCGTGCAATACCGCGTTGACCCCAAAAGTGGTAACCGAATATCTGCTCTGGGTCTGGGCTGCATGAGATTTCCCGGTGCGCCGGGACACCCCGATGCGAAGACGGCCGATGCCATCATTTCCCGTGCGGTGGAACAGGGGATTAATTATCTGGATACTGCGTATCTTTATCCCGGTAACGAGGTGTGCGTGGGTGCCTCACTTGAGCGCTTGGGGCTGCGTGACCGGGTGTTGCTGGCGACTAAGTTGCCGCACGCTTCGTGCAAATGTGCGGAGGATTTCGACCGCTTTTTTGACGAGCAGCTGCACCGTTTGCGGACCGACCATATCGACTACTACCTTATGCACAACATCACCTCGCCCGCCCAGTGGGAGCGCGTGGTGGCGTTGGGCATCGAGGACTGGATTGCGCACCAAAAGGCTGCGGGGCGTATTCGCCAGATAGGTTTTTCGTATCACGGCAGTGCGGCGGACTTCCTCACGATGCTTGACGCGTATGACTGGGATTTTTGCCAGATCCAGTACAACTACGCTGGAGAGCGCTACCAAGCGGGGACGGCGGGACTCATGGCGGCTGCGGAGCGCGGGCTCGCGGTGTTTGTGATGGAGCCGCTGCTGGGCGGGCGTTTAGCGGGCAAGCTGCCTCCGCGGGCCCGCGCCGTGCTCGATGACGTACGCGATCCGTACCTGAAGACGCCGGCTGCTTGGGGCCTTTCGTGGGTGTGGAACCATCCTCAAGTCACGATGCTGCTTTCGGGCATGACCGATACCGCGCAGGTGGACGAGAACGCGGTGCTGGCCGATCGGGCCCTGCCGGATTCGATGACAGCCGCTCAGCTCGATACCATCGCACGCGTGCTGGCGGAGTTTGAAAAATCGAATCGCGTGCCCTGCACGGGATGCGGCTACTGCATGCCGTGTCCCAAAGGCATCAATATCCCTGGGTGTTTTGCCGCCTACAATGCAAGCTATGCGCACAGCTGGTTTACGGGTCTATCGCAGTATTTTACGGCGAGCGCGGTGCGGACGAGCGAGCCCAAGTTGGTGAGCAGCTGCGTCAAATGCGGCAAATGCGCGCGTCACTGCCCGCAACACATCGATATTCCCGAGCGTCTCGACGATGTGCGCCGACGTTTCCAGCCTGGCCCCGTAACGGCCGCGCTTAAAGCCTTCCGCATAACGCGCTCCTCATGACCCTTTTATAACTTGCGGTGGAATAGTTCCTGTTTGCGGCAGAATAGGGGCCAAACGGGAACTATTTCACCGCAACTGATGAGGGGGAGCTGGAGATGCTGACGATCGGGTGTCATCTTTCGACGACGAAGGGCTATCGGGCAATGGGGGAGACGGCGTTGTCCATTGGTGCCAATACCTTTTCGTTCTTTACGCGCAACCCGCGCGGTGGCAAGGCAAAAGACCTTGACATGGATGACGTGGCGGCTCTGCGCGAGCTTATGGCGCAAAACGACTTTGGACCGCTGGTGGCGCATGCCCCGTATACCTATAACCCCTGCTCCGCTAAGGAGCGGGCGCGCGAGTTTGCCTTGGAGGCTATGGCGGAAGATTTGCAGCGTCTGGAAGCACTGCCCGGCAACTACTACAACTTCCATCCCGGCGCGCATGTGGGACAGGGGGCAGACGCCGGCATTCAGATGATTGTCGACACGCTGTGCCAGGTGATGTTTGGGGGACAGCAGACGACGGTATTGCTCGAGACCATGGCGGGTAAGGGCACCGAGGTGGGCCGTAGCTTTGAAGAGCTGGCGTGCATTATCGAGGGGGTTGCCGCCAAGTGTCCAGAGCTGTCCGATAAGCTGGGCGTTTGTTTGGACACCTGCCATGTGAGCGATGCCGGCTACGACATCATCCATGATCTGGACGGCGTACTCGACGAGTTCGACCGCGTGGTGGGCATCGATCGCCTGCATGCCGTACACATCAACGATTCGAAGAACCCTTGTGGCGCCCATAAGGATCGCCACGAGTGCATCGGCAAGGGCTACCTGGGTAGTGAAGAGTTTGGCGGCGGTATGCAGGTTATACAGAATATTGTATCGAATGGCCGCTTGCGCGCATTGCCATTCATCTTGGAGACACCGAACGAACTTGCAGGTTATGCGGCTGAAATCAAACTGTTAAGGTCGTTGCAGCAGTAAAGGCTGCCATAAAGTGGAGTGCTCCATTCACGTTATGGGTTTGTTTCAATCAGTTTTCTAATTGCAGATTCTTCCAAGCGGGTGCATAATAACCATCAGTTTTTGCAGACCTCTGAATCAAACGAGGTCACCGGAAGGAGACTGATTATGAAGCTGAAGAAGCTCGGCGCATTTGCCGCCACGGGTGCTATGGCGCTCGCCCTTGCTCTGACGGGCTGCGGCTCGTCCAACGCCACCTCTGGTTCTGATGCTGGTTCCAGCAGCTCTGACGACGCTAAGGTCGAGAAGGTCGACGGCTCCAAGGAGTACGCGCTCGTCAAGGACGGTACGCTCACCGTCGGCACCTCTGCCGAGTACGCGCCGTTTGAGTACAAGGATGACAACGGCGACTACCAGGGCTTTGACCTTGAACTCATCAAGGCTATCGGTGACAAGTTGGGTCTGGATGTCGAGTACGTCAACAACGACTTCGACACGCTCGTCCCCGGCGTTGCTTCGGGCGCCAAGTACGACGTCGCCATCGCGGCTATCACCGACACTCCCGAGCGTGAGAAGGAAGTTACTTTCTCCGATTCCTACTACATGGACGATCAGGCTATCGTGACCAAGGTCGATAACACCGACATCACGGCCGACAACTACAGCGAGAAGCTCAACAACGCTGACGCTACCATCATCGTCCAGTCTGGATCGACCGCCGAAGCCTTTGCCCAGGAGAACTTCCCCAAGGCCAAGATCGTCCCCTACAAGGACGCTACCGAGTGCTTCAGCGCCCTGCAGTCCGATAAGGGTGACGCCGTAGTCACCAACCGCTCCGTTGCCAGCCAGCTGACCGCCGAGCAGTTCAACACCTGCCAGACCATCAAGCAGGTCAGCACCGGCGAGGAGTACGCCATCGCCATCAACCAGGGCAATACCAAGCTCAAGGACGACATCAACCAGGCCATCAAGGACCTGACCGACGACGGTACCGTTGACGCCCTCATGGCTAAGTACAACATCAAATAACTACTTGATTGCGCGCGGGCCCTTTCCGTTTTGCGGAGAGGGCCTTTGCGCTTCTCTTGACGGAGAGCGTTTCCGTCTCGTTTTGCCGGCAACTTCTACGATAGGAGCCACCTTGTCTCGACTGAACAAAGGGGCCGCGGAGCAGCGTTTTCCACTGCCCGCCTTGCTCAAAAAGCTAGCCTGCGTCATGGCCGTGGCGCTCGCGCTGGTGTGCGCGGGGGCATATGCGCCCACGACCGCCCAGGCGCTTGAGACCGCAAAGATCACCGCCCGACCCAACACCGGTTCGGGCAGCGCTGTGGTCGGCGGCACCGAGACGCGAATTACCTGGGAAGTTCAGGCCGATGCCGACGAGGAGCTGAGCGGTCTTTCGCTGACGTTTGTCGACGGCACGACGTTTGGTGCCGATGACACGCGATTGACGATGCTCTCGGGCGATGACCTCATGGACCGTACGCCCATGAAGCCTACGTGCAAGGTCGACGGCCAGACGCTCAAGATCGATTTTGGCGAGACGGCTCCGGCCGGCGGCTATTTCCGTGTCGAGGTCTACGGCGTGACCTTCCCCGTCGAGGGCGGCGACGAGGCTTTTAGCGGCACCTACACGTTGGCTGCCGGTTCAACCAAGAAGATCTCCAAGATTCCTTCCGTCGAGATTAAGGGCGTGACGGCATTCGATAACTTCCTGGCCGACCTTAAGGAGCAGCCGTGGGTCGAGGCATGGAATTCCAACATGTTCCTTCGCCTGTTCCTGAACCCGGTCATTTTGGTTCAGAGCCTGCCGATCGTCTTCAAAGGCTTCCTCATGTCGCTCTCGATCGTGCTCGTGGCGTTTCCGCTGGCAATTCCCTTCGGTTTCGCCCTGTCGCTCATGCGCATCTCCAAGTCGCGCATCCTGCGTTGCCTTGCCGGCATCTATGTGAATATCATCCGCGGTACGCCGGCGTTCCTGCAGATCTACATCGCGTTCTTTGGCCTGCCGCTGGCCGGCGTCAAGGTTGACGATTATGTGCTGGGCGTCATCGTCATGGCCATGAACTCGTCCGCCTACCTGTGCGAGATCTTCCGCGCCGGTATTCAGTCGATCCCCAAGGGCCAAAACGAGGCCGCGCGCTCGCTGGGCATGAACGCCTTCCAGACGCTGCTCTACGTTATGATTCCGCAGACGTTCCGCAATGTCCTGCCTACGCTGACCAGCGAGTTTATCCTGCTTTACAAGGATACGTCGCTGCTCGCGGCCGTGGGCGTGGTCGAGATCGTCATGAACGCCCGTACCATCGTGGCCACGACGGGTTCCATTACGCCGTATGTGGTTGCCGCGCTGTTCTACCTGGTCATCACCCTGCCGCTTGCTCGCTTGGTGAGCGGTCTTGAGGCGAGGCTTCTGGGGACGGCCGAAACCAAGAAGAAGCGTCCCGCCAAGAGCGCCGGACAGGTTGTCGCGACGCCCGCCGACCACATCGCCGGTCTGTAAGGAGGTCCTATCATGAGCGAAACCAATAACTCGAACGAGGTCGTCGTCAGCATCAAGAATCTCCAGAAGGCCTTTGGCGACAACGTGGTCCTGCGCGATATCGATCTGGATGTGCACAAGGGTGAGGTCGTTGTGGTCTTGGGCCCCTCGGGCTCGGGCAAGTCGACGATGCTTCGCTGCATCAATCGTTTGGAGCATCCCACGAGTGGCTCGATTATCGTTGAGGGCGTGGATGTGTGCGCCAAGGGTGTCGACCTCAACAAAGTGCGTACGCACCTGGGCATGGTCTTTCAGCAGTTCAACCTGTTCCCGCACCTGTCGGTCAAAAAGAACGTCATGCTTGCGCAGCAAAAGGTGCTCAAGCGCAGCAAGGAAGAGGCCGAGAAGATCGCCGTCGAGGAGCTCACCAAGGTCGGTCTGGCCGAGCGCATCGATTTTATGCCGAGTCAGCTTTCGGGCGGTCAGCAGCAGCGCGTGGCCATCGCCCGCGCCCTGTCGATGAATCCACACGTGATGCTCTTTGACGAGGCCACGTCGGCGCTTGACCCCGAGCTTGTCCGCGACGTCCTGGGCGTCATGCGCGATCTCGCACGTGACGGTATGACCATGATCGTGGTGACCCACGAGATGGGCTTTGCCCGCGATGTCGCCGACCGCGTCGTCTTTATGGACGGCGGCGTCATTGTGGAAGAGGGTACGCCGAGCGAGGTCTTCGACCACCCCAAGAGCGAGCGCACCAAGGCGTTCTTGGGCAATATCTCGTAGCTGGTTCATGCGGCTGGCATTACAGAAAACGGGGCTGGACATGAATCCAGTCCCGTTTTTTGTTGGGATGTCGATAATGTAGCGTGAGCCCCTTCTGTCGGGCTCGGTGGTGCTGCTAGGCCAGCTCGGCGCCAAGGGCACGGCAGGCCGCCTCGCCCTCATCGTCGGGCGCATCGTAGCAAATGACGGAGTCCACGACGTTGACTCCGGCCTCGTCGGCGTCGGCCTTCCAGTTGTCCATCCACTCGCCCTCGGCCCACGAATAGGAGCCAAAGAGGACGACCTTCTTGTCGCCGAGGGTCTCCTTGACCTCGTCCCACATAGGCTGAAACTCGTCATACTCAAGCTCCTCGGAGCCCATGGCGGGGCAGCCGAAGGCGAAGGCATCATATTCGGCGGCCTTGTCGGCAGAGAAGTCGGCGCAGGGGATGACCTCAGTCTCGGCACCCGCGGACGTGGCGCCTTCGGCGACGAGGTTTGCCATGGCCTCGGTGTTGCCCGTGCCGCTCCAGTAGACGACGGCGATCTTGCTCATGTTGAGTCCTTTCAGTTGTGCGGCAGGTTGCCGCGGCTTCTATGTTCTATCGGGTTGCCTGGGCAAGTTGCGCCAAGCTGCAGCCCTGCTGATAGACAAAGGTGAGGTATTGAGTGCAAGCACGGTAGGCGTCAAACATCGCAAGCGCTTGCTCGACATTCGTGTAGACCTTCCAAGCTCCAAAGACCTTGTAGTTCTCGCCGCGCTGGACGATAAACTCGTGCACGTCGTCGTAGGGATATCCAAGGAAGTAGCCTATTTCGTGCGGAAACTCGCAGGTGCAGTCGTTGCTGCAGCTAGCTTGCTGGGGTAGTGCGCATCGAGTCTGGCTACAAGCGCATTCCGCGATGTTATTGCTCGCGAGCGTGATGCGTGATGCCAAATGCACAAGGCATGTCGAAAGGTCTCTCGTGTCGTAGCCTTCCGAGGCGAGCGCTGTTTGGGCGCGAGGGTCTGCGAAATAGGTGGCGAGGCTTTTGGCTCGGTACACGTACACGAGTGCTCCGCAGGGCCGCCAGACCAAAACACTCAGGTGGATGCCGAGCGGGTCAAGCTCGCGATTGCACTGGGCGATAACGTTGAGCAGGCGCGCGCGGCGTTCTGCGATGGTTTCGGTTGTGGTCGAGCCGTCCCCGTGGGCGTAGGTGCCTGGATAGGTAAAGAGCGATGCCGGCTTGATGCCCGCGAGCGTGGGAGAGCAGTTGCGCACGACTGCTGCCTGAAACGTTGGGATGTCTATGGTTCGAGTCACGGCGCTCCTTACGGATCTAAACTGTTAGCCTAGGAAAACTTATACACGAAAGTAAGCCATGGTCAACAAAAAAGTTTGAAGAGGGAAACTAATTGACCGAACAGACATGATTTTGGGTTAAGATGGGGACACCCCATGGGGGTATCTAGATAGTGCTACTTGAAAGGGGAGCGCATGAGTGACTTGCTCAACCCTGCGAATCTCATCGTGCTGGCCGTCATTGCCGTCGGCATGTTTTTTGGACTGCGTCGCATTGCCGCTTCGACACACGGGAAGAGTTGTTGCAGCGATGGTGCGAGCGGCAAGAAGGCCAAAAAGGTTGTTGTGGTGGATACCGATGCGTCACACTATCCCTATAGCGATGAGCTGCTCATCGGCGGCATGAGCTGTGAAGGCTGCGCTCAGAACGTAGCCAATGCCCTCAATGCGCTGGATGGTGTGTGGGCTACGGTAACGTACGCGGACCACACAGCGCGTGTGCGCTCCAAGCGGCCGATCAATCGCGGTGTCCTTGAGACTGCCGTGAGAGATGCGGGTTACTACGTCATGACGCTGTAAGCGTCGCTCTGGGTGCGCTTCCTTGGCTAGGCTCGTCCGCGCAGTTCGATGTCTTGGATGTCGTCGAAGTCGATGGCGATGTCTCGGAGCTTGAGGAGCTTGAAGGCGGGGAGCGCCTCGTCGAGGATGCCGGTGCGGCTGCGATAGCCGTATGTATCGTAATAGGTGACACGAACCAAGTCGCCACGTTTGAGACCCTCGAGCTTTTTAGAAAGTACGAGGGCTTTTTCTTCCGTGAGCTCACGTTTTGACTCGACGGTGATTTCCTGCTTGCGCACGAGTTCGTAGTATCCCGTGAGGGCGGCAAAGGGCATAAACTGTGCGGCGCGGTTGGCGCGCACGGCACCGTTGGCAGTGAGGTTGGGGTCGGCGGCGCGGCGTCTGCCCTCGGGGTCCGCCAGGCGCTCGAAGGCGGTCGGCGGGCGCACGGGCTGCTGCTTGGGTTTAGGCACGATGTCCTCCAACTTGGCCGTTGCGTTCGCGCGCGGTGGCGCCGGCGGTAAAGCTTAATCCCTTGACGAGCGCGTTCTTGCCGTACTTGCCTTTCACGGCCAGGACGGCGCGCGCCAGGTCGCGCTCGCGCTCATCGGCCTCGATATCGCTGAACAGATCGATGGTGGCAAATTCCTCGGGCACAAGATTGCCAAATCCCAGGTTGATGCGCTTGACCGGTCGTTTGGGATCGACCGTTTGTGCCCAAAGGTCATCGAAATACCCCATGATTTTCTTAAACGAATTAGTGCGCTCGGGCAGCTTTCGCGAGGCGTTGGAGTGCGCAAAGAGTGCGGCATAGCCACCACGCGGTTTGCCGCCATGCTCTCCCACAAAGATGCCATCGATTGCCTGCGCTTCGCGCACCAGGCGACGCCTTTCGTCATCGCGCTGGACGGGCTTGGGAGCACGGGGCGCGAGCTCGGGGCCGTCGGTCGCTGCGGGCTCGATGCCCGAGGTGCTCGAGCGCAAGTGTCCGCAGCCGTCTATATACTGCGCCGTGCCGCTGGCGTTGAGCCGGCGTATGTCGGCGCGCTCGCTCGCGTAGCCCACAAAGAGCGAGATGCTGTCGCAGACCACGTGCTTATCGACTAGATCCAACACGGCGTTGTCGACCATTTCGCGCAAGACGGTGTAGGCCTGCTCGTAGGCATAGCCCTTCGAGAGCACCTGTCCTGTGGTGGTCGAGGTCGCTTGCGGGCGATAGGCTTGGATATCGGCGATGGTTGTCGGCTCGCGCCCGAAGGCGTGGTCGATGAGATATTCGGCGTTGACGCCGAGTTCGTCGTAGAGCAGGTTCTCGTCGAGTGCGGCGACGCCCATCAGGTCGTAGACGCCGTATTTCTCGAGACGGGCCGCCACGCCGGGGCCGATGCCCCAGATGTCGGTGATGGGGCGATGGGGCCAGATCTCCTTGCGAAAGATCTCGTCGTCGAGTACGCCAATGCGGCTGGCTACGTGCTTGGCGGTGATGTCGAGCGCCACCTTGGCCTGGAATAGGTTGGGGCCGATACCGACCGTCGCCGTGATGCCGGTGCGCCCCAAGACCTCGTCGCGCAACATGCAGGCGAACCCTTCGGCATCGGTGTGATAAAGGTCCAGATAGGGCGTCACGTCGATAAAGCACTCATCGATGGAGTAGACGTGCACGTCCTGGGGGCTGACGTATTCCAGATAGACGCCGTAGATTTGCGCCGACACCTCCATGTAGTGTTGCATGCGCGGCACTGCTTTGATGTAGTCGATGCCGTCGGGAATCTCGAATAGACGGCAGCGGTTGTGTATCCCGAGGTCCTTCATGGTCTGCGTGATAGCGAGACAGATGGTCGTGCGTCCGCGCGATTCGTCGGCAACGACCAGGTTGGTGGTGAGCGGATCGAGCCCACGATCGACGCACTCGACGCTGGCATAAAACGTCTTGAGGTCGATGCAGATGTAGGTGTGCTGCTCGTGCTCCATCCGAGCCTCCCATCAAACACATGTTCTTATCGAATACCTGTTCGATAATACCTGCTCGACCGGACACCGTCAAAACCTGTCCCTATTTGGCAGGTATGGTCGTGCGGTTGCATCGGGTTTTTAACGCAGCCCTAAAGAGCGCGAAACAGCTCGGAAAAGCTCGCTTCGTAGCATGAGGCTAACGATTGATACCACCATAAAGCACGGAAGGGTTGTGGGGATAATGGTCAACTATGGGTTTGGTATGCCGACGCGCTTGGTTGCGGATGGGGATGTGGCTCGCTGGTGCGGGCGATTGGTTGCCCACTATGGCGGCACCAAGGCACTGGTCGTGCTGGGAGGCGACAAGCACACGCGTGATGAGCTCGTTTCGGCGGCGCTGGGCTCGCTCGATCGCGCCCTGCTCGAGCGCGTGCTTTTCCGCTGCGGCTCGGTTGAAGGCGACGGAGGAGACGAGCTGATCGACGAAGCCGTGGCCCTGGCGACCGACGAAGGCGTGGACTTTGTCTTGGCGATTGGCGATGCCGATACTGCCGGCTTTGCGCGCGAGCTCGCCCGTCGCATGGCGGCGCTCGATGTCGGCGAAGACGGTTTTGTCCCTTATGGATGTATCGTCTCGGAGGGCAAGGTGCCTGCCGTCGTGGGGGCCGGCGAGGTTCCCGTTTTTGCCATCATCGCGCCCGAACTGCTGGAGGGCATCGGGTCTCCTCTGCGTGAGTTGCTCGGTAGCGTCTGCGCTGCGGCCTAATATTTGGCATAAAGGGATAGGTTATTTTTGATTGGTAAAGCGTTTGACCTGCCAAATTAAACCTGTCCCTTTTTGGTCGGTTGCCGTTTGGGGGCCGATTGGCAACGCTCGCTGATTATAGTCTTGACCTGCGCTAGAATAGTGGCATCTGAATGTCCGGGCGCATGGAGGCGTGCGCCCGTATGCTGAGGAGGACTCTATGGCAACTGTTGCCGCACCTATCGATGCTACGTCGACTGCCGCTTGGAAGGCGCTCGAGGCCCATCAGGAGAAGCTCGAGGCCGAGGGTATCGACCTCAAGGCCTGGTTCGCCGCCGATGCCGAGCGCGTGAACAAGCTGAGCTTTGACGCCGGTGACCTGCACTTCGACCTGTCCAAGAACCTGGTGACTGATGAGACCGTCAAGCTGCTGTGCGATCTTGCCCGCGAGGTGAAGCTCGAGGAGCGCCGCGACGCCATGTTCTCCGGCGAGCACATCAACACCACCGAGGACCGCGCCGTCCTGCACACCGCGCTGCGCCGCCCGGCAAGCGAGAAGGGCCAGCTCATCGTCGACGGCCAGGACGTCGTCGCCGACGTGCACGAGGTTCTCGACCGCATGTATGCCTTCGCCGAGCGCGTGCGCTCCGGTGAGTGGAAGGGTGTTACCGGCAAAAAGATCGAGCACCTGGTGTCCATCGGCATCGGCGGCTCCGATCTGGGCCCAGTCATGGCTTACGAGGCCCTGCGTCCCTATGCCGACGCCGGTATCGATTGCCGCTATATCTCCAACATCGATCCCAACGACCAGGCCGAGAAGCTCAAGGGTCTGGATCCCGAGACCACGCTCGTGATCATCGTCTCCAAGACCTTCACCACGCTCGAGACCCTCACCAACGCCCGCGAGGTCAAGACCTGGATGCTCGAGCAGCTCAAGGCTCAGGGCGCCATCGATGGCTCCGATGAGCAGAACGCCGAGGCCGTGGCAAAGCACTTCGTTGCCGTTTCCACCGCGCTCGAAAAGGTCGAGGCCTTCGGTATCGACCCCGCCAACGCCTTCGGTTTTTGGAACTGGGTCGGCGGCCGCTATTCCGTCGACTCCGCCGTGGGTCTGTCGCTGATCGTCGTGCTCGGCCCCGAGCGCTTCCAGCAGTTCCTTGAGGGCTTCCACGCCATCGACGAGTACTTCTGCAACACCCCGCTCGAGAACAACGCCGTCGCGCTGATGGGCCTGCTCAACGTCTGGTACGTCAACTTCTTCGGTTCCAAGAGCCACGCCGTGCTGCCGTACTGCCAGTATCTGCACCGCTTCCCGGCCTACCTGCAACAGCTCACCATGGAGTCCAACGGCAAGCACGTCCGCTGGGACGGCAGCGCTGTGACCTCCGATACCGGTGAGATCTTCTGGGGCGAGCCCGGTACCAACGGTCAGCACGCCTTCTACCAGCTGCTGCACCAGGGCACCGTGGTGGTCCCGGCCGACTTTATCGCTTTCGCCAACACTGCCAACCCCGCAACCGACAGCGGCCAGGACGTCCACGAGCTGTTCCTGGGCAACTTCCTGGCCCAGACCAAGGCGCTCGCCTTTGGTAAGACGGCCGACGAGGTTCGTGCCGAGGGCACGCCCGAGCAGATCGTCCCGGCCCGCTGCTTTGAGGGCAACCGTCCGACGACCTCGATCTTCGGCGACACGCTGACCCCGTTCGCACTCGGCGAGCTCATCGCCCTGTACGAGCACATCACGTTTGTCGAGGGCACGGTCTGGGGCATCGACTCCTACGACCAGTGGGGCGTCGAGCTGGGCAAGCAGCTTGCCAAGCAGATCACCCCGGCCTTCCACGACGACGCCGCCAAGGCCGAGCAGGACGCTTCGACCCAGGCGCTCATCGAGTTCTATCGCGCTCATCGCAAGTAGTTTTTACGGCCGAGTTGGCTTATGGCTGAAAGGGGCCCGTATCCGTTGGGATACGGGCCCCTTGCTATTTGGATAGGATGGAATGTATCGGGAGGCGCCTCGACGGGCATCGCAATCGTCGAAGGCGCGCCGTTCATGTTTGGGACAATATGACATTTTCCCGTTGTAAACAGCGCCGCCATGGGTGTTCTGTATGATGACTCAGGCAAGGTTGTTCAATGACAGGGAGGCATATATGGCAATCAAAGCCATCGCAATGGATATCGACGGTACGCTCACCAACGACCAAAAGGTCATCAGCCCGCGTACGCGCGAGAAGCTGCTCGCGGCGCAGGAGTCGGGCATTAAGCTCATCTTGGCTTCGGGCCGTCCCGCATGGGGGTTGCACGCCTTGGCGCAGGAGCTCGACCTTCAAAACCATGACGGTCTGCTAGTTGCCTTTAATGGCGCGCACGTGGTCGACGCTCAGACCGATGAGGTCCTTTTTGACCAGGCCATGCCGGCTGACGAACTGCACCGTCTGATTGATCATCTGCAAAACTATGACGTGATCCCTATGATTTCGCTCGGTCGCGATTTGCACGTCGAGGACTCGTACCATTGCATGATCACACTGCCGGACGGTTCGCAGAAGAATATCGTCAAGTATGAGCGCGATGCGTGCGATCTTAAGATTCGCGAGGTCGAGAGCTTGCATGAGGTCGTGGACACTTATCCCGTGGACAAGCTGCTGACGGCGGGTGATCCGACCTACCTGCAGGCGCATTACGAGGAGATGTATGCGCCCTTTACCCAGACGCTTTCGGGCATGTTTACGGCCGACTGGTACTTTGAGTACACGGCGCCCGGTATCGACAAAGCCCGTGCGCTCGAGGGTGCCCTGCCCAAGCTCGGTATCGATGCCAGCGAGGTCGTCTCGTTTGGCGACGGCCAGAACGACAAGTCCATGATTGAGTGGGCCGGCACCGGTGTTGCCATGGGCAACGCCGTCGATGAGGTTAAGGCAGTTGCCCAGATGGTAACCGCCAATAACAACGAAGACGGTATTGCAGTGGCGCTGGATAAGCTGCTGGGTTAGAATCGCCGATTAATGCATGGTTTGGGCGCCTGCTTGCGGGCGCCCTTTTGTTAGGGAGGGTGCCGTGTCCGCATTTCCGTTCGACGCCGTTATCTTTGACATGGACGGTGTCATTGTCGATACCGAGTATTACTACCTGGGCGAGACTGCCGCGTTTGCCAAGGAGCTTGGGCTTAACCTGACTCAAGAGGAGTTGAATGGGCAAGTCGGTACCTCGCATCAGTTCTTCCTGCATATGCTGGTCGATTGGTTTGAGCGCGCCGGTAAGGGGCATTTCACTGGCGAGGAAGCGTTGGCCCGTTGGGATGAGTGGGCGCATAAGCGTTCGCGCGACTATCAGGCTTTGATTAACCCGGGCGCCGTGGATACGATTCGAGAGCTGCCGCGCCGTGGCGTTCGCGTGGCGCTTGCCAGCTCGTCTCCCATGGATAGCATCGAAGAAGTGCTCAACGCATGCGGGCTGTCGGATGCCTTTGAGTATGTGGTGAGCGGCGAGCAGTTTAAGGAGAGCAAGCCCGAGCCCGACATCTACCTGCATGCGCTTGACCTACTGGGGCTGCCCGCGAATCGCTGCTGCTGCGTTGAGGATTCGGTGCCTGGCATCACCGCTGGCAAGCGAGCCGGCCTGACAGTTATTGCCAAGCGCGAGGAGCGCTTTGGCTTTAGCCAAGATGCCGCGGATAAGATTATCGATCAGCTGCCGGAGCTGCTCACGCTTTCTTAGGAGCGCGGTAGTTGCGCGTTTTTCGGGTCTGATGAGTAAATAGCCAACATTTTGGTGCGACACCTAGCATACTTTAAGCTAATGCGGGCTTAAGGGCTTGTTGAATGCTCTTAAGCCCGTTTTAGAATTAATTGTGCTGGGAGAGGGTATATGCCACCGACTGAAGGGCCGACTGACGGTAAAGCAGCGATACCGCTGTACCAACAGGTCATTGATATCATTAAAAACGAAATCAACTCCGGCGCCTACAAGGCAGGCGCGCGGATACCCAACGAATTCGAATTGGCTGAGAGCTATAAAGTTGGCCGCGTTACCGTGCGACGCGCTATTGAGGAGCTCGTCCAGCAGGGCTATCTAACGAAGCGACAGGGGAAAGGCACGTTTGTCAATGCCCCCAAGCTCAAGCGCAAGATTCGCCAGAAGGATGACGTTCAGAGTTTTTCGGACGCATGCCGCGTTAACGGAATGGAACCGGGGGCGTGTGTCATTTCGAGAAAGATACTGCCGGCGGATTCCACCGAAGCACAGTTCTTTGGTGTTCCCGTTGGAACTGACTTGATTTGCGTTGAGCGCGTGCGCACTGCCGATGGCGTCCCTGTCATGCTCGAGAACAACATATATGTTTACGAGGACAACGCCTATCTATCAACGGCACCTCTATCTAACCAATCCATTTTTGAGTTCGTGCGCAACCGGACGGGCCGCACGCCCGCGTTTACCGACCCGTGCACGCTCGAGATCGCCTGCGCGTCGCCCGAGGTCGCTCGACTGTTGGCAGTTCCCGTTGGCGAACCCTTGTTTTATATGGAAGCCTTCTTTTTCGATGAGCAGCGGCGGCCGTTTATCATCGGTCGTCAGCGAATCGTTGGGTCTCGCTACGTTTTTGACATCTAGGACATTGCGAATGGAAGCGCCCGGTGGATCATCTCACCGGGCGTTTCCATACCGTTCACGGCGCAAACGCAACCGTTCAACCGCGTTGCGGCAATCAGTTTGAAATTATCTTGATGAAGGAAAAAGCTGCTGGTAATCTATAGAACGTCATAGAACGTTTGCATTGTGCAAACGTTGAAGCGAGATGCGATGCAGTCTCGAGTTCTTTGGAGGTATCTATGTCAGATACGAAGGCGAAGAAGACAAACAGACGTTTTAAGTTCAAATTACCGCATGTCTATACGATCATGTTCTTGCTGATCGTTGTCTTTGCGGTCCTGACTTGGATCGTTCCCTCTGGTCAGTATCAGCGCAAGACGATTTCGACAGCGGCGGGCGAGCGTGAAGTCGCCGTTGCTGGAACCTATGAACAGGTCGATAAGAACTACACCGATTCCGAGACCGGTGAGACCATCAATCTGGGCCAGGATATCTTCGCGGTCCTGCAAGCGCCCACCAAGGGTATCCAAGAGGCTGCCGACGTCGTTGCGTTCGTCTTATTGATTGGCGGATCGTTCGCAATCATCACCAAGACCAACGCTTTGAATGCCGGCATGAGCCGTGTGATTAAAAAGCTTAAGAACAAGGACATCCTCATCATTCCCATCACGATGACGTTGCTGTCCATTTGCGGCACTACGTTTGGTATGTCTGAGGAAGCCCTGCCGTTCTATGCCATCTTCATTCCCATCATGATGGGTATCGGTTATGACTCGATGACGGCATTCATCATCTGCTTCCTTGGCCCTAACCTGGGATATTGTGCCTCGACCATCGACCCGTTTAATGTTTTGATCGCCCAAGGCATCATTGGCATCGAGGGCAATCCGCAACTGTGGCTGCGCGCCGTTTCTTGGGTCATCTTCACTGCCGTCGGTATCGCATGGGCCATGCGCTACGCCATGCGCGTCAAGAAAAACCCCGAGTCGTCCATTACGTATGAGGACGATAAGCTCAAGCGTATCGAGTTTTCCGTGACCGATGCCTCCATTGAGGAAGAGTTCACTATCCGTCAGAAGCTCGTGCTTATCGATTTTGCTTGCGGTATGGGCATTATCGTCTGGGGTCTTGTTACCCAGGGCTGGTACATGAATGAGATTTCCGCCGTGTTCCTTGGCATGGGCTTGCTTGCCGGTATCCTGGGCGGTCTTGACCAGCAGACGATCGCTGAGGAGTTCGTTAAGGGTCTCGCCGACTTTGCGTACGCTGCCATCGTTATTGGTATCGCTCGCGGTATTCTGGTCATCGCCGAGGGCGGCATGATCATCGACACCATCCTCCAGGCGCTCGCTACTGCGCTCGCCGGTGCACCCGCCGCCGTCTACACCACGTTTATGTATATCGTCCTTGGCCTGCTCTCTTTGCTGGTTCCCTCGAGTTCTGGCCTGGCGGCGCTCACCATGCCTGTTATGGGCCCCCTGACCGAGCTTATGGGCCTCAATCCCGAGGCAGCCGTTACCGCGCTCCAGTTTGCTAATCAGACCATCAACACCATCAGTCCCGTGGCGGGCATGACGGTCGCCGGCCTTGCCGTGGCTAAGATTTCGTTTGGCCAATGGTGGAAGACCATTTGGAAGTTCTTCATTTTCATGGTCGTCTTTGGCCTGATCGTAACGGCAATCTCTGGCATGCTTCCGATGTAGGTGGTTGTGATGTCTGATCGTTTGACGGTCCTGACGTCTAAGAGCGTCTTTACCGGTACGGGGGACCTGCCGTTTGAAGGTTTCGTAGCGGTCCGTGGCAATCGAATTGAGGCTGTTGGCACCAAGTGTGAGGTAGCTTCGTATTTGACCCAAGCGGACGAGGTGGTTGACCTGGGCGACCGCACCGTCATGCCTGGCCTGATCGATGTGCATACCTTCTATACGGGCTGGGCGCTGCGGACGTTGGGGTCTGATCTATCCGGCGTCGCCGATGCCAAAGAGGCCGTGTCGCTCTTGCGTGCATGGAAAGATGATCATCCGGATTGTGCGGCGGCTTTTGGCCACAACATGCCCGAAACGTTGGCATCGGATGCCGAGAACGCAAATACGGCAGCTGTGTTTGACGATTGTTTTGGCGATATCCCTGTCGTCTGCTTTACACCGGGTGCGGAGACCTGCGTTCTCAATGCTGCCGCCAGTGCGCGATACGGCTTTACACCCCAGGCGTGCTATGCCGAGAAGATCTGGCGCATGATGAGCGATTTCCTCGCGCTACCCGAGGTACGCGCCGGGTATTCGGACTACATGAGCATGCTTAACGAGCGCGGCGTTACCGCCATCAAGGAAATGGCGTTTGATGACTACTACGGCTTTGCCGACGAAATGGCTCGCCGTGAGGAATCTGGTGAGCTGACGGTTCGCGTCTCTATGATGTCGCAGCCGGTGGGTGCCGGTGCAAATCTGGCATATGCCCGCGAGGCGCGAGAGCGCTTCCGGGGACCGTTCGTTCGTTTTTCTGGCTTCAACCGTATGACCGATCGCGGCGTATGGGCGGGGCTTGCCGAGATGATTGACCCCTATGAGGACACGGCCGATGCGGGAGCTGCCGGCAAGACGGTTGTCGAGGAGCCCGAGTGGGATCTGATTGAGAACGAGCTGCGCGCAATTGATGCTGACGGCTTCCGATATTCTTTGCATTGCCAGGGCGATGGCGCCGTTCGTCGCACCGTGGCGCTCTATGCCTCGCTGCCTCGAGACGAGCATGGACGGTTGCTTCGCCGCCATGCGATTACCGATCTCGAGAACTCTGACCCGACCGATCTTGTCGAGTTTGGCAAGTTAGGTGGAATTTGCGAGGTCTATCCGCAGATTCTGACGCTGGACCGGCGCGAGGATTGCCTGTCGATGATGCGTCGACAAATTGGCGAGACGCGACTTTTGCACAGCTGGAATCGCCGCGGCATGGAAGATTCCGGATGCACGGTGTGCTGTGGTACGGATTTGCCACTGCTGATTCCGAGCCTGGGCGAGTCAATCTACAGCGCGTGCGGTGGATACTTCGACGATGGACTGCCCGTGAATGAGGCCAACGCGCTGACGCTTGTCGAGCTCTTGCGTGCTTGGACTGCCGGGGGCGCGTACGATCTGATGCGCGAAGACGAACTGGGTACGCTTGAGGTCGGCAAGCTTGCCGATATCTGCGTGCTCGATCGGGATGTGTTCGACCTTGATTATCGCGACGCACGCGATCTTTCGGTTGATATGACGATGTCGGACGGACAAATCGTGTTCGATCGAAATAAGGAGGCATAAGATGTCTGAATCCAAACCGACGCTGCGCCGCGAACAGATTGCGGGCATGAATATCCACTACATCATGTGGTCGCTCGATTACTTCCTTGATGTGCAGCAGCGTTTGGGCTTTGAGTCCATTGAGCTGTGGTGTGCGGAGCCGCATGTGACGCTCGACCACACGGGCTACTTTGAGGCTGAGGTCCTGGCGAAAAAGGCTGCAGGCCGTGGGCTTAGGTATCGTACTCTGTGCCCCGAGAATGTTGTCTATCCTTGGCAGTACTGCGCACGCAAACCGCTGCATGAACAGCGCAGCCTGGCGTACTTTAAGCACGGCATTGAGCTTGCCGAGGTACTTGGGTGCGACCGTATGTCCGTCAACTCGGGCTGGGGCGACTGGGACGAGGACCGCGAGGAAGCCTGGAAGCGCAGCCGCGAGCACTTGTCCATTCTGGCGGAGTATGCCGGTGAGCACGGTCTGGTGCTTACGATGGAGAGCCTGCGTCCCGAGGAGAGCAACCTTGTAACGACGGTTTCCGATGCGAAGCGCATGATTTACGAGGTCGCGAGCCCGTACTTACAGCCCATGGTTGATACAACCGCGATGGGCGTTGCGGGCGAGACGCTCGAGGACTGGTTTGCCGCCTTTGGTGATGGGGCAATTCACGAGATGCACTTTATCGACGGTGACCCGTATGGCCATCTGGTGTGGGGCGATGGCAAGCACGATATGGACGCCTTCGTCGCCACGCTTAATGCCCATGGTTTCGATGGCATGCTGGGCCAGGAAATCACGGACGGGCGTTACTACGATGACCCGGCGGCGGCAGATGCCAAGAACATGGCCGCATTCGAGAAATATCTGATTGACTAAAACAACTATCGGCCACGCAGCCAACGTCATTGATTGCGGACCAAACAAGAAAGGAACTGGATATGAACGCACACGATCTGATCAAAGAGGCAATTGCCGAGAAGGGCAAGTTCGACAGCGTCTACTGGATTGCTTGCGGTGGCTCCATGATCGATTTGATCCCGGCTCATGAGCTTCTGCAGCGCGAGGCAACCACCTTCACTTCGTATATCTATACGGCTCGCGAGTTTGATATCATGCGCCCGCGCCGCTTGGGTGAGAAATCCCTGGTCATTGCTTGCAGCCACAGCGGCAACACCCCCGAGGTCGTCGAGGGCTGTGAGATTGCCCTTGCTGCCGGCGCTACGGTGATCGCCCAGACCGACAACGCTGGATCCAAGATTGACTCCGGCAAGTGGACCACGTGGGTCTACCCGTGGGGCGAGGGCGTGCCGCAGGCCGAGGTCCCCGCTGGCATTTCGCTGTCGCTTGCGGCCGAGCTGCTCGATCAGCAGGAGGGCTACGCCGATCTTGCCGATATGTATGCCGGTATCGCCGAGATGGATAAGATTCTTCCCCCGGCACGTGAGAAGGTAAATGCCGAGCTAGGCGATCGTTTTGCCAAGCTTTGCCAGGAGCACGAGTTCTTCTACATTCTGGGCAGCGGTCCCAACTTTAGCCAGACCTACGGTTTCGCTATCTGCTCTCTTATGGAGATGCAGTGGCAGCACTGCAGCTACATCCACTCTGCCGAGTACTTCCACGGCCCCTTCGAGGCAACTCAGGATGGCGTTTTTTATTTCCTGCAGATGGGCTCCAGCGAGTGCCGTGCTATGGACGAGCGCGCCCTTGCGTTCCTTAAGACGCATACCGATACGCTGATGGTGCTCGATGCCAAGGAGTACGGTATGGAAGCCGTGCCGGCGAGCGTCCGCGCCTATCTGGACCCGGTGCTGTTCTACGCCATGAACTGCGAGCTGCGTGCTGCACGCGGCAAGGTGTTTGATCACGATCCCGATTTCCGTCGCTATATGGGTGTTGTCGAGTACTAGAAGGGGCAAAGGCCATGGCATTTAACGTTAACGCGCTCGGATTTGGCGACAACGTCGTCGATCGCTACGAGCATATCCACACCATGTATCCCGGCGGCAATGCGGTGAACTTCGCCGTTTATGCCAAGAAATGCGGTGCCGCACGCTCTGCATACATGGGCATTTTTGGCAATGACGCCGCTGCCGAGCATGTCATTGCAAGCCTCGAGGATGAGGGTATCGAGCTTGACAAGTGCGAGCAGATGATTGGCGAGAACGGAGCGGCTCGCGTGACCGTCGTTGACGGTGACCGTGTCTTCCTCGGTTCCAACGAGGGCGGTATCCGTGGCGATGCGCGCTATGTTCTCGATCGCTTTGACCTTTCGTACATGAAGCAGTTCGATGTGGTTCATTCGGGCAACTATTGCTTCACCGAGCGCGAGCTGCCCAAGTTGAAGGCTGCGGGCGTCACGGTCTCTTTTGACTTTTCGGACGACTCCACCGACGAGTACTACGAGCAGATTGCGCCCTACGTCGATTTTGCTTTCTTTAGTGCGGCGGATGCCGCGAGTGAGGACGAGATTCGCGAGCGTCTGGCATGGGTGAAGGGTCTGGGTCCGCGTTTTGTGTCGGCTACGGCGGGCGCCGAGGGCTGCATCGCTTACGACGGCGAGCGTTATTACCGCCAGCTGGCTAAACCGGTAACGGACATGAAGGACACCATGGGGGCGGGCGACTCGTTCCTCACCTCGTTTTTGATGTGCTATCTCGATTCCGCCAAGCGTGGTGAGGGTGGCGCCGAGGCCATCGAGCGCGCGCTCGACTTTGCTGCCGGGTTTGCCTCGACCGTGTGCGGCATGGAAGGTTCTTGGGGCCACGGAGCACCAATCGTCGAATAGCTTAAGAAAGCGTACGGCGGTCTGGCTATGAGGCCTTGGACAGCCGATGCAAAACAATAAGCGAAACGCGAAAAGGGGGCTCGCCATGTGGTGGGTCCCCTTTTGAACATTGGAGAAGACCATGGGTATTAAAGCGTGTGCGGCTGGTTTTTGCTGTGCGGACGTCTATCAAAACATCGGCGTGTTCTATCCGACTGGTAATGGCATTGACTGGGGTATCCATCTTGCACGAATGGGCGTTTCGGTATCCGCCGTGTCGGTTGTCGGCAAGGACGAGTACGGAGACAAGATGGGAGAGGCGCTGGCCGCCGAGGGGTTTGATATCTCTCATCTGCGGGTGGAGGATGGCGACACCTCGGTGATGCTCATGGCATTGAAAGACGGCGTCGATCGCGTGCATCTCGAGGCAATCGATGGCGTAATGGAGACATATCGTCCGAATGAAGATGACCGGGCGTTTATCCTAGAGCATGACATCATTCATACCGACCTGTTTGGCAATTGTTTGGACCTCCTGCCCGAATGGCATGATGCGGGCAAGACGGTGGTTATGGACTTCTCGGTGTTCAGCCAGGATCCCGAATATGCATGCGAGGCTCATTTTCCTTACGTAGATTATGCGTTCATGTCGTTTGAAGAGGACACTCCGGAGCTGCGGGACTGGGTACGCCACGTGCAGGAATTGGGACCGCGCGTTGCGGTTGCCACGCTTGGCGAGAAGGGGAGCATTGCCTATGACGGTGAGCGCTTCTATGAGTGCGGGATCGTACCGGCGGAGAGGGTCGTTAATACCGTGGGTGCCGGCGATTCGTATATTGCCGGGTTTACCAAGGGCGTGATCGATGGTCTTGATATTCCGGCGTGTATGAAGACGGGCGCTGAGCTGTCGTCCCGAGTGATTGGTTCGTTTGAGCCGTACTAGGGTCAAATGCCTGGAAAGGAGTACGAAATGGTTATCGACATGTTGGTCCAGCCCATGCTCTACGGCGAGATCTATACGCCGGGTGATGAGCCTGATGGATTCGGTTTTTGGTCACGAGAATTTGGTATGGGGCATATGGGCCCCATGGATTGGGATGAGCTTCAAGTCGAGATGGACGTCTGCGATGTGCAGAAGAGCGTGCTCATGCCGCTCGATGTAACCACGGCATGCGGAGGGCATTTTGGCACCAATGACCAGATTGCCATGCTGGTTGCCGCGCATCCCGATCGTCTGTGGGGATTTGCGAGCGTAGATCCGCAGGTGAGCGGTGCCGCAGACGAATTGGGGCGCGCCTTTACCGAGTTGGGGGCAAAGGGGCTTTGCCTGCATCCGGCAAAGCAGGGTTTTGCTCCCGATGATGCCGTGGCCGAGCCGCTTTACGAGCTGTGCGAGCGCTATAACAAGCCGGTAGTTTTCCATGCCGGTATGTCTTGGGAGCCGGGCGCAGAGCTCTCGCGCAGTAATCCGCTTGTATTTGAGCACACAATCGCAACGCATCCAAATGTGCGTTTTAGTTTGACCCACTTTGGCTGGCCCTGGGTGCGCGAGACCGTGGCGATGCTGCTCAAGTATCCCAACTGCTACACGGACACCTCTATCACTTACATCGATTCGCCCGAGGAGATGATGCAGCGTCTTTTCACGGTCGATATGGGGCCGCTGTGGTATGAGCGCGCGCTATCGCATCAAGTGATGTTCGCCAGCAATACGCCGCGCTTCCGTGCGTTCAAACTCAAACGGGCGCTCGATACCGTGTCCATGCGCGATGATGCGCGAGAAAGGCTCTACTGGGGTAATGCCCTGCGTTTTCTTGAAGGGGATGAGTGAACATGGTGACGCTCGAGACATTGAGCTATCTATCGACTGCTCCGGACCAGTTCATCGATATTACCGAAGACGTGCACGCTGCCATTGAACGCAGCTCGGTGACGAATGGCTTGGCAGCGATTATTTTGTCGCATACGACCTGTGGAATCGTGGTAAACGAGGGGCTGCCCTGCGTGGAGACGGATCTTATGGAGACGCTTGATCGCATCGCCCCGCTAGATGCCCCCTATGCGCATGCACACTTCCTGCCGAGCTATGGAGCCACCGGCAACAACTCCTGTGGGCATATCAAGAGCATGATTTGTGGAAACAGCTGCTTCTTTCCCGTCCAAGATGGCCACATCGTGTGTGGAGGTGCCCAGAACATCTATCTTGCGGAGTTTGACGGTCCGCAGAAGCGAAAAGTGTACGTCGAGGTGCTGGGGGAGTAACGTCCCTGCAATAACCCTATGAAGGAGCACGCTATGTCGTTTCTAACCTCGATGTTCAAGACCGAAAAGCCGGTTATCGGAATGCTGCACCTGCGTCCTCTGCCGGGCGATCCACTGTATTACCCGGGCGGAAGCGTGTCGCAGGTCGTGGAAGCCGCCAAGCGCGATCTCGAAGCGTTGCAACGGGGCGGTGTCGATGGCATTTTGATTACCAATGAGCTCTCGATGCCCTATGAGCAGCACGTTTCTCCCTCAACCCTTGCATCGATGGGCTATGTAATCGGGGTTCTGTCCCATGATTTGTCGACCCCTTGGGGAGCTGAAGCTATTTACGATGGTGATGCCACAATCGAGCTGTGCGCTGCCGTCGATGCGCAGTTCACGCGCTGCAATTTTTGCGGTGCCTGGGCCGGTGATCTCGGGCTGATTAACCGAGATTTCGCTCACACCATGCGTCGCAAGACGGCGCTGCGCCTGGACGACCTCAAGCTTTTTCACTTCATCACGAGCGAGGGGGAGGTTTATCTCAACGACCGCACGACTGCGGACATTGCCGATTCACTTCTCTTTAATTGCCTACCGGATGCGATGGTCATCGGCGGTTCGGCTGCCGGTCGTGGTGCTTCGGGCGAGCTTGCCGATGAGGTCCGCGAGCGTGTTGGCGAAGTGCCTGTGGTATGTGGCACCGGTTGTCGCGAAAATACCGTGGCTGACGTATTTGCTCACTACGATGGCGCGTTTGTCGGCACCTGCTTAAAGCGCGACGGAAAGCTGGATGCCCCGGTTGATGTTGAGCGGGTAGTTCGTTTTATGGCTGCCGCTCGTACGGCGCGAGGGGAGTAGGCACCTATGGCGTTCTATCTGGGTATTGATATTGGGACAAGCGCCTCTAAAGGCGTTTTAATCGATGATCGATGCAATATCGTTTGCCAGGCCTCTTGTGGACACGAGACGGACAACCCGCGTGATGGATGGTACCAGCATGATGCGGAGGCAGTTTGGTGGGGAGATTTTTGCCGCTTGTCGCGCGAGCTGGTGGTGCGATCGGGGGTTAATGCGGCGCAGATTGGATGCGTGGGCCTTTCCGCATTGGGTTGCGACTGCGTACCGGTCGATACCGAGTGCAATGCGCTGGCACCCGCGATTTTATATGGAGTCGATGCACGTTCGAAGCCGCAGATTGACGAGCTTCTTTCCGAATATGGGCCAGATCGCGCACGCGAGCTTTTCGGGCACGATCCCTGTTCGTCAGATATTGCTCCAAAGATCTTGTGGTTTAAGGAGAATATGCCCGAGGTGCACGAACGTGCCGCGAAGTTCCTGACGGCGTCATCGTTTCTGTGCGCGAAGTTGACGGGGCGTTTTACGGTGGACCGTTATTTGGCGGAGGATTTTCTTCCCCTATACGATCGCTACACTTGGAAGGTTGATGCTCGGGAATGTGCTCGTTTCTGCCGGCCTGACCAGATGGCGGAGGTAATGTCGGCTACCGATATTGCCGGGGTGATTACGCAGCGTGCGGCTGAGGCGACGGGGCTCGTGGCAGGGACACCTGTCTTGGTGGGAACGGGCGACTCTGGTGCCGAGGCCATTTCGACGGGTGTATTCCGTCCCGGCGATATGATGGTTCAGTTGGGGAGCACGGCGTATTTCATCTACTTAGCTGATCATATGGTCGATGATGCTCGCCTGTGGCCAGGGACGTTTATCATTCCCGGAACTTACGGGATCTGCGCGGGGACCAATACAGCGGGTGCACTCACATCGTGGCTGCGCCAAGAGCTGTATCGCGACGCGGTAGAGGCCGAGGGCCACGGTGGCCCCGATGCATATTCGGTTATGGCGCATGATGCCGCCGATGTGGCGCCGGGTGCCGATGGGCTCCTGTGTCTGCCGTACTTTGCGGGGGAGCGTACTCCGCTCAACGATCCCGAGGCGCGTGGCGTCTTCTTTGGCCTGACCGGAAGGCATACGCGAGCCCATATGGTTCGCGCCGCCTTGGAAGGCGTCGCGTATACCGTTGCATCCCATGTCGACATTATCGAGCGAGAGCATGGACTGCCAATTGGGCGCATTATGCTTGTCGGAGGTGGAACCAAGAATCCAATTTGGATGCAAGCTATCGCCGACGTATGCGGGCGCGAGGTCTCGGTTGCCAAGGTTACGGTGGGCGCATGCTTCGGTGATGCTATTATGGCAGCTCTCGCAGGTGGCGCCTATACATCATGGGATGAACTCGCCCGAGTCCTTGGCGTTGCGCAAACAATCGTGCCCGATATGACTGCCCACGAGCTATATGCGTCGCGTCGTCATATCTTTGACGAATTGTATACACGCAACCGTGATCTCATGCACGAATTGGTGTAATGCCGCCGAACTGTACCGCCTTCCAATAAGGACTGCGTTGTGCGATTCGCATGTCCCTTGGCATTTTTGCCCACAGGGGTTAGCGAAGGTCAAAAACAGAGCGCGCATTTGCTAAAACTGCCGATTCGATGTGCTTTATGTCACATTTTTTGAGCGAGGCGATGCGTTCTGAGGTCCTTGTGAGCGATCTGATGAGCGATTGCGCGCTTGTTTCTGTGTTTGGCTCGGCCGGCGCATCGGTCTCGAGCAGTAGACGGTCGAGTGGAATCTGTCGTGTGTATTCGCGTCCTCGTTTAGATGCGAGCATGCGCTCGTTGACGGAAAAATAGCAGCCTGCATTGCGCGCGCGGAAGAGTTCGTCCGAGGTGCCGCTAAACCAGTGGAAGATGATAGCGGGGGAGTCAGACCTTGGGGTGAGTAATCCATGCGACTCGAGGACGTCCAGCACGGTTCCTGCCGAACGAACAGCGTGAATTGATATCACGCGCCCGGCAAGAGGGTGCTGCACGAGTGCATCGCAGAGCCGGTCAAATGCCTGTACTTGTAGCGGCTCGCTTCCGGCAAAACGAGCGGAAAAGTCGAGCCCGACCTCGCCGATCAAGCGTTCTTGTGCAGCGACTTCGCAAAGCAGGTCGATTTCGGTAGCGCTGCATCGGCCGTCGGCGAGCCACCAGGGATGGAGGCCGACGCCCGCGATGATGTTCGGGTGGTGACTGGCGCGTGTTTTTGCTGCCGCGAAGTCGCGTGGGTCGACGCCGCAGTCAAATAGACCCAGGCCCAGTGCCGTCGTCTCATCGGCAACGGTATCCGGGCAGGCCATCAAATCAAGATGACAGTGTGCATCAAACAACTGCGGCTCCATCGCGGCATCCCTGCTAGTCCAAGCGCTGGCCGTCGGCGCGCACGTGCTCGGTGCCGCGTCCGCTGATCTCTCGGATAACCTCGCCGGCGATCATCTGGCCCATGATGGGCGGCATAAAGCTCGCGGTTCCCAACTCGGTACGCTCGTGGATGTTGGAAGGGTCGCGAGGCTGGGTCTTTACCGATTCCTCGCAGCTAAACAGCACGTGCAGGCTCTTGATGCCGCGCTTTTTGCACTCTTTGCGCATGATGCGGCTCATGGGGTCGCGCACGGTGTCAAAGATATCGGCAAAACGCAAGCATTCGGGATGCAGCTTGTTGGCCCCGCCCATAGAGCTAACCAAACGAATGTCGTGATCTTGAGCATATTTGGCAATGGTGAGCTTGGCCGAGATGGTGTCGATGGCGTCGACGACGTAGTCGAGCCTGCCGCCCGTCTGCTCCAAAACGCTCGCGAAGAAATCATCGATGTTGTCGCTCAGCAGGTATTCGGTACGTTTGATAACGGTGGCGGCAGGATTGATATCGTGGATCATGGCTTCCATAACATCGACCTTGCGCTTGCCGATGGTGCTGTGAAAGGCGATGGCCTGGCGATTGATATTGCTGGGCGCGATGATGTCCTTGTCCAGAATTACAAAATGACCAATGCCGCCGCGGGCGAGTGCCTCGCAGCAGTTGGAGCCCACACCTCCGCAGCCGAGTACCAGCACCGTGGCATCGGCGAGCTTGTCGAGTGCCTCGCGGCCCATGATGATCTCGAGCTTGGCATCGCGCGTCTCGTTGGGAGTTGCGGCTGTGGTTTCGGTCATAGACATCCTCCGATGGGGAAGCGAATCGTGTTTTAGCTATCGCCATTATAGGTATTATCGCGATTCCATTTGAGCCCTAGGGGCTTGTTGAAATGAGGCAGTGATTCGCATAAGATGAAGCAGATGGCACCCGTTGCAGCGGGTTGGCCAACTCCCAAACACGTTTGTAGCGTGAGAAGTGGCCGTCTTCGCATTACGCGGGGGCGGCTATTTCATTCGACCTCCAATGTGGATGCCGAGCTCCACAGCCGCGATTACAAGCAACAACAACGTCAGGACATCGTTAATACTCATAGTCCATCTCCTTCTTGGGAAGAGGGAGCTGGCCCATCTGCTTCTGGACCCATTGTATCTAAAAACGAACGAATGTTCTATACATAACATTGCTATTAGATAATTAGACAAACATCTAAATATCGAGTATAGTGTGCACGTCGCGAGAGATAGCGAGAGGAGGTTCTATGCCGGGAGAAGGTTTTAAGGCACTGGCGGATCCAACGCGGCGGCGCATTTTAGAACTGCTGCGCGAGGGCAATTGCACGGCGGGGGAGCTCGCCGAGCATTTCGACATAAGCAAACCGTCGCTCAGCCATCATCTGGCAACGCTTAAAAACGCCGGGCTGGTGACCGATGAGCGCCATGGCCAAAACATCGTTTACAGCTTAAATACCACCGTCATGCAGGACTTGATTGGCTGGTTTATGGGCTTTACAAACACTGAAGGTGATAAGGATGAATAACGAAAACAAGGGCATTCACGCCACGGGGGTATCGTCGCGCGTGTGGATTGCACTGGTCGCTCTGTGCGTTGCCAATGTCGCAGCGCATCTGATAGTGATGCCGAGCCTGCCGGCGCAGATTCCCGCGCACTGGGGCGCGAATGGCGCCGTCGACGGTTGGGGCCCTAGCTGGATGGCCTCCGCGCTCGGCGTGTTGACTCTGGCACTTCTCGCGATGTTCTACGTCGTGCCACGCATTGACCCCAAGGGCGAGGCGTATCGGACCTCGGGTAAGTTCTATCAGGGCTTCGTAATCGCCTTCACGCTGCTCATGTGTGCCATAAGCTGGCTGGGGGAGCTAACGGTGTGGGGCATCGTGCCGGTGGTAGGAACGGTCAATTTGCTGGTATCAGGCGCTATCGGCTTGCTCTTTATTGGTATGGGCAACTACTTACCGCGCGTAAAGCAGAACTACACGCTCGGTATCAAGACGCCCTGGGCGCTTGCCGATCCCGAGAACTGGCGCCGTACGCAGCGCTTTGGCGGTGCCTGCTTTATGGTGCTGGGTGTTGGCCTGATTGTGATGGGCGTGGCGGGCAGCGTGCTTTCGAGTGAAGTCGTCGCCGCGGTGATTGCGGCTCTGGCGTTTGGTTCGGCCGGAGCTGCCTACGCCTATTCGTATCTGCTGTGGCGTAAATCGCAGCGAGCCGTTCGCTAAGGTTGCGGAAAACTAGCGTACGCAGTTCATAGTATGTTCCGGGGGACTTTTCCCAGGTAGTATTAGGGGGTGTGGGCAACCATGCCCCTTTTTCGTTTAGTTTCAGAGCTGGTTTCCTCATTTCGTTTCCACTAAAGCGAATCAAGAATAGGGAAACAGAAGGCAGAAAGGATAAAACAGGCAAATGGCGGAGTTTATCTACCAGATGTATCAGGCTCGCAAGGCCCATGGCGACAAGGTAATCCTTGACGACGTGACCCTGAGCTTCTACCCCGGTGCCAAGATCGGCGTCGTGGGCCCCAACGGCATGGGTAAGTCGACCCTGCTCAAGATCATGGCCGGTATCGAGGAAGTCTCCAACGGCGATGCCAGGCTTACCCCCGGCTACACCGTGGGCATCCTGCAGCAGGAGCCGCCGCTCGATGACGACAAGACCGTCATCGAGAACGTGCGCATGGCGTTTGGCGATATGATTGCCAAGGTCGATCGCTTCAACAAGATCGGCGAGGAGATGTGCGACCCGGATTGCGATATGGACGCCCTCATGGCCGAGATGGGCAAGCTCCAGGGCGAGATCGACGCCGCCGACGGCTGGGATATCGATTCCAAGCTCGGTCAGGCCATGGACGCCCTGCAGCTGCCCGATTCCGACATGCCGGTCAACGTGCTCTCTGGCGGCGAGCGCCGTCGCGTGGCCCTGTGCAAGCTGCTACTCGAGGCTCCCGACCTGCTGCTGCTCGACGAGCCCACGAACCACCTGGACGCTGAGTCGATCCTGTGGCTCGAGCACTTCCTGCACAACTATCAGGGCGCGGTGCTTGCCGTCACGCATGATCGCTACTTCCTGGATAACGTTGCCGAGTGGATCTGCGAGGTCGACCGCGGCCACCTTTATCCCTACAAGGGCAACTACTCCACGTATCTGGAGACCAAGGCCGCGCGTATCGAGGCGCAGGGCAACCGCGACGCCAAGCTCGCCAAGCGCATGGAGGCCGAGCTCGAGTGGGTGCGCAGTTCGCCCAAGGCTCGCCAGGCCAAGAATAAGGCTCGTCTGGCTCGCTACGAGGAGATGGAGGCCGAGGCCCGCGCAAGCCAGAAGCTCGACTGGACCGACATCCGCATCCCCGTGGGACCGCGTCTGGGCAACAAGGTGCTCGAGGCCCATCATCTGCACAAGGAGTTCAATGGCCGCGTGCTCATCGATGACCTTTCGTTCACCCTGCCGCGCAACGGCATCGTGGGCGTCATCGGCCCCAACGGTGTCGGTAAGACCACGCTGTTCAAGACGATTGTGGGTCTGGAGCCGCTGACTTCGGGCGAGCTCGAGGTGGGCGAGACCGTCAAGATTTCTTACGTCGACCAGAACCGTTCCGGCATCGACCCCGATAAGAACCTATGGGAGGTCGTCTCGGACGGCCTGGACCACATGATGGTCGGCGAGACCGAGGTTCCGAGCCGCGCTTATGTGGCGAGCTTTGGCTTTAAGGGCTCCGACCAGCAAAAGCGCGCTGGCGTACTTTCCGGTGGCGAGCGCAACCGTCTGAACCTGGCGCTTACGCTCAAGCAGGGCGGCAACCTGCTGCTCCTCGACGAGCCCACGAACGACCTCGACGTCGAGACGCTGTCCTCGCTCGAAGCGGCGCTGCTCGAGTTCCCGGGCTGCTCGGTGGTCATTAGCCACGACCGTATGTTCCTGGACCGCGTCGCCACGCACATTCTGGCGTGGGAGGGCACCGACGAGAATCCGGGCAACTGGTATTGGTTCGAGGGCAACTTCGAGGCCTATCAGGCCAACCGCATCGAGCGCCTGGGCGAGGACGCAGCCCAGCCGCATCGTATCCACCGCAAGCTCACGCGTGACTAGTAGCAAGTAGAAAGGCCGCCAGCAAGGGCGGCCTTTCTTGTAGCAATTGCACTGCAGCTATGCCCTGACTGCCGGTTTGATTCATAATCAAAGTCATCTCTTTGGGATTAAAGCCCGTTTTTGCTATGAGTGATTTTCTAATTCCGTTTAAAACGTAAAGATGTATTGGGTTACAAGGACATAAGCAAATCGAATTGAAATATAACCAGTGCTGTAACGTTACAAAAAAGGTTATAGAATGGGAGTATCTTATAAGTCGCTCCTCTAGAAAGAAGAACATATGCTTTCGCGTCGTCGTTTTCTGCAGCTTGTCGCGTCTTCAATTGTCGCCTTAGCCGCACGTCCGAAAGAGGTTTTTGCTTCGACGGGCAATATTGATGGTGAGCAGATACAATTTACTTCAGAAATTGCGCAAGAGCTTGCCGATAAATATATAAAGGGACTCCTCGGCTCTTCGTATACGCCTTCTGACCCTATTCCTTTTGTAGACGTTGATGGGTCCCCGCTTGGCTACATTGTTCCGGTTGTGACATTCAATAGAGCCGCGGGCTATTTGGTTTTAGATGCTTCAGATGATGAAATACTTACGGGATATCGTTTTGGAGACGGCTTAGTCAGCCCTATGGATCGGGGAGGAGATCTTGGTGTTGAGTCTTATTCTTTCAATAACCCAGTCGTAATGATCAATCCATTCGAATTCGGTGTGCAATCTTTGGACGGTTCAATAACAACAAATTGCGGAAGAACAATCCCGGCTGTTTCCATAGAAGGACGGCCTGTCGTTTTATCGAATAAACCTTCAAGCTGGAACGATGTCGTAATTTACGCAACTCAAATGCAGGATTACACAGTATCTGGATTTCGTTCCATTTCTCAGTTTATGTCATATGATGAAAGCGAGATTAAGAGGCTTACTGCCCACTATGCTTGTATGGTGACAGCTTTTTCGAACGTTGCGGAACTGTATGGCATTGCCAATTTATATAGCGACCCTTCGCAATATATGCAGATATGGAATTACACCAATACCCATGCTCTTTCCGATGAAGAACAGACTGTTCCCGGCGTTGTTTTGGGCGGAACGCCGATATCAACCTGTGCAACGGGGTTTACAAATTACTGCGCAAGCAGAGGAAGTACTCTTATCGCCCGCACTGTCTCCTCTCCGGCTATCGCGAGCATTCAAAATGAGATTAACTCTAATAGACCGAATGTTTTACATGCGAGTTTGTACAACGGATCAGCCCATTCTGTAACAGCGGAGGCTTACGCCACACTTACTGGTAAGAAAACTGGAGAGACAAGGCAGATGATTGGCATAGCGGACGGCTGGAATTCATCTTTATCCTTCCTGAAGTATGATCAGAGCTATTATGCGTGGACTTATGGAACGACTTTTTCGAAGTAGGGCGATTCGTCTAGCTCTGTCTTTGGTGCTGATGGCTTCATTGGTGGGCTGTTCAACAAAGGAAGAGATATCGCGCGGAGGTTCCGGAGAAGTGACTGCGACAGACTCAGGTTCATTAGAAATAGCTGGCGGGCATGCCGATGTGATGTTACAAGGAAAAGGCGTGCTTAGGTCGATTGATGCTGAAGACGCTGTCTGCTCAATAGAGGATTTGAAGACAGGTGAAACTGCATCGTACCGAGTTTCAGATAATGCTGCGAATATGATTGAGTCGATACCGACTGGAGCGCAGGTTTCTTTTAGATACTTTGCTCCGCAACTTGAGGATGAGCTTGCTTCTCTGGTGTCTATATGCGCCGATGACAACTAAAAGGCCTGAATTCAAACGGCCTCGGATGGTCAATTGGCTATCCGAGGCCGTTTTTTACTCGACCGGGGCTTCGACCTTGTCGATGGCCCAGGTGGCTCCGAGGCCGCCGGTGGTGTTGCGGCGAATGCGCACGATAACCTCGCGGCGCTCGCCGGCCTGCGTGTAGCGCAGCGGGAAGCTCGCTCGGTTGCGTGCGACGTCGATGGTGCTGAGCTCGCGGGCGATCCAGTAGTACTCGCCGACGATACCGAGGGTATCGGCGCCGTAGGGGAGATAGGTCGACAGCTGGTGCAGCAACGGACCGGGGCAGAAGACCTCAGTTGCGAAATCGACAGGGAAGTCCTCGGGGATGGTCGGTGCTGAAGGAACGGCAGAAGGTGCCGCCGCCGGTGCGGGGGCCTGCTCATTGACGGGCGTCGCTTCGGGCGCGGACGCGGGTTCGGCAGCGGACACGGATTCGGGGTCCGCATTCGGCATCGCTGCGGAATCTGTGCGCTCGACGGTAGCGGGTGCGTCTGCGGTCACGGTATCGATCTCGACTTGCGGAGCGTTCTCATGCTCGACGCTCGGCTTTGTCTCGACCGGCGTGGAAGCCATGGTGGTGATGCCGGCGTTGGCGTTCTCGGGGTCATAGACAACCGTGAGCGAGATGGCGGGCTGCGGCGTCTCGGGTTCCGGCGTCGCCTCGGTAGCGTCTTGATTCGCGGGCTCGTCGGACTGGTCGTCCTCGGCGTTGTCGTCAAAGACATCGCTGTTTTGGAACACGGGCGTCTCGGGTTGGTCGGCGGTTTCTTCGGCTTTCGACTTGGGAACCTCGTTGAGCTCAACGGCGGCTTCCTGCTCAGCCATGACTTCGGGCTCGGTCGTGGCAGCGATTTCAGTTTCGACCTCTGCCGTTACTTCAGCAGTGACTTCAGCCTCTACCTCGGGCTCCGGCACGGCTTCGGCCACGGGCTCGGGACGCTTAACGTGCTTGGGGCGCACGGCTTTGAGGTCCTTCTCGCCGCGCTTCTTCTTTTTGTACGACTGCTTGGCTCCCTTGGCTGCCTTGGGCTTGTCCTCGCCCTTGCCAAGGGCGGCATCCCAGGCATCGTTGGCGATGACGGTGGCATACAGACGACCGCCCTTAAAGACGGTCAGCTTAATGCAGTCGTCAAGCTCCTCGAGCAACTCGCGCGTGGACTCAAAGCCCAGGTCGTAGGCCGTCATATCGCCCGCGGCGAGTGCCTCCTCGACCTGCGTCATAAACGTTTGCTTGCCGCATCCAATCGCATCGCGTAGCAGGCGATACAGATAGATGTGGTTGCCCAGCGAAAGCGTGGGCTTAACTATTGTCTTGCTCATGGCAAATCTCCTCTTTACACACCAAAGCATCTTACCATCGCGCAGGGCTTGCCACCTCGGCGCCCAAAGCAAACGGGCGCGACCGTTGCCGGTTCGCGCCCGTTATGCAGGTCGGTTCTCTATGAGAGGCAAACGTGCTTAGTTGCCCGATGTCGTGCCTTGGCTCGAGCTGTCGGATGCCGTGCCGGATGCGGTTCCGCTCGAGCTGTTGGTGTTGCTGTTGTCGGTTGAGCCCGTGCTCGATGCATTGCCGCTCGTCTGGTCACCCGTGCTCGGCTGAGAGCCGTCGGTCGTTTGGCTGGAGTCGGTCGTTCCGGATTGTGTACCGCCGCTGTTCGAAGAGGAATCGGTGTCTTGCGACTGATCAGGGGTGGTCGAGGAAGAATCGGTGGGTGCGGAGTTGGCCTGTGAGTCGTTCTGCTGGCTTTGCGATTGACCGGCGCTGTCCGCGTCTTGCTCGGTCGTGCGCGACGATAGAATTGGCTCGGGGCGCTCACCCAGACCCTCACCGGCAGTGGTGATAAGGATGGCGCCGGCGCAGGCGATGACTGCGACGATGGCGATGGCGATCGAGAAGACGATGACCTTCTTTTGCGTCTGGCTGCGCTCTGCTGCCGCCTTGGCGCGCAGGCTGTTGGGGGCGACGCGCGCCGTGGTCGCGCGCCCCGCAATCTGGCGCATCTCCTGCGTAGTCGCGGCTCCGCCCAGGTGCTCCTCGGCATTAAATTCAACGGGCTCATAAGCACCGGCGGGGTAGTCGTCGGCGGCGTGCGTACCTTTGAGGGCTTCGGCGCTGGCAGAGATAAAGTGGCGGTAGACCTGCGAGGACACAACGGTGATGACCGAGCTCACGGCGGCACCAATTACTGAACCAGCGATGCCGATCTTGGAAGCAAGCGCGACGCTCGTGGCAGCAGCTGCGGCGCCGGCGATGATTTGGGGAATGGAAATGTCGTCGAACAGGCCCTTTTTGGGCGCGATGGCCATGGTTTGTCCGATGGAATGGTTCTCGTGCACGCCGTTGTTGAGCGCGGCCGGTGTCATGACGCGCGTGCGCGGCGCGTCGGTGTACTTGGTTGTCATACGGGGTCCTCCCGGTGTAAATCTGCTTCGTTTCGTGTAGCCATCAGGGTACCCACCAGATGTGAATCGTACGTGACATTTAACAGATACCATCAACTCATCAAGGGGGCTCGCTGTCTTTGGTGTAATAGCTTGATGCTAAACTGGATTTATGATTGCGAGGTGGTTTACGTGATGTACCCGTGTATGACATTCGAAGATGGTACCGAGGTCATTCACTCTGACTTGATTACCGATGGCGATACCGAAAAGGTTTTCGTGCATTTTGAACGACCGACGGCAGAGGGCTTTGACTCCGCTCGTTGTGAGCTGCCTTCCTGTTCGTGGACTGACTGGGAAGGGCATTTTACTCAGAGTGAAAAACGAGCTTTCGAAGAGTATCTGAGCAAATAAATTAGATTAGTTCGAGTTTAGTTCGAATAAAGAAGCTGAATGCGATGACCTAAAGCGTATGCATTTTTAGTATTAAATGCGTATGAAATGGAGGATGTGAATGGATGAGCTAATAGACTTTAAAAAACGATTTCTCAAGAATGGCGAGCTGGTTTCAATTCCAAAAAAGGAAAGCTATAAAAGAATCATGCTGCTATGGGCCGTCTCTTTCTTTGAATTAAATACAAGTTATACGGAGCTTCAGGTTAATCGTGTGCTGTCACAGCTCTATCCTGATTATGCCGTGTTGAGGCGGTACTTGGTTGATTATGGATTCCTATTAAGGGATGAACGAGGCCTGAAATACGAGGTTAATCGTGATGTTCACGGTATTGAGAGCTAGCCGTCCGGTTCGGGTCCTATATATTGCTAGAGGGATAAGCGAAATAGGCAATTGGTGTGCGAATATTGCTTTGCCAATGCTGATTTACGAGGTAACTCACGATGTTTCTGCAACTGCTTTGATGGTCTGCTGCAGATTTGCCCCCTCTCTGTTTTCAGTTGCGCTCGCGCAGCTGCCTCAGAAGATGGGTATCGGGACACTGCAGGCCATGAGATTGGCAGACTTAATTCGCGCGGGATTATTCGTTTGCTATATTTTTGTTGATAGTAAATGGAGCATGTTTGCTATTACGTGCGCGGTATCGCTTTGCCGAACGGTAGAAATGCCCTGCTTTTACTCGTTGTTAAGAGCCAATACGAATAGTATCAATCGCGACGTAATTAATAATTCGTTTGGGTTCCTGCAGAATTTGATGATGGTTCTGGGGCCAGTTGCCGGCGGTTTTGTTGTCGCTCAATTTGGGGCGGAGGCTGTTCTTGCATTAGACGCGCTTTCTTTTGCCGCGTCGTTCTGGTTGCTGCGAGATGTTCCGTCGGTTATCGAGGTTAATGATAAAGAGGGAATAAGCAAAAATGAAAAAAACAGGACTGCATTTAGTGATCTTAGCGCGAAGCACTTGGCAATTGGTTTCCTATTAATCGATATTTCTAGTGGCGTGGCATTCGGCTCTCTGAATTCTCTTTTGCCAGCTATAGCGCAATTGCAATTTGACTCGTCATCGATACAATACGGATTCCTTCAGAGTAGTCTTACAATCGGACTGTTGTTCGGAAATACAATATATGGTCGTTTAATCAGTGGTTCCGATTGCGTTAAATCATATTGTTTTGTGACGTATCTTGCGCTCGGTGCGTATCTGGCGTTTGGCTATCGCTATGCGTCTGGGATATCGTTTATTTTCCTTTTTATCGTCGGTGCCGGAAACGCCATTCAAGATGTGCTTCTCATAACATCGCTGCAGGATTTGGCGAGAGACGGATCTGAATCGATAAGCCTGTTTTCAATTAGGGAGTCTTTGCAATCGGTTGCTGTTGTTATTTCAACACTTCTTGTTTCGCTGTTCACGAGCATCGCGATGTTCTCAATTCTCGTTACAGGACTTGGCGTATTTTCAATTATGATGGTAGTTGTGTTTCAATTGAATTATTTGCGAAAGATGTGACGTTGATATGCCTAAAACGCTTTTAGTATTTCCCCCAGGATGGAGTCCAGTGGGGCCGTATCTTGCCTTGCCTGTTTTGAAGTCATATCTTCAAGAGGTTGAACAATACAAAGTTGACATTGTTGACTTAAACGTGGAATTTTACGATGACCTCCTATCTTTTAGACATGTCGAAGAGTGCTGTAAAAGGTATCGGGAATCAAAGGATTCGTTTAGTTCGAATGTTCAATTAACAATCGAGTTGATACAAAAGTCGGCACTTAATGTTGACGAGGCAAAAGATATTTTCAGATCGAAGAGATACTTTAATCTAAAAGAAAGACAATATGCTGAAAACATTTTTAGAAATGCACTCTATATCATAAATCACGTCTCATATGGAGTTAAATACACGTTCAACTCCATAGATCTGCCCTATGATTATTATTCGACACCAGAAATAATGAAATCGCTTGCGGATACCTTGCATAATCCGTTTATTTCCTTCTATGAAACCGCCTTTCTTAAGCGTATTCAGAGGGAAAAAATCGAGTTTATTGGGATTTCGGTGAGCGGCTGTTTCCAATTGATTTCTGCAGTTACGTTAGCGAAACTGATTAAAGAAGAATGTCCATCTGTTAAACACGTCTCATTGGGCGGCAATTACATTACTCGTTTAGCAGATGACTGCATGAAAGAATGGCATCCCTTTTTTGAATACATTGATTCGATAATGATGTATGACGGCGAAGAGCCGCTTGCACGTCTTCTTGAGGCTCTTGACTCTGGTGATGACAATCTCGACTGTGTTCCAAACCTTTGCCATGCTAAAGGTGGAAAGATATATAAAAACCATCGGATTGAGCAAACATTTATCAACGATACAGTTCCCGATTTCGATGGCTTCGCCCTTTCTAAATACTTTATGCCTGAGCTAATATTGCCGGTTTATTCCTCTAGGCAGTGTTTTAATCATTGCGCCTTCTGCACCATTCCCGGTGCTACCGGTGGTTGTTACCGAAAGATGCCTATATCGAGAGTATTTGAAATAATGTGTCGGTTAAATGAAAAATACGGCACGAGAGTTTTCTCTTTTGTGGATGAAACATTCGAAGGCAAAAGAATGGAGCAACTCGCGGATGAAATAAACGCATCGGGAAAAACGTTTTTCTGGCATGGAGAAACGAGGTTCTCTCCAACCCTAAGTACAGACGTTTTTAACAAGATATACCAAAGTGGATGTAGGCAGATTCAGTTTGGCCTCGAGTCATACAACCAAAGAGTTCTTGATCTAATGAAGAAGAACACGAGAGTTGATTGGATTGATCGCAATATCCATGATTGTCTCAATGCGGGTATTCCTGTCCATCTATTTTTTATGATTGGCTTTCCGACCGAAACTAAAGAAGAGGCTCTGAACACCTTAGCTTATACAGAGAATGTTTTGAATTATTCAAAACAGGTATGTGGTGTTCCATATTCCACGAGAGGATTTACGAATTTTGGTCTCGTTATGGGGTCGGATGTTTGGAATCATCCCGATAAGTATGGTGTCTCTGTAATGCCGAAGTCCCAATATGAGGATTTGCGCCTCGAAGTGGATTATGTTTCAGGCACTGGTTTAACTTTAAATGAAGCAAAATCCTTATCTGATGAGCATCATATTGATTTTTATATGCAAGAGGTCATAAACGGTAGCGACACAATTGACTTGCCCCAGCGGCTTCATATTTCAGAGGTGACCTGGATCCTAGATTCTATTCACGCTGTCAGGTATAAGGGACATTTGACCAAAGTAAAGCGACGGCTAACTAGTCTAAATCCAGCTGATCGAATCTGGCTGGATTCCAAGACCTCTGTCGTGCTCGTTGAGCCATTTGCCTACTTCTATAATTCTGAATACCATCATGTCTATGCTGTTTCCCAGCTGGTATACCTTAAGTTGGCCCGTTTATTGGAGGCCGATTGTAGCATTTCTCTTATTCTTGATCAGGGCGACCTCGAGCTGACAAGGGCGATAGAAGAACTGTTGCATTATGGATTGCTGAATACAAATATCGATGCCGATTATGTAATGCACGATAATGGTTTTCAATTGGTTAAAAGTTCGTTTGTTAAAGAAGTCGGACGCTCAAAAGAGGGGTTAAGAGTACTGCTGAGTTGTGCCACCCATAGAATGTGTGCGGTTAATGATTTTTCGTTCGCTTTGCTTTCGTTGTTTGAAAAGCCGATTACTAAGAACGAGGTGCGCGACATTTTGAAAAAAGAGGGACTATCGGCAAACGAGGAGCAATTAAACAAGTTGGTTGATAATTGCATGAAAGCAGATATACTACAATTGATTAGATAGAGGAGGTTTCTACATGGACGTTATTAACAAAGATCTCTTGGAGCAACTGAAAGAGTCTCAGGAAGAGGGCGTCGTGGTAGAAGTGTTCGACTTTGAGGACTACATGGATAAATTCTGCCATTAGTTTCGGAATTTACTTGCCTCGCTTAAAGGAGAAGTCGATTATCGATTTCTCCTTTTTTAATTAAAGATATTTTTGGAATACATGCTCTTAGCACAGGTTGGCGTCTCAGTAAACTGGGAGGTTGCTTTGGCTAGTTAGAGATATGTGAACGTCCGTTAGACTGAATCTCAGGGTAGAAGGGGCCTCCAGTGTCCAGATCAACAAGGCAATGCTGCGTTTCGGCTAATAAGAACGATGGCTTTTTGCGTGTGGCGGCGGCGTCGCCGCAGATTCGCGTGGCCGATGTCGAGGGCAATGCCGAGGTTGCGCTGGCGGCTGTTCGCGATGCTGCCGGGCGCGGCGTTCGCGCTCTGGTTTTGCCCGAGCTTAATCTGACTGGCTATACCGCGGCTGATCTGTTCCATAACCGCACATTACTGCATGCCTGCGAGACCGCACTGGCACATATTCTCGATGAAACTCGCGAGCTGCCGATTGTCTTTACCGTCGGTCTTCCCGTTGCGGTTGCCGAGAATATCTACAACTGTGCCGCCGTGTGCTGCGCGGGCGAGCTTTTGGGCCTCACGGCCAAGAAGTATCTGCCCAACTATGGCGAGTTCTATGAGCGCCGTTGGTTTGCTCCGGCGCCTGCGGATTCCGTGTGGGTTGAATTTGCCGGTCAGGGTCCGGTCCCGCTGGGTTCGGGGCTTGTCTACCGTTGCTGTGATGAGGGCGCCGAGGACCTGGTGCTGGGCGTTGAGGTCTGTGAGGACCTGTGGGTGCCGGCGCCCCCTTCGACCGAGATGGCGCTTGCCGGTGCGACGGTGATTCTCAACCCGTCGGCCTCGGACGAGATTATCGGTAAGGCAGATTACCGCCGCAGTCTCATCTCCAATCAGAGTGCGCGCCTGTACTGTGCCTATGCCTACGCGGATGCGAGTGAGGGCGAGTCCACGACCGACATGGTCTTTGCGGGCGAGAACCTTGTCTACGAAAACGGCTCCAAGCTCACCGCGACCAAACTGCTTACCTGCGATATGGCCATCGTCGACGTTGACCTTGACCGTCTGGTTGCCGAGCGCCGTCGCTCGACGACGTGGACGCGCGCGGACGATGCGCCGGAGGCCACGACCGTTGAGTTTTCGTTTGAGGGCGTGTTGGCCGAAGAGCCTGTCCTGCGCGATGCACTCGGCATCGACCGTGTCTTCCCCCGCGCACCCTTTGTTCCGGCCGACCATGGTGACCTGGCCGAGCGTTGCGAGACCATCCTCGACCTGCAGACCGCGGGCCTCAAGACCCGTCTTGCCCATACGGGTACCAAGGCGGCTGTCATCGGTCTTTCAGGCGGTCTGGACTCCACGCTGGCGCTGCTTGTGACCGTGCGTGCCTTCGATGCGCTGGGGCTGCCGCGCACGGGTATCACGGCGGTTTCCATGCCTGGCTTTGGCACGACGCATCGCACTAAGTCCAACGCCGAGTCGCTCGCTCGCGACCTGGGCGTGAGCTTCCGCGAGGTTTCGATCCACGCGGCTGTGGAGCAGCACTTCAAGGACATTGAGCACGATCCGACCGTGCAGGACGTGACCTACGAGAACAGCCAGGCCCGCGAGCGTACGCAGATTCTGATGGATCTGGCCAACCAGGCTGGCGGTTTTGTCATCGGCACGGGCGACCTGTCGGAGCTGGCGCTCGGCTGGGCTACCTATAACGGCGACCACATGAGCATGTACGCCGTCAACGCGAGCGTGCCCAAGACGCTTGTGCGCCATCTGGTGCGCTATGCGGCCGATGTCTTTGGCGGGCGTATTGCCGAGGTCTTGCTCGATATCCTCGATACGCCGGTGTCCCCCGAGCTCCTGCCGCCCACGGGCGACGGCGAGATTGCGCAGAAGACTGAGGACCTGGTGGGCCCGTACGAGCTGCACGACTACTTCCTCTACTACCTGCTGCGTTTTGGCTTTGAGCCGGGCAAGATCTACCGCATGGCGCTCAAGAGCTTCGAGGGCGTCTACGACGTCAAGACCATTCACACGTGGCTACGCACGTTCTACCGTCGCTTCTTTGCCCAGCAGTTTAAGCGCAGCTGCCTGCCCGATGGCCCCAAGGTGGGCTCGGTCACGCTCAGCCCGCGCGGCGATTGGCGCATGCCGAGTGACGCCAGCTCGCGCCTGTGGCTCGCCCAGATTGACGCGCTCAATCCGATTGACTAAGGTTGGCTAAATTGAACCAATACGGAGGCTGCAAGCGTTACACTTTTGCAATCTGATGGCCCGTGTCGCGCGGCGCTCTTGTCGGAGCGCCGCTTTTTTATATCGAAAGGTGGCACCATGCAGGCATCGCAGCGTCTCGACCGCTTTGGCGCGGAGGTATTTGCCTCGCTCAACAACAAACTTCTCGCGCTGAAGGCCCAGGGCAAGACCATCTACAACATGAGCGTGGGTACGCCCGATTTTAAGCCGTACGACCACGTGGTCGAGGCACTCACGCAGGCGGCCCAGGACCCCGAGATGTGGAAGTACGCCCTACGCGACCTGCCCGAGCTTAAGCAGGCCGTGTGCGATTACTACGAGCGTCGCTTTGGCGTGGCGGGCATCACACCGTCCATGGTGCAGTCGTGCAACGGCACGCAGGAGGGCGTGGGGCATTTGGGCCTGGCCCTGCTCGACCCGGGCGACACCATCCTGGTGCCCGATCCGTGCTACCCGGTCTTTGAGGCGGGCGCCAAGATCGCCGATGCCAAGCTCGAGTACTATCCTCTGGTTGCCGAACACAATTACCTGCCCTATGTGGCAGGCATCGATCCCGAGGTGGCCGATCGTGCCAAGTATATGATCGTGTCGCTGCCCGCTAACCCGGTGGGCTCGGTGGGTTCGCCCGAGGTCTACGAGGAGATCATCGCCTTTGCCCGTGAGCACGACCTGCTGATCGTCCATGACAACGCGTACTCCGACATCGTGTTTGACGGCGAGCCGGGCGGCAGCTTTTTGCAGTATCCTGGCGCGCTCGAGGTGGGCGTGGAGTTCTTCTCGCTCTCCAAGTCGTTTAACGTCACCGGTGCGCGTATCGGCTTTTTGGTTGGCCGCGAGGACGTGGTCTCGGCCTTTGCCAAGCTGCGCAGCCAGATCGACTTTGGCATGTTCTTCCCGATCCAAAAGGCTGCCATCGCCTGTCTGAACGGTCCGCGCGATGAGGTCGAGGCGCAGCGCCTGAAGTACCAGGAGCGCCGCGATGCCCTGTGCGACGGTCTGGAGGGCCTGGGTTGGGAGCGCCCCAATGCGCATGGTTCCATGTTTGTGTGGGCCAAGCTTCCCGGCGGCCGCACCGATTCGATGGCGTTTTGCGAGGAGCTCATGGAGAAGGCCGGCGTTGTGGTGACGCCGGGCGCGAGCTTTGGTCCTTCGGGCGAGGGACACGTGCGCATGGCGCTGGTCTTGCCGCCCGACCAGATTGCTTTGGCTGTCGAGGCCATTCGCGAGGCGGGCCTGTATTAGAAAGGTATTTCGGCTCGTCAATAGCTCGAAACCGATTTCGTGCAGTTATTTTACGATTTCTGCAAACAATTTCGGTAAACGGTCGATTTTTGGCTGCGAATAGGAGCATAATCAAAGTCCCGATTGGATGTATTGGGATTACGGCAAGCCGCTCGGGTCGTTCCCGGGCGGCTTGCTTGTGGAGAGAGATGGGAGTTTCTAATGGTTAACGAGAAGAAGGTCGCTATTGTCGGCTGCGGTTTCGTCGGTTCGTCTTCGGCGTTCGCGCTGATGCAGAGTGGTCTGTTCTCCGAGATGGTCCTCATCGACGTGGACAAGAACCGCGCCGAGGGTGAGGCCCTGGATATCGCGCACGGCATGACGTTTGCCGAGCCGATGAAGATCTACGCCGGCGATTATTCCGATGTCGCCGACGCCGCCATGATCGTCGTCACCGCTGGTGCTGCCCAGAAGCCCGGTGAGACTCGCCTGGACCTGGTCAACAAGAACGTCAGCATCTTTAAGTCCATTATCCCCGAGATTAAGAAGTCCGGCTTCGACGGCATTCTGCTCATCGTCTCCAACCCGGTCGATGTTCTGACCTACGCCGCCATCAAGATGTCCGGCCTGCCCGAGGGCCACGTCATCGGTTCCGGTACCGTGCTCGACACCGGCCGTCTGCAGCAGATGCTTGGTGCCCATGTCGAGGTCGACCCGCGCGATGTCCAGGCCTATGTCATGGGTGAGCACGGCGATTCCGAGTTTGTCGCTTGGTCCAGCGCTCAGGTTGCCGGCGTTCCGCTGAACACCTTCTGCGAGCTTCACGGTCATCTGGAGCATGAGGCTGCCGAGAAGCGCATCGCCGAGGACGTCAAGAACTCTGCCTACACCATCATCGAGAAGAAGCACGCCACCTACTACGGCGTCGCCATGGCCGTCAAGCGCATCTGCACTGCCGTCATGCGCGATGAGCAGACCGTTCTGCCTGTCTCCTCGCTTATGGTGGGCGAGTACGGCCTGTCCGATCTTGCCATCTCCATGCCGACCGTCGTTGGCCGCGACGGCGTTGTCTGCCGCGTCCCCGTGCCGCTGAACGATGACGAGCAGCACGAGCTCACCGCCTCCGCCAAGGCCCTCAAGGACATCATCGACAGCGTCGACTTCTCCTGCTAAATCAAGCTCGCTAAAGCGAAAAGCTACAATGAAGGCGTCCGAGCCCACACGGCCCGGGCGCCTTTTTGGTGCAAAGTAACCTGACCCCAATGCACCATAGTTGACGGGAGGGCCATGTCGGATTCGCCTAATTTTTTGACCTATGCCCAGACGGCGTTTGACCCGTTTGAGGAACGGCCGTTCTGCGCGGTGGATAGCCTGGTCTTTGCGTGGTTGTCCTATTTGCGTTTGCCGGGTGATATGGCGGAGCTGACGAACTGGCAGGGCCTAGACGTACGCGAGCTGCTGCGTGCCGAGTGCTACTGGGACATGATTGGCGACCTGTGGGACCCAGAGGGGAGCAGGGCCTTGTTGGAGGCCGTGGCAGCAAGCCCTCGCTACCGTGGCGTGCACGTTTGCGGCTATCGTGCCGTGAGCGATGTGGTGGCGACAGAGCAGTTTGCAGCCATGGCGTTCCGGTTTCCGGCGGGGTTTAGTTATCTTTCCTTCCGGGGGACCGACAGCACGATTGTGGGCTGGAAAGAGGACTTTAACATGGCATTCCGGTGTCCTGTGCCGGCCCAGGAATCCGCGGCGCGTTATGTGGACGAGGCGGCGGATGCGATTGACGGGCCGCTTTTGTGCGGAGGTCATTCCAAGGGTGGAAACCTTGCGGTGTACGGTGCGACGATGTGCTCCGATGTCGCCCGTGAGCGAATCGAACGGGTGTATTCCCATGATGGTCCGGGCTTCGTCGAGGAGTTTCTGAACGGCAACGCCTTTGCCGATCTTTCCGGTCGAATCGACAAGACGCTACCTCGGTCGTCGATCTTTGGCATGATGTTTGAGACGCAGGAGGACTATGCCATCGTTGAGAGCACCGAGTTCAGCCTGCTGCAGCACAATCCCTTTAGCTGGGTGGTTGATGGTCGCGACTTCGTGTACTGTGAGCGCCTGTCCGCCGGTGCTCGATACGTTGATGGCTCCATTCGCGAGATGCTGCTTGCAGTGGGGCCTGCCGAGCGCGAGCGTTTTGTAGATGCATTGTTCTCCGTGTTTGAGGCTACGGGTGCTGAGCGGTTTGCGGATATCGCTGGGAATCTGCGCGAGAGCCTGCCCGTGATGCTCCAGACTGCGCAAGGTTTCGACAAGGATACACGACGCTTTGTCTCGCAGACCATCGTGGCAATCCTTAAGTGCGCACTGCTGCCCAAACGACCCCAGATCGACATGTCCGCTGCCGGTAAGAGTCTGGCAGAACAGCTCGAGGCTTGGCAGTCCGAGCTCCTGCGCTAGCCATTGGTGCAAAGCAACCTGTCCCAGATGCACCAATCTTCGATGCGCTCGGGGAGGGCTCGACCGCTATACTGGTTCATGCCGAAATCGATCTAGAACGGAATGCCGTATATGAAAATCAATCACGCGATTCTGCATATCCTGGACTTTGACTCTGCCGTCAACGTCATGAGCCAGCGCGAGCTCGATATCGAGAGTCGTACCGTGCGCAACTTCGTGACCACGCATCTGCGCCGCGCACGTACCTCGGCCGACAATAAACGCGCCACGTTTGCCGAGAACTCTGCGTTTGGCGGCGAGCTCAAGGGCTATTTCTTTGGCGAGCGCGAGTTCGTGGACCTGTCGCAGCAGATTGCAGAGTTTATCTCCTCCGAGCTCACCAAAGCCGAGAAAGCCGAGTCCACCGACGTGCTCGTGGCCGATTTTGACGACGATGAGGATGCCCGCTGGTTTGCCGTGATGCTGCTGGGCTCCAAGCAGGCTTTTATGCACGAAGTGGGCCGCGAGGAGGGAGAGGTGCGCAACGACATCGCGCGCCACTACGCCATTCTGCCGAACCCCTCGCAAAAGGTGCCGAGCTATGCCATCGTGCGCGCGAGTACCATGGAGATCGGCTACGTGGACAAGAAGCGCAAGATTGCCGGCGAGGACCGTATGCTCATTCCCGACGGTCTGCTGCAGTGCGACACGGGCGTATCGGGCAAGGAGGTCATCGACACCGTGACGCGTGTGGTCGAGGAAGTCGCCGAGGAGCACGGTGCCAATACGGCCGTAGCGCTCGCTAAGGTTAAGGCTGCCGTTGCCGAGAAGGTCGAGGATGACGAGGAGCTTCCGCCTTGGGATATCGTCGATGAGGTCTTTGAGGACGAACCGGTCATCAAGGAGAGCGTACGTGCGGCGCTGACCGAAGAGAAGGTGCCCGAGCGTGTGCCCGTGGAGCGCAAGCAGGTCGAGCGTGCGGCCGTGCGCAACCACAAGATTCGTACCGACACGGGTATTGAGATCAGCTTCCCGGCCGAGATGGGCTCGAACTCCGAGTACATCGAGTTCGTCAACGAACCCAACGGCCTCATCTCCATCGAGCTCAAAAACATCGGCAGCATCGAGAATCGATAAACTGCGCCTGGACGCTGCAAAAAACAAAGGCCGAAGCTCCGATGGTGCTTCGGCCTTTTTGCATGGGATTGAATTGCGCCGCAGGCTGAGCATACGTCAGCGAAAACGCCCCTAGGCGAGCAAGGTGACGTGAAAGAGGAGGGCATTGACCTTCTGGTCATGCCCGACGATTGAACGTCAGATTGCCGCTCTGGGGCGTTTGCAGCGTCGAGCTGTTGCGCGGGTTGGTAAACCCGCGCAACCCTACAGCTGGCGCAGGCCTTCCTCGAGGCCGGTCTTGCTGTCGGTCTTCTCGTCGCGCATCTTGATGACGCGGGCGGGGACACCGGCCACGACGGCACCAGCGGGGACGTCCTCGACGCACACGGCGCCGGCGGCAACGACAGCGCCCTTGCCTACGTGCACGCCTTCCAGGACCACGGCGTTGGCGCCGATCATGACATCGTCCTCGATGATGACGGGCGTGGCGCTTGCGGGTTCAACGACGCCTGCCAACACGGTTCCAGCGCCGATGTGGCAGTTCTTGCCCACTGTGGCGCGGCCGCCCAGCACGGCGCCCATGTCGATCATGGAGCCCTCACCGATAACGGAGCCGATATTGATGATGGCACCCATCATGATGACGGCGCGGTCGCCGATCTCGACGCGGTCGCGGATGATCGCGCCCGGCTCGATGCGGGCGTTGATGCCCTTGAGGTCGAGCATGGGCACGGCGGAGTTGCGGCAGTCGTTCTCCACATCGTAGTAATCGATGGAATCGGCATTGGCATCAAGGATGGCTTTGAGCTCGTCCCAGTCGCCAAAGACAGTCTTGCCACGACGACCGCCGTAGACGTGTGCGTCGCCCCAGGCAACCTTCATGCCCGGCTTTTCGCGCACGTACAGTTTGACGGGCGTTTTTTTGGGCGCGGTGGCGATGTAGTTGATAATCTCCTGTGCATCCATATCGGCTGCATTGCTCATTTGCTGTCTCTCCTTTGGGTGGATCCGGTTGATACCTGGTTAGGCAAACATGACCTGGTCGAACGTATAGAAGCCGTGCTCGCGGGTGACGAGCTTCTGCGCGGCTGCCAGGGCGCCGTTGACGAAGATCTGACGGCTCGTGGCGCGATGCGTGAGCGTGACTTCCTCGTCCTGGCCAAAGAAACTCACTTCGTGCACGCCGGCGACAGTGCCACCGCGCAGCGAGTGCATGCCGATCTCCTTGGGGTCGCGCGCTCCGCACATGCCCTCGCGGCCATAGACGGGGTGGTAGCCCGCCTCGGGCTCGGCTTCGACGACGGCATCGAGCAGCAACTTGGCAGTGCCGCTGGGGGCGTCGACCTTTTGGTTATGGTGCGTCTCGACGATTTCGCAGTCAAAGCCGGGCAGCTCGCGTGTGGCCTGTGCTACCAGATGACGCAGGGCTGCGATACCGATGGAGTAATTGCCGGAGTGCATGACGCGGGCGTTCTGACCCAGCTCGCGCAGGCGATCCATCTGCTCTGGTGTGTAGCCCGTGGTGCCCGAGACCAACGCGGCGCCTGTACGCTCGACATAGGCGACGACGGCATCGAAGGTCACGACGTTCGAGAAGTCGATGATGACGTCGGCTGCCGGGGCACTCTCGAGCTCGGACAAGTCGAAGCCGATCTGGGCGACGATATCAAAAACGGGCTGACCGGCGGCGTCGACAACGCCCTCGGCGGTGGTGCGGATGAGCGAGCCCATACGGCCCGTTCCCATAATGACGGTCTTAATCAAGCAGACCAGCTCCCTTCAGAGCATCGGTAAGTGCAGCGCGCGTGTCGTTGGCCATGGGGCACAGCGGCATGCGGTAGTTTGCCTCGATCATACCCATCTGTGCGAGCGCTTCCTTAACAGGGATGGGGTTGACCTCGCTAAAGAGGGCGTTGATGAGCGGCTGACCGGCGATCTGGATATCGCGGGCGCGCTCCACGTCACCGTCCAGATAGGCGCGGCACATGTCGTGCACGAGCTGCGGCTGAACATCGGCCCACACGCTGATGGTGCCCGAGGCACCCAGGCTCATGAGCGGCACGGTGAGGGCGTCCTCGCCCGAGTACATGCGGAAGTCGTCGGACAGCAGGTGGGCGATCTTGGCCGCGTAGGCGACGTTGCCCGAGGCTTCCTTAATACCCATGATGTTGGGGTGCGCGGCCAAGCGCTCCACATTGCGCTCGCTGATGCCGCAGCCGCAGCGGCCGGGGATGTTGTACAGGATGCAGGGGATATCTACGGCATCGGCAACGGTCTTAAAGTGCTGGTAGATGCCCTCTTCGTTGGACTTGTTGTAGTAGGGGGTAATGAGCAGCAGGCCGTCGGCGCCCAGGCCCTGATAGGTGAGCGACTTGGTGAGCATGGTCTGCGTGGAGTTGGAGCCCGAGCCGGCGATGACGGGGACACGGCCTGCAACCTGCTTGACCACCGCGGCGACAACGGAGTTGTCCTCATCGTCAGTCATCGTGGCGCTCTCGCCGGTGGTGCCCAGGGTGAGGATGGCGTCGGTACCGTTTTGCAGGTGGAAATCGATAAGGCGCTCGAGCGCGTCAAAGTCGACGCTTCCGTCCTTTTTAAACGGCGTGACGAGGGCGACGATCGAACCCTCGAGGTTGCGGATATCCATGTTCTTCTCCTTCGCTTCCGCGATCTGGATGCGTTTGTTCCACTGAGCGGCGACGGCCAGACGCTCGTCCTGGGCGCGACGGCGGGCACTTTCGGCGCGCGACTTGGCCAGCAGCTCTCGGCCGCTCGGCAGCACGTCGAGCGTGGCAAAGTAATCGCCCGGGCGCTCAGCACGGCGGATGAGGTCGGCCGAGCCATCGGGGCGCAGCAGCACCTCGGCGGAGCGCAGACGGCCGTTGTAGTTGTAGCCCATGGAGTAGCCATGCGCGCCGGTATCGTGGATCACGAGCAGGTCGCCCATGTCGATATGCGGCAACTCGCGATCAATGGCGAACTTGTCATTGTTCTCGCATAGGTTGCCCGTGATGTCGTAGGTGTCCGTAACGGGTGCTGCGGTCTTGTCGGCGCCACCCGGCTGACCCATCACCGTGATGTGGTGGTAAGCGCCATACATGGCAGGGCGGATCAGATCGACGGCGCTTGCGTCGACACCGATATAGTCCTTGTAGATCTGCTTCTCGTGGATGGCCTTGGTGACCAGGCAGCCGTAGGGGCCCATCATAAAGCGGCCCATCTCGGTGCAGATGGCCACATCGCCCATGCCGGCAGGAACCAGGATCTCGTCGTATGCCGCGTGCACCCCCTCGCCGATGGCGTGAATGTCGTTGGCCTGCTGCTCGGGCAGATAGGGGATGCCGACGCCGCCGGACAGATTGATGAAGGCGACGTGTGCGCCGGTCTCGCGCTCCAGGCGCACGGCAAGCTCAAAGAGGATGCGCGCAAGCTTGGGGTAGTAGTCGTTGGTGACGGTGTTGCTGGCAAGGAATGCGTGGATACCAAAGTCCTCGGCACCCTTGGCCTTGAGCGTGCGAAAGGCCTCGAAGAGCTGCTCGGTGGTCATGCCGTACTTGGAGTCGCCCGGGTTGTCCATGATGCCGTTGGAGAGCTGGAACAGGCCACCCGGATTAAAGCGGCAGCTGACCGTCTTGGGGATGGGCCCCGCAACGTGCTCAAAGAACTCGATGTGGCTGATGTCGTCAAAGTTGACGATGGCACCCAGCTTGTCGGCGAGCTCAAAGTCCGCCGCCGGCGTGTCGTTGGACGAGAACATGATGTCGTGTCCCGTGATGCCCAGCGAGCGGGCGATCATGAGCTCGGTATAGCTCGAGCAATCGCAGCCGCAGCCGTATTCGTTGAGAATGGAGATGAGCGCCGGGTTGGGGTTGGCCTTGACGGCAAAGTATTCCTTAAAGCCCGGGTTCCATGCAAAGGCGTCGCGCACTTCTTGCATGTTGCGGCGGATGCCCGCCTCGTCGTATAGATGAAATGGCGTGGGGAACTGCTCGACGATATGCTCGAGCGTCTCCTTGTCCACAAACGGCTGCTTAGCCGCATATGCTTCGTTGGGGGTCAATGCCATGTCCCGTAAACCTCGCTATCCAGACGGCGCCATCTGCGCATCGAATCCGCATAGCGTGGACCCAATGTCCGGATAGCGCTCCCGCATTGCTGCAGACAGTCCTGCGGGTGTTTCCCGCAGGCCCACCAGGCTGTTCGTGCCCGAAAAACCCAGTTCGGCGGGTTTCGCCTCCCCGCGGGGTCAAAGCCTGCCGGCTCGCCCGCGGCTCTTCGTGCCCGCGCCTCTATCAAGTGGTAACGACCCTACCACGTTGCACTTTACCAAACAAGAGTATTCGTATATAACGTTTAAAAAATGCAGGGATATGCTGGAAACATGTGTGCCACAATCCTGTATCACAATAAGTTGCAACAGGTGTGCCTCACGAAGGGATTCTCTATGACCGAGCTCCAAGAACTCCGTCGCTATCGCCGCGATCTTCATCGCATTCCGGAGCTCGATTTCGATCTTCCGCAGACGATCGCCTATATCGAGGGCGTGTTGGCGCCGCTCGCTTGTGAGGTGACCCATCCGTGCCCCAGCTGCGTCTGCGCTTTCTTCGACGCTGGCGTTGGTGCCGTGCATGCCACGGCGATTCGCGCCGACATGGACGCCCTGCCCATCGCGGAGGCAACGGGCGCGGCCTTTGCCTCGACGCATCCCGGCAAGATGCACGCCTGCGGGCACGATGGGCACATGGCTATGGCACTTGCTGCGGCAACCTACGTTGACCGTACGATTCGCGAGCAGCCGGGTGCCATCAAGCGCAACGTGCTCTTTGTGTTCCAGCCTGCCGAGGAGACGACCGGTGGCGCCAAGACGGTTTGTGAGAGTGGGGTGTTTGAGCGCTACGGGGCGGACCGCATCTTCGGGTTCCACGTATGGCCCGACCTGCCTGCGAACACGTTGGCGAGCTGCTCCGGTCCGTTGCTGGCGCGTTCGAGTGAGACACACATTCATATCCATGGCACGAGCATCCATATCGCTAAGACCTATGGCGTTCCGGTCGAGGAGTCGCACGATGCGGCGCTGGCGGCTGCCAAGTTCTTGGTTTCCGAGCGCGAGCTCATGGACGAGTTGGGTGTCGACGAGCCCTGCATTGGTAAGTTCGGCCTGCTGCAGGCCGGCACCGTCTGCAATGCGGTGGCGGGGGAGGCCCATGTTGCCGGCAGCCTACGTGTGTTTACGGACGACATGTTCGACCGCGCGCGCGAGGGCGTGCGCCGCGTGCTGGACGATGCCTGCGTCGCAACGGGCTGCACATATGACCTCGATTTTGCCGAGGGCTATCCGCCGGTCGATAACGACCCCGAGCTGTTCGCCCACATTGCGCCTGTCTTGTCCGAGCTGCAACTCGTGGATGAGCCTTTGCTGATTGCCGAGGACTTCGCTTTCTATCAGCGCCATCTGCCAGGCGTGTTCTTCCTCCTGGGTACGGGCGTGCCGGAGGGACAAGATAATCCGATCGATTCGGATGGCTGCCCCGCCTATGCCACGAGCGCCCTTCACACTGATACCATGCTCTTTGACGAGGAAATCCTACTCAAAGGCCTCGATGTCTACAAACGATTGCTTGGCTTGGAGTGACGATGGAACGACGCCGACAGTCTGCCGTATATAGTCCGGGTGGATGCGGATGCGGTTTGCTGCTGCTTCCGGTCATCGCTGTGAGCATTGGCGTGATGTTTGTGTTTGCTGGGCTGGCTGCGGCGGCACTCGTACTGTTTATCACCGCCATCGGCGTGACGGTCTGGCTGTGCCGTTCTCGCGAGCGGCGCCGCGCCGACGGTAAGACCAATGTCGGCTGGGTCGTCTTCCTGATCATTGCGTACCTATTGAGCATCAGCTACCTGGTGTTCTTTGTCCTAATGATGATCAGTGCCTTTACCGGGAAATCCGTCACGGTGGGTTGATGCGCTGCCAGCAGACGGTCACGCAAAGTGCGTTTGCTCGGCGTCTGGATAGCTGCATTGGCCGTTTACCGCAACCTTAGCCCTCAGCTAATGAATTCAAGTTCAATCCTTTCTACGATGTGCTGTGTGCCGGCACGGTAGCCGGATCGTAGGAAGGATGAATAATGGCAAAAGAGGGAAAGAAGCCGATCGGCAAGATTGTCCTAGGCGTCATCGTGGTGCTGGTTATCGTCGGTGCCGTGGGTTCTATGGGTGGCAATTCAACCGATTCGTCTGCGAGCGATTCGGCAAAACCTGTCGAGGCGACACAGCAGGCTGAGGAGCAAAAAGAACCGCAAGAACCGTATACCATTGCTGATGAGGCTGAAGACACCTCCAATCAGTTTGCCTATAAGATCACGGGCACGCTGACCAATAACACGGACAAGGAAAAGAGCTACATTCAGATTGAGTATGTTCTGTATGATGCCGATGGCAACCAGGTTGGAACGGCTCTTGCAAACACCAATCATCTGAAGGCGGGCGGCTCCTGGAAGTTCGAGGCGCTGGGTACGGTGTCTCCCGACCAGGTTGCTAGCTGGGAGCGTTCGGACGTAAGCGGTTTCTAGCATGTTGCATGCACTGGGGGAGGTGAAGTCGTATGCCCGATAAAAAGCTGACTGAGGAGTTGCTCAATGAGCTTCTCGATGCGCCGAACATCGATGGCTATATCAGGGAGCACGACTTTGCCGCCCCGTCGCTTTCGGACTACCTGAAGCAGCTGCTGCAGGAAAAGGGCTTGGAGCGCTCGCGCGTGGTTCGTATGGCCGATCTCAATGAGACCTTTGGCTATCAGATCTTTACCGGTGCGCGTCACCCGAGTCGCAATAAGGTGCTGCAGATTGCCTTTGCGATGGCGCTGACGCTCAAGGAGACCAACCGTGCGCTGACGGCTGCCGGGGTAAGCGTCCTTAACTGCAAGGATCGCCGTGATGCGATTATCATCTTTTGCATCGATCGCGGGTGTAGCCTCCAAAAGGTTAACGAGGAGCTGTATCGCTTTGGTGAGGAGACGGTGAGTTAGCGGCTGATATCTGAGCCGGCGGGGCTGCCGAACAACGATGCAAGCGAACGGGGCGCGGATGCCATGGGGTGTCTGCGCCCTGCGCTATGATGGAGGCTATGGATACTCAGACCACAACATATTCCGATGACGAGCTGACCGCAGCGCTTGCCGAGCACCTGGCGTCGCTCGGTCGCGACGACAGCTATCGCGTGGAGCGTGTACTTAAGCGCTCGTCCGTTGAAACAACCGAGCTCGTGTACTTTGAAGGAACCGGCGGTGGTTCGCTCGGCCCCTTTGTCCGTAAACGCATCGATGCTTCGGCTCAAATCGGCGGGGCATACGAGCGTCTGTTTGCCTCTCAGCGGGCAGGCAGGCGTTTTGAGCACCTGCCCAGAATCGTCGATTGTCGTCGTGTGGGCGACGAGCTCAACGTGGTTATGGAATACATCGAAGGGGAGACGCTCGGGGCGCTGGTGGACCGTCTGGGAGCCACCCCCGATTATGCACGTGAATTGTATCCTGCCCTATGCGATGCCGTGGGCGAGCTCCACGCCGGTTTTGCAATGGCGGGGGAGACGTCGGCGCCGGTGATCCATCGCGACCTCAAGCCGTCGAATATCATCGTGACGGGTGCCAACTATACGTCTGATGACGGCCTGACGTTTTCGTCGCTGGTGATTATCGACTTGGGGATTGCGCGCGTATGGCGCGATGGTGCCGATGCCGACACCGTCAAGTTTGGCACGCGGCCCTATGCGCCGCCCGAGCAGTATGGGTTTGGGCAGACGAGCGTGCGCAGCGACGTCTACGCACTTGGCGCCCTGTTGTTCTTCTGCTTGACGGGAGTCGACCCTAAACCAGGGCTCGACATGCGCGAGCAATGCGAGGCGCGTGGCATTCCCACTCCACTTGCCGATGCCGTCTGCATGTCGATGGCGCTCGACCCGGCCAAGCGTTTTGCGAGTGCGGAGGCATTGGGACGGGCGACGCGCGCGGCATACGATCTGAGCCGCCCCGTGCGGCCTCCTGCGCCTGCGCCTGTCCGTACTCCGGCCTCGGAGACGGTGTTGATGCTCCAAGGGCTCCAGAACCCCGCAGGGCTTCCTAGGCCTGCCGCCTCCGCTGCATGCGGTCTGCTCTCTCGCGTTCCGGAGTCTCTGGGGCGCATTTGGAATACGCTTGTCTGCTTCTCCCTACTTGTGTTCTTTGCCGGAAGTCACTTTGCCGTCTTTCACCCCACGGGAGCAAACCAAAGCTACCCGACGTGGTTTCTCATAATCGAGTATTTTTTCTTTGTTGATGGCCTTATGGTGCTTATGCATTTTGTGCTGCTCGATAAGCGCCGTCTTCGTCGGCGATTCGCACTGCTCGACAGCTATCGCGGCAAGAAACTCGCGAAACTCTGGCTCAAGGCATTGGGTGTGCTGCTCCTATGCATGATCGTCATAGTCGCGGTTGCCAATGCGACCGGCGTCGTCGATACCTCCGCTACCTAAAAGAAAAGGGCCCCATTGGGGCCCTTTGCAGTTGCGCTTAGATGCGGTTCATCTGAGCGGCGACTTTGTTGTACCAGTCCTGCCACGTGGGCGGGCAGTACTTTTTGGCCGCTGCCGGGGTAAGGGTGGAGCCGTAGTTGGCGCCCAGATAGGCAACGTGAGCGGAGATGCCCTCGCTCCAGCTGCCAAAGCTGCGCCAACCGCCGCCACGGGCACTCCAGCCCCAGGCGTTGTAAGAATTGGCGCAATAAGCACCCTTGGTGCTCTCGATGCAGGCGATGGCGGGGGACCAACGGGGGTCGACACCGGTATTCCAAGCGGCGACGGCAAAGTTATAGCCCTGGCCTGCCATGGGGGAGCCGGCGAGATAATTGTCGATGCGGCTCGTCCACTCATTGATGAACGAATCGTAATCGGAGCTACCGGTATTGGCGTTGTTCACCGTGGTGTCGATGGTGGTGTTGGTGTTGGTGGCCTGGCTGCTGGAATTGCTGCCGCTTACGCCCTCGCCCGAGAGCTTCTCGGCGGCGGCGGCCTTATCGGCCTCAAGCTTGGCAAGCTCGGCGGCATTTTCCTGCTCGGCTTTTGCCTGCGCCTCGCTGCGGAGCTGCTGGGCCTGAGCCAACGCATCCTCGGCGTTTTTCTGCTCTGCCTCAAGCTGAGACTTGGCCTGCTGGAGCTCAGCCTTGTTCTGCTCGAGTTCGGTTTGCATGTTATTGAGCTGTTCGATCTCGTCGACGCTCGAGCTCGTGATCTGGTTGGTGTATTTGCAGGTCGTGATGAACTCACCCAGGCTCTGCGCGTTGACCAGGAAGCTCACGATGGGGTTGGTGCCCTTCTGATACTTGTACAGATCGCGCATGGCGGAGCTTGCCTTGGCCTGCTGCTCGGGAAGCTTAGCCTCGATTTCCTCGATGCTTGCCTCATTGGAGTCAATCTGCTTTTGCAGGTCATCGAGTTTGGTGCGGGCGTCGTTGTAGGCGCTCGTGGCGGCTTCGATCTTCTGCTGCGCTGCGGAAAGCTGGTCCTGCGTTGCCTGCGAGGCGGCATACGCCGCAACGGGGGAGAGCATCGGCGTGGCCGTCAGCGCAACGGCGAGCGCGGCGCTCGTGATGATACGAGCCGGCTTCGACGCAATGAGCGCTGCGGCGCGATGATTCGAATGCTGCATCCAGTCCCTCTGCAATCAATCGTAGGTTATGGTTCGAACGGTATTCTACTACTGCTTTCGACCTCAACTTGAACCTTAAAGGTTCCAAAGGGTCAAGTTGAACTTGAGGCTTTGGCTTTGACCTGCAGTTATGATGAATTGTTGAGAAACCATAGAGTTCAACTTTAACGTTACAGAACCCTGTTTGAGAGGAGTTTTGGGATGTAAAAGCTATCTCAACATGGGGTTTTACAACTACAGCGTGCCCTCCTGACGAGCCTGCTCAATCTCTTCGAGGGCCTCGGCAGGGGTGAACGAACAGGTGCCGTCGCCGAGCTTGACCACCTGGATGTCGTCGCCGATATGGACCTCTCCGCCCTTTAGTACCACGCCAAAAACGCCCTCGTGGGGAAAGATGCAGTCGCCGGCGAGATAGTAGATGGCACAGCGTGTGTGGCAGACCTTGCCGATTTGGCTGATTTCGACAAGCACCTCGCTGCCAAGCTTGAGCTGCGTGCCCATGGGGAGCGAGAGTAGATTGATGCCTTGCGTGGTGAAGTTCTCCCCAAAGTCACCCTTGCGCACATCGAGTCCGCGGGCCTGCGCCGTCTGGATGGACTCTGCGGCCAAAAAGGAAACCTGACGGTGCCGATGCCCGGCGTGTGCGTCGGAGGCGAGGCCAAATTGTTCTATAACGGTGTCGTGTCCATCCGCGACGGGCGACTTGCGTGTGCCCTTGTGCGCCGACGTGTTGATTGAGACGATGCGGGCGGGCCTGTCGTAGGCATCGTTTGCCGTGCGTAGGGGAACGGCCGTTTGTGCGCGTTCCGCCAGCTCGCGCTTCGTGGCATTGAGGATAGGATTATCGGTCGGATGGTCTTGGGACACGTGCGCGCCTTTCGTTCGAGGATGTCAATACGCTGAATCCTACAACAATGGTAGGTTCATTGCCCATTGTCATACAACGGTGAGCGCCGTCTTCGTGCTGGACGATTGCGTCGATTGCCATAGATACGGTGGAGCTTTGGGCGCCGGCGGCTTGGCACGCTAGAATAAATCAGTTGCGCAAAGACCGCCCGTTGTGTGGGCAGTTCATGATAGGAAGTTTCCATGGCATTGCAGTTTACAGAGCGCGAGTTCATTCCCGTGCTGCTCGGTGGCGACATCAACGCCTATTCGGTGGCGCGCGCCTTCTACGAGGAGTACCAGGTCAAGAGCCTGGTCTTTGGCAAGTACCAGACGGGTCCCGCGTACCGCAGCCAGATTATCGACTACACGCCCAACGTGGATATCGATACCATGCCCGTGATGCTCAGGACCGTCAACGGCATTGCCCAAGCGCATGCCGATAAGACGATTGTCCTTGTGGGCTGTGGCGATAACTATGTTGCCCTCGTGGCTCAGGCCAAGGATGCCCATGAGTTGGCGGATAACATCGTCGCGCCTTACGCTCCCTATAGCATGCTTGAGCAGTGTCAGAAGAAGGAGATCTTCTACGAGCTGTGCGAGAAGCATGGCGTGCCCTATCCGCATACCTTTACCTTCACCATGGCGATGCTGAACGCCCAAGGCGAGGCGCCTGCCGAAGTGCTCGACCAGATCGATTTTCCCTACCCGATGATTCTGAAGCCTTCTGACGGCATCATGTGGTGGCAGCACGAGTTCGAGGGCCAGAAAAAGGCCTATGAGATTGCCGACCGTGCCGAGCTGGAACAGGTCATTCGCGACTCGTATGCCAGCGGCTACACCGACGACCTGATCTTGCAGGATCGCGTGCCCGGCAATGACGAGTACATGCGCGTGCTCACCAGTTATTCCGACCGCAACGGCAAGGTGCGCATGATGTGCCTGGGTCACGTGCTGCTCGAGGAGCATCAGCCTCACGGTGTCGGCAACCACGCCTGTATCATCACCGAGCCCAATGACGAGCTCATGGGCGGCGTGCGCAAGTTGCTCGAGGACCTTCACTTTGTGGGCTATTCCAACTTTGACGTTAAGTACGACGAGCGCGACGGCTCGTTTAAGTTCTTCGATTTCAACACGCGCCAAGGTCGCAGCAACTACTACGTCACTAACAGCGGCTTTAACGTTGCCAAGTATGTGGTGGACGAGTATGTGTTCAACCGCCCGTTTGAGCCGGAGTTTGTGACGGCGCAGGACGAGGCGCTGTGGATGGTCGTCCCCATGGGCGTCGTCGACAAGTACGTCAAGGATCCCGAGCTGCGCGCTAAGGTGCATCGCCTGGACAAGGAAGGCAAGGGCGCCGACCCTTCGTTTATGAAGGGCGACTTTGTCTTTAACCGCTGGCTGCGCATGTGGCACACCAAGCTGCGCCACTTTAAGCTGTTCAAGACGTATTACAAGTAGATGAGTGCGGCGCCCGTCCGGTTTACATCGGGCGGGCGCGGGTATGATACGCGCAATTGCGCAAGCGTCACCAAGGAGGCGGCGATGGAAAAGCTGGGAGTTATCGGCGGCATGGGCGCCGAGGCCACGTCGTATTACTACGACCAGGTAGTGCGTCATACGGCTGCTGCCTGCGATCAGGATCATATCGACATGGTGGTGCTCTCCAAGTCGACCATGCCCGACCGCACGCTGGCCATTAAGACTGGCGAGCACGCCAAGCTGCTGGCGACCATGAAAGAGTGTGCCCAGGCACTCGAGTCGCTGGGCTGTGCGCACATTGCCATTCCCTGCAACACGTCACACTACTTCTACGACCAGATCCAGTCGTTTACGAAGGTGCCGATTATCCACATGCCGCGTGAGTCGGTGCGCTATGCCCTTGCGGGTGCGGTGATGGGGGAGTGCGAGTTCGACCCCAACCTGAGTATGCCGGCCGAGCCGGTGCGCAAGATTGGCATCATGGGCACCGACGGAACCGTGGGCGCGGGCGTCTACGGCCGCGAATGCGAGGCTGCGGGTGTTGAGGTCGTCTATCCCGGCGAGAAACGTCAGAACGATGTGATGTCGCTTATCTACGATGATGTGAAAGCCGGACGTGAGCCCGATATGGATAAGTTCGACCGTGTGATGTGGGAGTTCGCCCGTAGCGGCTGCGACCGTGTCATTCTGGCCTGCACCGAGCTATCGGTGCTGCAGAAGTATCGAGAGATGCCCGAGATCACCCTCGATGCTATGGATGTCCTGGTGCGCGAATCCATCATCCGCAGCGGCGTCCCCTACCGCCTCTAGCTTCCGACCCGTCAAAAAGGGACAGGTTAATTTTGGTAGGTTTTATCTGGTGAAACAATAAAGGCCTCGGCTCGTTTGGTGCGAGCCGAGGCCTTTTGCGTTGGGCGGTTGCTGTCGGTGGCGAACTAGAACAGGAAGCCGATGGCGATGAGGGCGATGCTGACGATGAGTACGGCGATGTCCAGGCCCTTGATGGGGTAGCGCTTGTACGAGCTGGCGCGCGTGCGCAGATAGAAGCCGCGCTGTTCTGCCGCCAAGGCCGTGGCATCGGTCTTGCCCACGCTCGAGATGAGCAGCGGCACACACAGTGGCAGCATGAGCTTAAGCTTCTTGATAGGGTTCTTGGTGTCGTACTCGACGCCGCGCGCGGTCTGCGCTTCCATGATGGCGTTCATCTCCTGACCAAACACCGGCACAAAGCGCAGCGCCGTGGTAAAGGTGAAGGCATAGCGATACGGTACGTGCAGCACCTCGACGCAGGCGTTGGCAAGGTCGTTGAGCTTGGTCACCATGAGCATGGGGATGAGCGGTAACGCCACACCCAGCAGGCGCAGACAGGCCTTCGATCCTGTGATGAGGCCCGTGTCGGTGATAAAGCCCCACACAACGTTGCCATCGCGCATAAAGGCAAGCTGGAGCACCAGCATGATAAGCGCGAGCGGAATCAGCAACTTGAGCAGCGAGAGCAGACGGTCGACGACACCGGCATAGGCACCCAGCGCAAGGGTGAGTGCCAAAAAGCCCAGCAGCGCCACGTAGGTGTCGGACAAGAAGATGCCGACGATGATGGCGGCGGCGAGGCCCAGTTTGACGACGGGGTTCAGGCGATGCAGCAGCGTATCGCCCGGCATGTAGTCGATGACGTTAACCACGGCGGACCATCTCCTTGGTAATGCGAACGATATCGGTGACCTCGCTCACCTGCGCAAAAGCGGGCGAGACGGAAGATGCCAGACGGCGCGAGAGTTCAATAACCTGGGGCGGCTCAACATAGGCACGCCGCATGAGATCGATGTTCGAGAATAGCTCGTGCGTGCGGCCGCGGTCGAGGATGTGACCGTTTGCCATGACGACGATGCGCTCGGCAAAGTCGGAAACAACTTCCATATCGTGGCAGACCATGATAACGGCGCAGCCGCGCTCGGCCATGGTGCGCACCGTTTCCATGACGGTCATGCACTCGCGGTAATCAAGGCCGCTCGTGGGCTCGTCGAGCACGACGATCTTGGGCTCAACCACTACGACGGAGGCAAGCGCCACCATTTGTCGCTGGCCGCGCGAAAGTGAGAAAGGTGCCTCATCGGCAGGCAGGCCAAAGCGGTCGATAACGAGTTGAGCACGACGCAGAGCCTCGGCACGGTCGATGCCGGCAAGCTCCAGGCCAAAAGCGACCTCGTCGAGTACGGTATCCTTGCAGATCTGGCGGTCGGGGTTTTGGAAGAGCGTTGCGACTTCGCGGGCGATGCGGCTCGTGGGAACGGCCGCGGTATCCAGTCCCGTGACGCGCACGCTGCCCGAGGCGGGCTTGAGCAGGCCTGTGAGCAGCTTGGTGAGCGTGGTCTTGCCGGCACCGTTTTGGCCGACGATGCCCACGAGCTCGCCGGGATAGAGCGTCAGGTTGAGGTCGTGTACGGCGGCGCCGCCATTGGGATAGGCAAACTCAACATGGTCGAAGGTGAGTACGGGTTCGGCGTCCTTGGCATGAGGGCGCAACGACGGTGCGTGCGGTGAGCCGGCGGGTGCCTGAATGTCGCTGCTTGCGTGTGCGGGGTCGACAATGCCCGAAATCAGGCGCTCGGCCTCATCGACATCCAAGCAAGGGGTACCGCTTACCAGGCCATCGGCCTCGAGGCTATTGAAGATACGCGTGACGCGAGGGCAGTCGACGCCGATGGCACGGAGCTCGTCGGTATGCGCGAAGACCTCGTGTGGTTCGCCCTGCAGCGCGATTTCGCCATGGTTGAGCACGAGCACGCGGTTGCAGTACTCCGAGAGCAGGGCGACCTTTTGCTCAACGACGACGATGGTGATTCCAAGTGTGCGGTTTGCCTCACGCAGCGTCTCGAAGACCAACGTGGAGCTGGCGGGGTCGAGTGCCGCGGTGGGCTCGTCGAGAACCAAGACGCGCGGACGCATGGCGAGGATGGCGGCGATGGCTACCTTTTGCTTCTGTCCGCCCGAAAGGGTGGCGATCTCGCGGTCGCGCAGGTCGCTGATGCCGACGGTCTCGAGCGTTTCGCTCACGCGCTGCTCGATCTGGTCGTGGGGAACGCCAAAGTTCTCGAGGCCAAAGAGCATCTCGTCCTCGACGACCGAGGCGACCATCTGCGTGTCGATATCCTGCAGCACGCTGCCGACGATTTGCGACACGTCGGTGAGCGAGGCTTCGCAGGTGTCGTGGCCGTCAACCATGACGGACCCAAAGAACGTGCCGGTGTAGTGGTGGGGCACGGCACCCGACAGGCAGGCGGCAAGCGTGGACTTGCCGGCGCCCGAGGGCCCGATGATGCCGATGAAATCTCCCTTGTTCACGCTGAGCGAGATGTGGCTGAGCGCCTGCTCGGTCTGCGTGCCATAGGAGAACGAGACATCGTCGACGTTGATGATCGTTTCCATGGATACCTTTCATAGTCATCGGGGACGTTCTTTAATGACTAGTCGTTTAAGAACGTCCCCAAGAGCTAGTTGTTTGGGACAGTCTTTACCGATGGGGCACTGTGGGTTAGTTGAGCTTCAGGGCCTTCTGGATGGGTAGGTAGAGGGCGCCGACCAGAATGGCGTTAAAGACGGCGGTCATGGCGACGACGGGCAACATGGCGGCGGCGAGCTCGCCGACCACGCCGAGCATGGCCATCTTGATGACCATGAAGATGGCGCCGGAGACAAAGGTGGTCAGGAAGGTTGCGACAATGGCGATGGCGGGCTTGACCTGACCGTCCTTGCCGGCGGCGTTGACGATGCCGGCCATGAGCATGGCGGCGATGCCCTCGGCGGCAAAATCGACGAACGGCGAAGTGGTGGTGATCTGGATCACGGCAGCCGAGATGAGGCCAATGACGAGCGCCTGGCCGATGTTGGGGCGAACGACCAGGATGGTGAGGCAGAAGGCCGAGATGATGAACTCGGGGCTGATCATGCCGCCCGAGATGCCCGAGATTGCCTTGCCGACGGTGAAGTTGAGGATGAAGCCGGCGGCGAGCAGGATGGCGAGCAGGACGAGGGCGCGGACATCGAGTTTGCCACGGTCGGCGGTCTGGACGGTGCGGGGCTGGGTGGCGGTGGTGTTCTGAGACATGGTGAAAATCCTTTCGGAAGGGGATTGCAAGAGAAAAGCGGAGGCGCGTGATGCGAATGCGATCGGGCTCGAGATAGAAAAAGGCCCCCGGTCGAAACCGGAGGCCTTCCAATCACCTAGAGCGCAAAAACAGGCGTGAGGGACTCACTGTCGACCGATCGTATTCGCATCACGCCACCACCAGTTGTTGAGAGACTTCATCGTGTTCTTCATGTTGGTGGCTCCTTTCGTGATGCCGTGGCGCGGTCGCACCTAGTTGCTGTTGCGCTGCACTATAGCACAGCGAAGTGTGTGCGGGGAAATCTTTTTTAAAAAGATTTCAGGTGGGTTTCCCGTCGGTCAAAAAGGCGGGTTAAGCGGGCGAGGCCGCCATTGCTGCCTTGCCCGCTCAGCTAAGACGTTACTCCTTATTGCGACGGTAGAGGAAGTAACCGCCCGCGGAGATGACGGCAACGCCAGCGATGGCGAATGCAGCCACCACGCGGCCATCAAAACGATCACCGGTGGTGGGCAGGCCGCCCTTGGTGTTCGTCTTGTTGGTGGTTACCGTGGTCGTGGTGTCCGACTTGCCAGGCTTCTCGGGCTTGGTGGTGGGCTGCTCGGGCTTAGCGGGCTGCTCGGGGGTACCGGGCTGCTCAGGAGTACCAGGCTGCTCGGGGGTGCCAGGCTGATCCGGGGTTACCGGGTCGGTGGCAAGAGCGTCCTTGGCGTAGGTGATGGACACCTTGAGGCCGTTGGTCTCGGTGTTCAGGTCGCTCGGGGTGAAGGGCTGGTCGAAGTTTTCGGCCTTCTGATAGGCGCGCATCTCCTGGAGCAGGGCCTTGCACTTGACGTAGGTGTTCTCGGTAGCAGCCTTGCCGGCCTTGTTGGCCAGGGCAGTGCGGCCCTCGGGGGTCGTCTCGGCCAGCATGGCGGCGTCAACTTCCTTGTTCTGCTCGATGAGCTCGTTCTGGAGCGCATCGAGGTAGGCACGGACACTGATACCAAGGGTGTCAGGGTTCTCAAAGCAGAGCGAGCTGATGTCCATGAGGACGTAGTTGATTGAGTTCTCGGGCTCCTCGTTGTACACGACGTCCGTCTCTTTGCAGTGGTCGAAGGAGACGGTCTGGTCGCTGAAATACGGGCTAACCTCGGTGAGCAGTGCGGAGTAGAAGGGGATGGCGACGGAGTACGCGGCGCGGGAGAGCATTTCCCACTGGATTGTTGCAACCTGGGGATCAAGACCGTTGCGAACCTGGAAGACGTGAATCTCGGTGTTGCGCTCGGTGCCGATGGCATAGGCACCGTCAGTGTTGGCGTTAAGGCCCGGGGTATTCTCGCCACGGTTACCGAGAGAGCGAATCATCTCAAAGGTAGTCCAGTCTGTCTTTCCGGGCTGGAAGAACAGCGGCTGCATCTCGTGGACCAAGGCGCCGGTCGTGGCGCGAGCCTCTTCGCGCTCGTCCTTGACGATCTCGTAGTCGGTGCCCTCCTGGAGCTCGTTGCCAAAGTAGTTACGGCCCTGGACGTAGCGGGTCCACTGGTGCATACCGGAATTCTGAATGGTCTCGCCATAGGTTGCGGCGACGTCGAACTTGCCGTCGGTGTACTCGGCAAAGCCCTTCTCCTTAGGCATGGACTCGATGCCCTCGGAGTGCAGGCAGTTCTCGGGGTCGTTGAGGTCGACATCGTAGTTGAGGTTGCCGATGTTGGGGTTGATCGAGGCGACGTCGTCGGCGAGCTTCATGCCGATCCACTGGTGACCGGAAAGCGCGGCAAACAGCCAGGTCTCGTTGTTGTCGGCGATGATGATCTGGTCGTTGGAGCAGACGCCCTGCTCGTCAATCAGGCTGCCGAGGAGCTCGACGCCCTCGCGGGCCGTGGCGCTCTCGCCCAGGATGACGCTGGCGTAGTTGTACTCGCCGATGCCGGTGTTAGTCAGGGGGTCTGCTGTCTCGGCATCTGCATTCATACTGGTGCTTAGCGTGGCGGAGCAGGATACGCCCTTCTCGTTGATGCCTGCTTCAGAGTAGGCATCCCAGCGGTTGTCCCACTGGGAGGGATGGTCGCGTACATAGGTGTAGCGATACGTGGTCTTGGTCGAGGTGTACATGAACGAAGACTCGTCCGAGCTGTACGTATGTCCCGGGCCGTGAGAGGGCTCAATGCCAAAGTGCTTAAGATAGCGCGGGCCATAGTCCTCGGAACGGCCGTAGTACGTGTTGCCGTCGGCCGTAAGGTTTTTGCCCATGTAGACCTGCGTGCAAGCGAGTGCAGAGGTCGGCATGGACATGATGGTTGCAGCTCCAAATGCAAGGCCTATACCAAGCTTCTTGAGCGCGTTGACGGGATGAGTTTTACTCATGTTCCCTCCCAGCGTGCGAAAGCCCTCTGTCTCCAGAGGGCTTCAGCCAATAAATACTCTCCCCAAGCGTAACGAATTCGAAACAATATACATTTATGAAAGATTTTTACTCGATAAGCGTAGTGAAAAATGCGATGAACGGTTAAATGTACTCATTTACTAGGTAATTCAATCTGCATATCGCCAGCAAATGATGTAGCTAAGTAAAGTGTCGCAAAAAATGATGGACCCCTCGCCGCCACGTTGTGTCATGCCGATGAGGGGTCCGGGTTTGCGCGTGCTGTGAAAGAGCGGTGGCTACTTCTTTCGGCGGTGAATCACGTTGATGGCGTAACCGACGAGCATGGCCAGAACGATGACGATAAAGCCGAGCAGGGGATTGTCGTTCATGGGGTCCTCCTATTTTCCGAGCGGGGAGAATTCGTCGACGATGAGGTCGAGGCATTGCGGAAGCGCGCGGGCACCAAAGACGCCCGAATTGCTGGAGATAATCTCGCCATCGAACTGCATGCCCAGCGATGGCGTGCAGGTGATCTTGGCTTCCTTGGTCTGGATGATCTTGAACTGCGGGCGCCCGAGTACCTTGCCGGCGGGGTCGAGTGCGGCGGTGATCACGGTGGGCAGGAGCTGGACGGTTTTTACGGGCTCGATGACCGCGATGTCGACCATGCCGTCGTTCATGCGGCAGCTGGGGAACAGGTTGATGTCGTTTTGGATGACCGAGGTATTGCCTGCCATGCAGCAGATGCCGTCGAGCTCCTCGACAATGCCGTCGTGCTCAATGGTAAAGTGCGCCACCGTGGGATTGGGCGTGGCGAGAGCGGAGAGGAAGTAGGCGATCTCGCCGATGTCGTTTTTGGTGGGAGCGGCCTTCATCATGATCTCGGCGTCGAAGCCCGAGCCGGCGATGATGATGAAGCCGTGGCGCTTCTCTCTGCCGTTCTCGTCGAGCCAAAAGAGCTCGCCCATGTCCACTTTGACCGTGCGACCGGCGCGGCAAGCCTTGGCGAGCGCCGCCGCCTCAGGGGCATTGCCGATGTTGTTGAAGAACAGGCAGGCCGTGCCGGAGGGGAAGACGAGCGTGGGGACGCCGCATCCGCGCATCTGGTCGAGAACGTTGGAGACGGTGCCGTCGCCGCCCGAAATCACCACGCGATCAAACTCGCGCACGTCTGCCACGGCGTCCTCGGGTTCCATGCCGTCGCCGATAAAACGCATCACGACCTCGTCGCCGCCCTGCGCGAGGGCGTGCGTGAATGCGTAGATTTCATCTGAGCTGGGGCCCGATGCCGGGTTGTGGATGATAAGGCAGCGCATACTTACGTTCCCGTTCTGTGACTAACCGAGTATAGTTGTAAGACAATGCCGTTATCCTACCCGTGTTTTTCGGGCCTAACCTTATTCGATGGGTTGATATGTACATTTCCACACATCAGGCTCTACTCGACTTTTGCCAGCGCGCCCGTGAGTTTGACGCGATTGCCGTCGATACCGAGTTTTTGCGCGAGCGCACGTTCCATCCGCGCCTGTGTTTGGTTCAGATTGCCACCCCTGCCGAGAGCGTCGCGGTCGACCCTCTGGTGATCGACGACCTGTCGCCGCTGGCCGAGCTTATGGCTGACGAGAGCGTGACCAAGGTGTTCCATGCTTGCTCGCAGGACATGGAAGTTATGCTTCATACCGTAGGCGTGTTGCCGCGTCCGATTTTTGACACGCAGGTGGCCGCCGCCTTTTTGGGCGAACGTCAGCAGATTTCCTATGGCGCGCTCGTGCAGACGTTTTGCGGCGTCTCATTGCCCAAGACTGAGTCGCTGACCGACTGGTCGCGTCGCCCGCTGACCGATAAGCAGATTGAGTATGCGATCGATGACGTCAAGTACCTGATCGTCGCCTATACCGAGATGATGAGCCGCCTGCGCGAGCTGGGCCGTGTGGACTGGGTGCTCGACGAGCTGCGCCCGCTGGCTGACGAGTCGCACTATCGCGCCGATCGCCACGAGGCGTTCCGTAAGGTCAAACGCATCAATTCGTGCAGCCGTCACCAGTTGGGCATCGCGCGCGAGCTCGCCGCCTGGCGCGAGGACCGCGCCGAGCGCCGTAACATCCCGCGCAAGTGGGTCATGTCCGACGACACGCTGCTTGCGCTCGTTAAGCGCAATCCTGTGCGCGTTGAGGAGTTCCGTAGCATTCGCGGTACCGACCAGTTGGGGGAGCGCGACGTGGACGGTGCGCTCATGGCCATCAAGCGTGGCGCAAGCTGCCCGCACGATCGTCTGCCGCTCATGGTGCGTGGGCATCACCAGATCTCGCCGGAGCTGGAGAGCGTGACGGACCTCATGTATGCGCTTATTCGCCTGGTTGCCGAACGATCGGGCGTGGCGACCTCGGTTATTGCCTCGCGCGATGACCTGGCCGATTACATCGAGCATCCTGAGCAAAGCCCCCTGCGCGAAGGCTGGCGTTTTGAGCTTGTGGGTTCGCGCCTGGACGATCTGCTTTCCGGCAATATGGGACTCACCGTGAAGGACGGCAAAATCGAGCTCCTGTAAGGAAGCCTAGCCGCTTGAGTGGGTAGAATGCCTCCAACGTGTAACTCGATTCGGAGGAATTCGCATGCCCTATTACTATGGATACGGCTTTGGTATCGACCCGCTGTACCTGCTGGTTGTGCTTGTCTGCACGGTGCTTGGCCTTGCCGCGCAGAGCTATATCAATTCGACGTACAAGACGTGGTCCAAGGTTCGCTCGGACGGCGACACGGGCGCCAGGGTCGCTCGCCGCATGCTCGACGCCAACGGCTGCAATGCCGTGGGTATCAAGGGTGTCGCCGGTGAGCTCACTGACCATTACAACCCGCAGGACAACAACCTGTATCTGTCGGATTCCAACCGTTCGGGCGGCTCGGTCGCAAGCGTTGCTGTCGCTTGTCACGAGGCAGGCCATGCCACGCAGCGTCAAAGCGGCTATGCCATGATGAAGGTACGTACCGCCCTCGTGCCGGTCGTCAACTTTACCCAGAACACCTGGACCATCGTGTTGCTCTTGGGCCTGTTTATGAACATCGCGGGACTCACGACCCTCGCGCTGATCTTCTTCTCGTTTAGCGTGCTGTTCCAGCTCGTTACGCTGCCGGTCGAGATTGACGCCAGCCGCCGCGCCGTGGCGTATATCGAGCAGTCGGGCATGAGTTCCAAGCAGGTCAACGGTGCCAAGAAGGTGCTGACGGCCGCCGCGCTTACCTATGTTGCCGCTGCGCTCACCTCGATTATTCAGCTGCTCTATCTTATGGCTCGCTACAACAGAAACTCCAACCGATAACAAATGGGACAGGCAGGCGCCGCGGGGATTCGTGTCCTCGCGGCGCTGTACTATGTGTTGGACTTGAATTTGCGCAGGGCCGGAGCCCTTGTGCACGATGACGAAAGGAGGCTGCGTGGCAGGCTGGAATCTAACCGGCAATGCCGTTTCCGCCGAGTTCGACGGTTCGGACGAGCAGGAGCGTAAGGAGCTCAGCGTGAGCCAGGCGGTAGAGATCGCCGCCGGTGCGCTCGATGCCATTCCGCAGCTGAGTGTCCTGGGCGAGGTCACGGGTTTCCGTGGTCCCAACGCCCGAAGCGGCCACTGCTACTTCCAGATTAAAGACGACTCGGCCGCCGTCGACTGCATCATCTGGAAGGGCGCCTATCTCAAGCGCACCTTCGATTTGCGCGACGGCATGCAGGTGAGCTTTAAGGGCAGCTTCAATCTCTATAAGGCCACGGGCCGCATGAGCTTTGTTGCCCGCTCGTTTTCGTTGGCGGGGGAGGGCCTGCTGCGTCAACAAGTGGCGCAACTGGCCGAAAAGCTACGCCGCGAGGGCCTGATGGACGAAGCGCGCAAGCGCCGCATCCCGGTGTTCTGCTCCTGCGTGGCGGTCGTCACCTCGCTTTCGGGTGCCGTAATCGACGACGTCAAGCGCACGTTGCGTCGTCGCAACCCGCTCGTCGAGCTCGTTTGCGTGGGCGCCAAGGTTCAAGGCGAGGGTGCGCCGGCCGAGCTCATTGAGGGCTTGCGCCGCGCCGCTTCCATTACGCCGGCGCCCGACTGTATTTTGCTGGTGCGCGGCGGCGGTTCCTTTGAGGACCTCATGACCTTTAATGACGAGGAGCTTGCCCGCGCGGTGGCGGCTTGTCCTGTGCCCGTGGTGACCGGCATTGGCCATGAGCCCGATACCTCGATTTGCGACATGGTGAGCGACCGACGCGCCTCCACGCCCACGGCGGCGGCAGAATCGGTGGCGCCGGCTATGACGGAGTTGGCCGATGTGCTCGAGGCGCGCCATCAGCGTCTGGGTGCCGCGATGGCATCGATGATTGGGTCGGCCCAGGTCGACCTGGAGATGCTCGATCAGCGCGGTCGCCGTGCCTGGGATACCTATACGGCTCGCTTGGGTGATGCGCTCGATGCCGCTGCGTGTCGCCCGTGCCTCAACGACCCCACATTTATGGTCGAGCGTCGCGAATCGGAGCTTGCGCTGACTGCCGATCGCCTGTCGGGCGCCATAGTACGCTCGGTCGGGACATTCCGCTCCAACTTTGAGCGCTTGCCCGAGCGTCTGATTACAAGCACCTCGGGGCTCGATGGTAAGCGCCATGCGCTCACGCTTGCGAGTTCCCGCCTAGAGCATCAAGGGCGCACGATGCTCAGCAGGCCAGCGTCCGACCTGAGCCGTGCGGCAGCGTCGCTCGATGCCCTGTCGCCGCTCAAAGTGCTTGCTCGCGGCTATTCCATCGCGTACAGCGATGATGGTGTGGCTACGAGTGCCAAGACCTTTAAGCCTGGCGACGCCATTCGCGTGCGCATGGCAGACGGCAACGTGGCAGCAACGGTCGATACGGTCGAGTAGACCGCGTTTCGCAGTGATAGACCCTTAGGAAAGGAAACAGATATGGCAGAGAAGACCCCGGTAGAGCAGCTTACGTACAAGCAGGCCTCGCAGGAGCTGGAGCTCATCATCCGCAGCCTGGAGTCGGGCGATATGGAGCTCGAGGAGTCGCTCGAGAGCTACACCCGCGGCGTCGAGCTCCTCAAAAGCCTGCGCACCCGCCTGTCCGATGCCGAGCAGAAGGTCTCGGTGCTCCTTAAGGACGTCGACGGCAACGACGTGCTCGCCGACGGCGAGGCCGCCAACACCGATGATAACCTTTCGTTCTAAGCATCTCGACCAAATATAATTACCTTGGTCTGTAAGAAAGGAACCAGCTATGTGCGATTGCATCTTCTGTAAAATTGCCAACCACGAGATCCCCTCGACCGTTGTCTATGAGGACGACCAGGTCATCGCCTTCGACGACCTCAACCCGCAGGCGCCGGTCCACACGCTCGTGATCCCCAAGAAGCACTACAGCGACATCGCCGACAACGTGCCTGCCGAGACCATGGGCGCCATGGCTCACGCCATCCAGGAGGTCGCCAAGGCCAAGGGACTGGAGGACGGTTTCCGCGTCATTTCCAACAAGGGTGTCAACGCCGGCCAGACCGTCATGCACTTCCATATGCACGTCCTCGGCGGCAAAAACCTGGGCGAGAACCTCATCTGAGGGCGCGTAGCCCGTCGACTTGGCTGCCTTTGGAGTAATCTATGCAGCTTTCTCAACTCGAATACCTTCAAGCGGTAGCGAACTATGGCGGCGTGCGCAAAGCAGCTCGCGCCGTTCATGTGAGTCCGCAGGCTGTTTCGTCGGCAATCAAAAAGTTGGAATCTGAGTATCAGATTGTTTTGCTCAACCGATCGGCGGGGGAGGCTGTTTTGTCTTCGGCGGGCAGAGAATTTGCGCGTCGTGCACGCGTGATCCTGGCACAAGTCGACGATCTCAAAAAGTACGCTCAATCGGGGAGCGACGGCGTTTCGCCCGATGGCCACTTTCGTCTTTACGCCCCCTGCCTTCATGGGCGGGGGCGCCTTTTTGCCGAAAACTGGTATGACTCGTTTGAACGCTCGCATCCTCAGATTCACCTTGATGTGTGGCATCAGCCAACGGCTACATGCTTTGAATCACTTGTGCTTGGTATTTCGGATGCGGCCATCTCATTTGAGGAACCAAGGGACAGTGTCCTTTCTTCGAAATACTTGGGTGAAAAGGAGCTCAAGGTTCTTTCATGCCCAGCGGGTCATCAATCTGTGGGCGCCATGACCATTCGCGAGTTACTGGGCGGCAGGCTCGCTGTTCCCATTAATTTGTCACCCTGTCTCAATGCAATCAATCAATGTCCCGAAGCCCAGCTCGTCAATTTTCGCTTCCGTGATGTTGAATACGGAAACAGGGCTCAGACTGAGTTTCTTCAAGCCGGGGGATTGATATTGAGTTTGTCTGGGTCCTCTCTCGCATCGGATGGGTCAGAAGTGAGTGAGTGCTCCATTGAAGGTTCGCGTGATGTAACCTTGCCTATCTACTTTTGCTATCGGCAAAATTCCTGGACTGATCGACACCAGACGGTTTTTCTGCACCTATTGCGTCATCTTGCTTCGTGAAATTAATTGGCTTCGAGACGTCAAGTGATTATTGACGCCTTGTAACACATAGCTGACAGCTTTGCCCTCATGCTTTTCCAAGATTCCGATTTAGATTGCTGACTCTTGGAGGGCGGAGCATGAAAAACCGTACGGTTTTGTTTTATATGACGTTCGTTTTTCTGCCGAACTTCAGCACCATCTTGTATTTTCTAACTGTCTACCTTGAGTTCGTCGGATTCTCGATGGTGGCGATTTCTAGCATGATGATTGCATACCAAGTGAGCAAGTTCATCCTTGAAGTTCCCACTGGCTATATTGCTGATAGGTTTGGACGAAAGACAAGCGGTCTCGTTGGCGTCGCAGGAATGCTTGGATACTACGCCGCCCTGCTTCTCGTCCGTTCTCCCCTGCTTTTAATCGGTGCGTTCGCTCTTAAAGGTTTTGCCGTTGCATGTGTGAGCGGATCCATAGAAGCGATTTTCATTGACAGCGTCTCTCAGGACCAGCTCGTAAGACTTAATGTCGTTGAGCGATTTGTTTTCTATGCCTCTTATGCCATCTCCGCTTGCGTGGGCGGTTTCATTTCGTCCGTCGGTGCATATCTCATTGGTCTTTCGGCAGATATCATCGCAATGGTGTTGACGTTGGTTGTCGTTGTCTGCATTCCTGAGATGCGAAGAGGGGGCACTGCGACGACACCTGAACATGGGATTAGCCCGAAGATGATCGGTGCCGCTATTGCGGGTAATGGCATTCTTCGTTCAGCGTTCATCATGGACTGTTCTCAGGCATTTGCTTTTGTCGCCCTGGAAGACTTTTTCTCACTGCTGCTTGCGGGTCGCGGAATGAATGCCGTCGCTTCGGGTGTGACCATTGCGGTTCAGCTCCTTGCCTCGGCCTCCATGGGACTTATTGTGCCCTGTGCGATTGCTCATGTCGACAAGGGCCGCTTTGCGCGTATTTGCGGCATCGTGCGTCTTTTCCTGACAGCTCTGTTTTTGATTCCCTTAACTCCGGTTTATTTGCTGCCCGTGTTCTATGTGCTGCAGACGGTCGCGTACTCGTTATTTGCTCCAATTAAATACTCAATTTTTCAAAAATCAGCCGATCCTTCGATGCGCTGTTCACTGATTTCGGTTCAAAGCCAGATGGTGGCGGTGGGTGCCATCCTTTTCTATCTGTTCAACGCTGCGTTGAGCGGCATCGCGGGCATTCGAGTCATATTGCTTGTCGCGCTCGGGATTTCTTCCCTTGTGTATATCCCCGCGTTATTTCGTCTTACAAGCCAGAGGACATGAGTATTTAGGCACCGATAACTTATATATCAACGCAATAAACCCGAGCGCGAGGGCGTTTGGGTTTATTATTAAAGCGTATGTAACCTGGCGGCGCCACACCGCCTGTTAGTAGGGAGACACATGAACGTTCTGGTCGTCAACGCAGGATCTTCGACCCTTAAGTATCAGGTCATCGATACCAAGTCCCATAAGGTGTCCGCAAAGGGCTCCTGCGAGCGCGTCTGCTTTACCGGCGGCACTTTCACCCATGCTGCCAACGGCTCCAAGAAGGTGACCGAGAACATCGAGTTCCCCGACCACAAGGTCGCCATCGAGGTTGTCCTGAAGGACCTCGAGGCCAACGGCGTCAAGATTGAGGGTATCGGCCACCGTATCGTTCAGGGTGGTTGGTACTTTGGCGATTCCTCCCTCGTCGACGAGGATGTCCTCGCCAAGATCCGCGAGGTCGCTCCGCTCGCCCCGCTGCACAACAACCCCGAGGCCAACGTTATCGAGTACTGCCTGGAGCAGTATCCCGACCTGCCCAACGTTACGGTTTACGACACCGCTTTCCACTTCAACATGCCCGAGGTCGCCAAGACTTACGCCCTGCCCAAGGACGTCTGCGACAAGCTGCACATCCGTAAGTACGGCGCCCACGGCACCAGCTACCGTTACATCTCCAAGAAGGTTGCCGAGATGACCAACGGCGAGGCCCGCAAGGTCGTCGTGTGCCATATCGGCTCCGGCGCTTCCCTGTGCGCCATCGAGGACGGCAAGTGCATGGACACCACCATGGGCTTGACGCCGCTCGACGGCGTCATGATGGGCACCCGCTGCGGCTCCATCGACCCGGCCACCGTCTGCTACCTGCAGCGCGAGGGCGGCTACACCTTCGACGAGGTCGACGAGATGATGAACAAGAAGTCCGGCCTTTTGGCTGTGACCGGCGGCAAGACCAACGACTGCCGCAACGTCGAGGAGCTCGCCGCTGCCGGTGACCCCGAGGCCCAGCTTGCCTTCGATATGTTCGTCTACAAGATTGCCGCCAAGGCTGCCGAGATGGCCACCTCCATGTGCGGTATGGACACCCTGGTCTTCACTGCCGGCATCGGTGAGCACGCTCCTGCCGTCCGCGCCGGCGTGGCCGACCGCCTGGCCTTTATGGGCGTCAAGATGGATCATGCCCGCAACGCCCTGCGTGGCGACGGCGCATGGTGCCTGTCTGCCAAGGATTCCAAGGTTAAGATTTTCGTTATCCCCACGGACGAGGAGTTCATGATCGCTTCCGACGTCGAGCGCATCGTCAACGGCAAGTAATTGCAAAGGGGGGGCTGGACGACCGAGCGCCGTTCGGCCCCTCTTTTGTGCTCGTTGGGCGATATGCCTGATAGTTATTTATTAAGTTATGATAACTTCTTATTAACATGCGGCCGCCTTAAGGGGTCTGCGCCGACCGTATCGCACTGCAAAGGAGTCTCATGAACGTACTTGTTGTCAACGCCGGTAGCTCAAGCCTTAAATATCAGCTTTTGGATACCGATACCCGCGAGGTTTTCGCCAAGGGCAACTGCGAACGTATCGGTTCGGACGTGGGCATCTTTGGCCACTCCGAGAACGGTGGCGCCAAGCAAACCGAGGAGGCCCCCTTCCCGGATCACCGTTCGGCTATCGCACGCGTGCTCGAAGAGCTCGAGAAGACCGACTTTACGATCGATGGCATTGGGCATCGTATCGTTCAGGGTGGCTGGTACTTTGACGATTCCGCGGTCGTCGACGATGAGGTCATGGCTAAGATCCTCGAGGTGGCGCCGCTTGCCCCGCTACACAACTACGGCGAGGCAGCGGCAATCGAGTATTGTCGCGAGAAGTATCCGGAGCTGCCCAACGTGGCCGTCTTCGACACCTCGTTCCACATGACTATGCCCGAGGTCGCCTACACCTACGCCCTGCCCAAGGACGTGCGTGACAAGTATCACGTGCGCAAGTACGGCGCCCACGGCACAAGCCACCGCTATGAGTGGATGATGGCCAAGGAGATCTTGGGTTCGCGCTGCCACCGTCTGCTTTCGTGCCATCTGGGCAACGGCGCTTCGCTTGCCGCCATCGAGGACGGCGTGTGCCGCGATACCACGATGGGCCTCACGCCGCTTGACGGCCTGATGATGGGAACCCGCTGTGGTTCCATTGACCCGGCTACCGTGTGCTACCTGCAGCGCGAGGGCGGCTATAGCTACCAGGAAGTCGACGACATGATGAACAAGCAGTCTGGTCTGCTTGCCATCTCGGGTATCTCCAACGACGCCCGCGACATCCGTACGCGCGCTTCCGAGGGGGATGAGCGCTGCCTGCTCGCCTTTGATATGTTCGCCTACAAGGCCATGCAGCAGGCCGGCTCCATGATCGCTTCTATGGCGGGCGTGGATACTATTACCTTCACTGCCGGCATCGGCGAGAACGACTGGTCGATCCGCAAGGCCTTCTGCGACTGCTTTGAGTGGCTGGGCGTGCGCATCGACAACAACAAGAACCGCGAGGCCGTGGGCAACGGTCCGCAGGTCATCAGCGCCGCCGGCTCTTCCGTCACGGTTATGGTCATCCCCACCGACGAGGAATACATGATCGCCCACGACGTCGAGCGTCTGACCAAGAACAACTAACGCATTCGTCTGTAATTGACAAAAAGGCCTCCAGAGCAACAGCTCCGGAGGCCTTTTTACTAGCAGGCGGAAATTCCAGTCCCAAAGTGATCGTCACCAGCAACGCCTGCGCTCCCAGCAACGACACCCGATCATTCAGATTCTCAGCCCCAGCTCGTAGCCAAGCCGCCGTCCACTTCAGATGCCCTGATTGCAACGTAGCGGCAGGGACCCTACAGGGTAAAGCTCTGAAAACTTTCCGCAGGACGCATGAAACCCCCGCCGCACGAAGTGCGCAGCGGGGGTTTCATGCATGTCCGAGGACGTTTTCAGAGCTTTACCCTGTAGGGTCCCGAGGGGATACGTCCGCTATTCAGCCATCTGAGCCTGGACGGCGGTGATGGCCACGACACCCACGATGTCGTCGGCAGAGCAACCGCGCGAAAGGTCGTTAACCGGCTTGGCGATGCCCTGCAGGATGGGGCCGTAAGCGTCGGCGCCGGCGAAGCGCTGGACCAGCTTGTAGCCGATGTTGCCGGCCTCGAGGTCGGGGAACACGAGCACGTTGGCCTTGCCGGCAACGGAGGAGCCGGGAGCCTTGAGCTGGGCGACGGTGGGAACGATGGCGGCGTCGAGCTGCAGGTCGCCATCGATGGCGAGCTCGGGAGCCTTCTCCTTGCAGAACTTCACGGCCTCCTGGACCTTCTTGGCGACGTCGCCGCCGGCGGAGCCCATGGTGGAGTAGGAGAGCATGGCCACGTGCGGCTCAACGTTGCCCATGAAGGTGGACCAGGAGTGAGCGGAGGCGATGGCGATCTCGGAGAGCTCGTCGGAGGACGGGTTGATGTTGAGGCCGCAGTCGGCGAAGATCAGCGTGCCGTCGGTGCCGAACTGCGGGGTGTCGGTGCACATCACGAAGAAGGCCGAGACCAGCTTGGTGCCCGGGGCGGTCTTGAGGATCTGCAGCGCGGGGCGCAGAGTGTCGGCGGTGGAGTGGCAGGCGCCGGAGACCAGGCCGTCGGCGTCGCCCATCTTGACCATCATGGTGCCAAAGTAGGTAGCATCCATCACCTGGGCGCGAGCCTGCTCGATGGTGACACCTTTCTTGGCGCGGAGCTCGGCAAACTTCTGCGCGTACTCCTCGTGCTTCTCGGCATTGCGCGGGTCGATGACGGTAGCGCCGGGAACGTCGATCTCGTCGGGGTTGCCCAGGATGACGATCTTTGCCAGGCCCTCCTCGATGATCTTGGTGGCCGCGACGATGGTACGCGGATCCTCGCCCTCGGGCAGGACGATCGTCTTAAGGTCGGCCTTGGCGGCAGACTTCATACGGTTTAGGAAATCGCTCATGTTACTCCTTGCAAGCGTTTCGCTAAGCTCCAGGCGCCCGGCTGTTCACGAATAAACCCGCTGCTAGCGGGTCTACCTTTCAATTATGTACGCCGCGGTGCTTGAGCTTTCCTTGTGTGGCAAGCTCATTATAGGACGCATTAGCGCTATAATCGCTCTGATAAATATGTCTCGAAGAATGTTCGAGAAAAGCCCAGCTAACGAGCCCGTGGCTTTTGACAAGGAGTATCGATGCAGATTACCTCAGGCCTGCCTGAAGGCTTTAACGCCGGCGCATACGACATGATTGTCGTCGGTGCCGGATATGCCGGTGCCGTTTGTGCCCGCCGCCTCGCCGAGACTATCGGCTATCGCGTTGCCGTTCTGGAGCGCCGTAGCCACATTGCGGGCAACGCCTACGACTGCGCTGATGAGGCCGGGATCCTGGTCCACGAGTATGGTCCGCACATCTACCATACCTTTAACGAGCGCGTCCACAATTTCCTGTCGCGCTTTACCAAGTGGACGGACTACCAGCACAAGGTGCTCGCCAACATCAACGGCACCCTTATGCCCGTGCCCTTTAACCACGCGAGCCTCAAGCTCGCCTTTGGCGATGAGCACGGCGAAGAGCTGTATCAAAAGCTCGTGGAGACCTTTGGTAAAGACGTCAAGGTGCCCATCATGGAGCTGCGCAAGAAGAACGATCCGGATCTTGCCGAGGTCGCAGATTACGTCTACGAGAACGTTTTTTTGCATTACACCATGAAGCAGTGGGGTCAGACGCCCGACCAGATCGATCCCTCGATCACCGGCCGCGTTCCCGTCTTTGTGGGCGACGATGACCGCTACTTCCCGCAGGCTCCCTTCCAGGGCATGCCGCAGGACGGCTATACCGCGCTGTTCGAGCATATGCTCGACCACGATCTGATTGATGTGTTCTGCGACGTGGACGCCCGCGACCTCTTCGAGATCGACGAGACCACCGTCAAAATCGACGGCAAGGTCTATGGCGGCGAGATCGTCTACACCGGTCCGCTCGACGAGCTGTTCAACCTCGACCTGGGCGCTCTGCCGTACCGTACGCTCGACATGAAGTTCGAGACGCTCGATATGGACCAGTTCCAGCCCGTGGGTACCGTCAATTACACCACGAGCGAGGATTACACGCGTATCACCGAATTCAAGAACATGACTGGTCAGGTCCTGCCCGGTAAGACCACCATCATGAAGGAGTATTCCAAGGCCTATACGCCCGGCTCGGGCGAGACGCCCTATTACGCCATTCTGGAGCCCGAGAACCGCGAGCTCTATGAGCGCTATCTTGAGCGCGTCCAAAACCTGACGAACTTCCACCCGGTGGGTCGCCTGGCCGAGTATCGTTACTACGATATGGATGCCGTGACCAACTCCGCCCTCGATCTTTCGGATGAGATTATCGCCTGCCATGCATAAAGTCATATCATTCGGTATTCCCTCGTATAACGCCGCCAAGGACATGGACCATTGCATCACCTCCATTCTGGAGGGGAGCAATTACGCCACCGATATCGAGATCATCATCGTCGATGACGGTTCCAAGGACGAGACGGCAGCTAAGGCCGACGAGTGGGAGACACGTTATCCCGGCATCATCCGCGCGGTGCATCAGGAGAACGGCGGCCACGGCATCGCCGTCCTTTCGGGCTTGCGCGAGGCGCAGGGCACCTACTACAAGGTCGTCGACTCGGACGACTGGCTCGATGGCGCAGCCCTATCGACCATGCTTTCGATCTTGCGTGGTTTTGAGGAGCGCGACCAGCGCGTCGACCTCTTTATCTCGAACTATGTGTACGAGAAGGTTTACGAAGGTACGCATACTGCCATTGGTTACAAGTTTGCCCTGCCGCGTAAAAAGATCTTTACCTGGGACCAGATCGGTCATTTCCGTCTGGACCAGAATCTACTCATGCACAGCCTGTGCTATCGCACGGATGTGCTGCGCGAGTCCAACCTGCCCATGCCGCCGCACACGTTCTATGTGGACAACATCTACGCCTACGTGCCGCTGCCGCGTTGCAAGACCATGTACTACGCCGACATCGACCTCTATCGCTACTTTATCGGTCGTGAGGGCCAGAGTGTCAACGAGGCCACGATGGTCAAGCGTCTGGACCAGCAGTTCCGTGTTACGCGTATCATGATGGAGTCGTACCACCTGTACAGCGATGTTGGGTCGTCGCGCCTGCGTTCGTACATGATGGGCTACTTCACCATGATGATGGCGATCTGCTCGGTGCTGACCAAGCTTTCCGAGGAAGATTGCGCCGACGAGCGCCTAAAGACGCTGTGGAATGATTTGAAGGCCTATGACGAGCGCATGTATCGTCGTGCCCGCTACGGTGTGGTCGGGTTCTTCACTAACCTCCGCGGTCGTGCCGGAGACAAAACCACACTCGGCCTATACCGTCTTGCCTCAAAGATCTTCAAATTCAACTAACTGCCGAGTAATCGCTGCTGTTAGGTTGACTGGGCCCCTTGGCCTTTAGTTTGCTACTGCGAACAGTCCTGCTCGCACGGAAAGCACATTAAGTGCTTTCCGGCTCGTGCGGAACTTGTATCAAACTAACGGCCAAGGGGCCTCTGCTATAAGAATCGATTGTCAGGTTAGTTGAATTTGAAGACCTTAGACGCGCGGTACACAGGGGCCTGAGCTGAAAAGAATAAGGTTGGAAGTCGGTCGGAGGCGGGCGGACGAGTGAGATTACCTCGCGGCGCCGGGGATGCCGTGGGAGGTTTTGGCGGTTTTGGCTCCGTTTACGATGGCGGTTTGCAAAGCCCTTACGGCGAGCATGCCCAGCAGGTCTAGGGGAACGGCGGCGCTTGCCTGGGCGCCCAGTTTGCCGCTGGCGAGGGTGTAGATGGTGTCGCCGTCGTTGGTGGTGTGCGTGGGACGGATGGCGTGTGCGTAGGCGTCTGCGGCCATTTGGGAGACCTTGGTGGCTTGGGCCTTAGTGAGCTCCATGTTGGTGACGATGCAGCTGATGGTGGTGTTGGTGCGGTCGAGCGGCATCTGCATGGATCCGGCGGCGGCAAAGGCTGCGAGTTCCATATCGACGATTTGGTCGCTATCGGCTGAGGTGCGCATGCCGGCGACCCACTCGCCGGTGAGGGGGTCGACAACGTTGCCGCAGGCGTTGACCGAAACCACGGCGCCTACCTTAACGGGACCGAGCGCCACGGCGGCAGTGCCAAGGCCGGCCTTCATGCAGGTGGCAGGGCCCATGAGCTTACCTACGGTGGCACCGGTGCCGGCGCCCACATTGCCTTGCTCGAGCGTGGTGGGGGTGTTGTCGAGTGCCTCGCGCACGGCGGCGATGCCGGCCTCTATGTCGGGGCGTACGGTGGGGTCGCCAAAGGCAAGGTCGAAGATACAGCTGGAGCACACGATGGGCACCTGCGTGGGGCCGACGGACAGACCAATGCCGCGGCTCTCGAGTTCGCGAGCGACGCCGCTTGCAGCCTCGAGGCCAAAGGCCGATCCACCCGACAGGCAGACGGCGTGGACCTTGTCGACGGTGTTCTCGGGACGCAGCAGGTCGGTTTCGCGCGATGCTGGAGCACCGCCGCGAACGTCAACGCCGCCGGTGGCGCCCTCGGGTGCCACGATTACGGTGCAACCGGTGCCGGCCTCCTCGTCCGTATAGTTGCCAAAGCAAAAGCCATCGACATTGCAAACATCGATGGCTTCGAGCAGTGTGTCCATGTTTTCTCCTATCGGTTTTCCGCCGGGCCTTATGCCCGGTCGGGATCCGTACGGTACGGCAAAATTGTAGGCGCTGGGGGATACCCAGCGCCAGATGCAATTACGATAGTTTTTGAATCGCGCGTGCGACGCGAGCGATGGGCAAGCCCACCACGTTGTAGAAGTCACCCGAAATATCGTGCACAAGCATGCGGCCGCCTGTGCCCTGGATGCCGTAGGCTCCGGCCTTGTCCATGGGTTCGCCGGAGGCAACATAGCGCTCGATCTGCTCTTCGGTAAGCTCATAGAACGTCACGTCGGTCACATCGACAAACGACAGGCTCTCGGCGGCATGCGGAGCTGAAGCGTCGCCGGCTTTAACGATGCAGGCGCCGGTCGCCACCTGGTGCGTGCGGCCCGAAAGCTCGCGGAGCATGGTGCGCGCCTCGTCCTCGTTTGCCGGCTTACCCAAAATCTTGCCATCGAAGGTGACGATGGTATCGGCCGCGACGGTCAGCTCATTGGGCTTGGCATACTCGGCGGCGACGGCAGCTGCTTTGGCACGCGCCAAGCGCTCGACGAGCGTAAGCGGAGCTTCGCCATCAAAAGGCGTTTCATCGATGTCTGCAGGAATTACGCGAATGTTATAGCCTGCCTCGCGCATCAGCTCTATGCGGCGCGGCGATTGCGAAGCCAAAATCATAGTTGGATGCCCTCGGCGACCTTCTCGACGGCCTTGTCGCCGGCGAGCGTGCGCAGCAGCTCCAAGGCAAAGGGGAGTGACTGTGCCATGCCGCTGGCAGTAATGATGTTGCCGTCTTGCGTGACCTTCTCGCCGGTATAAGCTCCCTCGGGGAAGCTCTTCTCAAAGCCGGGGAAGCACGTGGCGCGGCGTCCCTCGAGTAGACCAAGCTCGCCCAGGATAAATGGGGCGGCGCAGATGGCGGCAACGTGCTTGGTCGCGGCGAACTCGCAGACTACGTCGCAGACGCGCTGGTCGGCGCGCAGGTTGGTGGCACCGGGCAGGCCGCCGGGCAGCACGACGCAGTCGTACTCGTCAAAGTTGATCTCGTCAAAGAGAGCATCGCAGGTCACGGGAATCTGCAGCGAGCTCACGACTTCGCGCGTGGGCATGATCGAGACAAGCGTGGCGCGCACGCCGCCGCGACGCATGACGTCGACCATGGTCAGGCATTCAATCGTTTCAAAGCCATCGGCGGCGAGAACGGCAACGCTGGGCATGAGAGTTCCTTTCGTAAGGCGGCATACAATTAGCCGTCTTATACCCCGAAGACATACGCTTGCCACGCTCGATTTTCCAATGTTTAAAAAGGGACGGGGATTAAATAATCATTCGGTGCAAATTGATTATTTAATCCCCGTCCCAGAAAAATCATCGGGCGTGGTCTTGGGCAAACAGTCTAGTTGCGCTTGAGGTGGACGACGGTTTCGCAGTGGAAGGTTTGCGGGAACAGGTCGACCGGTGTGATCTTGACGGGGGAGAAGGTGCCTTCCTCGACAAAGCGCTTAAGGTCGCGCGCCAGGGTGGCAGGGTCGCAGCTCACATAGGCGACATCGCGCGCACTCGTGCTAGCGATGAGGTCGATGGCCTCGGGTGCCAGACCTGCGCGCGGCGGATCGACCACCAGGACATCGGCATCCTGGTCGGGGAACTCGCGCACGGCATCGCCGCCGATGACGTCGACGTTGTCGAGCTTGTTGATCTCGAGGTTACGGCGCAGGTCGCGCACGGCCGGACCGTAGGCCTCGACGGCGGCGACAAAGTCGCAGCGGCGGGCGAGCGGCAGGGTAAAGGTGCCGGCGCCGCAGTACAGGTCCACGGCAAGCTCGTCTTCCTGCGGGTCGAGGGCGTCCATAACGAGCTCAATCAAAAACTCGGCGCCCTTGGTATTGACCTGGAAAAAGGATGGGGCGGACAGGCGCATCTGACCATCAGCGATGTTCTCGGTCCACGAGCCCTCACCGGCGAGCATCTCCACCTTGGAAACGCGGCGGGCCTTCTTCTCGCCCTTGCTCATGACGCGCACGACGCTCGTGGGGTGTGCGGCGTCTGCCAGTACGCGTGAGACCTGTGAGCGCGGGAAGGAGCCTGTGGGTGTCCAAAGTGCGACCTCGAGTGCTTTGGTGCGACGTGAAGCGCGAATGCCCACGCGCTCCAGACCCAGGTCGTGGCTGCCGCTCAGATAGTTGAGCGCGCCGACGACCGATTTGAGCGCCTTGGGAAAACGCTTATCGAACAGCGGGCACGAATCGACGGTCACGATCTTGCTGGGGTCGACGCCGTGCATGCCAAGGCGAACACGGCCGTTAACGAGAGTGGGCTCCAGCTCAATCTTATTGCGGTAGCCCCAGTCGTCCTTGGTATGGCGGATAGGCTGGACAAGATCGTTGACCTGCTCGGGGGTGAACTTGCCAATGCGCTCGAGCGTGGAGCGCAGGTTTTGCTCTTTGGCGGCAAGCTGAGCGGAGCGCGATAGATTGCCCCACGAACAACCGCCGCAGATGCCCACGAAGGGGCAGGGGGGCTGAATGCGATCGGGACTCGGCTCCAGAATCTCGGTCGTGCGGGCGCGCATAAACGACTTGCCGTCCTGCACGATCTCGGCTTCGACGGTGTCGCCTGCCACAGCGCCCTGCACAAAGACGGCCTTGCCGTTGTCGGCATGTGCCAGACCGTCGGTGCCGTACGTCATCGATTCTATGGTGAGCTTCATATTCCTGCCTGTCATTCGCGTTGCTGTTCGCACCATGGTAGCAGGGAAAAGCGCCCCGCATCCGAGGCTTTCCTCAAATGCGGGGCGCTTCTACAAACTGCTTCTACAAACGTCTATTTCGTCTTGCCGGTAATGAGCGTCTTAAGGCCTAGGCCGATCAGGCCCAAGCCCATGCGCACGCGGCCAGGGCGATGGCGCTCGATGGCCTTGGCTTTGCCAGCGGGCTTCTTGTGACACGCGTTGCTCTCGGGGGTTGTTGTGGGTGCCTGAGGTTGGGCTGCGGGAGCAGGTTCGGGCTCGATAACGATCGCTCGGACCTTCTGGACCTCGGGAGCGGCCGGCTGCGGCTCGGGCTCAGACTGGGATGCGAGCGCGGGCTCTGCCTCGGTGGCGGACTCGGCGTTGCGATAAGCGCGCTCCAACAGGAACTCCTGCGAGTTAAAGGGCTTCTCACCCTCTTTTCGCTCTACGGGAACCCAGGTGCCGTCGCTCGTCAGGCTACGTGCCTTCACGTTGTCGCGCAGCTGCACGCCCATGTACTCGTGCACCAGCGCGCGGCAGGTGGGGTCGAGCACGGGGAAGGCGATCTCTACGCGATGCTCGGTGTTGCGCGTCATCATGTCGGCAGAACTCAGGTAGATCATGTCCGAGTCCACGCCGAAGGCATAGACACGCGCGTGCTCCAAGAAACGTCCGACGATAGAACGTACGTGCACGTTTTCGGTCTTGCCCGCAATGTTGGGCTTCAGGCACGAGATGCCGCGGATGATCATGTCCACGCGCACGCCGGCACACGATGCCTCGGCGATCTTGTCGATGACCTCGCGGTCGGTCAGCGAGTTGAGCTTAAAGAACACGCGGGCGGGCTCGCCGGCGAGCGCACGTTGGATCTCGCGGTCCAGACCGCGCATGATGAGCGGCTTGAGACCGACGGGCGCCACGCCCAAAAAGCGGTAGTCGCCGCGCAGGTTGCCCAGCGACAGGTTGCGGAAGAACAGGTTGGCGTCTTCGCCGATGCCGGGATGGGCGGTCATGAGCATAAAGTCGCTGTAGAGCTTGGCCGTCTTCTCGTTAAAGTTACCGGTGCCCAAAAGCGTGAGTCGAGTGAGCGCCATGCCCTCGCGATAGGTGAGCTGGCAGATCTTTGAGTGGCATTTAAAGCCCTCGGAGCCATAGATGACGGTGCAGCCCGCTTCTTCCAGACGCTCTGCCCACTCGATGTTATTTTGCTCGTCAAAGCGCGCGCGGAGCTCCATGAGCACCGTGACCTCTTTGCCGTTCTCGGCGGCGTCAATCAACGACTCGCACAGACGACTCTGCTTGGCCACGCGGTAGAGCGTGATACGCAGCGAGATGCACTCGGGGTCGTATGCGGCCTCGTGTACCAGGTCCAGGAACGGATTCATGGCCTCGTAGGGGTAAAAGAGCAACTTGTCGCCCTGCAGCACCTGCTCGCGAATGGAGCGGGACATGTCGATGGTGGGGTTGGGCTGAGGCTTAAACGGCGTAAAGAGGAGCTCGTTGCGTAGATGCTCGGGAATCTTGCCCTCAATGCCGAAGACGTAGCCCAGGTCGAGCGGGATATCGCAGGTAAAGACCGAGCGGCGAGAAAGCTCGAGCGCCTTGCGGATGGTCTTGAGCGTCGCCTTCTCGAGCGACCCCGAGACCGCGAGCACTACCGGCTGCAGACGCAGGCGCTTCTTGAGGATGCGCTTCATGTGCTGGCGGTAGTCCTCTTCCTCCTCGACGCCCTCGCCGTCCGGATCGATGTCGGCGTTGCGGGTGACGCGGATGAGCGCGCGGTCGAGCGGCTTATAGGAGCCAAAGCAGCTGTCCAGGCAGGCGAGGATGACGTCCTCGAGCAGAATGTAGGAGTAGGTGCCGGCGGGCGAGGGGATCTCGACCACGCGGTTCATCGAGGCGGGAATCTCGATTAGGCCCAGCAGACTTTCCTCGTCGGTGACGCCGTCCAGGCCGCAGGCCAGGTAGAGTGCGCCGTTGCGCAGGTTGGGGAAGGGGTGGCGCGGGTCAATCACCAGCGGTGAGATGACCGGCGACACGTAGGCCTGGAAGTAGCGGGTTACAAAGGTGCGCTCCTCGGGCGTAAGCGAATCGGCACGCGCGCGGTGAACGCCCAGGGCGTCGAGCTTGCCCTCGATGCTCTTAAAGATGGACTCCCATCGGGTAAGGAGCCCGGGCATTTCGGCCATGACGGCATCGACCTGTTCGGAGGCGGTCATATTGCTCTTGTTGTCGACAGGCTGTTTTTTGAGCTCTGCCAGATCGGACAGGCCGCCCACGCGCACCATGAGAAACTCGTCGAGGTTGGACTCGAAAATCGACACGAACTTTAGACGCTCGAACAGCGGAACGGTCTCGTCGAAGGCTTCGTCAAGCACACGGTTGTCAAAGCGCAGCCAGCTGAGCTCTCGGTTCTGCGTGTACGAGAAGTCGCGCGGCGGTTTGCGCAGCTTTGCGGCGGCTTGCTTTTTTTCGATTTTGCTCGGCATATGCATCTGTCCGTTCAGTCCCCGCAGGGGACGGTTGCCTAACACTATTCACTATTGTCTCAATTTAGTCGACCTATGGCACGGACGTATCGCGTGAACGGTATCTTTACCTACTTCTTACGCTGACAAGCCATAGAACTGACGCCCGTCACGTTGTGAAAAAACGGTCTATATCCTCACTCAACTGGTGAGTATATGTGAATAAGAATGATAGGTAGCTGAATATCATCGAATACAGACAGAAACACGAACAAGCGTCATTTATATACATAAAACCGTTTTAGATATGCAATTCCTAATCGAAAGATTGGAGTTGTAATTGCGAATGATTATTGAGAAAAAAGAGCGTTTACCTTAGAAAAGTTACTTTAGAACGCCGAAGTACATCATGGGGGAATCACATGCGATATACCGTTCATCGCACTTTGTTGACCGTTCGGGGGCGAGGTGGAATTGCGGCTAATTTTTGGATATAACTAGAGCTGTCAGCAAGCAGCGTCTCATATGGAGGGGCGCTAACGAATCGGCCCTGACAGGGGCCCGAAAGAAAGGTAGGAGGCCATGACGAAAGGTCTGCACGTGCCTTCCGAGATCGGCAAGCTCAGGAAGGTCTGCCTGCACCGTCCCGGCGACGAGCTCCTCAACCTGCCGCCCGACGAGCTCGAGCGACTCCTGTTCGACGACGTCCCGTTCCTTGAGGTCGCGCAGCAGGAGCACGACACCTTCGCCCAGATCCTGAGGGACCAGGGCGTGGAGGTCCTCTACCTCGAGAACCTCGTCGCAGAGGTGTTCGACCAGGTCCCCGGCGCCCGCGCCGAGTTCACCGACCAGTACATCGCCGAGGCAGGCATCCGCGGCCAGCACATGCCGCAGATCGTCCGCGAGAAGCTGGACTCCATCGAGGACAACCTCGAGTTCGTCAAGAAGACCATGGCCGGCATGACCAAGGCCGAGATCGACATGCCCCTCACGGCGTCCACGACCCTCGACTCCCTGGTCAACTCCGAGTCCGAGTCCGACCTGATCATCGACCCGATGCCCAACCTCTACTTCACCCGCGACCCGTTCGCGGTCGTCGGCGAGGGCGTCAACCTCAACCGCATGTACTCGGTCACCCGCAACCGCGAGACCCTGTACGGCAAGTACGTCTTCAAGTACCACCCCGACTACAAGGACGTCTCCCTGTACTTCCGCCGCGACTGCCAGTTCCACACCGAGGGCGGCGACGTGCTGAACATCAACGAGAAGACCCTCGCCGTCGGCATCTCCCAGCGCACCCAGGCCGCCGCGATCGACGTCATGGCCCAGAACATCTTCTGGAACTCCGACTCCAAGGTCGAGCGCATCCTGGCCTTCGACATCCCCGTCTCGCGCGCCTTCATGCACCTCGACACGGTCTTCACCCAGATCGACGTCGATAAGTTCACGATCCACCCCGCCATCATGGGCACCCTGCGCGTCTACGAGCTGACCGCCGGCAAGAACCCGGGCGACGTGAACATCCGCCTGATCGAGGACACCCTCGAGCACGTCCTGGAGGACGCCACCGGCGTCGACCAGGTCAAGCTGATCCCCTGCGGCGGCGGCGACCCGATCGCGGCCTCCCGCGAGCAGTGGAACGACGGCTCCAACACCCTGTGCGTCGAGCCCGGCAAGATCTGCGTCTACGCGCGCAACACCGTCACCAACGACGTGCTGTACAAGGAGGGCCTGGACCTTCTCGTCGTGCCCTCCGCCGAGCTCTCCCGCGGCCGCGGCGGCCCGCGCTGCATGAGCATGCCCTTCTGGCGTGAGGACCTCTAAGGTCTTCTAGGACCCGTATAGGTCTTAATACATACATCTAGCTGACGTTAGATGTCTCCCATTGGGGCGGTGCGGGTTTTCGCGCCGCCCCAATCTTGTATGAGGAACGTCAACACGGTTGGATGACTGCTTTTGTAAGGAGCTTGGCCATGGACATTAAGACGATTGGCGTTGAGGAATGGCTCAACGTTTGGGAGAAGAGCGCCACGTGGGACATCGCCCAGTCGACGATCTCGTCGCTCACCATGGGCGAGCTGCGCGCGCTCGATGAGCAGGACGGCGCCACGTTCTACGAGCGCCTGGATCGCGAGAAGATGAACTACGGCTGGATCGAGGGATCGCCGGAATTTAAGGCCGAGGTCGCCAAGCTGTATCGTCGCGATGTCAATCCCGATCACATTCTGCAGACCAATGGCTGCACGGGCGCCAACCTCAACGCCATCATGGCCGTTGTGGAGCCCGGCGATCACGTGATTGCCGAGTGGCCTACCTATGCGCCGCTCTACGAGATTCCGCGTACGCTGGGTGCCGAGGTCGAGTATTGGGAGCTCCGCGAGGAGCTCGGCTGGAAGCCCGATATCGATGAGCTCAAGCGCTTGGTGCGCCCCAACACCAAGCTCATCTGCATCAATAACGCATCGAACCCCATCGGTACGGTGCTCGATGCCGATATGCTCGGGCAGATTGCCGAGATTGCCCGTTCGGTGGGCGCCTACGTGCTGTGCGACGAGGTGTATCTGCCGCTCGGGAACACCGAGTCCTTTATGTCGATGGCCGACGTGTACGAGAAGGCCATTGTCACCAACTCGGTGTCCAAGACCTATTCGACGCCTGCGGCCCGCGTGGGCTGGGTCGTGGCCAACGAAGAGGTGTCCAACCGCATCCGCACCTATCGTGACTACACCATGATCTGCGGCGGCGTGTTCAACGACGCCCTGGCGACCTACGTGCTCGAGCACAAGGACAAGATTCTCGAGCGCAACCGTAAGATCGTGTTTGGCAACCGCGATATCGCGCAGGCTTGGATCGATACGCAGCATCGCGTTTCCTGGACGGCCCCGCAGGGAATATCCACCTCGTTTATCCAGCTGGATATTCCCGAGGATGACGAGGAATTCTGTAAGCGCCTGTTGGCCGAGAGGGGAGTGCTGCTGGTCCCCGGCAGCCGCTTTGAGCTTCCCTGCGGCGCACGCCTGGGCTACTGCGCGAGCGAAGACGTTCTTCGCGAGGGCCTGAGGCTTTTGGGCGAGGCACTGGCGGAGTTCGATCGCTAGGATTCCGACGATTTTCGAGGGCCTTATCCAAATTGGCCGAAGATAATCGAAAACGGACCCGTTTCCCTAGGGGAAGCGGGTTCGTTTTTCTATACCGAGAAGTCAAGTTGTTACAAATGGGGCCGTAAAGCGAGCCGGTATCCGCTGGGCCTTATACTGAACTTCCGGTGAACGGTACCAAGCGTCTGGTAAACGGTAATATGCATACCAGAAATGAATAGGACAAACTTTTTTCTGAATAAAAATGAAAATGGTTGAGACGCGGTATGAATCGCTAATTCTATTCATAGCTTTATTAGAAATATGCAATTTGAGGGTGGTTCAATAAAGTTAAGTTCCATTTGCTATTTGGTTTGAAAAAGCATTTAAGCACGTAAATAAACTTTATTAAATCAAAGTGTGCCATGCGTGAAGTATATGTGTATGCCGTTCACCCCCTATAAAAAACCGTTCGGTGGCAAGGTGGAAGTATGGGCTGATTTTGGATATAAATATGTCGTCAGCAATAACGCCTCACACGGAGGGGCGCTAACGAATCGGCCCTGACAAGGGCCCGAAAGAAAGGTAGGAGGCCATGACGAAAGGTCTGCACGTGCCTTCCGAGATCGGCAAGCTCAGGAAGGTCTGCCTGCACCGTCCCGGCGACGAGCTCCTCAACCTGCCGCCCGACGAGCTCGAGCGACTCCTGTTCGACGACGTCCCGTTCCTTGAGGTCGCGCAGCAGGAGCACGACACCTTCGCCCAGATCCTGAGGGACCAGGGCGTGGAGGTCCTCTACCTCGAGAACCTCGTCGCAGAGGTGTTCGACCAGGTCCCCGGCGCCCGCGCCGAGTTCACCGACCAGTACATCGCCGAGGCAGGCATCCGCGGCCAGCACATGCCGCAGATCGTCCGCGAGAAGCTGGACTCCATCGAGGACAACCTCGAGTTCGTCAAGAAGACCATGGCCGGCATGACCAAGGCCGAGATCGACATGCCCCTCACGGCGTCCACGACCCTCGACTCCCTGGTCAACTCCGAGTCCGAGTCCGACCTGATCATCGACCCGATGCCCAACCTCTACTTCACCCGCGACCCGTTCGCGGTCGTCGGCGAGGGCGTCAACCTCAACCGCATGTACTCGGTCACCCGCAACCGCGAGACCCTGTACGGCAAGTACGTCTTCAAGTACCACCCCGACTACAAGGACGTCTCCCTGTACTTCCGCCGCGACTGCCAGTTCCACACCGAGGGCGGCGACGTGCTGAACATCAACGAGAAGACCCTCGCCGTCGGCATCTCCCAGCGCACCCAGGCCGCCGCGATCGACGTCATGGCCCAGAACATCTTCTGGAACTCCGACTCCAAGGTCGAGCGCATCCTGGCCTTCGACATCCCCGTCTCGCGCGCCTTCATGCACCTCGACACGGTCTTCACCCAGATCGACGTCGATAAGTTCACGATCCACCCCGCCATCATGGGCACCCTGCGCGTCTACGAGCTGACCGCCGGCAAGAACCCGGGCGACGTGAACATCCGCCTGATCGAGGACACCCTCGAGCACGTCCTGGAGGACGCCACCGGCGTCGACCAGGTCAAGCTGATCCCCTGCGGCGGCGGCGACCCGATCGCGGCCTCCCGCGAGCAGTGGAACGACGGCTCCAACACCCTGTGCGTCGAGCCCGGCAAGATCTGCGTCTACGCGCGCAACACCGTCACCAACGACGTGCTGTACAAGGAGGGCCTGGACCTTCTCGTCGTGCCCTCCGCCGAGCTCTCCCGCGGCCGCGGCGGCCCGCGCTGCATGAGCATGCCCTTCTGGCGCGAGGACCTCTAAGTCTTTCCGTTTCCGGTGCGGTCCCCCTACAACCGCACCGGTTTCGCCCGTCAAACGGGCAACACTAATACTTACGTAATTCATTTCTTCGAAAGGAAACGAACCATGGGTGTTAACCTCTCCGGCCGTAGCTTCCTCAAGCTCCTCGACCTCACCACCGAGGAGATCGAGTACCTGCTCAAGCTCTCCAAGAACTTCAAGGACATGAAGCGCGCTGGCGTTCCGCACCGTTATCTCGAGGGCAAGAACATCGTTCTGCTCTTCCAGAAGACCTCCACTCGTACCCGCTGCGCCTTCGAGGTTGGCGGCATGGATCTGGGCATGGGCGTCACCTACCTCGATCCGGGTTCGTCGCAGATGGGCAAGAAGGAGTCCATCGAGGACACCGCCCGCGTTCTCGGCCGCATGTATGACGGCATTGAGTTCCGTGGCTTTGCCCAGGACGACGTCGAGGAGCTTGCCGCTAAGTCCGGCGTGCCCGTGTGGAACGGTCTGACCACCGAGTGGCACCCCACCCAGATGCTCGCCGACATCCTGACCGTCCAGGAGAACTTCAACTACGACATCAAGGGCAAGACCCTCGTCTTCATGGGCGACTGCAAGAACAACGTCGCTCGCTCCCTCATGGTCGTCTGCTCCAAGCTCGGCATGAACTTTGTGGCCTGCGGCCCCGAGGAGTGCATGCCCGCTGACGACGTCATCGAGGCCTGCAAGCCCATCGCCGAGGCCAACGGCTGCACCATCAAGCTGACCACCGACGTCAAGGACGGCGTCACCGGTGCCGACGTTCTCTACACCGACGTGTGGGTCTCCATGGGCGAGCCCGACGAGGTCTGGGCCGAGCGCATCGCTCAGCTCACCCCGTATCGTGTTACTTCTGAGGTCATGGCTATGGCCAACCCGGGTGCCATCTTCCTGCACTGCCTGCCCAGCTTCCACGACACCAACACCACGATTGGCGCCGAGAAGTGCGAGCAGTTCGGCATCACCGAGCAGGAGGTCACCGACGAGGTCTTCGAGAGCCCTGCTTCCAAGGTCTTCGACGAGGCCGAGAACCGCATGCACACCATCAAGGCTGTCATGTACGCCACGCTCAAGTAAGAGCATCTAGCATCTCGCTCGGGGTGCATTGCTGCGCACCCCGAGCGCTTTTGTCTGGTAAAAATCTCGCACCGAGCGACATGCACGGCACGGAAGAGCCGCTTCGGGCGAGATCAGTAAATGATTTATGAAGGGGGGATGAGAACTATGACTGAGACCGCTAAGAAAAAGCGCGGTATGCCTTCATCGTTCACCATTCTTCTTGCTCTGCTGGCAATCGTCGCGGTTGTTACCGTTATCGTCTCCGGTACGTCCGGTGGCGAGGTTACCGCTGCCCGCCTGAGCGATTTCTGCACCGCCCCGGTCAAGGGCTTCGCTGACGCTCTGCCCGTCTGCCTCTTCGTTATGATCCTCGGCGGCTTCCTCGGCATGATGACCGAGACCGGCGCCCTGGACAACGGCATTGCTGTTCTGGTGCAGAAGCTTAAGGGCAATGAGATCATGCTCATTCCCGTGCTGATGTTCATCTTCTCCCTCGGTGGTACCACCTATGGTATGTGCGAGGAGACCGTTCCCTTCTACGCCCTGCTTGCCGCTACCATGATGGCCGCTGGCTTCGACCCTATGGTCGGTGCTGCCACCGTCCTGCTCGGCGCTGGCTGCGGCTGCCTGGGCTCCACGGTTAACCCGTTCGCCGTCGGCGCTGCCGTCGACGCTCTGACCGGCGTTGGCATTGAGGTCAACCAGTCCATCATCATCGGCCTCGGTGCCGTCCTGTGGATTGTTACCACTGTTATGTCCATCCTCTTCGTCATGAGCTATGCCAAGAAGGTCAAGGCTGACAAGGGTTCCACCATCCTTTCGATGCAGGAGCTCAAGGACGCCGAAGAGGCTCACGGCAAGGCTGCTTCCGAGGTTCACAAGGAGGTCAAGCTCACCGGTCGTCAGAAGGGTGTTCTGATCGCCTTTGCCTTCACCTTCGTCGTCATGATCGTCGGCTTCATCCCGCTGGCCGACCTCAACGAGGGCGTCGCCAACTTCTTCGATGCTGGCGCTGTCTATGACGCCGACGGTAACGCCATCGTTCAGGGCTGGTCTGCCCTGATCACCGGCCTGCCCATTGGCCAGTGGTACTTCGACGAGGCTTCCACCTGGTTCTTCCTCATGGCTGTCCTGATCGGTATCATCGGTGGCCTGTCCGAGAAGCAGATCGTCAACACCTTCATCACCGGCGCTGCCGACATGATGTCCGTTGTCCTCGTCATCGCTCTCGCCCGTGGTATCTCCGTTCTCATGGCTAGCACCGGCCTCGACGTCTACGTCCTCGACGCTGCCGCCAATGCTCTGGCTGGCCTGTCCGGCGTGATCTTCGCTCCCATGAGCTTCCTGGTCTACTTCGGCCTGTCCTTCCTGATCCCCTCGACCTCCGGTATGGCTACTGTCTCCATGCCCATCATGGGACCGCTGGCTGTTAAGCTCGGCTTCTCGCCCGAGGTCATGGTCATGATCTTCTCCGCCGCCATCGGCGTCGTGAATCTGTTCACCCCGACCTCTGGTGCCATCATGGGCGGTCTCGCTCTGGCTAAGATCGAGTGGACGACCTGGCTCAAGTTTGCTCTTAAGCTCATCGTCGCTCTCTCCGTCGTCTGCGCCATCATCCTGACCATCGCTTGCGTGATGATCTAAGTACCCCCTGGGTACCCCACGGAAACCATGACGATCCTATAACGGATCACCTGGTCATCGTCTGTCCGGTGGGGTAACCCCACCGGTAGACTCCTACCTTTGGCCCCCTCCCGTTCCGTGCGCGGGAGGGGGCGCTTCTTTGTTCCGCGGTTTTACCAAACCGCGGAACCGGTCGACGCTGCACGGACACCAGAGCGACAACTTGTCATTCAAAGAGGCCGGCATGACCAAAAGGTCTATGCCGGCCTCTTTTCATGCCAATTTGTTCGCTCTGGTGTCCGTTCGCTGACTTATGCTCCACCTGCGATGTTTCCATTATTGATGCAAAGGGGTCAGGTTAGCTTGCACCAAAAAGGGGAAGTTGCGGTGGAATAGTTCCTGTTTGTGTGTCCTGAGGGACTAAGCGGGAACTATTCCACCGCAACTTATCGAGCGCGTGTTTGGTTGATGCCCGTTGATTGCTTGGGTGTTGGGGAGGGTCTGCTCCGTTATAATCGCCTAAGACATTAATTGGAAACGGGACGGGAGCCATACATGCGCCAGGGTTTCGACAACGCGAAGTATATCGAGCTGCAGGCCGCTCATATTAAGGAGCGCATCTCGCAGTTTGGCGGCAAGCTGTATTTGGAGTTTGGCGGCAAGCTGTTTGACGACTATCACGCGAGTCGCGTGCTGCCGGGTTTTGAGCCGGACAGCAAGTTTCGCATGCTCAAGAGCATAGCCGACGACGTCGAGGTCATCATCGCCATTAACGCGAACCACATCGAGAAGAACAAGGCTCGCGGTGACCTGGGCATTACCTATGACGAGGACGTTTTGCGCCTGGTCGACCTGTTCCGCGGCAACGGTTTTGCTGTCGCGGCCGTGGTCATCACCCAGTACGCTGGACAGCCCGCTGCCGATGTGTTCCGCAACCGCCTGAACGCGCTCGGTATTCCCGCCAAGCTGCACTATCCCATCGAGGGGTATCCGCACGATGTCGATCTGATCGTGTCCGACGACGGCTATGGCAAGAACGAGTTTGTCGAGACCACCCGACCGCTCGTTGTCGTGACGGCGCCCGGCCCTGGCTCGGGCAAGCTCGCCACTTGCCTGTCTCAGCTCTATCACGAGCACAAGCATGGCACGGCCGCCGGCTATGCCAAATTCGAGACCTTCCCGGTTTGGAATCTGCCCCTTACGCATCCGGTCAATATTGCCTACGAGGCCGCCACGGCAGACCTCGATGACGCCAACATCATCGACTCCTTCCACCTGGAGGCCTACAACAAGACCACGGTCAACTACAACCGCGACGTCGAGGCCTTCCCGGTAGTCCGTGCCCTGATGGAAAAGATCCTGGGCAAGAGCCCCTACCAGAGCCCTACGGACATGGGCGTCAATATGGTCGGTTTTGCCATCACCGATGACGATGCCTGCCGCGACGCTTCCAAGATGGAGATCGTCCGCCGCTACTTTACCGCGGTCGAAAATGTGCGCCGTACCGGCGTGGGCGATGAGCAAGTCGACCGTCTCAAGATTATTATGAAGAAAGCCGGCATCGATAAGAACTACTCACCGGCGCGCTCGGCGGCCCTCACCAGGGAGCAGCTGACGGGTGGTCCCGTGGGTGCCATGGTCATGCCCGATGGCTCCGTGGTGACCGGTAAGACCTCCACGCGCCTGGGCGCCGCAAGTTCGCTCATTATGAACGCCCTCAAGCATGTCTCGGGCGTCGACCTTGAGCTCGAGGTCATTAGCGATGAGGCGATCGAGCCCATCAGCAAGCTCAAGACGCATTTCCTGGGAAGTAAAAACCCGCGCCTCCACACCGACGAGACGCTTATGGCGCTGTCGATCACCTCGGCCACGAGTGAGACGGCCGCTCGCGTCCTTTTGGGCCTGGAGCAGTTGCGCGGTTGCGATGCCTTCTTTAGCGTGATCATCTCGCCGACGGACGAGACGGTACTGCGCAAACTGGGTATCAACGTGTGCTGCGAGCCCAAGTTTGAGCGCCGCGGTTTCTTCCATCGCTAAGTTTGAAGCACCGCGGTAATTGCATTGCATTTTGGCCGTATCGGGTTAGCGCCCGATACGGCTTTTTGATCAATAAAGCGCCTATTTCGGCGAAAAATAGCCGTTTACCTGCCTAGAAACAATTTGAGCGGTATACAATAACCATAACTGTTTCATCCTTAGCGGGATGCCGCATGATGGATATTACCTGCCATCGTGAGGTGTGTCGGTCGCGCACGGCGCGTTAGATGCTCGTGCTCGGTTTGAGGAGGCTGCTATGGCGGGCAAGGGTCGTGCGAGTGTCAACGATATGAAGCGTGTCGAGGTGCTGGTGTTGATGGAGATCGCCCAGCAAACCGAAGACAATGGCGGGCCGTATGGTTTCTCGCGCAAAACGCTTGCCGAGCGCGTGGGGGTTTCGCCGTATCGTGCCCGCGCCGCAATCGATCGCTTGGATTCCGAAGGCATGATTGATGTCGTCTCGCGTTATAGCGACGACGGCGGTCAGCTTGCAAATGGCATTTGCCTCACCGAACGTGGCGAGTGGTATCTTGAGGGCGTCCGTACCGGCATGCTCGTTCAGGAAATGCTTGAGGACGAGGTTGCTGATCGATAGCAGCATGTAACCCTTGCCATAGCGACGCCGCCTGGGAAACCGGGCGGCGTTTTGTTTCAAGATTGAGAAATGCAATCGCACGCGAGAAAAAATGCGAACGGTCCGCGGCGCGAGTATTACAATGAAGACCCGTAAGATGTGGATAAACAACTTCTACGGGAAGCGCAGGTAACTCAATATGACCAAGCATGTGTTCGTAACCGGCGGCGTGGTTTCGTCCCTGGGCAAGGGTATCACCGCGGCCTCGCTGGGCCGTCTGCTCAAGTCGCGTGGCTACAAAGTAACGATGCAGAAGGCCGACCCGTATCTGAACGTCGACCCCGGTACCATGAGCCCGTTCCAGCATGGTGAGGTCTTCGTTACCGAGGATGGTTACGAGTCCGACCTGGACTTGGGTCATTACGAGCGCTTTATTGATGAGAACCTGACCCGTGATTCCAACTTTACGACTGGTGCCATCTATAAGAGCCTGATCGCCCGTGAACGTCGCGGTGACTTTTTGGGCGGCACCGTGCAGGTGATTCCGCACGTCACGAACGCCATTAAGGATAAGTTCCGTCGTATTGAGGAGCAGACCGGCTCCGATGTGGTCATCACTGAGTTGGGTGGCACCATCGGCGACATTGAATCGCAGCCGTTTGTCGAGGCCATTCGCCAGTACCGCAAGGAGGCCGGCCCCGAGAACGTCTGCTACATCCACGTGTCGCTCGTTCCCTATATCGCCGCCGCCCACGAGGTCAAGACCAAGCCGACGCAACACTCCGTCAAGGAGCTCCGCAGCTTTGGTATCCAGCCCGATATTATCGTTCTGCGTTCCGACCACCATATCGACGATGCCATCCGCGGCAAGATCGCAAGCTTCTGCGACGTCGACACCGACTGCGTCTTTACCAATGAGGACTGCGCGAGCATCTACGACGTTCCGCAGCTACTCGCCGAGCAGGACTTTGACCTGCGCATTTGCGAGCGTCTGGGTCTCGATCCGCGTGAGCGCGACATGAGTGAGTGGAACGAGTTCCTGCGCAAGCAGAACCATGCCAACCAGCACGCCGACAAGGTGAAGATCGCCGTCGTGGGCAAGTATACGCAGCTGCCCGATGCCTACCTGTCGGTTATCGAGGCCCTGCACCACGCGGGCGTGTTCTACGATCGCCACGTTGACGTGCAGCTGGTCGATGGCGAGAGCCTCGACGAGCAGAACGTCTCCGAGGTTCTGGGCGACGCCTCGGGCATCCTGGTCCCCGGCGGCTTTGGCAAGCGCGCCCTGGAGGGCAAGATCCTCGCGGCCGAGTTCGCCCGCGAGCACAAAATTCCGTATCTGGGCATTTGCCTGGGTATGCAGGTGGCCGTGTGCGAATTTGCCCGCAACGTCGTCGGCCTTGCCGGCGCCAGCTCCTCTGAGTTCGATCCGGACGGCCCGTTTAGCGTCATCGATCTGATGAGCTCGCAGGAGGACGTGACCGAGAAGGGCGGCACCATGCGCCTGGGCGCCTATCCGTGCAAGCTCGCCGCCGATACCCTTGCTCGCGAGGCATATGGCGAGGAACTCGTCTACGAGCGTCACCGTCACCGCTTTGAGTTCAACAACGCCTTCCGCGACCAGCTTGAGGACGCCGGTTTGGTTATCTCGGGTCTGTCGCCCGACGAGCGCCTGGTCGAGATGGTCGAGCTGCCGCGCGACGTGCATCCGTGGTATGTGGCAACCCAGGCTCACCCCGAGTTCAAGAGCCGTCCGACTAATCCGCAGCCGCTGTTCCGAGAGTTCGTGCGTGCCTCGATCGGTCAGCACGAGGGTGTCGATCGCCTGCAGGTGACGCCCATGAACCTCGCTACGGACTAAGGGTGCCGGCGAATAAGGAACATACCGAAGCTACTCCCTCGTCGCTCGCCGTGGCGGCGGGGGAGTATCTCGATTACCTCGCGGTCGAGCGGGGCTTGGCGCGCAACACGATTGCGGCCTACCGTCGTGACATGACGACGTACTGCGCCTATCTGGAGCGGGCGGGTATTGTGTCTTTTGAAGAGGTGACCCGTCAGATCGTGGAGGGCTTTGTCGCCGATCGCCGCGACGGAGGCTATTCCGACGCCTCGGTGGAGCGTGCGCTTGCTGCCGTGAAGGGCCTGCATGCCTTTTTGGTGCGCGATGGGGCCGTGGCCCAAAACCCGACAGCGGCGTTGCGCCTTCCTAAAAAGGCTGAGCGTTTGCCGGACTATCTATCGGTGGAGGATGTCTCGGCACTGCTCGATCAAGACTTTCCCGAGGGCGAGATGGGATTGCGCGACCATGCCATCTTGGAAGTGCTCTACGGATGCGGTTTGCGTGTGAGTGAGCTGGTTGGGCTCGATGTGGGCGATATCCATATTGACGATGGCTTTGTGCTCGTTCGCGGTAAGGGCTCAAAGGAACGCCTGTCCCCACTGGTGGGAAGCGCGGCGCGAGCTCTGACGCTCTATGTAACTGAGGGACGTTCTCGCTTGGCGGCCCATGCCCGCGGAACCGAGACCTCGGCGGTCTTTTTAAATAAGAACGGACGTCGCCTGTCGCGCCAGGCCGTGCATGCGATATGCGAGCGGTATGGGCGTCAGGTGGGGCTGGTGGGGCTCCATCCCCATACCTTGCGCCACTCCTTTGCCACCCACATGCTCGCGGGCGGTGCCGACCTGCGTGTGCTGCAGGAGATCTTGGGACATGCCGATATATCGACCACGCAGGTCTACACGCATGTCGATCGTACGCAACTGACCGAGGTCTATCTGGCGGCGCACCCGCTGGCACATCGTTAACACATCGCTGGCCTGCATATCTATAGGTATTTGGGGACGGGCCCCAGATTGTCGCGGCGTGCTTTTGCGCGCGCATGGGCAATCTGGGGCCCGTCCCATTTTTTGCCACTTGTCGTCGCGGTGGTGGGCCGCATGTGCCTTGGGTGGGGGAGTTTGGGGGCGATGTGAACGGCATGTAAAGGGACGCAAAAATCGCCTCAAGGTCAACTTGAAGGTTGAGGTTGAAAGGCGGGGTGCCACAGGTGGCATCCCGCCGTTGCTGTAAACACAACATATTGTGTTTTCGAACATATGATTGGGGGTGTTTTGCAATATATGGTGGGTGGAGTGGTGGGGCGGGGTGGGGGAAGGGGTGGGGAAAGGTGTTGAAAAATGGGGCGGTTCCCCATATTATTAATGACGTCGACAGGCGGGGTGGTTCCCCGCGTACGTGCCATCTGAGTAACCGAGGGGAGGGCGCACATGGGAATGACTGGTGCATACGAGCGCAATCTCGATGCAAAAGGTCGTCTGTCCCTGCCTGCACCCCTTCGCGAGGAGCTTGGAGAGCACGTTCGCGTGTTCAAAGCCCTGGATGTCGATGCTCTGTACGTGTTCTCTGCCGAGGCCTTCGATAAGTGGGTCGAAGGACTCTTCGCGGGTCGTGAGGGCCACGAGGGTTTTAACCCGCGTGACATTAATGACCAGAAGCTCATGAGGGCGATCAACAAGCGCACCACGTCGATGGACGTGGACAGCGCCGGTCGTATCGGTCTTTCCGAGTCTCTCCGCAAGCAGGCGAACCTCGACCGCGAGGTCACGGTTGTGGGCAACTACGACCACCTTGAGGTTTGGGACCGCGCTACGGCCGATGAGGACGATGACGATGAGGCCCTGCTGGACCTCTTCTTCTCGTAAGGGCAAGGCGCGGGTAACGGATGGAGCGTGGGATCTTGACACAAGAATATCGGCATGAACCTGTCATGCTCGGCGAAGTACTTGAATCGCTGCGGCTAAAGAGCGGCTCCGTTGTCTGCGATTGCACCCTTGGCGGTGCCGGCCATTCGGTAAAGATGGCCGCGCAGGTGGGGGAGACGGGCCTTTTGCTCGGCGTCGATCAGGACGACATGGCCCTCGAGGCCGCTGGCGCCCGTCTGGACCGCGAGGTTCCCGGCGTTCCGCACCAGCTGCTGAAGGGCAACTTCGGCGACTTGGACGAGCTGCTTTGCTCGGCCGAGGTGCCCGGGGTCGATGGCTTCCTGTTCGATTTGGGCGTTTCGTCACCGCAACTCGATATCCCTGGCAGGGGCTTTTCGTATAACGAGGACGCCCCATTGGACATGCGGATGGATCCGGGTAATAACACCTTAAACGCAGCTGAGGTCATCAACACCTATAACGAACACGACCTCGCCCGGATTCTACGCGTCTACGGCGAAGAGAAGTTCGCCTCGCAGATCGCGCGCGAGATCGTGCGCCGCCGCGAGCAAGAACCGATCGAAACCACCGGCCAATTTGTCGAGATCATCAAGGCGGGTATCCCGGCTGCCGCTCGTCGGCATGGCGGACACCCGGCCAAGAAAAGTTTCCAGGCCATTCGCATCGAGGTCAATCACGAGCTCGATGTGCTCGAACGAGGGCTTGATGCCGCCACCAGGTGGCTCAATCCGGGCGGACGTATCTGCGTCATCTCGTATCACTCGCTTGAGGATCGTATCGTAAAGAATCACTTTAAGGAGATGAGCCAGGGGTGCACGTGTCCGCCGGAGATTCCGGTGTGCGTGTGCGGCAACGTGCCGATACTCAAGGTCATCACCCGCAAACCCTTGGTTGCCCAGCCTGATGAGGTTGAGCGCAACCCTCGGGCGAGATCAGCCAAAATCCGCGTGGCGCAGCGTCTGTAGGCGCGACCGCGCGATATTGGACCTCCCGCTCGCACCATAAACGAAGCTTAAACACACTACCAACGTACTCGGGATGGGAGGCGGCATATCATGGGCTACAACACTTCAAGCGCAGCACTCGCCTATGATATGAACGCCATGCCCGCCTATCGTGAGACGCCGCAGGCCCCCGTTGCTCCCCGTGAGCAGCGCACGCCGCGCTTTGATGTCTACACGGGCGCGGGCCGTCAGGCAAACCAGGCGGTAAGCCCGGTTTTCATGAGCGTTCTTAAAACGTTTTGCATCATTGCGGCCATCTTCATGACGATCGGCGTCGCCCGCGTGGCGCTCGCCGGCGTTACGGCCCAGGTGCTCAACAGCAACGCCGAGCTTACCAACACGCTCGAAAAAGCGACCGATGAGAGCTCCGACCTGGAGGTCATGCATTCGGTCTATGGCGCCGACACGCGCATTCGCGACCTTGCGGGCGCTTATGGCATGGTGGAGCCCAGCGAGAGCGTTACACTTGACTTTTCGCAGGATGCAGCCGCGGGCGCCAACGCGACCGCGACCGCTCAGTAGCAAGACGGTAGCTGAGTATGACAAATGACTATCGCCGCGGTTCCGATGGGGGCCGCGGTTCTGGACGTCCCTCGTCGCGGGGACGTTCTGGTTATCAAGGAACGGGTCGGCAATCTTACAACGCCGGGCAGTCCCGTGGCAACGACCCGGCGTCGCGACTTCGCGGCTCGGGCGGCCCTCAAGTGCATGGCACCAGGTCGCGCAAGAGTTCGTCGACCGAATGGCTCACAGGCACGCCTCTGCCTCGCCGCAAAGCCGTCATGGGCTTCATTGGGCTTGGCTTGGGCTTGGGCGTCTTTCGCCTTGCCGACTATCAAATTGTCGAAGCCGATAAACTGCGCGGGCGTGCCGATGCGCGCCGCCTGCTTGCGCAGACCCTCTATGCCAAACGTGGCACCATCTACGACCGCAACGGTAACGTGCTGGCGTCGTCGGTCGAATGTCGCAACATCGCCGTGAACCCCCAGCTTGTCGAGGATGTTGACAAGACGGTGTCGGCGCTGGTCAAGGCAACTGGAATCGATAAAAAGACCTGCCGCAAGCTCGTTGAGTCCGATGGAACCTGGGTGTATATCAAGCGCCAGGTGGACGAAGACGACGCTGCGGCGCTGGAGAAGAAGAACCTGCCCGGCGTGCTTTTTGAGCAGGCCATGAAGCGCGTATATCCATACGGCAATCTGGCATCGCAGGTGCTGGGTGTAGTGAATGTAGACGACGACGGCTTGACGGGTCTCGAAAAGCAATACAACAAGCTTCTGACCGGCACGAACGGTTCTCTCGTACGCGAGCGCGCGAGGGACGGCAGCTATATCGCGGGCGGTGCCTATAAAAAGGTGGCTGCGGTCGACGGCGTTGATATCGTGACGACGCTCGACGTCAATATCCAGCGTGCGGCCGAGGATGCCCTGGCAGAGGCTGTCGAGAAGACAAAGGCCAAGAACGGCTCGGCGCTGGTCACCGATCCTACGACAGGCGAGATCTTGGCAGCCTGCTCGTATCCGACCTACGACCAGACCAATTTGGAAAACGCCAAGACCGAGGATATGAACTTGCGCCTGGTCACCGATGCCTACGAGCCCGGCTCAGTCTTTAAGACGCTTGTGGCGGGCGCCGGCTTCGACTTGGGCGTCGTGCGATCGAGTACGTCGTTTGAGGTGCCGGCGAGCATCAAGGTGGGCGACGATACCGTCACCGATGCCGACAAGCGCGACTACGCCATGACCATGGATGTACGCGAGATGATGCGCCGTTCGTCCAACGTGGGTTTTGTCCTGGTGGGGCGCAAGATCGGTGCCGACGACTTTGCCGCCTATGTGGACAAGTGGGGCATCGGTCACAGCTCGGGTGTCGATTTTCCGGGCGAGAGCCTGGGCATCGTCAAGGAGCGTGACCAGTATGACGGCGCCACGCTGGGCTCGATGAGCTTTGGACAGGCGCTGTCTGTCTCGCCGATTGAGATCGCACGTGCCGTGGGCGGCATCGCCAACGGCGGCGTGATGATGACCCCGCACTTCTATAAGTCCAGCAAGGGCGACGAGAAGGACTGGGGCGAGGGCGAGCGCGCGATTTCGGAGGACGCCGCATCCCAGGTGACATCGTGCATGCAGACGGTCGTGTCGGAGGGAACGGGCGTTGGCGGCGCTGTTGACGGCTATGACGTGGCGGGTAAGACCGGTACGGCCGAACGTGCCGACGAGAACGGCGGCTACCTCAAGGAGAACTACATGTCGTCCTTTATGGGCTTTGCACCGGCACAATCGCCCAAGGTGCTGTGCTATATCACGCTCGACGGAACGCCGAGCGGCTCAGATGCCGCTGCGGTGCCGTTCCAGTCCATTATGGCCAACGCGCTCGACGTGCTGGGTATCCCACACACGAAGTAGGGGGTTACAATCTTTGGGGCGTGGTTTGTTGTCCCATATGAGGGGTGTTCACATGCCCTGCACCACGCATGCGCGGCGCTGGGATACAATACGCCGATAGCATTATTTAGGTTTACAGGGGAGCTGCAATGATAGAGATCGCCGTCAACAACCTCGCGGCCGCAACAGGGGCCCGAACCGTGACGGGAGAAGTCGATCGGGTATGCCGCGGGTGCGTTATCGACTCGCGCCAGGTCGAGGAAGGGACGATTTTCGTCGCCTTTCCCGGTGAAAACGTCGACGGCAATGATTTTGCTTCCCGTGCCGTCCAGTCGGGTGCCGGCGCCGTCGTGATGACGCGTGAGCCCGAGACCGAGCTGGTCTCGCTGGCGCAGGACAAGGGCTGTGCCATCTTGCTGACCGATGATCCCGAGGAGTTTCTGCTGCGTTTGGCGCACGCGTATCGCCTGGAGCTTGGCTGTCTGGTCGTTGGCATTACCGGTTCCATCGGCAAGACGACGACCAAGGACGTTCTCGCCGCTGTGCTCGCCAAGCGCTATCGTGTCTGGGCCACCAAGGGCAATTTCAATAACCTGATCGGCATGCCGCTCACGGTGCTTTCCGCTCCGGCCGATACCGAGGTCCTGGTGCTCGAGATGGGCATGAACCATTTCCACGAGATCGAGCGCCTGTCTCTGTCTGCCAATCCCAACCTTGCCATCGTGAGCAAGATCGGCACCTCTCATATCGGCATTTTGGGCAGCCGCGAGAACATCGCCCGCGCTAAGGCCGAGATTGTCCAGGGCATGTGCGCCGCCGGCGACTATTTGCCGCTGCTGGTTTTGGGCGGCGAGGACGATTTTACGCCGTTCATTCGCGATACGTTCGCCCAGCCTGCTGGTATCGACGTGATGCTGGCCGGTGTCTCGGACGATGATGAGGTCCGCGCCCGCGACGTTCGCGTTGATGACGAGGGCCGTCCGGTCTTTACGCTCGATTTTGGCCAGGGCGAGACAATCGATACCATGCTTGCCATCCCCGGCGTGCAGTCCGTTCCTAATGCCGTTAAGGCCGCCGCGGTTGCCTATCGCCTGGGCGTGACGCCCGAGCAGATCGATGCTGCCTTTAGGGGTCTTACGATCACCGGGCACCGCCAGGAGATCAAGCGCGCCAAGAGCGGTGCACGCATCATCGACGATTCCTATAACGCCAGCGCCGAATCGATGGCAGCCGGCCTCGATCTGCTGTGCTCGCTTTCGTGCACGGGGTCTCGCATGGCGATCCTGGGCGAGATGGGCGAGATGGGCGATGAGGCTCCTCGCATGCATGAGCTCGTGGGCGCCTATGCCGCCGCCAAGAAGCTCGACATGCTGGCGTGCGTGGGTGGTGAGCTGGCCCAGCTTATGGCCGATGCCGCGCGCATGATGGGCATGGACGAGGACCGCATCCAGGTGTTCTCCGATTATCAGCAGGTGCTCGACCGCATGGGCGGCGCGCTTGAAAAACATGATGTTGTACTGGTCAAGGGTTCCCGCTTTGTTGAGCTCGACCGCTTTGTGGAAGGTGTGTGCTAGCCCATGTTCGGCAATCCCTCGTATCCAACGTATCAGGCTTTTTTGGGGCTTGGCATCGCCGCAGCCATTGCGCTGCTGCTCATGCCGTGGTGGATCAAGCTGCTCAAGGTCGAGGGTATCGGCCAGCAGGTTCGTGCCGACGGCCCCAAGCGTCATTTGGTTAAGCAGGGAACGCCCACCATGGGTGGCGTTGTCATCCTCGTCGCGATCTCGCTGACCTGCCTGCTGATGGGCAAGCTCACCACCGAGCTCGTACTCGTGCTGCTCGCCACGCTGGCGACCGGCGTGCTGGGCCTGATCGACGACCTGACCTCCGTTACGCATGGGCGCTCGCTCGGTCTGACGCCCCATGCCAAGATGATCGGCCTAACCATTATCTGTGTCACCTTTACGGTACTTGCCGTCAACTGGTGCGGCGTCGCCCCCGAGATTCGTTTTCCCGGTGGGTTGACGATTGACCTTGGCGTGCTTTCGACTACCATCTGCGGCTATTCGTTCCCGTGGCTCTATATTGTCTTTTGCTGGCTGATGATTGCCGGTCTTTCTAATGCCGTGAACTTGACCGATGGCCTTGACGGTCTTGCTGGCGGCACCTCCATGATCGCCATGCTCGCCATGGCTGCCATGGCGTTTTTGCACGGAGACGTGAACCTGTCCATCTTCTGCACCGCGTGTGCCGGTGCCTGCCTGGGCTTTCTGTGGTTCAACTGCTATCCGGCGAGCATCTTTATGGGTGATACCGGCTCGCTTGCTCTGGGTGCCGCGTTTGCCTGTACGTCCATCATGACTAACACCGAGGTCGTCTCCCTCATCATCGGTGGCCTGTTTATCGTTGAGACCCTGTCGGTCATGATTCAGGTTGTCTACTTCCACTTTACGCACAAGCGCGTCTTCCTTATGGCGCCCATCCATCATCATTTCGAAAAGAAGGGTTGGGCCGAGACCAAGGTCGTCATCCGTTTTTGGATTATCGCTGCGGCATTTGGTGCCGTTGGCCTTGCCCTGTTCTTCCAGTTGGGATAGTGGTCTTTCATGCCTCTTGCTGATGTCTTTAGCCTGCTCGTTTTGGGTCAGGGCAAATCCGGTCTCGATGTCGCCCGCTGGGCGCTGGCACATCCAGAGCGCGTAAGCGCCGTTACCGTGTATGGCGGCGGCACCTCTGAGCCCAATGACGCCACGCGTGCGCTCGAGGCTGCCGGTGCGTCGTTTGTCTATGGGACCGAACAGGTCGAGGGCGCCTATGACGTATGCGTGACGTGCCCAGGCATCTCGGAGTTCTCGGGCTTCTTTAAGGCCGGGCGCGAGCATGCCGCCCAGATTATGGGTGAGCCCGAGTTTGCCTATCGCCTGTCGCCCGATAACTGGATTGCCATCACGGGCACCAACGGCAAGACGACCACCACGTCGCTGACCGATTATCTGCTCAAGGCTTCCGGTGAGGCCAGTGTAGCTGTCGGCAACATCGGCGAGCCGCCTATCAACGAGATTGACGGCCGAGCCCACAACGAGTGGTTTGTGGCTGAGCTCTCGAGCTATCAGATTGCTACGACCACCGAGCTCCACCCTCGCGTGGCGGTGCTGCTCAACATCACTCCCGACCACTTGGGCTGGCATAAGAGCCATAAGAACTATGCGCTTGCCAAGATCAAACTGTTTGACAATATGGTCGATGACGATCTGATGGTCGTCGACGTCGAAGACGCCGGCATTCACGAGTTCGATGAGTACATCTACACGCCGGGTCGTCGCATCTGCAAGGTCGCTTTTGACGAGCCCGAGGGTGCAGACGCCGCCTTTGTGCGCGATGGCAAGATGATCGTGCGCCTGAAGGGCGTCGAGACCCCGCTCATCGCTACATCCGAGCTCAAGATCTCGGGCCATCACAATGTTATCAATGCCCTGTGCGCTGCCACGGCTGTCCTGGCCGTCGGTGCCAATCCCGAGGGCATTTGCCGCGGTCTGGCCTCGTTCCAGCCGCTCGAGCACCGCGTGGAGCCGTGCGGCGAGATTGACGGAGTGCGCTACGTCAACGATTCCAAGGCGACCAACACCGACGCGGTCGAGAAGGCACTGACGGCATTTCCCGATGACAACGTGATCTTGCTGCTCGGCGGCCACGATAAGGGCACGCCGCTCACGGACTTCGCGCGCGTCGTTATGGATAACGTGCGCTCGGTCGTCTGCTTTGGCGATGCGCGCGAGCGCTTTACCGCCGCTATGGACGAGGCCGATGTCGATGGCGATGTGGATATCGCCCAAGCGGATGACCTACGCGATGCCGTGGACGTTGCCCGTTCGCTGTCGAGCCGTGGCGACGTGATCTTACTTTCTCCTGCCTGCTCTTCGTTCGATGAGTTCTCGGGCTATGAGGAGCGCGGCCGCGTGTTTAAGGACTACGTGGCTCAGCTTGCCGCTGCAGCGAAATCGCAAATGGAATAGGGGTTGCCGGTGAGAGAGGAGAGCCCCCGACAAGGTATGAGGAGGCCCGACTCGGACCGTGCTTCCTCGCGGCGTAGCGCGCCGCGTTCCGGTCGCGGCGGGCAGTCGTTTAGCGAACGCTATATTGCCGGCGTTCCCGCCCGCATCATGCGCCCCCGTCTGATATTTATGGCCTGCCTGTTTACTTTGGTGTGCTTTGGTCTGCTGATGGTGTACTCGGCGTCTTCGGTCGAGGCGCTGCACGAGAATGGCTCGGCGACGTTTTTCCTGGGTCGACAGGCCGCGTTTGCCGTGGTTGGTGTTCTGGCGCTGATTGCCATCGTGCGCGTTTTGCCGGACAGCTGGTTTGGGGAGGATGTGCTTAGGATCTTCCTTATCGGCATGATAGGGCTACTGTTTCTGGTGTTCTTGGTGGGCAGCGGCAGCCGTGGCGCCACGCGCTGGCTCAACATCGCCGGTATTCAGTTCCAGCCTTCCGAGTTTTTAAAGCCATTTGCCATTGCGTATTCGGCCATCATGCTTGATCGCTTCTTTTCGCCCGGTGGCAACATCAACGAATTCCTTCGCAAGATGGGCATCTACCTGGGTATTTCGCTCTTTCTGATCTTTATCCAGCCCGATTTCGGTACTGTCCTGATCATCCTGTTGACCCTCATGTGCATGGCGTTGTTTGCGGGTCTCGACCCCAGATTTATCATCGGCGTGCTAATCTTCGGCATTCTCGTGATCGTGATTGCACTTGTCGCAGAGCCGTACCGTATGGTGCGTATTCAGGTTGCCTTGAACCCTTGGGCTGACGAGTATGGTGACGGCTATCAGGCCACGCTTGCCATCATGGCCTTTGCCTCGGGCGGTCTGTTCGGCCGTGGCATCGGCAACTCAACCATGAAGTACTCGTATCTGCCCGAGGCGCATAATGACTACATCCTGGCCATCATTGGCGAGGAAGTCGGCTTTGTCGGAACCGTGCTGTTCTTCTTGGTGTTTGCGATGCTGATCTACTCGGCGTTTCGCATTGCCGAGCAGGCGACCGATCGTCGGGGCGCGCTTATGGCGTCTGGCTCCGCGGTCATTCTCGCGGTGCAGTTTTTGATTAACGCGCTGGGCATCCTCAACGTGTTTCCCATGACGGGCAAACCGTTGCCGTTTATTAGCTACGGCGGTTCATCGATTATTGTGTCGCTTATGCTTGCCGGTCTGATCCTGCGCGTTTCGTACGAGAGCGCCCGTCGCGATGAGTACGACCGTCGCCGCGAGAGCTTTGCCGTTATGGAGGAGAGTGCCGCCGGCGTAGCCCATGTGCGCGGTGAACGACCTTCGCGTAGCGGCTTTACCGTTCTGGATGGTTCTACATCCGAGCCGGCAGCCCGTCCGCGTCAGCGAACGGCGCCGCAAGGTCGTCCGCAGCGCCCAACTCCTCGCAACGCGGGCGGCGGATATAATCGAATCGATTTGAACTCGGACCCGTCGGCGCGTCTGCGCACCGACGACCAGGGACCGCGTGTACGAAGGGACTACCATGACCGATAAAATGACCGTTGCTATTGCAGCCGGCGGCACGGCAGGACACATCAACCCCGCGCTCGCCTTGGCCGAAGAACTGCGTGACCGTGGCCACCACGTTGTGTTCGTGGGCCAGTCGCGCAAGCTCGAGGGTCGTTTGGTCCCCGAGGCTGGGTTTGATTTTGTGCCCATTACGGTCACGGGCTTCGACCGCTCCCGTCCTTGGACGGCGCTGACCTCGCTGTGGCGTGTCAATAAGGCCAAGCGTGCGCTCGCCCGTCATTTCTCAAAGGTCGGCAAGCCCGATGCCGCCATCGGTTTTGGTGCCTATGTCGAGGTTCCGCTGCTGGGGTGGTGCAAGGGCGCAGGCGTTCCGTATCTGCTGCATGAGCAGAACTCTGTTCCGGGCCTGGCCAACAAGATGATGAACTCCCACGCCGCCCGCGTGTGCATCTCGGTGCCGGCAGCGCGTTCGGTCTTTGAGCGCGAAGGTGACCCTGACCACGTGCTCATGACCGGCAACCCCGTACGTCGCTCGGTGATCGAGGGCGATCGTGCTCGCGGCCGCAAGGCACTTGGCGTTCCCGAGGACGCTACGCTGCTGCTCGTCTTTGGCGGTTCACTTGGCGCCCAGCACCTCAACGAGCGCGTGACTTCGCTCAAAAACGAGCTGCTTTCGCGCAAGAACCTCTATGTGTTGCATTCGACGGGTGCCGACGGCTTTGAGGAGACCGAGCGCGCTTTGGCGCTGACGCCCGAGGAGGCGAAGCGTTACCGCGTCCAGCCTTACATCGACAACATGGGCGACATGCTGGCTGCTGCCGATTTGGTGCTCTCGCGTTCGGGTGCATCGAGCGTGGCCGAGATCGCTGCGCTCGCCGTGCCCTCGGTGCTCGTGCCGTATCCGCATGCGACGGCCGACCACCAAACCACCAATGCTCGTTATCTGGTCGACGCCGGGGCCGGCGTGCTCTGCGCCGATGCCGATATCGACGGTTCTGCCTTTGCCGATGAGCTGCTGCACCTGGTCGATGACGCGGCGGCGCGCGACGCCATGCGTCAGGCGGCGCGTGGTCTGGCTCAGGATAGAGCCGCCGCTCTTCTGGCGGATGCGGTAGAGGGTTTGCGTTAGTTAGACGGGATATCTTCGGTCGCCCTCGCGCTGATGCGGTAGGTGCGGTACAGTTAACGGGTTACAGGCAGTGTTTACGCAAGGAGTACACGAGCACATGGCTGATTCCCAGACTGCAACCTCCGCGCCCGAGTTTAAGAGCGCCCACTTTATCGGTATCGGCGGCGCCGGCATGAGCGGCATCGCCCTCGTTCTGCACGAGCGCGGTTATGCCGTTACCGGCTCCGACCTTAAGACGTCACGTTATATCCGCCAGCTTACCCGCGCTGGTGTGAAGGTGCATGTGGGCCATGAGGCCGCCACGATCGACGAGGTCAAGCCCGACGTGGTTGTTGTCTCCACCGCTATTCCGGAGTCCAACCCTGAACTCGTGCGCGCTCGCGAGCTTGGTATTCCCGTGTGGCCCCGTGCCAAGATGCTCTCTGCTTTGGGTCACGGCTACACCACCGTCGCTGTTGCCGGCACGCATGGCAAGACAACCACGTCTTCGATGTGCGCCACCATGCTCGACCGCATGGGTCTGGATCCGAGCTTCCTGATCGGTGGCATCGTCGAGGGCTATGACACGAACGGCAAGAACGGCTCGGGCGACTACTTTGTCGCCGAGGCCGACGAGTCCGACAGCTCCTTCCTGTTCCTGAACCCCAACGTAGTCATTGTGACCAACGTCGAGGCCGACCACCTCGATCACTACTCTGGTATCGAGGAGATCGAGGCAACTTTCGCCAAATTCATGAGCCTGGTGGGCGAGGACGGCACCGTCATCGTCTGCGGTGAGGACCCGCATCTGGTCGAGCTCGCCAAGTCGACGGGCCGTCACGTGCTTTCCTACGGCTTTGCCGAGAGCAACGACATCGTCTGCATGCACCCGGATGTCAAGGGCATCCAGAGTGACTTTATCGTTCGCTTTGAGGACGGCACTGAGCGCGCTGTGGAGATCAAGAGCAATCCCGGTCGCCACAACATGCTCAACGCCACGGCGGTGCTCACCGTCGCCCATGTCCTGGGCCTTGACATCGACGCCGCCGCCAAGGCGCTCTCGAGCTTTGAGGGCGTCCGCCGTCGCTTTACCCACGTGGGCGATATCGATGGCATCACCGTGGTCGATGATTACGGCCATCACCCCACCGAGATCAAGGCGACGCTTGCTGCCGCTTCGTCGCTGGGTTACAAGCACGTCGACGTCGTGTTCCAGCCGCACCGCTATTCGCGCCTGCAGGCCCTGTGCGACGACTTTGCCGATGCATTTGCCAATGCCGATAAACTGCTGCTGATTGATGTGTTCTCGGCTGGCGAGATGCCCATTCCGGGTGTCACCTCTAAGATGCTCGCCGATACCGTGCGCGCCAAGCATCCTGGCAAGGAGGTCGTGTACTGCTCCAGCCGTCTTGAGCTCAATCAGGAGCTCGAGCAGATGGTGGGCGAGGGCGACCTGCTGCTCACCATGGGTGCCGGCGACGTTACGACCGTCGGTCCCGAGTTCATTGAGTATCTGACTGCCAAGAAAGACGCTTAAGTCTAATGGGTCTGTTTAACGCCGTCATGGCGCTCTCGGGCATGATCGACACGGATGTGATCGAGGACGAGCGCCTTGCGCGTCATACGAGCTATCGTATCGGCGGCAAGGCCGACCTCTTTGTGACGTGCCATAGCTATCATGCCCTCCGCCGCGCCGTGGCGGTGCTCGATCGCGAGCAGGTGCCGTGGGTCATCATCGGCAAGGGTTCCAATCTGCTGGTTGCCGATGGCGGTTATCGCGGTGCCGTCATTTCGCTCGGACGTGAGTTCCAGCGCACGGTTGTTGCCGATGACGGTTGTACGCTGACGGTCGGTGCGGGCGTGATGTTTGCGCGCCTGGTCAACGATGCCCTGTCGCGTAGCCTCTCGGGCCTTGAGTTTGCCGTTGGCATTCCCGGTTCGGTCGGCGGTGCGATATCTATGAATGCCGGCACGCGGACCGAGTGGATTGGCTCGCTGGTTGAGGATGTCGTAACGTTTGACCCGGCATCCGGTATCAAGCATTATGCGGGGTCCGAGATCTCTTGGGGCTACCGCGAATGTAGCCTTCCCCGCAATGAGATCATCCTCGAGTGCGTGCTCAAGCTTAAACCGGCGCCCAAGGCCGACATTCGCGAGCGCATGGAGCGGTACCTTACAAGGCGCAAGCGTACGCAGCCCATGGGTCGCGCATCCTGCGGGTCGGTCTTTCGCAACCCGCCCGATGCGAGTGTGGGCAAGCTTATCGAGGATTGTGGATTAAAGGGTTTTTCAATTGGCGGCGCGGAAGTTTCGCCCGTTCACGCTAATTTTATCGTTAATAACGGAACTGCCTCGGCCGATGACGTTGCCGCGGTTATCAGACATGTGCACGGAAAGGTGAGGGAGGCGTATGGCATCGAGCTCAGACCGGAAGTTAAATTCCTCGGCTTCTAGAGCATCGAAACCCACCTTTCGCCGCGCCGGAGGGCGTTCCGGCGCGCCTGCCAAACCTCAACGCAATACCGTCGCGCACTCTAAGTCTGTCGGGCATGCTCGACAGGCCAGTCGTCCGGTCGTCGGCTCGCAGCTCGGTAATCGTCCGGCCGCAAAAAAGTCCTCGCGTCCCTCGGTGACGTCAAAGCCTGTTATGGGCGCCAAGCCTGCCCGTCCCATGGCAACTCCCAAGCCCTCGACGGGAACTAAAGCGGCGCGTCCAGGCCGCACGCTGGGCGCATCGAAACCGCGCTCGCTGACATCGGTGCCGGCTACCGCCAAGAAGCCTTCGAGTAAAAAAGGCTTCAACCCGTTATCTTCACTTGGAGCGATGGCAAATAAAACATCAGACGCCGCTTCTGTCGTTACAGGCAAAGGCAAAATCGTGGGCGGCGTTTTGGCCGTCTTGGCCGTGCTCGTCGTCGTTGTCATCGTGGTGATCAACTCTGGATTGTTTACTGCCACTGATATTCAGATTCAAGGCAGCGAGCATGTGACGAAGCACGATGCTATCCAGCTGATCGACTTGCCCGAGGGAACGTCGCTTTTTAACGTCGATCCCGACCAGATTACCGAGGATCTCAAGCAAAACCCGTGGGTCTCGGGCGTAGATGTCCAGCGCCAGTTTCCCCATACGCTTATCATCACGCCGACGGAGCGTAAAGTTATCGCCATTGCATATATCAGCTCCGACGACCTTGCCTGGGCTATCGGAGACGATGACACCTGGATCGCCCCGCTGTCGACGTCGGTCGAAGTGGACGACCAGGGCAACGTCATCACGACAGGGCAGGGCTCAAATACCTTGACCGGAATCGATGCCGCGCTGGCGCTCGCCAAGCATTATGGCGCGGTGTTGTTGACTGATGTCTCGGCGGATGTCGCTCCGGTTTCCGGCCAGGCGGTGAACTCCAAAGCCGTTAAGGCCGGCCTGGATTATGTGCGTGGTTTTTCGAGCGAGTTCTTGGGACAAGTCAAGGATATTTCCACGCCTTCGGTCGAAGCCATCTCGGCAAACCTCAATAACGGCATTGAGGTGTCGCTGGGCGATTCGGACGATATCGCCAAGAAGGAACGCGTAGTCACCAAGTTGCTTTCGCAGGTAGAGGGCGTAACGTATATCAATGTGCGCTCTCCGGGCAACTACACATTTAGAAATGCTCCGACCTCGTAGCGCTGGTTGATGCTTTGTTGAGGGGCCATACCACGCCGTTTATCTGGTTTGTTTGGTTTTCACGGTCAATTATTTGACTGATACGTTCATAATGTGCAAACATAATACGGTTTACCTTTGCATTTACTTTCAACCTGAAGGTTAATGTGCGCAGGGGTCGACCCATGCTATGGCTATAACCTTTGTTCGGAGGACCGACATGCACGAGACAGAGATCAACAACTACCTTGCCGTCATTAAGGTGGTCGGCGTCGGCGGCGGCGGTACCAACGCGGTTAATCGAATGATCGAAGAGGGCATCCGCGGCGTCGAGTTTGTTGCCATCAACACCGATGCTCAGGCACTCGCGATCTCTGATGCCGATATCAAGGTGCACATCGGCACCGACCTTACCCGCGGCCTGGGCGCCGGCGCCAATCCCGAGGTTGGCCGCAAGGCTGCCGATGAGTCCCGCGACGACATCGCCGAGGCGCTCGCTGGCGCCGACATGGTGTTTATCACCTGCGGCGAGGGCGGCGGCACCGGTACCGGCGCTGCTCCCATCGTTGCCGATATCGCGATGAACGAGGTCGGCGCACTGACCGTCGCCGTCGTGACCAAGCCCTTCACCTTCGAGGGCCGCAAACGTAAGAAGAGCGCCGAGGAGGGCATCAAGACCCTCTCCGATTGCGTCGACACCATGATCGTCATTCCTAACGATAAGCTGCTCGACATCGCCGAGAAGAAGACCACCATGCTCGAGGCCTTCGCGATTGCCGATGGCGTCCTTTCCCAGGGCACCCAGGGCATCACCGACCTCATCACCGTCCCCGGTATCATCAACCTGGACTTCGCCGATGTTAAGACCATCATGAAGCAGGCCGGTACCGCCATGATGGGTATCGGTACCTCTTCTGGGGATACTCGTGCCGTCGACGCTGCCCAGCAGGCCATCTCCAGCCCGCTGCTCGAGAGCTCCATCGATGGTGCCACGCGCGTGCTGCTCTCCATCGCCGGTTCCAAGGACCTGGGCATCCAGGAGATCAGCGACGCCGCCGACGTTGTCGCCAACGCCGTCGACCCCGAGGCCAACATCATCTTCGGTACCGTTGTCGACGAGTCCCTGGGCGATCAGGTGCGTATCACCGTCATCGCTACGGGCTTCTCCGACTCCAACGTCAACCGTCAGGATGAGCTCTTTGCTGCTCAGCAGTCTCAGAGCAAGGCCGCTGCCTCCGCTGAGCCGCAGCGCACCGCTCCGGCTGCCAGCCCGGCTCAGGCCGCTCCGACCCGCAACGTCGGTGGTACCGAGCTGCCCAACTTTGGCAACGACCAGTTCGAGCTTCCCGACTTCCTGAAGCGCGGTAGCTTCTAGTTCGTTTTTCTCAACGACCTGCACGGGGTGTGTCCATTTGGATGCACCCCGTTTTGTTTCTCGTTTGTAAACGAAAGCCTCCAATCTCCTTACGTTCCCTTTACGTTTGGTCCCTACCGCTGCGGGTATCCTTTTAAGGAAGTATGACAGCCGTATAAACGCGGACTGCGCGGCGACGCCGCGGTACTTGTGTTATTAGGAGGCTTTAGTATGGCAGCACGTGCGGACAGGGTTTCGCGTGTCGACCATGATGGAGTTACGTTGGTGGAGGGCGCGACATCCGATGTCCGTTTTGCCTTTACCGAGCGCACCGGTGGCGTTTCTGAAGATGCGTACTCCTCGCTCAACCTGGGCTCGCATGTAGGCGATGACCCCTTTGCTGTTCAAGAAAATCGTCGTCGAGCGCTCGAAGCTATGGGTGCCACTGAGTGCGAGCATAATCTGCTCGTGCCCAATCAGGTACATGGTGACCATATCGTTACGGTGACTTCGAACGGCGCCGACGATCTTGAGGCTGTTCGCGAGCAGATTGCTGAGGGCTGCGATGCCATCGTCTGTACGGCCCATGACGTGCCCGTGCTGCTCTGCTTTGCCGACTGCGTTCCCGTGGTGCTGGTGGCCCCCGGCGGGTTTGCCGTGGTGCACTCCGGTTGGAAGGGCACGATTGCACGTATTTCTGCCAAGGCGTGCCAGGCGCTTTGCGATGCTGCCGGCTGCGATGCGAGCGACGTTTCCGCCTATATCGGCCCCCATATCTTGGCTGACGAATATGAGGTATCCCAGGAACTCATGGACCGCTTTGCCGCCGAGTTTTCGTGCATCGATGCGGGCGCTTCTCGCATGCTCGATCTATCTGTCGCCATTCGTGAGGCGTTGGTAGATATCGGTGTGGACGCGGATAATATCGTGGATACCCAGCTTTCGACTGTGCGTCAGAACGACCGCTTTTATTCCTACCGTAACGAGGACGGCACCTGTGGGCGCCATGCCGCGATTGGCGTGATGCTATGAGAAAGATCGTATCGGTCCTGAGCGCCGCTGTGCTTACGCTTACGCTGTGCGCCTGTTCTTCGGGATCTTCTACCTCTTCCATTACCGTGGCCGGCTCCACGACCTGCCTTCCTATCGCCGAGATTGCGGCAGAGGGCTTTAAGGAGGAGACCGGCATCGACGTGCTCGTTTCCGGTTTGGGCTCTTCCGCTGGCATCGAAGCCGTCAGCGCTGGCACGGCCGATATCGCCAGCTCCTCCCGTGGACTCAATGCCGACGAACAGGATCTGGGCCTGACTCCCATCGTCATTGCCCACGACGGTATCGCGGTCATCGTGAACGACGATAACCCGGTCGATAACCTCTCGACCGAGCAGCTCCGCGATATCTATGCCGGCAAGATTACTAATTGGAAAGAGGTCGGTGGCGAGGACCTGAAGATTCAGGTCATCAACCGAGACGAGGCGTCTGGCACGCGTGAAGCATTCCGCACCATCGTGATGGACGGCACCCCGTTCGATCGCCGCTCGGCCGTTCTTTCGGGCACGGGCCAGGTGCGCGACGTGGTATCTCGTTCGCACGGTGCCATTGGCTACATTTCGCTGGGCTTCGTCGATAGCCTCAACGCCAAGACCTCGGTCAAGGCCGTCTCGGTCAATCATGTTGAGGCGTCCGAGAAGACGGTCGCGAGCGGCGGCTATCCCATCTCACGCGACCTTTACTTCTTTGTGAAGGGTGCGCCTTCGCAGCAGGCGCAGGATTACATCGACTATGTGACGTCCGAAAAGATGGACAAGCAGATCCGCGAGGCGGGCTTTATCCCCGTCACCAACGACGAGAAGGGGAGTGAGTAGCATGGAAGCACAGGAAAACTCCCAGACTGAGCAGAATGGTCAGGCGCCCAAGAAGCGCGAGCTGGCGCTCGTATCGCGCAGCACCTATATCAAGGAGAAGGCGCTGCAGTGGATCTTCTTTGCCTGCGCGTTCTTGGCGGTTGTTACCGTCATCCTGATTTTTGTCTTTACCACGTACTCGGCGCTGCCCGTCTTTACCGACATCGGTCTGGCGGACTTCTTTAGCTTTACGTGGGCGCCCTCTGAGGGTCACTACGGCATCGTGTCGCTGCTTGCCGGCTCGGGTCTGGTGACCGTCGGCGCGCTCGCCATGGGTGTGCCCCTAGGCGTGGGCACGGCCGTGTATCTGGTCGAGATCGCCAGCAAGCGCGTGCGCAAGCTCATCAGCCCTGCCGTTGACCTGTTGGCCGGCATCCCTTCTATCATCTATGGCTTCTTTGGCATGATCATCATCCGCCCGTTTATCGCACAACTGACCGGCGGTCTTGGTTTTGGCGCGCTGACGGCGTGGTTCGTGCTCGCCATTATGATCGTGCCCACCATCACGACGCTTACCATCGATGCTCTCAATTCCATTCCCATGGGCATTCGCGAGGCATCGTATGCCATGGGCGCCACCAAGTGGCAGACTATCTATAAGGTCGTGTTACCTGCCGCCAAGCTGGGTATCGTGGATGCCATCGTGCTGGGTATGGGCCGTGCCATCGGCGAGACCATGGCCGTGCTCATGGTCGTGGGTAACGCCCCGGTTATTCCCGACAGCATTGCGAGCCCCATCTCGACGCTCACGAGCCAGATTGCGCTCGACATGAGCTATTCCTCGGGTCTGCATCGCTCGGCGCTGTTCGGCATGGGCGTGGTCCTGTTTATCATTTCCGCCACGCTGGTGGGCATCGTCCGCCTGGTTTCCAAGAAGAAGAGGGGGTAGGCTATGTCCGATTCCGTTGACACGACGGTCGATACGACCTCGTCGCGCGAGCGCATCAAGCGTGCCCTTTCCCACGGCAAGAAGGGCCGCATCAACAAGGACCTGTCCAACAAGATCATGCTTGGCGTGTTCCGTGCCGCGGCATACATCACCACGCTGGTGCTGGTCGCTATCATCGCCTACGTGGTCATCAACGGCCTGCCACACATCTCGCTCGACTTTATCTTCGGTTGGCCCCAGGGCGTCAACGCCGAGGGCGGTATTTGGCCCACGATCGTCTCGACCGTCTATGTGACGGCGCTCGCCATGCTTATCTGCACGCCGATCGCTGTGCTGGCAGCCGTCTATCTGGCCGAGTACGCCAAGCAGGGCAAGATCGTCGAGCTCATTCGCTACGCTGCTGACGCTTTGGCCTCGGTGCCCTCCATCGTTATGGGCCTGTTTGGCTACGCCTTGTTTGTCGAGGCTATGGGTCTGGGCCTTTCGATGGTCTCGGCCGCTCTGGCGCTTGCGCTCTTGATGCTTCCCATCGTCATGCGCACCACCGAAGAGGCCATTCGCGCCGTTCCGCGCTATATCCGTTGGGGCGCGTATGGCCTGGGCGCCACCAAGTGGCAGGTTGTCTCCAAGATCGTGCTTCCTTCTGCCTTTGGCCGTATTGCCACGGGCATTGTCCTTGCCATCGGCCGTGCCATTGGCGAGACCGCCGTGGTGCTCTACACCATGGGCCAGGCCATCAATCTACCTATCTCGCCGCTCGATTCCGGCCGCCCCATGACCGTTCACCTGTACCTGCTTGCCAACGACGGCATCAACATGAACGCAGCCTACGGCACCGCGCTCTTGCTGATGGTGATCATTCTGGCCTTCAACCTGTTTGCGCGCTTCCTGTCGCGCAAGCGTCGCTAGTTAAGGAGTCCCATGTCCGTTTATCAGTCCGCTCCCACGCTGGAGCAAGCGGCCATTACGGCCAAGGATTTCAACTTTTGGTACGGTGACTTTCATGCGCTGACGGGGCTCGACCTCAACATCGCCAAAAACGCCATCACCTCCTTCATTGGCCCTTCGGGCTGCGGCAAGTCGACGTTTTTGCGCTGCATCAACCGCATGAATGACCTGATCGAGGGTACGCGCGTCGAGGGCACCATGACGCTCGACGGCAACGATATCTATGCCGAGGGCGTCGACCCGGTCGACCTCCGTCGCCGCGTGGGCATGATTTTTCAGCAGCCCAACCCGTTTCCCAAATCCATCTACGAGAATGTCGCCTTTGGCCCTCGTCTGCAGGGCGTGACTAGCAAAAGCGACCTCGATGACATCGTGGAAGAATCGCTCAAGCGCGCCAACCTCTGGAAAGAGGTATCCAATCAGCTCAACAAGGATGGTTTGGCGCTCTCGGGCGGTCAGCAGCAGCGTCTGTGCATCGCGCGCGTGCTTGCGGTGCAACCCGATGTCCTCCTGATGGACGAGCCCTGCTCCGCCATCGACCCCACGTCCGTCTCTAAGGTCGAGGATTTGATGGCCGAGCTGGCGCCCGAGATGACGATCATCATCGTCACGCATTCAATGCAGCAGGCAGCTCGTATCAGCGACTACACCGCATTCTTCTTGCAGGAAGTTGCCGGTGAACCTGCCACGCTCATCGAGTATGGTCAAACCGACGCGATCTTCACCAGCCCGGTGGACTCGCGGACGGAAGACTATATCACCGGCCGCTTTGGCTGATCGGTGCGACTAGTCCCAAGCCGATCGGACCTGGTCCGGTGCGTATTCACTGTGCGGGCGGCATGACCGCACCCAACTGATTGGAGTGAACCATGCGTAAACTGTTTTCCCGTCAGCTCATCGAGGCCCGCCACGAGATGCTGAGCATCTACGAGGCCGTCGATCTGGCCCTCCACGATGCCGTTAAGGCCTATGTGACCGACGACCGCAAGCTCGCCACCAAGACCAAGAAGCGCACGCTTTCGATTGACGCGCGCTGCGCCAACTTGGAGGCCGTGTGCTACAACCTGATCGCCACGCAGTCGCCGGTCGCCTCAGACTTCCGCTTGCTGCAGACGATTATCTACGTCGACTTTAACCTGCAGCGCATGACCGATAAGGTTCGCCAGATCTGCCGCGCCACGCGTCACATGGTCAAGGCCGACATCTCGCTGCCCCAGGAGCTCGTCGGTACGGTTGAGGCCGAGGCCGAAGCTGTTTACCAGGTGCTGGGCTCTTCGCTTTCTGCGCTCGTCACCAATGACATGTCCATCATCTGCAACTTGGCCGTCGAGGACGAGCCGGTGCACGCCGCCTACGAGAAGTTCTTCCGCACCTTTAACCGTATGGATACGGGCGACTTTATGGACGACGACAGCAACTATGACGACCTGCGCCGCGCTATCATGGTTTCGCGCTACCTCGATCGCATCGCTTCGATTTCCATCGATGCCGCTTGCCGTCTGACCTTCCTGTTGACTGGTCAGGGTATGAACGCCGGCGATATCGCCCGTGTGGACGAGGATGAGCTCGAGAGCATGCGCGTGCCTTCGGGCGAGGGTGTTATCATGAGGCCCGCCGTCGACGCTCGCTACGTTGCCAAGGTGCCCGCTAACGAGGTCAGCGAGGGTCTTCGCTACCTGCTCGATCATCTTGAGGACGAGGACGATGGCGAGGACGACGAGGAGTAAGTGACCCCGTTCGTCGAAAGATTGTAAATACCTAAGTGAGCGCGGCCTTGCACATGCGGGGCCGCGCTCTTGCGTTAGCATGGGACTACTTGTTTGGCTGTCAGCGGAGGCGATTGGCAATGGATAACTATTTGGACTTGATGCGCGCTCGCCGCGAGCAGATTCTGGAACGTTTTTATGCGGCGCTCGATCGCGCGGGCCGCCCCCACGACGCCGCGCGCCTCATTGCCGTGTCCAAGACCGTTGGTGTCGATGAGACCGTTGCCGCCATCCAGACGGGGTATCGCAATTTTGCCGAGAACCGCCCGCAGGAGCTGGTTCGCAAGCTCACGGGTCTGGCGGAGCATCCGGAGCTGCCCGAGGTGCGCTTCGATATGATCGGCAACCTGCAGACCAATAAGATCAATGCGGTGCTGGGCTCAGCCGAGCTGATTCACTCGGTGGGTTCGCTGCATCTGGCGCAGGCGATCTCGAGCCGTGCTGTCCGCAAGATTGAGGCAGGCGAGCTCGCCGGCCCCCAGTGTGTGCTCATCGAGGTCAATGTGAGTGGTGAGGAGTCGAAGGGAGGCTTTTCGCCCGATGAGATTCGCGCCGCCGCGGGTGAGCTTGCGGAACTTGAGGGAATTTGCGTACAGGGGCTTATGACTATGGCGCCCCGGGGGAATAAGGATGTGGCACGCCGCACCTTTGCGGGGCTTCGTGAGCTGAGGGATGAGCTGGAGGCGGCGCATCCCGATTTGAACCTGCCTGAGCTTTCCTGCGGCATGAGCGAGGACTTTGAGCCTGCCCTTGAGGAGGGCTCTACGCTCGTTCGCCTGGGCAGGGTAGTATTTAGCCCGGAGTTTGCAGTAAAATAAGGCTCTGAAGTGCGCACTGATTATCGGGGTGCCTGCACTAAACCGCGAGAGGACACAACCATGGGCTTCCTTGACGAGATTAAAAATAAGATGCACCTGGGCGGCCAGCAGGGTTACGACCAGGGTTATGGCCAGGACGACGACTACGGCTACGATGACGGCTATGACGATAGTTATCAGGGCAACGGCTACAGCGGTGCTTCGGGCGAGGGCTTCTACACCCAAGACGAGCCGAGCAACGGCCTGCTTGGCCAGACGCGCCGCGGTGAAGCTGAGTCGGTTGCCGTGTATACGCGCTCCGGTCAGCTTGTCGGCGATGACTCCCGTCATGCCACGACGTATAACCCGCCTTCGCGCTCGCAGGACAGCGTTGCGAGCGGTTATCGTCCTGGTGCCTATGACACGCCGTCGAGCTACGCCGAGAACACCCGCGCCCGTGCCGCCGCTGCGCCCGCGCCTGCACCGAGCGATGCCTCGGCCTATGCGAGCAATATCATCAACGCCACGCCGCAGCTGCCGGCCTATGTCCTGCGCCCCGAGAGCTATGACGACGTGGAGACCGTAGTGCGCCGCGTTCGCACCAAGCAGCCTGTCGCGCTGATTTTTGTGGGCGTACGCACCGAAGTTGCCAAGCGCGTCTTGGACTTCTCTTACGGCTTTGCCTGCGGTCTGGGTGCCACGGTCAAGGAGGTGGGCGACCGCGTGTTCATGGTGCTGCCCGCCGGCTGCGAGGTCAAAGATTCCGATCTCAAGAAGCTTCGTGCTGACGGCTACCTTAAGTAAAGACAAGACGAGGAGATTCCCATCAACATCTACACTATCGTCCAGCTGGTCAACACGCTGTTCAACTTCTATTCCACGCTCATTGTCGTCTACTGCTTTATGACGTGGATTCCCATGAAGCAGGGTGGTTTGCTTCAGGATATTGCTGCGGTGCTCGATAGCGTGTGCGGTCCGTGGCTCAACCTGTTCCGTCGTTTCATCCCGCCGATGGGCGGTATCGATTTTTCGCCGGTCGTTGCGATTATTGCGTTGCAGTTGGTGCAGAGGCTGGTTCTGCAGCTTCTTATAGGTATACTCGTATAGAACTGACTTAGTAACTTACGTCGGGCGTGTAGCGCCGAGGCGATGAAAAAGGAGACTTGTTATGGCTATTACCCCTGCAGACATCCAGGCTCAGACTTTCTCTGAGGCCAAGCGTGGCTACGATCCCGCCGAGGTCGACGTCTTCTTGGAGACGCTGTCCTCCGAGGTTGACGCTATGCTCGCTAAGATCGTCGACCTTAAGGGTCGCCTGACTGCTACCGAGCAGCAGCTTGCCGATGCGCAGGCTCAGCTTGCCCAGGTTCAGGATGCCACCGCCCAAGCCGTTCCTGCCGCCCCCGTGGCTGCTCCTGCCCCTGACTTCTCCGCTCAGGAGCGCCAGATTTCCGCTGCCCTGATCGCTGCCCAGCAGACCGCTGAGACCATCGTCAACGATGCCAACGAGAACGCTGAGCGTATCCGCAACGAGGCTGACGCTAAGGCCCGCGAGGTTATCCGCCAGGCTCTGACCGAGAAGCAGGCCGAGCTCGAGGAAATCGATCGTCTCAAGGCTTCCCGCGAGGAGTTCAAGGCCGAGTACCTCAAGCTCATCCAGCACTTCATGGACGATGCCCAGAACTCCTTCCCGGCCGACCTCATGGCCTCCACGCCGGTCGGTTCTGCCGCTTCTCCTGCGGTGACTGTTCCCGCCGAGCCGCTGCCCGTCGCTGAACCGGTTGTCCCCGTGGCCGATCCCTTTGCCCCGATCGACAACTTTGCTGCCGACGACCTGGACTAACATTCGGCCTACAATTTAGTGCCTAGAAAGGACCCGCAGCTTGCGGGTCCTTTTTTATGACTGTGCCGGGGTGCGTAACATAAAAAACCGAGCCCTGCACATAGTGGCGCAGAACTCGGCGAACGGGTGAGCGGTCAAGGGTAGGTTTTAAGGCATGTCCCAAAAATCTACTTGAGGAAGAAGTCGGGGAGGGGAATGGTACGGGCCTCGCGATGCTCGGGATCGGCGATGTGGTCGGCGGGATAGCCACAGACGAGCATGTGATAGGGATAGACGCCCTTGGGCAGATTGAACTGCTCCTGTGCCACCTCAGGCTTAAAATGGCATACCCAGCACGTTCCCAGGCCCTGCTCGGTGGCCTCCATCATCATCTGGTCGCACACGATGGACGTATCGATTTCACTGGAATTCATCTGGTCATACGGGCGCACCCAAGCATCATCGGTAACGCTGCAAATAAGGAAGACAAGCGGAGCTCCAAAGATAGACCCATCACGAGCAAACCGAGGCTGACAAGCAGCAGCCTTCTCCAACAGCTCAGGCGTATCCAGCACCATCACACGGGCTGGATGATTATTACAAGCAGAAGGAGCAATACGCCCAGCCTCAACAATGGCATCCACCACAGCCTGCTCAACAGAACGGTCCTCAAAAGAACGACAAGAATACCGACCACGAGCCAGATCCAAATAAGACATACAAGCCCTCCTAAAATTAAAAATCAAACAAACCCAAAGTAACCCAAACAATACCCAAAGCAGCAATCAGCCAAACGCTCATCAAGGGCCAAAGTGTCCGAACGGATACCAAAGGTCCCTTCAGCCAAACCCCCGTCGCGCTAAATCTATCAGCCAAAGTTCCCAATGGTGGTACGTAAGGCGAAGGGCCGGCCACGGTTTACTTTCGAACGACTCTGCAAAGCAGCCGGAGTGAGAAAGCAAACCGTGGCCGGCCCTTCGCCGCCGGGACACGTACCCCCAATTAACTGTTCTTCATGACAATCGAATCCACGACATCGGCCACATTCTCGCAGCAGTCGGCGCAGTACTCCAGGAAGGCGTACACGTCACGCCAAGCGATGACCTCGAGCGGGTCCTTGCCGTTAACGTGCAGGTTACGCATGGCGTTGATATAGAGCTCGTCGGCCTCGGACTCGATGGTGTTGATCTGGATGACGAGCTCGCGCAGCGTTTTGGACTTGCGGTAGTTAGGCAGCTCGACCATCAGGTCTTTCATGGCGCGGCAGGCGTCGGTCACCTTGTGGGCGATCACGATGGCATCGGGATGGATGCTCTGGATGTTGGTGAAGTAGACGCGCTGCACGACGCCCTCGATACGGTCGAGCACGGTGTCGAGCGAGCAGCTCATCAGGTCCAGGTCCTCGCGCTCAAGCGGGGTGATAAAGGCGGTGAGCAAGGCGTCTTCGAGCTCGTGGTGCTTCTTGTCGGCCGCATGCTCGATCGCGTGCATCTTGTCGAGCATATCGTGAATCTTTGCAGGATCGAAGTTCTCGAAAATCTTGGTAAGCAGCTCGGCGGCCTGGACGGCGAGGTCGGCGCAGGCGACGTAGTTGTCAAAGTAGAACGAATCGGGTTTCTTTGCCATGAGTGGGTCCTTTCGAGGCGAAGACGGGTGGGCGAGGTGTTACGGTCCGGATGGACGTTCGGTTTGACTAGATGAACATCATGAACAGCTTGGCCATGACAAAGCTGATGAGTCCGCAGGCGGGGAAGGTGAAGAACCAGGTGAACATCATGTCCTTGACGACGCCGAAGTTGATGGCCGAGAGGCGTTTGACGGCACCGACGCCCATGATGGCGCAGGTCTTGATGTGCGTGGAGGACACGGGGATGCCGGTAAGGGTGGCAAGCAGCAGGTTCGCGGCGCCCGCCAGGTCGGCGGAGAAGCCCTGGTACTTTTCGAGCTTGACCATGCTCTGGCCAACGGACTTGATGATGCGCTCGCCGCCCACGCTGGTGCCGATGCCCATGGTGGCCGAGCATAGCAGCATAATCCAGATGGGGATGCCGGCATCGCCGACGCTCGTCTGGCCGCTGGCAAAGGCCACGCCTAAAAAGAGCACGCCGATGAACTTCTGTCCATCCTGCGCGCCGTGCATAAAGCTCATGGCCGCAGCGCTCGCGATCTGAGCGTATTTAAAGAAGACATTGGCACGTCGCCTGTTGGCGGCGGCGAAAAGAATCGAGACGAGCTTGCACAGGACCCAGCCCATGACAAAGCCCAGACCGATGGAGAGCGCCAGGCCGTAGATGACCTTCATCCACTCGTGAATGTTGACGCTGTTGGCACCACCGAGGGCGATAGCAGCTCCGGTCAGGCCGGCGATGAGGCTGTGGCTTTGCGAAGTGGGGATACCAAAACGCGATGCCGTAGCACCGTAGACGACGATGGAGAACAGCGCCGCACAGAGGCACGCGAGTGCCATGGTGCTGTTTCCGCCAAAGTCGACGATATGTGAGATGGTGTTGGCGACGCTCGCGTTAAAGTGCGTCATGATGAGCACGCCCAAGAAGTTGAATGCGGCGCTCATGAGGATGGCGGCGCGGGCGGGCATGCAGCGCGTGGTGACGCAGGTCGCGATGGCGTTGGGCGCGTCGGTCCATCCGTTGACGAAGATGGCGCCGAGCGCGAGGATCACGGTGACGGCAAGGACTGGGTTCGACACAAGCTGGCCGAGGAAGGTTGAGAACGTTACGTCCATATATGGGCTTTCTCGATATTTGCAGACTCGTTACAAAAACATGATAAATCGTATCACCTCCTGCGGGTTTCTTTACGGAGTTCTGATGGGAGAAGTGAATTTTTTGGTACTAAAATTGAATATTAGCCCTGTTGACCGCGGTCGTTCTTTTTGCTAACACGCCATGCGGACGCGTGCGTTTGCTCCGACACTCCAAAACCACAGTCTGTTCGCTTTACAACATGCAAACATGCGTTCGATAATAGGGGCCATGGAATATCGACAGACAGACGGCAAAACTCGGCGCGTGCACAAGCAGTATGTGGACGTCGTGGCTCGCATTCTCGCGGGCGGACAGGTTGTGCCGGTTACCGTCTGCTGGGTTGACGGTCGCTGCTTTACGATTGACGAGATTGTCTCGTCCACCGGTTTTGGCCTGACGGTTCACGGCATTCGTACGGCAACCTATAAGGTACGTTTTGGCGGACATGCGACCGAGTTGTATCTAGAGGACCAAACGCGTGAGCGGGCGGACGGCTCGCAGGCGCACGTGATGCGTTGGTGGGTCTGGGCTTTTGATCGTACGCTCGAGGGCGAGCGCCGCAGGTAAGAACGCGTGGCGTTCGGGTACAATGGCAGGAAACTTGTCAGCTACGGCGCCGTCGCGGTGCTTTTTGAAAGGACGAAAGTATGAACGATATCCAGGGCTATCAGAATGGCCCCATCGAGACCGGCGCAAGCCGTGCCAAGGAGATGTCGCCGCGCGCGTACAACCTTGTCATGTCTGCTCTGATCTTTTTGGGCTTTTGCGCCATGGGCGCCGGTGCTTACTTTACGAGCACCATGTCATTTGCGCGCATGATGATGAGCGGCGCCGCTTTGCCGCTGGTCTTTGGCTCATTTATTTTGACCATCGTTGGCATGGTCATGATGTCGGCTGCTGCCAGCAAACAGTCCGTGGGCCTGTCGCTCGTGGGCTACGTGGTCTTTGCGAGCACCTTTGGCCTGACGGCGTCGTTTGGTCTTGCCAACTACGACCTGCCTACCATTAACACCGCCTTTATCGCCACGGCCGCCATCACCTTTGTCTTTGGTGCGCTGGGCGTGACCTTCCCCAAGTTCTTCCAGCGTGTGTATGGCATTGGTTTTGGCATCTTGCTTGCCACGATTCTGGTCGAGATCGTGCTGATGTTCATGGGCGTTTCGCAGTCCATCACCGACCTGATCGTGATTGTGGTGTTTGCCGGCTTTATTGGCTACGACACCTATGTGGCCACGACGGTGCCGCCTACGCTGCCCAATGCGGTGCTCATGGCGTCCAATCTGTTCGTGGACATTATCAACGTGTTCCTACGCATCCTGAACATCCTCGGCCGTCGCGATTAAAACGCGGCATTGCGATGCTTCCTGCCGGACACGGTAAAACGATGCGAAAGGCGGTCCTTCGGGGCCGTCTTTTTTGTGCGCGGCGGGGTATCATGGATGGGAAAAGCCGATAGCGGCAGCGACAGGAAAGGTGGCCATGTATGGCAGACGTCGACAACAGGAACCGTAACCGCAGGTCCAACCGAGCGGGTCAGCCCAATCCCAAGCGCGAGGCCCGTGCCAAGGCCGCCGAGCGCCATGTGATGACTGTGTCCGAGGCCTGCGCCAAGGATATCGAGCGTTCGCTTGCTGGTGTTCGCGAGTTTGACGGCATGCCCGCCGGCTTTGTCGCGGCGATGAAGGCCAAGGTTCAGACTGCTGTGGCCCCCGAAGAGCAGGTCGCCGAGGACGTCGAGAACGCGGAGACTGCCGAGGTCGAGGCGGCGCCCGAGCCCGTCGAGGAGCCTGCCGAGGAAATCGCCGAAGCTGAGTCCGCGCCTGCTGAGGAGCCCGCTCCGGTCCTGCCCGAGGTCACTGTGCTTGATGCCTCCGCCACGCAGGCAATCCTCGATAACGGTCGCGGCTATGCGCAGTTCTGCGACATGGCCGTGCTCGCCTTTGCCTCGTTTACCAATCCGGGCGGTGGATATATTCAGGGTTATCTGGGCCAGGAGGCCACGCTGTGCGCCGATTCGTATCTGTACAACGTCCTCGATAAGCAGCGTAAATGGTACGGTGAGAACCGTCGCCGCAACATCAACTGTGAGCTGTACCGCAACCGTGCGCTGGTGGTGCCCGCGGTGCGCTTCGAGCGCAAGCATGTGCACGCCTATGCCGACGTGATCGTCGCCGCTGCACCCAACGCCAAGCGTGCTCGCCAGGAGTACCGCGTGAGCGACGATGCCTTGCTTGACGCCCTGCGCGACCGCATTCGCTTTGTGCTTGCTATCTGCGATGAGCTTGGCCGCGAGAAGCTCGTACTGGGTGCTTGGGGCTGCGAGAACAACGGCTTTGACGCAGAGGCCGTGGCCGAGCTCTTCCGCAAGGAGCTCGCATCGGGCGACTTCAAGGTCAAGCAGGTCTTCTTTGCCGTGCCCTCTACGCGCTGGGACGAGGACTTCGCCAAATTCGAGCACGTGCTGGCAAACTTCCCCGAGCAAAACGAGGAGTCCTATGCTCAGGTTGCCGCCCGCGCCGCAGCCGCCCGTGCCGCCGAGCAGGCTCAGACCGCTGCCGAGATGACGAGGATGACGACGACTGGCGCAAGTACCTGTAAACGGTGCTCGTGATGCGATATACCGAGCCGACGGGAGAGGCTGCTCCTGTCGGCTTTTTATTGAGTGGGGAGCTTACGATGAAAAACGTTCTGTGCTTTGGTGACAGCAACACCTATGGTTACGATCCGGCGGGCATGCGCGACGGTACCGCGGTGCGCTATGCGCAGGATGTGCGCTGGTGTGGCGTGGTCCAACGTGACTTAGGCGAGGGCTGGCATGTAATTGAAGAAGGCCTCAACGGCCGCACGACGGTACGCGACGACATGTGCCATCTGGACACTAACCTCAACGGCATTCGCGCGCTTCCGATGCTGCTCGAGGCTCATAAGCCGCTGGACGCCATTGTGATCATGCTGGGCACCAACGACTGTAAGACGGTCTTTAACGTGACAGCTTCCGATATCGCCCGTGGCGCCATGGCGCTGATTCGCGCCGTCCGCGCGTTTCCGTGGACCGACGCTGCGCCTTGCCCGCGCATCCTGCTGATGGCTCCTATCAAGATCAAGCCGCAGATCGCCGATGTATATATGACCGATTTTGACGAGCGTTCCGTCGAGGCATCTGAACATTTTGGCGAGTACTATGCGCACGTGGCCGAGCAGTTTGGCTGCGACTTTTTGAATGCCGCCGAGTTTGCCGAGCCGGGCGATATCGACTATCTACATATGATGCCCGAAAGCCACGAGAGCTTGGGACATGCCGTGGCAGCCAAGCTCCAAGAGATGCTCGGTGAGTAGCGCGACCCCAAGCCACCGCAAAGGGGGCAGGCACCTTTGTGGTGGTTTTGCCCGGGTAAACGAACGGATTGGCTGCCATATGGGCATGGACGAGCTCATCGACCTCTTTGCCGAGGGCGATGAGCTCGTCTCCAATACCGCTTTTGAGGATTTGGATCTTGCCTGCGACGTGGCGAACGGCGCGACCTTCGATGGCGTCGTGTTCCGATCTTGCGAGTTCGATAGCGTTGACTGGAGCGGCTCGACGTTTCGCGACGTGGTGTTTCGCGGTTGCCGCTTTATCCGCTGCAACATGGAAGGCTGCTGGCTCAACCGCTGCGACTTCGTTGACTGCTCGGCGCCGGGGCTCAACTTGCTCAGGGCGCGTCTGTCGAGCGTGTCGTTTACATCGTGCGATTTGAGCTATGCGAACCTTTCGGAGGGACGCATTGGCCCCATGGCTGCGCATGACACGCGTTTGACCGAGGCCGCGTTTCAGGGTGCCAAGCTGGGTCAGATACGCCTGGATGGCTGTGACCTGACGCGTATGGATGTGTTTAAGACGTCGCTTTCCGGCGTGGATGTATCGCGTTGTACATTCGCGGCGCCCGTTGTTTCGGGCGATTACCATGAGTTGCGTGGCTTGACGGTCAATGCCGAGCAGGCGCTGGCACTCTCGGGTTTGTTGGGAATTCAACTCGCCGACGAATAGGCGCTCTGGTCCTTTGCTCGACCGCTATCTAAAATCAAACCGTCGCAACATTTAATGATTTTTCGCGTTTGCACGATTTTCATCGAATGTTGCGACGGTTTTTGGTGCAAGGTAGCCTGTCTTTTTTTGGCAGGTTACTGGCTATTTAGTACTGCCACATGTGGTTGACAGGGCCGGAGCCTTTGCCCATGTCAAAGCCGGCGGCGAGAGCGCCCGTTAGGTAGGCCTTGCCGGCGTTGACGGCGTCGGCAAGATCCATGCCCTGGGCCAGCGCGCAGGCGATGGCGGATGAAAGCGTGCAGCCGGTGCCATGCGTGTTGCCGGTCTCGATGCGCTTGTGGCGGAACCACGTGGTGAGCGGATCGCCCATATGGTTGCCTTCGTTATCGAGTGGCGCGGGTTCGGCCAATACATCGTTGGCCTCGTTGACAAGATGCCCACCCTTAACGAGGGATGCGCAACCAAAGCGGCGGGTGAGGAGCATGGCGGCGTTTTGCTGCGTGCGCTCGGAATCGACCTCGTAGTCGAGCAGCGCCATGGCCTCGGGAATATTGGGCGTGATAACGGTCGCCAACGGGAACAGGCAGTGGGTGAGCGCCTCGGCAGCATCCTCGGCGATGAGGCGAGCGCCCGAGGTGGCAACCATGACGGGGTCGACGACGATATTCTGCGCATCCCAGGCGCTCAAGCGCTCGGCGATAACCTCGATAATCTCGGCAGAGGAGACCATGCCGATTTTGACGGCGTTGGGGCGGATATCGTCAAAGACGGCATCGATCTGCGCCGCGACAATATCGGGGGAGATGTCCTGCACGGCGGTGACGCCCAGGGTGTTCTGTGCGATGATGGCCGTGATGGCCGTCTCGGCATACAGGCGGTGCGCCGTGATAGTCTTGATATCGGCCTGAATGCCGGCGCCGCCGCTGGAATCGGATCCTGCGATGGACAGGACGGCAGGTACCTTGCTGCGATCCATGTTCGCTCCCTTGTTCGGTCGGATTCAAATGGGTCTTCAATCCGCATTATAAAGATGCCCGGGCCGGCTGTATGCCGATCCCGGGCGGGCGGTGCAATCTTTACGTAAATATAAGCAAATGTTCACACGTCAACAATTGACGAGCACCTTGTGTTCGATTGCGGCTCCGATGACGCGTTAGTCCTCCATGCCGAGGTCGATTGTCGTGCCTTCGAACACCTTGTTGACGGTGCGAACGGCGCACATCTTGCCGCACATGGTGCAGGTGCCCTCGGTGGCGGCGGGGGATTCCTCGTAGCGCTTGCGGCTCGTGACCGGGTCGAGGGCGCACTTCCACATGGCGTCCCAGTCGAGTTTGCGGCGTGCCTGGCCCATCTTGTCGTCCATGTCACGGGCGTGCGGTACCTTCTTGGCGATGTCGGCGGCGTGCGCGGCGATCTTGGTGGCCATGAGGCCATCGAGCACGTCCTGCGCGTTGGGCAGGCACAGGTGCTCGGCCGGCGTTACGTAGCACAGGAAGTCGGCTCCAGAGCTGGCAGAGATAGCGCCACCGATCGCGGCGGTGATGTGGTCGTAGCCCACGCCGATATCGGTCACCAGGGGCCCGAGCACATAGAACGGGGCGTTGTGGCACAGGCGCTTCTGCAGCTTCATATTGGCGGCAATCTCATCGAGCGCCATGTGACCCGGGCCCTCGACCATGACCTGGACGCCGGCGGCCCAAGCGCGCTTGCACAGCTTGCCCAGCTCGATCATCTCGGCGGTCTCGGTGGCGTCGTTGGAGTCGTAGAGGCAGCCCGGGCGGCAGGAGTCGCCGAGCGAGATCGTCACGTCGTACTCGTGGCAGATTTCGAGCACCTCGTCGTAGAACTCGTAGAAGGGGTTCTCGTTGCCGGTGACCTCCATCCAGCCAAACAGCAGCGAGCCGCCGCGGCTGACGATGTTCATGAGGCGGCCGGTCTCCTTAAAGGTCTTGATGACCGACTTGTTGATGCCGCAGTGGATGGTCATAAAGTCCACGCCGTCCTCGGCGTGTGCGCGCACGACCTCGAGCAGGTCGTCCTTGGTGAGCTTGACCAGCGGCTTTTCCATATAGCCGATGGCGTCGTACATTGGCACCGTGCCCACCATGAGCGGCGTCTCGTCGATGAGCTGCTGGCGGAACTGGCGCGTCTTGCCCGAGTTGGAAAGGTCCATGATAGCGTCGGCCCCGTAGTCCTCGGCGATCTTGACTTTCTTCCATTCCTCAACGGCATCGGCCTTATCGCCCGAAATGCCCAGGTTCACGTTGACCTTGGTGGACAGGCCCTCGCCGACGCCAAAGGCGCGCATGCCCTTTTTGATGTGCACGATGTTGGCGGGAATGGCGATGCGGCCGTCGGCCACACGCTCGCGGATATACTCGGGGTCGCGATGCTCGCGCTCGGCGACCTCTTTCATCTGCGGCGTGATCTGCCCGGCGCGAGCGAAGTCGATTTGCGTGACGAGCTTGGGCTCGGTCTGTGTGCTCATTGGCACGGCTCCCTTCGTTGGCATTACCCATATCAGGTTCGCGGGTCAGGGCGGGCGCGCCCAGTCTCAGCCTGCCGTCCTGTCCTGCAAGCTCCCCGTTATGTCATGGGCTCAAGTATAGCCTGAATGGGTACGATTGGGCCAACGAGCGTGCCTGCGGGGAGGCGAACATGGAAGACAAGCATCTATATCGAGAGACGCAATGGGATGTATCGGCCGAGGAAAGCCGTGCGCACCATGGCCTTGTCGCGATTGGTTTTGCGGTGCTTGCCGTGCTGGTGATTGCCTTTTGTATTTGGACGTTTGGCGGTCGCGGCGGCGCTTCTTGGGAGTTTGAGGCCGACGATGCCCTGCCGATCATGACAGTGAAGGTTACGGGCGGCAATACCGTTGCCGCGCCGGGCGACTATTGGTATTCGCGCGATGGATTTGTCCAGCTTCAGCTGAGCGGTGGGTCTATTCCTGGTGAGGAAATCGAACGCGTGACGTATGATGCGGCGCTCAAAACGCTGACGGTGAAGCTCAAGAATCAGGGCGACGTGCCTACGACTATGGATATCGCGCTGACGGAATGGCGCTTGGAGCCCCCATCGGGTGTTGCGGTGTCCGAGGTAGAGCACGTTAAGATTACCTACCAAGATGGCTCGACAAACGAAGTTGCCAAAGCCGACGGCTTGGCGGAATAGACGCCGTGCCTAGGCAGCACATTCAAAAGTAGCGGTGGTCCTACAAGGTCTGTTCGTTCAGGAAGACCAAAGTGTTCTTATTTGAAAGCTCGGGAAAGTGACGATAGCCAACGTCAAACGCGGTGAGCCCGCTTGCATCCTCGAGCTTGTTTTCTGCCATCCACCGCACCATGGAGCCGCGCGCCTTTTTGCTGGCGGTCGAGCGCTGGATGGGCTTCCCGTTGCGGATGCCTTCGCCAAAGAGGCACGTGACGACCGTGGCGTCGCCCGCGAGATGGGGCAGAACGGCTTTGGCGTACTCTACGCTGGCGAGGTTGACGATCGTGGTGTTTGAGCCTGCCGGGGCGATAGCCCGCGCGAGCTTGTCGCTCCAAAACGCATAGAGGTCTCGGGCATCGTCAACGGCGAGCTTCGCGCCCATCTCCAGCCGATATGGTTCGACGGCATGAAAGGGGCGAACGCACCCGTAGAGGCCAGAGAGGATCCACAGGTGGCTTTGCAGCCATGCGAGCTGCGCGGAATCCATCACCTCGGGCGCCATGCTCTGGTATTGAATGCCGTGGTAGGACATGACGGCAGGGGAGAGGTGACAGGCGAGTGCGGGATTGTCGAGATCGCCGTTTTTCAGGATGGGCCCGAACTCATGCAGGGTGTTGAGGCAAGGCCCTAGCAGTTTGTCACTCACGTTCCATAGCGCCTGCAGGCTGTCGCTGCCTTCATTCCGCTCGATATCTAGCAGCGCGCGGTGGAGGCGAGCCGTCTCGCGCGCAAAGGGTGGAATGCCCAGGACTTCAAAAGCATCTTGGGCCGCGCGCATCTGCTTGGCGGGCGAAATGACGACCTGCAGCATGGACTCTCCTCTGCCAAAAAGGAAGTTGCGGTGGAATACGGTCTGTTTTGGCCGTTTATGGGCCAGTTTAGTCTGTATTTCACCGCAACTGATGAAGGGTTGGTTACGCGCGCTCGATGAAGGCCTTGTAGCCGCGATAGGCCTCGTAGATATCGGCCTTGTTAGCGACCTCCCACAGGGCGTGCATGGACAGGACGGCAACGCCAGAGTCGATGACGTTCATGCCGTACTTAGCCATGATGTATGCGATGGTGCCGCCGCCGCCCGCGTTGACGCGACCGAGCTCGCAGGTCTGGAAGTCCACGCCGGCCTCGTCCATGATGTCGCGGATGAGGGCCACATACTCGGCGTCGGCGTCGTTAGAGCCGCCCTTGCCGCGGCTGCCCGTGTACTTGTTAAAGCACAGGCCGCGACCCATGAAGGCTGCGTTCTTGGTTTCGAACTTGCCGGCGTAGCCCGGGTCGAAGCCGGCGGACACGTCGGAGGAGAGCATGCGGCTGCGGGCGAGCGCGCGGCGCAGGGCCAGCGGGCTATCCTCGCCGGCGAGCGTCATGATCTCGGCGACGGTGTTCTCGAAGAAGCGGCTCGTCATGCCGGTGGCACCCACGGAACCGATCTCCTCCTTGTCGACGATGAGTGTGATGCTCGTGCGCTCCACGTTGGCGACGTTGATCTGGGCGAGCATGGACGGATAGGCGCAGACACGGTCGTCGTGGCCATAGCCCAGAATCATGGAGCGGTCGAGGCCCATGTCACGGGCGGGGCCGGCGGGCACGACCTCGATCTCGGCGGAGAGGAAGTCCTCCTCCTCGACGTCGTACTGCTCCTTGAGGATATCCAGGAACATCTGCTTGACGGGCTCCTTGGGGGCATCCTTGTCGTCCTCGTCAAACTTGACGGGGCGGCCGCCCACGATCACGTCGAGGATCTCGGCGTCGACGGCGTCCTTGGCGGGCTTGGCCATCTGCTCGCTCGAGAGGTGGATCAGCAGGTCGGAGATGGTAAAGACCGGGTCGTCGGCCTTGTCACCGATGTTGATGTCGACGGTGGTGCCGTCCTTTTTGCAGATGACGCCCACGAGTGCGAGCGGGGAAGCGACCCAGTGGTAGCTCTTGACGCCGCCATAGTAGTGCGTGTCGAGATAAGCCATGTCGCCGGCCTCGAAGGCGGGGTTCTGCTTGAGGTCCAGGCGCGGCGAGTCCACGTGGGCGCCCAGGATGTTAAAGCCCTGCTCGAGCGGGGCGGTGCCCAGGTTGACGAGCATGAGGTCCTTGCAGTGGTTGGCGGCGTACACCTTGTCGCCGGCCTTGAGCGCGCGGCCCTCGGCGATCACGGTCTCCAGATTGACGTAGCCCGCCTCCTCGGCCATCTTGATACCGGCCTTGACGCACAGGCGCTCGGTCTTGTTCTCACTCAAAAACTGCTTATAGCCGCGGCAAAGCTCCTCGAGCTCCTCGATCTGCTGTGGCGTGTACTTTTTCCATGCGCTGGGACGCTCCATGACGCAGGCTCCTTTCGGATCGATCGTGCTGGTTGATGTACCGTGAGCCATCGTATCACGCGCGGGCCCGCGGTGGCAGGGAAGCCTGATGTGCGGTGGCCGCGGGGCGGGGAGCGTGTAAACTGGTGTGAGCAAACCGTGCCCAGCCCAAAGCGAGGTATTCAATATGTCTGAAAAGCGCCGTACCTTTGCCGTCATCGACGGCAACTCGCTCATGCATCGCGCCTTCCACGCCGTGCCGCCGACCATGAACGCGCCGGACGGTCGCCCCACCAACGCGATCTTTGGTTTTCTGAACATGTTCCTCAAGATGATCGATGCCTTTAATCCCGACGGCGTTGTCGTGGCGTTTGACAAGGGCAAGCCGCGCGTGCGTATGGAGATGCTGCCGCAGTACAAGGCGCAGCGCCCGCCCATGGACCCCGACCTGCACGCGCAGTTCCCCATGATCAAGGAGCTGCTCGCCGCGCTCAACGTGCCCATTTTGCAGTCCGAGGGCTGGGAAGGCGACGATATCCTGGGAACCATGGCGCGCCTGGGCGAGGAGGCCGGCTGCGACATGCTGCTGGTGACCGGCGACCGCGACATGTATCAGCTCGTGACCGAGCACGTCAACGTGGTCTCGACTCGCAAGGGCCTGTCCGACGTGGCGATCATGACGCCCGAGAGCGTGGACGACCTGTATCACGGCATCACGCCGGCGCTCGTGCCCGATTTTTACGGTCTGAAGGGCGATACGTCGGACAACATTCCCGGCGTACCGGGCATCGGCCCCAAAAAGGCGAGTGCGCTCATCGCGCAGTACGGCAGCCTTGACGAGGTCATCGCGCATGCTGACGAGGTCAAGGGCAAGATGGGAGAAAACCTGCGCGCACACATCGACGACGCGCTGCTGAGCCGTAAGGTGGCGACCATCCGCACCGATGCACCCGTTGAGCTCGATTTTGAGGCGACGTCCTTCCCGGCGTTTTCCGCCGATGAGGTTTCCGCGGCGCTGGGCACGCTTGGTATCACCGCCATGCAGAACCGTTTCTTGGCGCTGATCGGCGGCGAGGGCGGGGCAGCTGCCAGCACGTTTGAGATTCCCGCCGTTTTGCGCGCAGCCGCCGGCGATGCTGGCGCGCTTGGTGCCGTTGCGGCTGAGGTCTCCCGCGTGATTGATGCCGGCGAGTGGGTCGCCGCCGTGGTGGACGATGACAAGGAAGAGGGCGCGCTCTTTGGGCTGACGCGCACGCTGTGGTTGGCGACGTCCAAGGGCCTGTTTGCGCTCGAGGAGGGCGACAGCGGTGCGGCGGCTGAGGTTGAGGGCTTCAACTTCGCCCACGGCGTGATTGCCGGCGTGCTCGCGCGTCTGTTTATGGAAGGCCGTGTGGCGAGCCCGGATATGAAGGCGCTTTTGCATGAGCTTTCGCCCATCGATTCTTCTGAGCTCGAGCTCATGGATCCGCTGGCAGTCGATTCCACGCGCATCTTCGATACCGTTGTTGCCGCCTACCTGTTGGATTCCGACCGCTCCGAGTTTGACGAGGTGTATCTGGCCGATACGTATCTGCAGATGGCGCTGCCTGCGGCGCGCGGCGCAGAGGGTGCTGGCGAGGACGCTCCTGCGCCCGCCGCTCGCACGGCGGCCTTGACGCTGGCGCTGGTTGCACCGCTGCGTGACCGCATGGCCCGCGAGAACGCCGCCAACGTGTTCGATGGGATCGAGATGCCGCTCGTGCCGGTGCTTGCCAAGATGGAGCGCGCGGGCATGCTCGTGGACCCCGACCGCCTGCACAGTCTGTCCGAGGGCCTGGCGACCCAGATTGCCGATGTCGAGCGCAGCATTCGCGACCTGGCCGGCGACGAGACCTTTAACATCGGCAGCCCCATGCAACTCTCGCACGTGCTGTTTGATGTTATGGGACTTCCGACCAAGGGCCTCAAAAAGACCAAGCGCGGCTACTATTCGACCAACGCCAAGGTGCTGAGCGACCTTGCCCGCGACCACGAGATCGTGCGCCTGATTTTGGACTGGCGTGAGAAGTCCAAGATTAAGTCGACCTATCTGGACACGCTGGGCCCGCTGCGCCGTGGTGACGGGCGTGTGCACACCACGTACAACCAGACCATCACCGCGACGGGGCGTCTGTCTTCGAGCGACCCCAATCTGCAAAACATTCCGACGCGCTCGGAGCTGGGGCGTACCGTCAAGACGGCGTTCTCGGCGGGCGAGGGCAGCGTCTTTTTGGCGGTGGACTACTCGCAGATCGAGCTGCGCCTGCTCGCGCATCTTTCGGGTGACGAGCACCTGGTGCGCGCCTTCAACGAGGGCGAGGACTTCCATGCCGAGACGGCCGCGCGCGTATTTGGCGTGCCGGTGTCCGAGGTGACACCCGACCTGCGTAGCCGCGCCAAGGCCGTGAACTTTGGCATCGTGTACGGCCAGCAGGCCTATGGACTGTCGCAGTCGCTGCATATCTCGATGGCCGAGGCGCGCGATATGATCGATCGCTACTACGAGGCCTACCCGGGCGTGCGCACGTTCCTCGACAATGTGGTGGCGCGAGCCAAGCAGACGGGCTATGCCGAGACCATGTATGGCCGCAGACGCCATATTCCCGAGCTCAAGGCCAAAAACCCACAGCTCCGCGGCTTTGGTGAGCGCACGGCCATGAACCACCCCATGCAGGGCACCGCCGCCGACATCATCAAGATCGCCATGGCCCGCGTAAGCCGTCGCTTGGAAGAAGAAGGCTTTGCCGCCCACATGATCCTGCAGGTACACGACGAACTGGACTTTGAGTGCCCCGTCAACGAAGTCGAGCGCCTAACCACCATGGTCCGCGACGTCATGGAACACGTCGTAGACCTCCGAGTACCCCTAATCGCCGAAGCCTCAACCGGAGTAACCTGGGCCGACGCCAAATAGGAAAGCACTCGGTAAGGCAAGCTCGCCCAAGACGCAAGCCCCCACATACTTAAGATTTGGGACAAACACTGCTGATTAATTTGTCCCACAGTAACCAAAACAGAGGGGAGCCCCTTCCAACAAGGGGCTCCCCTCTGCTCAAATCATTTCAGCTAAGTATCTAGACACTCAAGACGCCATCTTGGCGGCAGGAAAGTAAACCTAGGACCTGGCCGGGCGGCGCGGATTAGTTTTTCGTAGATTCCGCACGAGCCGGAAAGCACTTAATGTGCTTTCCGAGCGAGCCCAGGACCTGACCGAACGAAAAACTAATCCGCGCCGCCCGGCCAGGTCCGACGAGCCACGTTACCGAGCCGCCAGGATGGCGTCGATGAGCGTCAGTACGCCCCCGTCGTTGTTGCTCGGAATACGCCACTTGGCATGTGCGTTCATGTGCTCCTCTGCATTGTCCACGATAAAGCTATGCCCGACGCGCTCGAGCATGGGAATATCGTTGTAGGTGTCGCCCACGGCGGCGGCATCGGCGATACCAATGCCCAGGTGCTCGCACAGGTGCGCGACGCCGGCGCCCTTGTCGACGCCCAGGTTCATGAAGTCGATCCACTCGCGCCCGGCGTTGGTGACGTAGAGCTTGTCCGAGAACTCGGGGCTATAGGTCTCGCGGAATGCAGGCTCGGCATCATAGGCGGGGAAGAAGATCGAGATCTTATTGGACTCGATATCGATGCCCTCAAAGCTATCGACGTAGTTGATTGTGTTGTAGTAGACGCTGATCTCGTCGTGGTATTGGTGGTCGCGGGCAAGCACGTAGAACTCGTCGAAGCAGCACAGGACGGGGACAGCGCGAGGATCCTCCGAGGCGCGCTTCAAGACCTGCTGGTACAGCTCCACGTCGATATTGCTCTTATAGATATAGCTGCCGCGATAGATCACGCACGCTCCGTTGTCGGGACAAAAAGCAAGGCGGTTCTTAATGCCCTCGAACATTTCCTCGAGCTTGGGGGCAGGCCGTCCGCTGGCGGGGCAGAATACGATGCCTGCGTCGGCGAGCTTGTCCAGGCGCTCGTCAAGACCCTGCGGCAACACGCGCTCGTCGGTCAGCAGCGTCTTGTCCATGTCGACGGCGAGAATCTTAATGTTTCCGATATGGGTGTCCGATTCGCAAGTTTGCATAAAAGCGCGCCTTTCGTTTCGAAATTGTTTCAGACGTTATAACCATCAACCAGTAACTGAGCGTATTGTCGCAGGAACGGAGCGTATTTGCACCACGCTTCACAAACTAATGAAAAAACTTTTCAGTAATTTGAATTTGTCGCTTGTGCTGTTCGCACTTTAGCGTAATATAGCGACCATCGAAAACGGAGACGGAAATACAACCGCTTACCGAAGAAAAGGTACCGTTTACGATATTAGAATTGCGCCCGGCGATAGGTGAAAGGAGAGGCAGATGCAGTTCGTACAGATCATCACTACTGCAGACAATGCCATCCGACGCCAGCGCGCAATTTCCCGACGACGATAACAATCGTCTCTGTCCGTATGGGGCGAATTGCCTCAACAGAGTCATTTTGAGGTCGTTGGGTTTTAGCACGACATTGCTGCATGTTTCTAGGGCATGTTGTGCTGCTTTTTGCTATTTAACCTGATATTGCACGGTTTTTGACCTCGAAATGACTTGCAACTGACCGATGTTCTAACTAGCTACCAAGGGCGAAAGGAAACAGCCATGAGCAAGGAAAAAGTCGTTCTCGCATATTCCGGTGGTCTTGATACATCCGTATGTGTCAAGTGGCTCCAGGACGAGAAGAATCTCGATGTCGTTTGTGTCTGCGGCAACGTGGGCCAGGAGGAGACCGGTCTGGACGCCAAGAAGCAGAAGGCCCTCGACCTGGGCGTTCTGGATTGCCAGGTGCTCGATCTGCGCGACGAGTTCTCCGATGAGTTCCTGACTAAGGCTATCGCCGCAAACTCCATGTACGAGAACAAGTACCCGCTGCTCTCCGCCCTGTCCCGCCCGTTGCTCGCCAAGAAGCTTGTCGAGGTCGCTCACGAGTTTGGCGCGACCTACGTCGCCCACGGCTGCACCGGCAAGGGTAACGACCAGGTTCGTTTTGAGGCTGCCGTCAAGGCCCTCGACCCCGAGCTTAAGGTTATCGCCCCGGTTCGCGAGTGGGATCTGAAGTGCCGTCCCGACGAGGTCGCCTATGCTCATGCCCACAACGTGCCGGTTCCCGAGGGTGCCAACGACAATCCCTATTCCATCGACGACAACCTGTGGGGTCGTGCCATTGAGTGCGGCCACCTGGAGGATCCCTGGAACGAGCCGCTCGACGACGCCTGGGTTATGACCAAGAATCCCGAGGACACGCCCGACACCCCGACGTATACCGAGATTAAGTTTGAGGCCGGCAAGCCCGTCGCCGTCGACGGCAAGAAGATGAAGCTCTCCGAGATCATCATCGCACTCAACAAGATCTCGGGCGACAACGGCTTTGGCCGTCTCGACCTGGTCGAGGACCGTCTGGTGGGCCTTAAGAGCCGCGAGTGCTATGAGGTTCCCGGCGCCCTGACGCTCATCACCGCCCACAAGGCACTCGAGGATATCTGCGTCGAGGGCGACCTGCTCAAGACCAAGATTAAGCTCGAGCAGGATTGGGCCACTGCCGTGTACAACGGCCAGTGGTACAGCCCGCTCAAGAACGCGCTCGACGCCTTTATGGCCGACACCCAGAAGTTCGTGACCGGTACCGTCCGTCTGAAGTTCTTTAAGGGCAACTGTCATGTCGTCGGCCGCAAGAGCCCCTTCAGCCTCTACGACTACGGTCTGGCTACCTACGACCGCGACACCACGTTTGACGAGAAGGCCAGCGCCGGCTTTATCGAGATCGATACGCTGTCGCTCAAGACGTGGGCAAAGGTCCAGGGTCCCAGCTCCGCTGCCGCCCAGGCCTAACGCCTCCTTTCCTTGGTATCCGCGCGGCCCATCCGCGTGATACAAAACGGGCGCACGGGGTCCCTACCTTTCGTTATGCTTGCTGACACTTCTTAACATCGGTGGCCCCTACGTTCCGCCCGCATATATGACGCCGCGTCTGCGTCTGAGTCCGAGCCCCGCCGGGGTTGTCCGGCGGGGCTCCTTCTATCAATTTGGCGGCTCTGCGCCTCTATATATCTAAGGAGTATCCACTATGTTCAACGCTATCGCGCATGCTTTGCTTGCCCTCGCGCCCGAGCTCGATGTTGCGAAGACCGAGAATGTCCCTATGAGCCTGAAGGTCTGGTTCGACGGCTCGGCGAGCAACGGCTGGCGGGAGTCCATGGGCGCCAAGTGCCAGGTGCGTCACTTCTTTGCATATTAGCTACATGGCCCTGTGCACGGTGGGGAATGTGTAAAACTAGCGGTTGAAAAATCGCTTTAGCGACATGGCTCATTGCTTTGGGCGCTTGTTTTGGTATTTGGAGAAAGGGGACGGTTCCATGGCTCTTTGGGGCGGTCGTTTTGAGGCGGGAGTGGCCGAGGTCACGCAGGAGTTTGGCGCGTCGCTGCCTGTCGACAAACATCTCTATAAGCAGGATATCGCCGGTTCTAAGGCGCATGCCAAGATGCTGGCGGCCCAGGGCATCATCAGTGCCGAGGACGAGCAGGCGATTGCCGAGGGCCTGACCGGAATCGAACAGGATATCGATGCCGGCAACTTCACCTTCGATATCAACGATGAGGACATTCATATGTCCATCGAGAGCGAGCTGACGCGCCGCATCGGCGAGGCCGGTAAGCGCTTGCATACCGGGCGTTCGCGCAACGACCAGGTGGCGACCGATACGCGTCTGGGCGTCAAGGCGCTGGCCAAGGAACTCATGGAGGCCAATCTTGAGCTGCGCCATGTGCTGGTGGATGCGGCCAAGAAGTACGACAAGGTGATTCTGCCGGGCTACACGCACATGCAGCATGCTCAGCCCGTGCTGCTGTCGCATCATCTGCTGGCGTATTCCTGGATGTTCGCGCGCGACTTTACACGCCTGAAGGCCGCCTTTGATGCCGCTGACAACTGCCCGCTGGGTGCCGCCGCGCTTGCCGGTACGAGCTATCCGCTCGATCGCCAGATGACGGCTGCCGAGCTTGGCTTTGCGGGTGTGATTCCCAACTCGCTCGATGCGGTTTCCGACCGTGATTTCCTGCTCGATCTGCATTACGCCGGCTCCGTCATGGCCATGCACCTGTCGCGTCTTTCCGAGGAGATCGTGCTGTGGTCGAGCTCCGAATTCGGCTTTATCACGCTTTCCGACTCGTATTCCACCGGCTCGTCTATCATGCCGCAGAAGAAGAACCCCGACTTTGCTGAGCTTATCCGCGGCAAGAGCGGTCGCGTGTACGGCAACCTGGTGCAGCTGCTCGTGACCATGAAGGGCCTGCCGCTTGCTTATAACAAGGACTTGCAGGAGGACAAGGAGGCTGCGCTCGATACCGCCCATACGCTCATGCAGTGCCTGTCGGTTATGGCCGGCATGATCTCGACCTGGACTGTCAACGAGGACGCCATGGCGCGCGAGTGTGGTGTGGGCCACTTGGCAGCCACTGATGTTGCCGATTACCTGGCAAAGCGCGGCCTGCCGTTCCGCGAGGCACACGCCGTGGTGGGCCATCTGGTCCTGATGTGTGAGAAGCGCGGCTGCAATCTTGAGGACCTGCCGTTTGAGGTGTTTCAGGAGGCAAGCCCGCTCTTTGAGCGCGACATTACCGAGGCGCTCGACATCCCGTCGATTGTCGCCGCGCGCACGACCGAGGGTGGTACCGCCCCTGCTGCCGTTGCCGTGCAGTTGGGAAGCGCCGAGGCGCAGCTCGCGGCCGATGAGGGTGTGTTTGGCTCGTTATCCAAGGTCGTCGAGATGGGCCACGGAGCTAATTAGCTTATTGGATGCGTCTGTCTGGTGCGTTCATCATATCTTGCCTTTACGGGTGCCTGCTACGGTGGGCGCCCGTTTTGTTATAGAGAAGGAAGGAGCTTGTCGAGAACTTCTGTAGGACCTTTGGGCAGGTTGTGAAGGGGGCACGTTCGCGGGTGGCAACCGACCGCCCGCTCTGTTCGATGTGGTTGATGAGCGGTCGGATGGTACTCTAATCGGGCTTCGAAACAGAAGTGACACATATGGAGCGCTTTAATAAATTGCAGCGTTTCAATAAACAGCTTTTTGTTTAACTGCAGCTAAAACTCTGTTACGATGCAGTCGAGGCGGGTGCCGGAATGGGACTTGGGCACGCGCGAACCTACTTGAAAGGCTACCTTATGGCTATCGAGAAGACCTTCATCATGATTAAGCCCGACGCCGTGCGCGATCGCAAGATCGGCGAGATCGTTGCTCGCATTGAGCGCAGCGGCCTTGTTATCGAGCGCATGGAGATGACCACGCTCGAGCGCGCTACCGTCGAGGAGCACTACGCCCATCTGGCCGACAAGCCCTTCTTTGGCGGTCTCTGCGACTTTATGACGAGCGGTCCGGTCGTCAAGATGGTCGTTTCCGGCCTCTCCGCTGTCTCCAAGATGCGCACCCTTATGGGCGCCACCAACCCGCTTGATGCTGCCCCCGGCACCATTCGCGGCGACTTTGCTGTCGATGTCAACGCCAACGTGATCCACGGCTCCGACTGCCTGGAGAACGCCGAGATCGAGATCAAGCGCTTTTTTGGCTAAACCAGCTTTGACTCCTTAAAGCTGTTAGCGTGTGGCTTGGGCGCCGCGGAACTTCATCCGCGGCGCCCTTTTTATTCCAGTAGACTTTTGGTAAACCCCCACAAATCTACTAAAGAGCCCCCGTCCGGATGTTTCTTCCGGGCGGGGGCTGGCGTTAGCGTCGTATGGCTTTGTGAATCTTTAGGCCTCGTCGACGATCTTAAGGCCGCGCGTGTGGTCGATCTCGTTGAGGAGGTTAACGCGACGCTCGTGACGGCCGCCCTCAAACTCGGCGTCGAGCCACTCGTCGACGATCATCTTGGCGAGCTCGGAGCCAACGACGCGGGCGCCAAAGGCGAGCACGTTGGTGTTGTTGTGCATGCGGGAGAGCTTGGCGCTGAAGGGCTCGGAGCACACGACGGCGCGTACGCCCTCGACCTTGTTGGCAGCCAGGCTGATCCCGACGCCGGTACCGCAGATCAGGATGCCCAGGTCGACGTCGCCGTTGGCAACGGCCTTACCCACCTTGTAGCCGGCGATGGGGTAGTCAAAGCTCTCGGAGGTGTCGGTGCCAAAGTTCACGACCTCGCAGCCGCGCTCCTTCAGGTGCTCGGAAATGATGTTCTTGAGCTCGACGGCGGCGTGGTCGTTACCGATACCGATCTTCATGGATGGTTCCTCTCTGGTCTGTGCGGCGCAAATGCTAAAGGTGTTTACCGCGTTCGACTGCATGATAGCGCGACTTTTGTGTAAACGCTCGGGCGTTTTTTGATCAAACGCTTTAGCAGGCAACAAGACCCGCTTTTCATGAATGAATGCCGCCAGTTTGTGCTTGAGCGCCGTCCGCCGGAACCATGGTTGCGGTTTTTGATGCATTGTTATCAAATAAAGGAGCCAACTTTTTTGAGAGTCCAGCCCGTTATGCAAGCAGGAGATACCTATGCCTACCGATTCCATCCGTGATGCCGCGTTTTGCGATGTTTTGAACCGCGAGCTTGTCTGTGCGCTCGGCTGCACCGAGCCTATTGCCGTTGCCTATGCAGCGGCGTTGGCGAGCCAGGCGCTCGGTTGCGAACCCGATCATATGGACGTTGCCTGCTCGGGCAACATCATTAAGAACGTTAAGAGCGTGACCGTGCCCAACTCGGGCGGTATGCACGGTATCGAGGCTGCGGCCGTGCTGGGTGCCGTGGGCGGTGACGCCAAGAGCGCGCTCGAGGTGCTCGAGAGTGTTGACGATGCAGACCGCGCTCGCGTGACCGAGCTGCTCGCCGACGCTGACTACTGCGACGTGTCGCTTGTCGAGGGTGTGCCTAACCTCTATATCAAGGTAACTGCCACTGCCGGGGGCCATACCGCGGTCGTCGAGATCACCGACCACCACACCAATGTTACGTGCCATACGCTCGACGGTATTCCGGTGTGTGGCAAGTCGGCGGGGGAGTGTGCCGCCTGCGCCGAGCGCGTCGTGGCCGAGCGTGCCGCCGATAAGGCCGACACGCCCATGTCGATCGAATCCATCATCGACTTTATCGAGGACGGCGACATCGAGGGTGCTCGCGCCGCCGTTGAACGTCAGATTGAGCTGAACGGCGCAATAAGCGCCGAGGGCCTGGCGCACGCTTGGGGCGCCGAGGTAGGCCGTACGCTGCTGGGCGCTCGTGCCGACGATGTCGCCTGCCGTGCCCGTGCCCGTGCGGCCGCCGGGTCCGATGCCCGCATGAACGGCTGTGCGCTGCCGGTCGCCATTGTGTGCGGCTCGGGCAACCAGGGCATCACCTGTGCGCTGCCCGTTATGGAGTATGCCGACTACCTGCGTTGCGACAACGAGCGCCTGGTGCGCGCCGTGATGCTGTCCGACCTTATCGCCGTGCATATCAAGAGCTATATTGGTGCGCTCTCGGCGTTTTGCGGCGCTATTTGCGCCGCGTGCGGTGCCGGTGCCGCGATTACCTGGCTGTGTGGCGGCACGCGCGAACAGATTGGTGCGACGGTCTCGAACACGCTCGGCAACGTGGGCGGTATCGTGTGCGACGGCGCCAAGGCGAGCTGTGCCGCCAAGATTTCCGCTGCCGTCGATGCGGCGATTCTGGGCCACGATATGGCCATGCAGGGCCGCGGCTTCCGCGCCGGCGAGGGTCTGATCCAGCATACCGTCGAGGAGACGATCGCGAGCATGGGCTATGTGGGCCGTGTGGGCATGAAGGATACCGATGTCGAGATTCTCAACATCATGATCGGCAAGACCATCGTCGACTGCTAGGGGCTCTGGGGCACTGCATCTTGTTGTTGAAACTATCGCGCTTGTGGCTGTAAAGCACCTGTCTGCATTGCGGACAGCGAGGATCTCGCGGTATGTCACCAGGTCGTTCTCGCGCTTGATGCGCTCGAGGACGGTTGCGACAACAAGCGCCGCTATCGCCGGCAGGAACGCCGCAGCCGCGGCGACGCCGGCGCCCCAGGTGCCCTCCATCCAGTTAAACGCCGGCGACAGTATCAGTGCGAACGCCACCGCCAGCAACGCGAGCATCAGCACGGCCAGCCATAGCATCCGCGTTCCCATGCGCTTGCGATCTCTTTCGACTGCCTCTTCCATAACGGTCACGTCTCCCTTCACGAGCGTGTCTATGGAGGTGCCGAATAGGATGCTCAGCATGAGCAGGCTCTGGACGTCCGGATACGTCTTGTCCCGCTCCCAGTTCGAGATCGTCTGACGCGACACGTAGAGTTTCTCGGCGAGCTGTTCTTGGGAGAGCCCCATCGCCTCGCGCCTCGTCTTTGCTCACCGGCACGTCGAGCGTCTCACCGAGGGCGACGAGCATCTCCGCGTCGGGCACCGAGAGCCCGCGTTCCCATTTGGAAACCGTCTGCCTCACCACGTTCGGCTTGAGCGCGAGCTCCTCCTGCGATAGCCCTTTCGATTTCCTGAGGGCCTGGATGTTCTCGTTCAGCATGGTGGATCCTTTCTCTCGCCCGGTTCCTACGTTACCGCAATGCTGCCCGCAGATGGTCCGTTGCCGCAAGCAACGGGTCGTAACATCGGCGGGGATTGTTTGAGTTCACAGGGGATGCAAGCTCCTTATAATATGACGTCCATTTAATCTACCTGCGGTTTGCAACCATAGGGTGCCTGCAGGTTGCGTAAAATGAAGCCTCAAGTTGGTGGTTTCCGCCATGTGGCTACCGTAGTGTGTAAGTCGCCGGCAGGAAAGCACCGAACGCTGGGATGCCGCGCCCGCGCCGTCGCCGTGAGCCAAGATCATGACGCCCGAGCGGTCGCTCCCAGCCAACGAGAGGACCTACTATGAGCTTCCGTACCAACCTTCAGTATCTGCGCGCCGAGCGCCATATGACCCAGGAGCAGCTCGCCATGCTGCTTGGGGTGTCCCGCCAGTCCGTCACCAAGTGGGAGGCCGAGAAGTCCTGCCCGGAGATGGATAAGCTCATCAAAATGTGCCAGATTTTCGAGTGCTCGCTCGATGACCTGGTGCAGGGTGACCTTACCGATCGCGCTCCGGCACCCGCCGTCGCTACCGTGCCGCCCGGTCCCGCGACGGATGTGTGTGGCTATGACGACCACATGCGCTCGTTTGCCAAGCGAGTTCCCACGGGTGTCGCCGCGTTTATCCTGGGCGTTGTGGGGCTCGTGCTTTTTGAGGAAGGGACGGCTCTGCGCGGCCTGTTCAATAGCAGTATGGCTGCAAGTTGGGGCGAGCTTCTGGGGCTGGCCGCCCTGTTCTCCGGCGTGCTTGTGGGCATTGGCATCTTGGTTTCTGCTGGCATGGAGCACTCTGCTTTTGTGAAGGCGCACCCCTTTATCGAGGATTTTTATACTGACGATGATCGTCTTCAGGCGCGCCAGGTGCTGGTACGCGGGTTGGTTACCGGGCTCATGCTCATCATGATGGGGGTTCTGCTGGGCAACTTCATCGAGCATGAGTCTGGCGCGGAGGCTCCTGCGGGCGCTGCGCTGCTCGCCCTGGTCGCGGTGGGCGTATGGCTGATTGTCCATGCGGGCATGATGTACGGTCGCGTGGATATCGATGAGTACAACCGCGATGCGGTCGAGGAACTCGAGGTTGAGGACATCGCCCGCATCGATGTTCCCGAAGCGGTGCGCAACGAGCTGCGCTCCGCAAAGCGCACGCACGAGAAGATCGAGGCTGCTTGCGGTGTCATCATGCTCGTTTCCACCATCGTTGCGCTGAGTTGGCTGTTTTTGGGTCCTTCGTTCGCTGGGACCACATGGGACGCCATCGGTAGTGGGCGTCAGGCGGCCGATTCCATCGTCGGCTACTTTTGGCTGCCTTGGCCAATTGGAGGCATTCTCTGCGGCATCGTCAGCATTCTCATGAAGGCCTTCGGAAGGGACCGTTGAGTAGCTGGAATTTTACTAGTGCTTGCAGTCAATTTGAAGTCTTCGGCTGCGGGCACCTTCGAGTCCGCATCACGAGCGCACGCCGCCGCCCAAAAGCGCTGATTCTTGACGCGCGTGATGCGGACTTCGGCAGATGCTGCCTCTAGTTCAGCAACCCCCACACGGCAAAGCCGAGTGCTCCGCCGATGGCGGCCGCGGCGATGAAAGTCAGCAAGTCGTACGCCAGTCGATGCTTCGTCGGCCACGCGCAGCGGGGGAGTGCCCGCGGATCGCGCTCGATGTTCGCCTCGCCGTTCATGAAGGCGAGGATCTCGCGGTATGTCACCAGGTCGTTCTCGCGCTTGATGCGCTCGAGGACGGTTGCGACAACAAGCGCCGCTATCGCCGGCAGGAACGCCGCAGCCGCGGCGACGCCGGCGCCCCAGGTGCCCTCCATCCAGTTAAACGCCGGCGACAGTATCAGTGCGAACGCCACCGCCAGCAACGCGAGCATCAGCACGGCCAGCCATAGCATCCGCGTTCCCATGCGCTTGCGATCTCTTTCGACTGCCTCTTCCATAACGGTCACGTCTCCCTTCACGAGCGTGTCTATGGAGGTGCCGAATAGGATGCTCAGCATGAGCAGGCTCTGGACGTCCGGATACGTCTTGTCCCGCTCCCAGTTCGAGATCGTCTGACGCGACACGTAGAGTTTCTCGGCGAGCTGTTCTTGGGAGAGCCCCATCGCCTCGCGCCTCGTCTTTATCTGGTTGCTGATGTCCATCGTCACCTCCCGGTCGTGAAGGAGCGTCCCGCGAACACATCGGGTGCGCTATCGAATCTGTTGTACATCATATGCGGCAAGGCTTGCCGGGCGCTGCAAAAATTGTTTTGCATGGGGTTTACCTGCATGATTGTTGCTGCGATGCGTGCCATCGCCGCGGGGAGATCTGGCTTGTGGAGGCTTGCGGGGCGATGGCTTAGCGATGTTGTCGAGCAGTCGTCCAGGTGCGCAGGCCCATGGCGGCGTAGCCGATTGCGGTATAGGCAACCCCATGGAACGCAAGGTCCTGGCTGCCCTCGACCGCGAGGGGAAACAGGAGCGCGGGTCCGATTCCGAGCGCTGCGGGTACCCAGAAGAGCGTCCTCGCGGAGTTCGCGGCGAGCAGACCGAGGGTGATTGCAGTTGCGGGGAGCACGGGGTAGATCAGCGCCATCATGGCGATCATGCCGGCATCGGATGGGACGACGCTCACCAGGAGGACGGGGATTGCCCAGCAGACGCCAACGATTGCGATCAATGCGATGAGGGACGCGCGTACGGTGACGTTCATGGGGCACCTCCTAACGGGAATCGCCCCCCATTCTGGCATACATCTTCAGAATGGGGGGCTAAGGGGGATACCATTTCGGGGAACGGGTGCGTACCCGCGCTTTTAACTCAGCATCTTGGCGAGCATGCCGATGCCGACGCCCACCAGTCCGCCGGCGATGGCGCCGATGATGATCTGCACCGCGTTGCGCGTGCCCTTGACCCAAGGGTTCATCTCGCGCTCACGGCGCCCCTCGAGCGTGTCGCGATCGACCTGCTCGCCGCGGCTAAACGCCAACACCTCGCGGTACGTGACGAGGTCGTGCTGCTTCTTCATGCGTTCCATATACACGAACGCCACGAGCATCACGACGAGCGCCACGGCGGCAAACGCCGCGGTGGGCGCGATGTGCATGCCCCAGCCCCATTCGAACTGGAACGCCGCCCACGCGCTCAGCAACAAAACACGACCGCGCTCACGACCGTGATTGTGGAGAGGGCGTTGTACTTCTTGACCGCTTCGTTCATTACCTGTGCCATGGTTTCCACATCTCCTTTGATGAGGGAGTCCACGGTCACCCCGAACACGTTGGAAAGCAGCAGCAGGCTCTGGACATCCGGATACGTACGGCCGTACTCCCAGTTGCTGATGGTCTGGCGCGACACGTAGATGCGCTCCGCCAGATCGTCTTGGGACAGTCCGAGCTCCGTGCGATGCTCCTTGATGTGCGAGCCCAGCTCCATGCGTTTGCTCCCTAGAGGGTCGGGGTGACCCCTGTCGAGAGCCACCATGTCATTGACGCGAGCATCGTACCATCAAAGGTCTTTATATTTGACCCCCACGGGGCAAAATCGAGCTGTCAAAAGGCTTTATATACGACATCTAGCTGGGAAAAGAACGGTCTCCAAAGGCGGGTGCCTCCGGGGACCGGTTGGTGCGTATAGAGGGGGCGAGCTTGCTTTGGGTTGGTGTTGGCCCCGCCGCTCGGCTCGACTTTGGAGCGGCGGGGCTCAACTCTGCCTCGGCGCTGGCGAGGCAGAGCGCGGCTTTGCCCCGACGTCGGCCGCGCCCGAGCCCTGTCTTCCCGGCTTAGCCCTCCTCGCCTTTGGGCGTGCCCTTGAACGAGGGCTCTTTCTTTGGCAGCCTTCCCGCGCGTTTGAGGGCGTCTCGCAAGATCCATTCCACCTGACCGTTGGCGCTGCGCATCTACGAGTACCAGCGCCCGCTTGAGGGGACGAGCAGAACCCCCCAGCTCCTTCATGCGCTTGAGCGCGCGGATGTTCGCCTCGGGGATGGCGTGATTGGAGTCGAGGAAGGTCTCGTCCATATCGCTTGCAACAAGGCGGTACATGCTAGTACACCATGCCCATGGCCTCGCGCACCTCGGCGAGCGTGGCCTCGGCGACCTCGTTAGCGCGGCGGTTGCCCTCGTGCAGGACGTCCTTGACGTAGTCCATATCCTGCACGAGCTCCTCGCGGCGCGCGCGGATGGGGGCGAAGTGCTCGTTGACGGCCTCGGTCACGTACTTCTTGAGCTGGCCGGAGCCGCCCATGCCAATCTCCTCGGCAATCTCGACCTCGGAACGGCCAGTGCAGATGGCGGCCGTCGAAAGCAGACCGGACACGCCGGGGCGGTTCTCGGGATCGAATGTGATCATGCGCTCGGAGTCGGTCTGGCTCTTCTTGATGCGCTTGGCCGTCTCCTCGGCGGTCATCGAGATGTTGATGGCGTTGCCGTAGCTCTTGCTCATCTTGCGACCGTCCAGGCCCGGCAGTAGCGGGGTCTCGGAAAGCAGCGCTTCGACCTCGGGGAACACCTTGCCGTAGCGGTTGTTAAAGCGGCGGGCGATGGTGCGGGTGAGCTCGATGTGCGGCAGCTGGTCGCGACCGACGGGCACCACATTGCCCTTGCAGAACAGGATGTCGC
>UQWZ01000006.1:0-184020 GCA_900544895.1 uncultured Collinsella sp.
GCGCCGAGGGCCCTATCGCCCCGCGCCCGGTCCACTCCGCGCTCGACCTGTCCAGGCTCGAGTCGGTTGGCTTCCACACCCCCGACTGGGAGGAAGAGCTGGGGGAGTACCTCAAGACGCTCTAGCCGCTATTAACTTTTCGAGAGTAAAAGCCGCCGTTCTTTAACGGCGGCTTTTCTTATGCCTGGCGTATAGCCCCGCTGCAACAAGGGCGGTGGCGGTCGCCAGACTCACTGCAAGCCCCGTAAAGGCGCCCGGGGTCTTGTAGGTCATCACGATCCTATTCGCGCCTTTCTGTATGTTCAGGGACGACAAGCCCTTATCGGCGGCGGGCGTTAGTTCTGCGGCCGTTCCGTTTACCGTTACGTTCCAGCCCTCATCGTACGGAACGCTCAGCAGCAGGTTGCCGTCATCCTTGGCGGTATACTCGCCTTCGATCCTTCCGTCCTTAAAAACCGTCGAAATAAACTCGCTCGTCTTAAGCTCGCTAATAATCTGCTCGAAAACGTCCAGATTGAGGGCGTAAAAGACCGGCTCATTGTCTTGGGGCATGTCTGTATAGCCCTCTGCGACTCCGATTGCCACCGTATGCTGGCTCGGGGTGTCCGATGCGCCTGCAATCTGTCGGATATTGTTGTCGAATCTCCAAGCCTCGTTTTTGATTGTTCGCTGGTCGATGGTGAGGGCGACGGGCCAATAACTGCCGGCGGTCGCATCTTTGTTGATGTAGAGATACCCGATGGAGCTTGCCGGAACAGTAACGCTCCATTGCTTTAAGCTATCGCTATTCTCCGTGCTCGCGGCCTCGATCTTGGTATAGAGATTGACCTCGCGGCCTAGGATTTTGCTGTAGAGGTCGTTCTGCTTTTCGAAGGGGTTCTCGTTTTTCAGCGTGCTGTTTTGGATATCGCTTGAGGCTGCGACGCCAATGCTGAGCGCATAGGGGTTCTCGTACACCGCGCTTGTGGAGTTGGCCTGATTCATCTTGGCCGAAACGTATCCCGCAGGTGCGTTCTCAGGAATGGCATACTTGACTCCCAGTAGGGCATCGACGGCGAGAATGGGCTCGGCATAACGGGTCGAGAATTCGCCGACGCTGCTGTATCCAAGGGAGTTGAGCAGTGCGATGGCCTGCGGGTTGTTGGCAGACGAATACGAAGACAACTGGTTGTACCCAAGCGCCAGGCCTTCGTTGAGGGCGGCGCTGTCGACGCGTGTGGTTGTGCGGTCAATGCGATAGAACGACGCCGAAGTCTGGTCTTGAATGGTCGTGATAGTGTCGGTTGCGGTGGCGACATAGGCGCTGTTAGCTTTTTCGGAATAGCCTGTGTACAGCTGGTTCCACATAACATGGGCGTTGGCAAACAACTCAATGGCGGTTAGTGCCAGGAGGGGCATGATGACGACGGGACGATAGGCTTGACGCAATTTGGGCTGGTTTTTGAGCGCCTGCAGCGCGTGTCCTGCGGCCCACAGCGCAAAGAAGCTCAGCAAAAAAGCCGTGCGCGAGTAGAAGCCGTTGGGAACGCGCATGCCGCACCAGATGTACTCGAGTGGGCTCAAAGCGGAGCTTGCGACCAGGATTATCGTGACGACGAGTGTTGCGATGCGCGTCTTGATCGAAACCGTGCGGTTAACCAGCAGGCTCACCGCAAGCAGCATCATGACGATGCCGCAATAGAACTGCGGTGTGCTTTCGTTGCTTACCCACATGCAGGGAAGAAAGCCCCTGATGAGCGACTTGAGGTTGGTTTTAAGTAGGGGGCCGAGTGCTAGAACGGGACCGCCCTTGGACATGGCAAGGATGGTCGGCAAAAAGGTCCAGGCGGACAGAAGCAGTCCAAGCACGATAGCCCCGGCGAATCGCAGGGCCCGATCGAGCATGAGCTTCCAGCTAAAACCTTCTTCTGCAACATAATCGACAAATTCGACCAATACGAAGATGCAGAGGAACAGGATGCTGATGTAGGCCGTATACCAGCAGAACATGACATTGAGCGCCGTTGCGATGACGAGGCGGATCATGCGCTGCTTGCGGATGAGCTCGTAGCATCCGTAGGCGCAGATGGGCAGCAGGATGAGGCAATCGATCCAGAGCGGGTTGCGTAGGTTGCTGATGGTCCAGCTGCAAAACGTGAATGAGAGGGAAAGCAGGAATGCTGCGGGCTTGGGTAGGTCAAAGCGCTTTTGCACATACCAAGCGCTGCTGATGTGGATGCAGCCCAGTTTGAGCGCGGAGATAACAAACACGAAGAGCGTCAGCTTGTCTGCGGGAAACAGCGCGCAGAGCAGGTTGAAGGGGCTGGCGAGGTAGTAGCTATAGAGCCCCCATGTGTTCATGCCGAGTCCCTGCGAGAAGGAATAGCGAAGGCTTGCCTCGCCTAAAAGGACGCGCCGGAACCAGGCAAAGAAGTCGATGTATTGGTATTTGAGATCGTTGGTGAGAAACGAGTTGTCGCCAAAGGGGTAGACATGCCCTGCCACTGCAAGTGCGACAAAGAGTGCGACGGAAAATGCGAAGCAGGCGGCGTAGAACGCCACATTCTTGAGCGTGCTGTTATTGGGCCGTGTCATCAGATTCCTCGTTGGATTCTCGAATGATATAGATGGGGCGGCGCTTGGCCTCCAAGTAGGCTTTTGCCAAGTACTCGCCAATGATTCCTAGGCACAGGAGCTGCATGCCACCAAACAGCGTTATGAGGCAGGCGAGCGACGGCCATCCGCCGACGGGATCGCCCCAGACAAGCGTCTTTACTAGGATGACGACGAATCCCAGGATGGCGATGAGACAGAAAAAACGATACCCGTGAGGGCGGCGAGGGAGAGCGGCGCCGTGGAAAACGCGACGATGCCGTCGATGGAATAGAGGAGCAGCGACCAAAAGCTCCATTTGGTCTCGCCGGCCACGCGGTTGACGTTTACGTAGGGGAGCCATTTGGTCTTGAAGCCAACCCAGCCGTAAATGCCCTTGGAGAATCGGTTGTATTCGCCCATAGAGATGATGGCGTTGACCATAGGTCGCTTCATGAGCCTAAAATCGCGTGCTCCGTCGACGATGTCGGCCTTGGAAATGCGGTTGATGATCTTGTAGAACATACGGGCGCAGAACGACCTGATGGGAGGCTCGCCTTCGCGGGTGGTCCTGCGTGTGGCGACGTTATCGTAGTTTTCGGTCTGCAGGATCTCGTACATCTGCGGCAGGAGCGAGGGCGGGTCCTGCATGTCGGCGTCCATGGTGGCGACATAGTCGCCCTTTGCGTGCTGGAGTCCGGCGAGTAGCGCCGCCTCCTTGCCAAAGTTGCGCGAGAAAGAGTGCCAGCGGATGGCGTATGGATGCGCCGCCGCGGCTTCTGCTTTCATGACGGCGAGCGTTTTGTCTGCCGAGCCATCGTCGATGAGGACTGCCTCAAAGGAGATGCCGGGGTCTTGCTGCGTCATGGTACGAACGACGTTGTCGAACTCTTTAAGAAAGATCGGAAGCGATTCTTGCTCGTTGTAGCACGGCACGACAATGGAAATGAGCGGCATGCGACTTACCTCTCGTTTTTATTTGCGCTGGAGGGAATGCTGCAGCCATATGTGTTATACACGTTGACCTCCCACTGTTTACGCTCAACCTTTGCAACGGAATCAAGGATAAGCCCCGTCGCGAGACTCAGGCCACAAAGGAACATGAAAGATGCGGCGAGCATTGCGGTGGGGAAGCGCGGAACGAGGCCGGTCTGGAAATACTCGACAACGATGGGCATGCCCAGGGCGAGGCCGATCACCGCAAACAGAAGCGCGACGAGGCTGAAGAACTTCAGCGGGCGGTAGTCCTTGAACAGCGTGCCGATCATCGCGACGACTTTAATGCCGTCGCTCACGGTATTGAGCTTGGACTCGGAGCCTTCCGGACGGTCGCGGTACTCGATGGGCACATCTTTGATGCGCCAGCGGTGGTCGACGGCGTGGATCGAGAGCTCGGTTTCGATCTGGAAGCCCTCGGAAAGCACAGGGAAGGTTTTAACGAACGGGCGGCTCATGGCGCGGTAGCCGGTCATGACATCATCGAAGCTGTAGCCATAGATCCACTTGATCATGGCGCGGACCAGATTGTTGCCAAAGCCGTGGAAAGCACGCTTGTTTTCCTCGGCGTAGGTGCCGTTGGAAAGGCGGTCGCCTACGGTCATATCGGCCGCGCCGTTGAGGATAGGCTCGCAGAGGGCCTTTGCCGCCTCGGCGGGGTAGGTGTCGTCGCCGTCGACCATCAGGTAGCAATCGGCGTCGATATCGCGAAACATCTGGCGGCACACGTTGCCCTTTCCCTGACGGGGCTCAAAGCGGACCGTGGCGCCGTGCTCGGTGGCGATGCGTGAGGTATCGTCCGACGAGTTGTTGTCATAGACATAGACCGTCGCTTGCGGAAGCTCGCGGTGAAAGTCGTCGATGACTTTTCCGATGGTGATTGCCTCGTTGTAACAGGGGATAATAACGGCAATCGTTTGCTCGGCCATGAAGGTTCCTTTGGTCGCGTACAATCGAATCGTTTGTTTCGTGGTTAGGATGGGCGCATTGATTCGAGAGTTCAGGTTATTAGATGTGACACGTGCTGTTTTGCTGTTTGCAGCAAGCATCACTACGGTGACGTATTGTAGTGGTTCCTTCGACCTGTTTCCATCTGTCTTGGCATGTGTTGCGATAATCGCATCATTGGTTAATTTCAATAAGTTTACGTGCAGGGATTTTGCATTTCCGTCTGTTGTTGGTAGAGCTTGCTGCTTAGTGATTTCCCTTGTATTTTCGTTTGTTCTTGTGCTGGGAGCGCATATTCGCGTGACAGAACCGGTGATTGCCGGCGGGATTTACGAGAACTATATTGAGCCGTATTCCGCGATTGATTGTGTTGCTTTTTGGGTGATGTCGGCGCTGGTCTTTTGGGTCTTGTCGGTGCTTGTTCAGCTGTCTTGTCGTTGCCGCTGCTGTGTTTTCTGCGAAGACTCGCCGCGGGCGAATGATGGTGACTCGTCCATTCGATTCCTATCTGTTGCGGTCCGTGCTCTAGTGATATTTCTTTTATATCTGCCGTTCTTCCTGAGGTATTTTCCTGGCCTGTTTTTTTGGGGATACCTTCTCATCGTTTGCTCAGATTATGGGGTGGAACCCTTTGAGCAACCATCATCCGGTTGTATTCACCATGATGATGGCTGCTTGTATCAAAATTGCAGGCCTCATGGGGATGAGCCCTTCGGTGGGCGTTGCCTTGCTAACGGTGCTTCAGATGGCCTGTGTTGCCAGCGCGTTTGGCTATCTTTCAATTTGGGTGACTTCCCGCTTGGGGGTCTCCTCTCGCTGGTCTTGGCTGCTCGTAGTTTATTTTGGCTTGTCTCGGTATTGCGCTCTATATTCTGTGGCGCTCTGGAAAGATCCGTTGTTTTCCTGCTGTCTTGTCTTGATGGTGACCATGCTTGCCGATGCCGTCATGGGAAAGGATTCCTGGTCGAGCGCGTTGCGTTTGCTCGTTTTTGGGGCCCTGGCGTTGGACGCTATGCTTCTGCGGAATAACGGTTTGTATATTTGCGCCACGCTATTCGTGGTGCTTGCGATAATTGCAGTTTTGGGCCGACTCGGCCGTATTGGCCCGATGGGGTCGGGTTCCCGTTTGGCTATTCCTCTTGGAATTGCAATTGCTGCATGTTTGGCTATTACGGGGCCCGTGTACTCGGCTATGGGCGTTGTTCCATCGGAGGATGTTGAGGCAGTGGGTATTCCGCTTGCTCAGATGGCTCGCGTTGCCGCACTCGATGGAGGTATGTCCGAGTCCGATCGTTCTTATATGAACGAGCTGCTTCCGCTTGATCGTTACAAAGAGGTGTATCTTCCCAGTTGTATCGATTCGCTTAAATGGAATGAAGGCTTTAATGCGGAGCGTCTAAAGGATGAATTTTGGACCCATTGGGCCTCGATGCTTTCGCGTAACCCTTCGATATACTTTGAGGCGTGGGAACTGCAGACGTTTGGTTTTTGGGCCCCAAATGTAAAGGGCGCTGACGGTCTGCCTGAAAACTTTCTCATGGGCGTTCCGTATAACCTTGTGGCCGACGCAAAGGCTTCTACGGGAGTTACATTTCGCAACTTGCTTGCACCTCTCGGCGATGGTGTCGATGTGGCGATTGGACTGAGCGCTTGGTCTATTTCTGGCGCCGTTGTCTTTTGGTTGCTTATGTTTTCGGCAGTTCTTTTGGTATCGCGTGGGCGTTCGCGTTTCGCATTGCCGCTTTTGCCTTTTTTGCTGTTGTACGGAACGCTCTTTATTGCGAGTCCTATTTGGTATTGGCCTCGTTATATCGTGGCTGCTCAATTTGGTCTTCCTGCCGTGCTTGTGGTTGTCGCTCGCGGCATGCTGTCTGGTGAAAGACGTTCCGAAAACGATGTTGTGAGATAGTTCTCCAGTTTCGCAACGCCGCCTTATGGCGTTGAGGGCGGGTCTATACTGTTCGTTTGTCAACGATTACGAGTAAAGGAGTTGCATCCGTGTCGGATCAGACAAAGCAACAAGAAACTCGCAGTCTGCCTGCGACGTTTGCTAAGAACGAATTTGAGAAGGACGCGTTTATCCTTCGTCAGCTGGTTACCAAGGATTTTAAGATCAAGTATCGCCGTAGCGTTCTGGGCGTCGCATGGTCGGTGCTCAACCCGCTGCTGATGATGATCGTCATGGCCATCGTGTTCTCGACGATTTTTGCCCAGGGCCGCAACGGCTCGATTACGCCCGAGATGTACCCGCTGTATTTGATCGTGGGTAACGTCACCTTTGCCGTCATGTCCGAGTCCACGAACCAGGCCCTGACGTCGATCGTGGGTGCGGCTCCGCTGCTCAAGAAGGTTAAGGTGCACCGCTGGGTCTTCCCAGTGCAGAAGGTGCTCTTCTCGTTGGTTAACTTTGCCTTCTCGCTGGTCGCCGTTGCCATCGTTATGCTGTGGTTCCGTGTTATGCCTTCTTGGCACCTGATTCTGCTGCCGGTCTGCCTGCTGCTGCTTATGTGCTTCTGCATGGGCCTGGGTATGATGCTCTCGGCCCTCACGGTCTTTTTCCGCGACGTTATGCATCTGTGGAGTGTTGTCATCACGGCTTGGACCTATATCACGCCTATTTTCTGGACGACCGACTTTGTTGCTCAGATGCCGCATATCGTTCGGATCTTGGTGTATGCGAACCCCATGTACAACTACCTGCAGTTTATGCGTGATATCTTCCTGTTCCAGACTACGCCCTCGCTTTTGACGTTTGGTATGTGCGTCGCTTGGGCGGTCCTTGCGCTTGTTATTGGCTACACCGTGTTCCATAAGTCCGAGCGCAAGTTCATCCTCTACATCTAAGGAGTGCTGTGATGACTGAATCTGTTGTTGATTACAGCGAGCAGCCTCTGGCTGTCGAGGTCGACGATGTCACCATGATCTTTAACATGGCGTCCGAGTCGCTGACCAATCTCAAGGAGTATTTCATCAAGCTTGCCAAGCATGAGCTTTTCTTTGAGGAGTTTAGGGCGCTCAAGCATATCTCGTTCGATATTCATCGCGGCGAGGTCGTGGGTCTGGTCGGCACCAATGGTTCCGGTAAGTCTACGATGCTCAAGATTATCGCTGGCGTGCTTGAGCCTAGCGAGGGCAGCGTTAAGGTCCATGGCAACATCGCACCGCTGATTGAGCTCGGCGCCGGCTTTGACCCCGAGCTGACCGCCCGCGAGAACATCTATCTGAACGGTGCCCTGCTCGGCTATACCAAGGAGTTCATCGACGCCAACTTTGACGGCATTATCGAGTTCGCTGAGCTGCAGAACTTTGTCGATATGCCGCTTAAGAACTTCTCCTCGGGCATGGTGGCGCGTATCGCCTTTGCAATCGCGACGATTACCGAGCCCGATATTCTGATCGTTGACGAGACGCTGTCCGTCGGTGATGTGTTCTTCCAGCAGAAGTGCGAGGCCCGCATCCAGCACTTTATCCAGAGCGGTGACGTGACGGTTCTGTTCGTTTCGCACTCCATGGAGCAGGTTGAGCGCATCTGCCAGCGTGCCGTTTGGATCGAGAAGGGTGACCTTCGCATGGACGGCCCGGTCGATGAGGTCTGCAAGGCATATCGCGAGCAGTTCAACTAGGTTATAATTACTTGCGCCTGACAGGCTTGCGCTTGCTTGGGCGTGCGGTTATTTGCTCCATTAGCTCAGTTGGATAGAGCAGGGGACTTCTAATCCCAAGGTCGACGGTTCGAATCCGCCATGGAGCACCATCGTTTATTAAGCCCGGACCGCTAGGTGGTCTGGGCTTTTTTCATCTTGTGTGCTGCGGTTTTGAAGGGTTCGCAATGGGAAGCAAAAGGCTCGACTGGATTGATATTGCAAAGGGGATCGCAATTATTCTGGTCATTGTGGGGCACACCGTTCCAAATCCCTCTCCCTTGCGGCACGCGATCTTCTCGTTTCACATGCCGGTGTTCTTTATTCTTGCCGGGTATACGTTTAGGCCGAAGCCGTGGCGCGAGCTGCTGAGTGGTTCGGTGTCGCGCCTGCTGGTGCCGTATGTGGTTCTTGCACTGGCGTGGCAGGTGCCGACGTTCTTAATGAGCGGCGCTCCTTTGACAAGCGGTACGCTGGTTGCGGGGCTTAAGACGCTTGTGTTTGCCTCGGGCGTTGATGTGCCTGGGTTTGGCGTTACCGCCGTTGGCATGGCATGGTTTTTGGCGGCGCTGTTTACGTCGCGCCTGCTGTTTAATGCGCTCGTGCGGCTGTTTGATCGCCGCAGGATTGGGGTTGTTTGGCAGGGCGTTGTCTGTGCCGCGATTGCCTTTTGCGGTTTGAGCGTGTCTCGCTATTTTGGTGCTTACCTGCCGCTCGATTTGGATTTGAGCTGCTATATCGTCTTGCTGATGTGGATTGGTTATACGGCGCGTCAAAGGGGGCTGGAGCCGAGCGTGAGCAAGCCTCTGCTGTTTATTGGAGCCGGTGTTGCTTGGCTCGTCCTTGCCGCGCTGAGTGGGCTTGAGCTTTCGAGCCGCCGCGTGGATGGATTTGTTGTTGCGACGGTTGCTGCTGTTGCGGGTAGCTACTGCGTCTGTTGGGTTTCGATGGCGTTGGAGAAGTTGAAAGACGTGCCGGTTTTGGGGTCCTTTGAGCGAGGACTCGTGTTTTGCGGACAAGCCAGTCTGGCGATCTTTGCAATCCACGCGGTCGATTGGTTTATCCCCTGGCAGACCATGCCTCTACTTATGACGCTGCCAACATCGTGGCTCTTTGCATCAATCGTGCGTTGCGCCTGCGATATCGGCCTGGCATACGTGATCAGGAAGGCGTAATTAAAAGTGTGGAGGACCAAGTTGGTCCTCCCCACTGCCATTATGCCTTCAGACACTCGGGCAAGACGCTTGCAACTGCATCCATCGCCTGCGGCTTTAGGTACTGCTCGTTGAGCCGTGCCTTTCTGTAGACGTAGCGAGTGTCTGCCGAGTACTTGATCAATACGTCGGTGAAGAACCGCTCCCAGCTCAGGTAGTCGCGGCTTTCGATATAGCTTGAGGGATCCTCGAGGATCTTGGGAATGTCGCTGCTGGGTATGAGCCCGGAGCGCAGGAGTGTCCACTCGAACGATTCGGGGAGGAACAAGCGAACGTTCTTGTAAACGCGCTGCCCGAGAGCCTTTTCGATGTAGGGACCAAACGCTGCGCCGTCTCCTATGGCAAGAATGTTTTGCTCGGGGCACTCGTGAATTGTTCGTTTTAGATTCGCAACGCCGGTGGCGGTATAGCAGGAAATCCCGAGTCGGTTGCAAAGAGCGTTGTAGAATTGATAGCCAGATTTGCTATCCTCGACAACTACGGCGTCGGGTACCTCGAATCCAACGTTTAGATCCTGATACAGCATGCTTGCCGTGTGGTCATATAGCGGCTTGGTCATCGAGTAGAAGCGTCTGTCGCTCTTGCGGCCATTAATCGTCTTGCTTGTGGTGTTGACTAGCTTTAGGATCTCGTCGACGCTGTAGGGGAGTTCGTTGGCGTCGCGATGAGATATCAGAACAAAATAGTTGGACGATCCGTTGATGGCTTTGGCGAAGTCCTTTGAGTAGATAAACTCGTTGCCCTCATCTAGAAAGACGATCGAATCTTCGATGATCGACAGCTCGCGCTCCCAACGCCTGCCAGATAGCGTTTCACAGGGAACGTCACAACTGAGCGTGACGCCGCTCTCCGGTCCACGATCGTTGTAGTCGCGGATCATCGAGATGAGTGTCGTTTTGCCCGTGCCGCTGTTGCCGCGGATGAAGGAAATATTGCGCTTAAACGTGAGTGTGTATTTGACCTTTGCGCGCTCTACGACAACGGTGTGCGTTCCCTTCATTACTCATCAACATCCAAAAAGTCATTCGTGGCGCCGACAAACTCCTGCATGTTTCTGACGATGCGGTCATCGTTATTGATGCGAATCTCAAAACGCTTCCAGGGGAACTTCATGATGTGGTAAAGGGTTACCAGTACATCCTGCTCTTTGCCAATTTTGAGCAGCCAGCGGGCGCAGTTATCTCCGCAAGTGGATGCATTGAACACCATGTTTGGGAGATTGCGCACCAGCAGCAGCGTCTTAACGCCGCCGGACAGTTCGAGTGGAGTGATTGAGCCCAGCTGCTTGCTTACGATGTTGTGGGGGCCGATGAGCTCTGAACCGTCAACACTTTTAATCATCTGCGCTGCCAGGGGGTCCTCGAACCAGGAATCCAGGTACGAGTTCCTAAAATAGGTTTCGGTATCGTAGATGGAACCGGGGTAATCCCCCAGATGGATGCTTAACATGCGCGTCTCCAGACGTAGTGTGACTGCAACGATTATATGCCAGTAATAAAATTCCGGCAGCAGCGAGGTCACTGCTGCCGGCGCTGGAGTTTTGTTCGTGTGAATCGGTGTTAATGAATTGATCCGCGAGGCTACTTTTCGAGATGCTTTTTCAGCAGCTCCAGCGCGTGGGCGTAGCCCATCAGGCCTTCGCCGGTGATGGTGGCGAAGCAGGCTAGGCGTGCATAGCTCACCTGGCGGAAGTCCTCGCGGGTCTCGACGGCGCTGATGTGGACCTCGACGGCAGGGATGGCGACGGCCTTGAGGGCATCGAGGATCGCGACGCTCGTGTGCGTGTAGGCCGCCGGGTTGATGACGATGCCGTCGACCTTGCCGTAGGCCTCCTGGATCTTGTCGACGATGCTGCCCTCGTGGTTGGATTGGAAGACCTCGACCTCGTTAAAGCCCTGCGTGGCGCCTGCCTCCTGGCAGATCTGGACCAAACGGTCGTAGTTATCGCTTCCGTAGATGCCCGGCTCGCGAATGCCGAGCATGTTGAGGTTGGGGCCGTTGATGACGAGTGCCTTCATGGTTGCTTCCTTTGCAGTTGGTTGGCGTGGCTGGTCTTGCGATCTTCGGCGTTTGCCCAGATAAAACCTGCCAAAATAAACCTGTACCTTTTTGGCAGGTTAGAGGGTCTCGACGATGGCGGCCGCGGTTTTGGCGGCGCAGTCGCGTGAGTCGATGATGTAGTCGGCCCAGGCGCGGTAGCGCGGCATGCGCTGCTCGGCGAGCTTATCGATGCCATCGCGGGCGGTGATGGGGCGACCCTTATGGGCGAGTTCGTCGAGCTTGCGGTTGAGCATCACGATCTGGCTGTTCTGGTGCAGCAGCGGGTAGTTCTCGTCGCGTGTGACCACGCCGCCGCCCGTGGAAAGCACCAGGCCGCTGCGCTTGGAGATGTCGGCCAGCTCCGCCGTCTCCTGCTCGCGGAAGGCTGCCTCGCCGCGTTCGACGATAAAGTCGGCGCAGGGCATGCCAAGGCGTTCCTCGAGGGTGCGATCGAGGTCGATATGCTCGCGTCCCGTGAGCAGGGCAATCTGCTCACCCACGCGGGTCTTGCCCGAGCCCGGCATGCCGATCAGCGCGATGTTCTGTTCGCGGTGGGACAGGTGCTCCGTTACGTCCAGGATGCGCTCGCGCGGGGTGACCTTGCCGGTATAGCGCTCGACGGCCTGTGCCGCTTGGGCCACGAGCATCAGCAGGCCGCCGATGCAGGGGATGCCGCGGCGCTCGGCCTCGAGCATCAGACCCGTACGGGCGGGGTTGTAGACGATGTCGATGACGCCCTCGAGCGCATCGAGTCCTTCGAGTGTGCAGGGAGCGCCGGGGCAGTGGGGGAACATGCCGGCGGGCGTGCAGTTGACGAGCAGCGCGGCATCGGACTGCTGCGCGATGTTGTCGTAATTGACCTCGCTCGTGCGACCCACGGGTACGACGATGGCGCCCAGGTCGTCGAGCACCATGCTGGCCGTGGTGCCGGCACCGCCGGTGGCGCCGAGCACGAGGGCCTTCTTACCGGCAACCTCTACGCCTAGCTCCTCGACCAGGCATTGGAAGCCAAAGTAGTCGGTGTTGTCGCCGCGCAGGCGGCCGTCGGGCAGGCGCGTGATGGTGTTGACGTTGCCCATGCGCTCGGCGAGCGGACTCAACTCGTCCAGGTATTCCATGACGGCGCGCTTGTAGGGGATGGTCACGTTGGTGCCCTCCCACTCGTCACCCGTCATAAAAGCCTCAAGATCCTCGGGCTCGCGCTCAAAACGCGCGTACTCCAGGCCTGCGAGCTCCTTGTAGATGGTCGGGGTGTAGCTGTGGCCCAGCACGCGGCCCAGCACGCCGTAGGGACGGGTTGCGGCGGTATCGGTCATCTAGAGCACCTCCGTGTAGCTGCCAAAGTAGGTGAAACTCTCGCATACGTCGTCGATCGAGTCGAGCAGGTCGTCGAGGGCCTTGCTGCCAAAGGGGCAGTCCAAGTCAAAGTAGAACATAAACTCAAAGTCGTGGCCGGGGATGGGGCGGCTCTCAAGTTTGATGAGGTTGATGTTGAGCGCGTAGAATCGCTCGAGCACGCGGTAGAGGGCGCCCGGCTCGTTGGCCGTGGTGATCATGAGCGAGGTGCGGTTGGCGCCGGGGTATACGCGCGGCTCGCGGCTGATGACGACAAAGCGCGTGTAGTTGTTGTCCGAGTCCTGGATGTTGGGCTCCAGCACCTCCAAGCCGTAGAGTGCCGCACAGCTGCGCGAGGCGATAGCGGCGACGTCGGTGCGTTCGGAGTTGGCGACCATCTCGGCCGACATGGCCGTGTTGGGATACTTGGTGGCATGCAGGCCGTGGCCCTCGATAAAGCCGGCGCACTGGGCAATGGCTTGGCCGTGGCTGTAGACCTCGCGCACGTCGGCGAGCTTGGTGCCGGGTTTGACGAGCAGGTTGTGATCGATCTTGAGGCGCAGCGAGCGCACGATATGGAAGTCGAACTGTGCGAGCAAATCGTAGACGGCATTGACCGAGCCGGCGGTGGAGTTTTCGATGGGCAACACGCCAAACTCGCAGAAGCCGTCGCGCACGGCGCGCATGACGCCCTCGAAGGTATCAAAGAAGGCAATATCGGGCACGTCGAAGAGCTTGCATGCGGCGATCTGGCTGTAGGCGCCCTCAACGCCCTGGCAGGCGACGGTAGCCGTCTGGGGGAAGGGCGTGTCAAAGGCTGCGGCCGTGGCATGGGCCTTTTGCGACACCGTGGTGCCCTTGAGCTCGTTGATGTAGCGCTGCTGCTCGGCCTTGCTCATGCTCATGAGGAGGCGGAACAGTGTGATGGTCTGGGCCTCGTAGCGCTCGGGTGCGCGGCTGGCGAGATTGTTGAGCTTGGAGCGTTCGCGGGCGGGGTCAAAGACGGCCTTGCCCATCTCGATCTTGGATTTGGCGACTTCGGTGGCAATGTCCATACGCTCGACAAAGCTGTTGAGCAGGGTGGTGTCGATGCCATCGATGGCCTGGCGAATATCGGCAAGGTCCATGGAGGCCCCTTTCACGTGTTGGTGATTTTTCTGGGACGGGCGTGGGGGCCGGAGTTGGCCCCCCGGAGATTTTTAGCGCTGGGCGGCGTCTTCGAGGAGGGCGTCCCAGATGGCAAGGGCGGCGGCTGCCTCGGCCACGGGGACAGCTCGGGGGGCGATGCAGGGATCGTGGCGGCCGTGGACCGAGAGCTCGGCATTTTCCATAGCGTCCATGTCCACCGTCTGCTGCTCGCGGCCAATGGAGGGCGTCGGCTTTACGGCCATGCGCCACATGACGGGCGCGCCGGTCGAAATACCGCCCAGGATGCCGCCGGCGTTGTTGGACTCGACCTCGATCTCGCCGGTCTCGGCATCGATGCGATACGGATCATTGTTCTCGCTGCCGCGCATGGCGGCCACGGCAAAGCCCATGCCAAACTCCACGCCCTTTACGGCGGGAATGCCAAACGCGATCTGCGCGATGCGGTTCTCGATGCCGTCGAACATGGGGTCGCCGATGCCTGCGGGAAGCCCGTAAATGCCGCACTCCACGATGCCGCCGATGCTGTCGAGTTCGTCGCGCGCGGCTAGGATCTCCTCACGCATGCGGCCGGCTGCGGCGGCGTCAATGCAAGGAAGATCGTTCGTTAGGATCGCCTTGCGGTCGGCCTCGCGATAGACCATATCGTCCATCGGCAGGTCGGAGATGCCGCCGATCTGCGCGACGTGCGCCATCACGTTAATGCCGCGGGCCTCGAGTGCCTGCAGCGCAATGCCGCCGGCGATACACAGGGGTGCCGTCAGGCGGCCGGAGAAATGCCCGCCACCAGCGACATCGTGCATGTTGTGATACTTCATGCGCGCCGGAAAATCCGCGTGTCCGGGGCGGGGCTTGCGGCGCAGCTCGGAATAGTCCTTTGAGCGCGTGTTGGTGTTCTCGATAATCGCGGCGATGGGCGCGCCGGTGGTGTGCCCATCGACCACGCCGGCAATGATATGCGCGGCATCGGCCTCGCGGCGCTTGGTCGCGGTCTCGTCGCGGCCGGGGGCGCGACGGTCCAAAAAGGCCTGCAGCTGCTCCTGATCAACGGCAATGCCCGCCGGGACGCCATCGAGCGAGCAACCGATGGCGGGGGAGTGCGACTGGCCGAAGATGCTTAAGTGCAAGACGTTGCCAAAGGTCGAGGACATGCTATTCCTCCTCGAGCGTGACCTTGCCGCCCAGCAGACGGTAGTGGTCGAAGAAATCGGGATAGGACTTGTTGACGGCCTCGGCGCCGTGGATCACGACCTCGCCGGTGGCGCGGCTCGCGGCGATAGCGGCCATCATGGCGATGCGATGGTCGTTGTGCGAATCGACCTCGCCGCCGGTGAAGGCATCGACGCCCTTGATGATGAGGTCATCGCCGGCAATGCGCACCTGCGCGCCCAGCGCGGTGAGCTCGCGGGTGGTCGTGACCAGGCGGTCGGATTCCTTGATGCGCAGACGGGCGCAATCGCGGATAAAGGTGCGGCCCTGCGCCAGCGAGGCTACGGCCGAGATGACGGGCACCAGGTCGGGAATGTCGTGGGCGCTCATCTCAAAGCCGGCGAGCTTGTCGGACTGCACGGTGGCGGCGTTGGTGGAGCGCACGATGCGAGCGCCAAAGCGCGAAAGCGCGGCGAGCACGTTTCGGTCGCCCTGCGCGGAGCTCAGGGATACGCCCTCGACGGTGATGGGGTCGGTGCCGATGGCACCGGCGCACAGCCAAAAGGCGGCGTTGGACCAGTCGCCCTCGACGGCTACGCTGCCGGGCGTGCGGTACGAGCCACTGCTCACGCGGAAGTTCGTGACCTCGGGCTGGCCGTCCTTGGCCGGAATGCGCTCGACGTTGACCTCGACGCCAAAGGCCTTCATGGCCTGGATCGTCAGGTTGATGTAGGGGCGGCTCTCGATGAGGCCGGTTACCTGCACGCAGGAGGGCTGGGCCAGCAGCGGGGCTGCCAGCAGCAGGCCGGAGATATACTGCGAGCTCACGTTGCCCGGAAGCACAAAAGTGCCCGGGCGCATGCGTCCGCTCGTCTTGAGCGGAAAACCGCCCAGACCCTGCAGGTCGCAGCCGGCGGCGATGATCTCGTCCGAGAGCGGGGAGAGCGGGCGGGCGCCCAAGCGCCCCTGACCCACAAAAGTTGCTTCTGCGCCCAGCGCGCAGGCGACGGGCAACATAAAGCGGAGCGTGGAGCCGCTTTCACCGCAGTCAAGCGTGCCGCCGGCAAGGGCCTTGAGCAGGCCAAACTCAACACTCTTCATGGTGGGGTGGACCTGGAAGCCGTCCTCGACGGTCTCGATGCGGGCACCGAGTGCCGTAAGGCAACGCACCGTAGCCTCGATGTCGGCGCAGGTGGTATTGCAGGTGACGTGTGTCGCGCCGTTGGCAAGCGCAGCGCAGATGATCAGGCGATGCGCCATCGACTTGGACGCGATGGCGGGAACGGTGCCCTTGAGCGGGGACGGGGTGATGCGAGCTAGCATGCGGATGCGTCTCCCTTCTGGCCGAGGCCCTCGGCAATGAGTTCGTGGAAAGTGGAAAGCGGCGTGCGGTCGATGCTGCAGCGGCCAATGCCGTGCGGAATCACCAGGTCGATAGTGTCGCCCGCGCGCTTCTTGTCGTGGAGCGCCTCGGCAAAGACGGCATCGGCATCTAGGTCGCAGCGGGTCTTGAGGCCATGGCGGGCGCAGAGTTCCTCAATACGATCGGGCAGTGCAGCATCGCAGACGCCATGCAGGGCTGCGGCGCGCGTGATGATGCCCATGCCAATCGACACGCAGTTGCCGTGGCCGAGCTCAAAGTGCTCGCAGGCCTCGACAGCGTGTCCGGCGCTGTGTCCAAAGTTGAGGAGCTTGCGCTGGTTGGTCTCGCATTCATCGGCGACAACCACGGCGCGTTTAATGTCGATATTGCGGGCGATGATGAGCGCCACGCGGGCCACGTCCCGGTTGAGGAGCTCCAGCGTGAGCGGGGTCTTCTCCAGCTCGGTGAAAAGCTCGGGATCGGCGATCACGGCGTGTTTGACGACCTCTCCACAGCCGTCGGCGAACTGCTCGGGCGTGAGGGTGGCCAGGCACCCCACGTCGGCGATAACTACGCTCGGCTGCCAAAAGGCGCCGGCCAGGTTTTTGCCGGCAGCTAGGTCGATGGCCGTCTTGCCGCCCACCGACGAGTCCACCATGGCGAGCAGGCTCGTGGGGATCTGCACAAACTTGCAGCCGCGCATGTAGGTGGCGGCTACAAAGCCAGCCACGTCGCCCACAACGCCGCCACCGAGTGCCACGATCACGTCGGAGCGTGAAAGCTCATGCTCGGCCACAAACTCCAGGATGTTGATGTAGGTCTCTGCGCGCTTGTGTGCCTCGCCGGCCTCGAAGGTGCAGATGCTCACCTCATAGCCTGACGCCTCCAGGCTCTGCTTAACGGGCATCTGGTAGAGCGGGCCCACGTTGGTGTCCGTCACGATGACGGCGCGCGAGCCGCCGGCGGTGGCGCGTACGAGCGGGCCAGCCTGCTCCAGCAAAAAGGTGCCTACGTGCACCTGGTAGGGGCGTGCGGTGTCGATATCGATGGTAATCGCCATAAGCTATGGTCCTTTCGACCTGGCGTGATGGGTGGTCTAGTGGGAGGCCTCGTCGTCGAGTGCGCGCTTAATTCGGTCGCCCTCGGCAAGGAGATTCTCCAGATAGCGCTGGTCGCGGTCTTTAAGGGCGCGGCTGTAGGCGCCGAGCGATTCGATCAGATGGTCGATCTCGAAGGCGAGCGCATTGGCGTCGTCGATCATGAGCTCGGACCACATCTGGGGGTTGAGGTGCGCCACGCGGGTGAGATCGCGGTAGCTACCGGCCGAAAAGCCGTGGTGGACCTGGGCAGTGGGGCTTTTGACGTAGGCGTTGGATACCACGTGCGCAAGCTGGCTCGTAAAGGCGATGACGCGGTCGTGCTCGGCGGCGCTGGTCACGCTGAACTTGCCAAAGCCCAAGGGGCGCACCATCTCGCGCACCTGGCCCAAGAGCTCGAGCTTAAGGGCATCGTCTACCGCGGGTGGAACGAGCACCAGGGGAGCGCCCTGGAACAGGTCGGCGCGGGAGTGAGCGTAGCCCGAGAACTGGGTGCCCGCCATGGGATGCGCGCCCACAAAGTAAAAGCCGTGCTCGCGGGCAAGCTCAAAGGCGCGCTCGCATACGATGTCCTTGACGCCCACCGTGTCGATCACCACGGGGCCCATGATGGCCTCGGTATCGGTGGCGTCGGCGAGCGCCTGGACGTGCGCCTCGAGCCACTCGATGCAGGCCTCGGGGTAGCAAGCCAAGACGATGATGTCGCATTCGCCGAGCGTCTCGTCGTTGAGCTCGCCGGCAACGGTGCCCATGCTGGCGGCCGTCATGACATCGTCATCGGGATCCCAGGCCAGCACGCGGACGCCCGCCTGCGCATAGCCGCGGGCAAAGCTGCCGCCGATGAGGCCAAGGCCGACGATGCCGGCGCACTTGGGGCCGCCCTGGTTAACGCGCGCGTTTCTCACTGTACCCATGGGCTACTCCATGGTCTCTTGGCAGACAACCTCGCGGATGGCTCGGATGCGGCGCATGGTGTCGTCGAACTGATCGGGGGTGAGGGCCTGAGCGCCGTCGGACCATGCGCGGCTGGGCTCGTCGTGGACCTCGATCTCCAGGCCGTTGGCACCGCAGGCGGTCGCGGCGAGCGCCATGGGCTCAACGTAGCGGGTGTAGCCGGTGGCGTGGCTGGGGTCGGCGACGACGGGCAGGTGCGACAGGTGGTGCAGCACCGGCACGGCATTGAGGTCGAAGGTGTTGCGGGTGCGGGTCTCGAAGGTGCGGATGCCGCGCTCGCACAGGATGACGTTGTCGTTGCCCTCGCTCATGATGTACTCGGCGGCCATGAGCAGCTCATCGATCGTGCCGGACATGCCGCGCTTAAGCAAGATCGGAGTCTTGGTCTTGCCGACCTCTTTGAGCAGAGGGAAGTTCTGGGCGTTGCGGGCGCCGATCTGCATGACGTCGATCTTCTTGTCCAGGAAGACCTGCACGTCGCGCGGGTCCATGATCTCGGTGACGATCGGCATGTCGAGCTCGGCAGACGCCTCGCACAGCAGGTCCAAACCAGCGGGGCCCATGCCCTGGTAGGCGTACGGGGAAGTGCGGGGCTTGTAGGCACCGCCGCGCAGCATCGTGGCACCGGCGGCCTTCACGCGGCGGGCGATGCGGATGAGGTTCTCGCCCTCGACGGAGCACGGGCCGGCGATGACCTGGAACTGATCGCCGCCGATCTTGACGCCGTGGCCGCAGTCGATGACGGAGTCCTCGGGGTGGAACTTGCGGTTGGCGCGCTTGAACGGCTCGGAGACGCGCTGCACGCGCTCGACGACATCCATGGACTCGAGCAGGAACGGGTCGATCTTGGTCGTATCGCCCACCAGGCCGATGATCGTCTCATTCTCGCCGCGCGAGACATCGGTTTTCAGGCCCTTTTTCTCAATCCAGCTGACGATATGGCTGACGGCCTCGTCGCTGGCGCTCTCTTTTAAAATTGCAATCATGGTGTGCCTCTCACCTCGATGGATAACCCTTGCAAAAACGGCCCGCATCGCGAGCCGTGTACATATGGTGCATGAGAGTTTATACTATCTGACTCGCTTTTGCCTTCTAAAGTGGGCCGTTGAGCCGCGTCTTCCTCGGAATTGCAAAGCTTTTTCTTTTATTTTGATAGCCCGTGGTGCACTTGGGTATAATGCCATACGTTGGCCCTATTAGCTCAGGGGATTAGAGCGTCTGCCTCCGGAGCAGAAGGCCGTTGGTTCGAATCCAACATGGGGCACCATCGAACGTGAGACCGTCCGAACCTCGCATGGTCCGGACGGTTTTTCTTATACCGACGCGACGTGATGGGACGTGGTATGGCAGCAACGGATATCGAGCGCGGACTCTCGACCGCCGAGGTCGAGGAGCGCATCGCCGCCGGTAAGATCAACCGCAACATGGAGCTCAAGACCAAGTCGGTCAAAGAGCTCATCATCGAGAACCTCTGCACGCTGTTCAATTTGATCAACGTGATCTTGGCGTTCCTGGTCATTTTGACCGGTTCGTTTAAGAATCTGACGTTCCTGTTCGTGGTGTTCCTCAATACCGCTATTGGCGTCATTCAGTCCATGCGTTCCAAGAAGATGGTCGATAAGCTCACGCTGCTGACCTCCAAGAAGGCCATTGCGGTGCGCGACGGCGCCGAGGTGGAGCTCGACCTGGACCAGATCGTGCTCGACGATATCATCCGCCTGGGGCGTGGCGACCAGATTCCCGCTGACGCCGTGGTGGTTTCGGGCGAGGCGCTCGTGAACGAGAGCCTGCTGACGGGCGAGAGCGACCTTATTAAGAAACAGCCCGGTTCCGAGCTCATGAGCGGCAGTTTTATCGACTCGGGCCTGCTGCGCGCCCGCGTGATCCATGTCGGCGCCGACAACTACGTGGCCAAATTAAATAACGAGGCCAAGTACGTCAAAAAGGTCAATTCCGAGATCATGAACGCGCTTAACGCCATCGTGCGCTTTGCGAGCATCATCATGATCCCGCTCGGTTTGGCGTTGTTTGCCTCGAGTGTGAGCGAGCTGTGGGATGCCGCGGGAACCCCAGGCGATAGCGCGCTTTCGTGGTGCTTCTCCGAGCTGTTGGCTGGCCATGTGCCTTCGTCGGCGCTGCTGTCCACAGTGGGCGCCCTGCTGGGCATGATCCCGCAAGGCCTGGTGCTGCTGACCTCGTCGGTGCTCGCCATCGCCACGGTGCGCCTGGCCCGCCGCAAGGTGCTGGCGCAGCAGCTCTACTGCATCGAGACGCTCGCGCGCGTCGACGTGCTGTGCCTGGACAAGACGGGCACCATCACGTCGGGTCGCATGGAGGTCGAGGGCACGTATCCGCTGCCGGTCGAGGGTATGGGTGCGGGGGAGAGCGACGCCGCCGTTCCCGTCGATACCACGGTGCTCGATTTTGCGCTGGCTAACGTGGCGCGTGCGACTTCGGCCGATGCCAACGAGACCTGCCAGGCGCTGCTCAACTATTACGCCGATCGCCCGGTCGAGGTATCTGAGCCGCTGTCGGTCATTCCGTTCTCGTCCTCCAAAAAGTGGAGTGGCGCCTCGTTTGCGCAGGGCTCCTATGTGATGGGCGCTGCGCAGTTTGTGCTTTCGGAGCGTGCGTTTTCGCAGGTCGAGAACCGTGTCGCCGAGCTTGCCGATACCTGCCGCGTGCTCGTGGTGGCGCGCGTGGACGGCTTTACGCCCGATGGCGATATGGTGGGCGAGGCCGAGCCCGTGGGCTTTGTGACCATACGCGACGAGATCCGTACCTCGGCGGCCGAGACCATCGGCTACTTTAACGAGCAGGGCGTGACTCTCAACGTGATCAGTGGCGACGACCCGCGTACGGTGTCGTCGATCGCGCGCGTGGTGGGCGTGCCGGGGGCGGACGCTTATGTGGACGCCACGACGCTCGATACGCCGGCCAAGCTCGATGCCGCAGTGGACCGCTACCATGTCTTTGGTCGTGTGACCCCGCAGCAGAAGCGCGAGCTCGTGCAGGCGCTCAAGCGCCGCGCGCACACCGTGGCCATGACAGGCGACGGCGTCAACGACGTGCTGGCGCTCAAGGAGGCCGACTGCTCCGTGGCCATGGCGGCCGGCTCCGATGCCGCGCGTAACGTGGCCGAGATCGTGCTCGTCGACAACGACTTTGCCTCGATGCCCGCCGTGGTGGCCGAGGGCCGTCGCTCCATCAACAACCTGCAGCGTTCGGCTTCGCTGTTCCTGACTAAGACGCTGTTCTCGATGGGCCTGGCGGCGCTGTGCATCGCACTGCCGCCGTACCCTTTCGAGCCGATTCAGATGACGCTCATCAACTTCTTCTGCATTGGCGCGCCGGGCTTTGTGTTGGGCCTGGAGCCCAACAATGCTCGCGTGAAGGGGTCGTTCCTGACGAACGTGCTCAAGCGGGCACTGCCGGCGTCGCTTGCGGTCATTTTGGCCGCGGCGCTCGATATCTTTGTGGCGCGCGTGTTCGGCTTTAACCAGCTCACGCCGTCTACGATGTGCCTACTTACGTCGTGCGCGGCGAGTGTCAGCCTGATCTGGCGTATCTCGCAGCCCCTCACGCCCTTACGTGTGGCGCTCTTTGTGTTTGTAGTTGCCGGCATCCTGACGGGCGTTATCGGATTCCCGAAGCTGCTGTCTATTGCCAACCTGTCGATGGGCCAGATGGTTATCTTGGCTGTCATCGTGGTCATCACCTGCTCGGTGTTCTTTAAGCTCGCCACGATGATGGATTCGCTCAAGCCGCGTCGTCGTCATGCCGCAACTGGTTTTGGCCGCGGTGTGCGCGTCCGCTTGGGTCGCGGTGGCGGCAAGGTGAGCTCGACGGGTTCGACGGCCGAGCGTTTTGCCAAGCGCGTCGCCGCCGACATGGCGCAGCGCCGCGAAGCTCGCACCGTTCGTGAGGCCGAGGCCCGCGCACTCGAGGGCGTGGCCCAGGCCCAGCCCAAGAAAAAGAAGAGTACCGGAGTCAAGCGCTCCCGCGTAACCAAGTCCGCCCAAGGCATCAAAGTCTCGATGCCGAGCAAAAAGAAGAAGTAACTACGCGCCCTGGCGATGTTGAATTGGTGCCTTGCTCCTGTGGGGCCTTGGCGATGTTATGCTCTAACCTCGATTGTTTGAATTGCTTCGAAAAGAGGATGCCGTGATCTGTCCGCATTGCCTTAAGACCATCGAGGACGGCGCCTCGTTCTGCCCCTACTGCAACGCCTATGTGGGTCCGGGCGATGGTCCCGAGCACACCGAGTTCGTGTTCTGTGAGGGCTGCGGTGCCCGTCTTTCTCCGCATGATCGTACGTGCCCCAAATGCGGACGCCCCGCTCCGGGTATCCTCTCCGAGGACGCGGCCGCATCCGACCTGGCAGCGGGCCGCACGGCGGGCTTTCCGCGCCTAACGCAAGAGCAGATCGATACCGAGGTGCCGCATGCGCCGGCCTCTGCCGCTGCGGTGCTTTCGGACGCCGCCGACCCCAATGAGACCTGCGTGCTGCCGGCTTTCGATAAGGATTTCGGTATCCCCAAGGTCGATATTCCCATGCCCGTTTCCCTGCATGACGATGCTCAAAAACCCAAGCGCAAGGTGCACCCCGACGAGGACGCCTATCACAAGCACAAGCGTCATATTCCCAAGCCGCTTATCGTAATCGCGGTCCTTGCCGTCGTTTGCGGCGGTGCCTATTGGTTCGTGACGACCGATCCCATGGGTGTTATGCCCGGCTTCTACGACCAGTTTGGCCAAGCTGCACAGACCACCTTCCCCACGCGCCAAAAGGGCGAGGCCACTGAGGACGATACCAAGCAGGACGATTCTGCGGAGGTGGTCCAGGAAGAAACCGTGCTCACCGATGATCAGCTCTATACCAGGCTCGACGGTCTGTATCAGACCATCGTGTCCTACGCTGACGAGGACCAGATCGGCGAGGTCATCGATTCCTTTAACAACGGCTATCTCCGAACGCCGCTGTCCACCCGTCAGGAGCTGTCGCAGAGTGCCTACGCCCTGCGCGACCAGATCAAAAAGACGCAAGATGAGCTCAACAACCTTAAGTACCAGGACGATACGGTCTATGCGGATGACATCGCCCACTTAAAGCAGCTTGCCGAGTGGATGTATGAGCGCGTTGACGTGATCTGCCAGAGCTGGGATATCTCGCTGGCCATTCCCGATGGCGAGTCGATGAGTTCCCACCAAAGCGAGATCCTGGCGCCCATCGCGCAGGGTGGCAACAGCGCGCTGAACCAGTACGATGCCAATGTGGGTTCCTGGAAGCCGCAGCAGCGTTCCTAAAATTAGTTCGCCATAGTCGGCATAACCTACGTGCGCAATTGATGTAAGCCCGTGCTTATTGCTACAATTCGTACAAATATGCTTTAAACGCACGAGGAAGGAACCACATGTTTGGTTTTAAGAAAGAGCTCTACACGCCCGAGTATCAGCTTGTCGGCGACGAGTGCGCCGTAATCGAGACGTCGAAGGGTACCATCAAGGTCAAGTTTGACGGCGAGGGCGCTCCCATTCATGTCGCGAACTTCTGCGAGCTTTCCACGATGGGCTTCTATGATGGCCTTAAGTTCCATCGCTATGTGCCCGGTTTTGTTATCCAGGGCGGGGACCCCAATACCCGCGACATGTCCGGCGCCGACGTCGCCGCCGGTCTTGAGGGCCCCGACGGCATGCCCGGTACCGGTGGCCCCGGCTACTGCATCAAGGGCGAGTTCGCCACCAATCCGCGCAACAGCCATGTCGATGGCGCCCTTGCCATGGCGCGCTCCATGGACCCCGATTCCGCGGGTTCGCAGTTCTACTTCTGCCTGGGTGCCCAGCATAACCTCGATTCCGGTTACACCGTCTTTGGTACCACGGTCGAGGGTCTCGATGTGATTTCGCAGCTGCGTGCCGGCGACGAGATCGTCCATGTCGAGATCGTTCACGAGTAAAGGGGACTTCCTTGATTAGCCAGCTGATCCAACAGGGCCGCGCCGCTTACCGCGCGGGTGATTTTTCCGCTGCAGCCCAGATGCTTGGGGCGGCAAAGACTCCCGATGAGATTATGGGCGAGGCCGATCACCTTCGTGGCAACGCCTTGATGCACCTGGGCATGTATGCCGAGGCCGCCGAGGCCTATGCCGCCGCCCTCAACGACGGCACCTACGGCAAGCGCGGCGCGCTGCTCACCAACCGCGGCAAGGCGCTTGCCGCCGTGGGCGACTACACGACGGCCGCTCAGGCGTTCTCTGCTGCTACGCAGGATGCTTCCTATGCCACGCCGTTCAAGGCCTATCTGGGCCTGGGCAATGCGCTGTTCCAGTCGGGCGACTATGCCAACGCGGGAACCGCCTTCCGTCAGGCTGCCATCGACGGCGCCAATCCGGCTCCTGCCGCCGCACTCGGCGAGCTCGGTCGTTGCTTCATTAAGCTCGGCCGTCCGGCGGATGCCGTGGAGACTTACCGCACGGCTATCGACTTTGCCGGCCCCCGCGACGACACGCGTGCGCTCAACGCCGGCATGGGTCAGGCGCTTTCTGCCGCCGGCCGTCCCTCCGACGCACTCGACGCCTTTAATGCCGCTACTGCCGATGGCATCTACCAGCTCACCTCCGAGCAGGCCGATGAGCTTGCCCGCGTGCAGGATTCGCTTGCCGCGCTGTCTGCCCAGACGGCTATGGCCACGGCTCCGGCGCCCGCGATGGACGCTCCTGCCGTCGATCCGCTCGATCCTACGGGCGCGACCGGTCAGTTTATGCCTGATCCCTCGGACACCGGCTTCTTTACGCTGTCCGAGTCCGAGATGGTCCAGCAGGACCGTCAGGATCGTAAGCAGGCCAAGGTCCGTCGTCGCCATCGCCATACGGGTCTCAAAGTCTTCATCGTGCTGCTTCTGCTTATTTTGATCGCCGCGGGCGGTCTGGGCTTTGCCTACACGCGCGGCTTTGGCTTCCCGTCTCAGGAGTCTGTCGTTACCGATCTGTTCCAGGCTGCCGGCGACGGTGACACCGCAAAGGCCGAGTCTTGTCTGGCCTCGAGCCTGTCCGAGGACGCTAAGTCGATGATCATCTCCTCGATTCCGCAGGGTGTCACCGTGTCCGTCGAGGGCATGGATCAGTCCATGACCGAGACGACCGCTAAGGTTAAGGCATCGCTGTCCAAGGGCGGCGAGCAGGAGTACACCGTCAAATTCGTGCGCTCCGACAACCATATCGGCTGGGCCGTTTCTTCGCTTGATATGGATTTCTCGGCTGCTGACAACCAGTAGTGACCTTATGGGATTTAGCTTTGCCCGGCGCTTCACCGCAAGTGAGGTGCCGGGCTTGCGCTAGTATGATGAGCTAGTAGTTTTCCAGCAATCATCCAACACATCAGGAGTTGCGTTGTTTTCTTTGATGGATATGTTCTTCGGTAGCTATGCGGGCGATCTTGCCATCGACCTCGGCACCGCAAATACGCTTGTCTCCGTGCGCGGCAAGGGCATCGTCATTCGCGAGCCCTCCGTTGTCGCCATCGACAAGAACGACGAGCGCATCCTGGCGGTCGGTATCGAGGCAAAGCGCATGCTCGGCCGTACGCCCGGCAACATCGTGGCCGTTCGTCCCCTGAAGGACGGCGTCATCGCCGACTTCGATGTTACCGAGGCCATGCTTCGCTACTTTATCGACAAGGCGTCCGAGAAGCGCTATCCGTGGACTCCGCGTCCGCGTGTTGTCGTCTGCGTTCCCTCCGGTGTCACGTCGGTCGAGAAGCGCGCTGTCTTTGAGGCCACGATTCAGGCCGGTGCCCGCCAGGCCTATCTGATCGAAGAGCCTATGGCGGCTGCCATCGGCGCCGACCTGCCCGTCGAGGAACCCACCGGTTCCATGGTCATCGACATCGGTGGCGGTACCACCGAGGTTGCCGTTATCGCTATGGGCGGCATCGTCGTCTCGCAGTCCATTCGTATTGCCGGCGACGAGTTCGATCAGGCCATCCTCACGCACGTTCGTGATGCCTACAACCTGGCCATCGGCGAGCGTACGGCAGAGGACATCAAGATCAAGGTCGGCTCCGCCGTGCCGCTCAAGGATGAGCTCGACGTCGAGGTCAACGGTCGCGACGTGATCACCGGTCTGCCCAAGACCGTGCGCATCGAGAGCGAGGAGATTCGTCGCGCACTCAACAAGCCGCTCGACGAGATGGCCAAGGCCGTCAAGGACGCACTCGACGCTACGCCTCCCGATCTTGCCTCGGACCTTATGTACTACGGCATTTTGCTGACTGGTGGCGGCGCGCTGCTGCGCGGTCTCGACGTGCGCCTGCGCGATGAGACCGGCGTTTCGGTCAATGTCAGCCCTACGGCGCTCGATAACGTTGTTAACGGCTGTGCCCGCGTGCTCGAGGCCAATGCGTTTGATGGCGGCTTCGTCCAGACCAATGCTTAATTTCCAAAAGGTGGATTCCATTTGGCACGATCTTCGGGTTTCTCCACAAATCTGAATACCAAGCGACAATCAACGGGTATGCGCCCGTTGATTGTTTTCAGCCTGATTTCGGTGTTGCTGCTCACGTTTTACATCCGCGAGGGCGAGGCAGGACCGATTCATGCCGTGCGCTCGGGCGTGACGACGATTACCTCGCCGGTGCGCTTTGTGGGCTCGGCTGTGGCGGCTCCCTTCAATGCGATCTGTAACGTGTTCTCTAACCTTACGGCGTCGCAGGACACGCTTGACGAGCTTAAGAAGCAAAACGAGGAACTGACCTCTAAGGTTGCCGAGCTCTCCGAGGCTCAAAAGACCGCCGAGCGACTGGAGGGGCTGGTCGGCCTGCAGTCGACCTACAACCTCAAATCAACCGCAGCTCGTATCGTCGGCGCTTCGGGCGATGCCTGGACCTCGACCGTCACCATCGATAAGGGTTCTGCCGACGGTCTTACCATCAACATGCCTGTGACGAGTTCTGCCGGTGTCATAGGCCAGATTATCGAGGTATCGGCCAAGACGTCCACCGTGCGCCTGATTGGCGACGAGAACTCGGGCGTGTCCGCTATGGTGCAGGACACGCGCGCCCAGGGCATGCTGCAGGGTCAGGCTGACGGCACGCTGCGTCTTGAGTACGTGAGCGTCGACTCCGACGTTAAGGTTGGCGACATCATCGTGACCTCGGGCATTGGCGGTGTGTTCCCCAAGGGTCTACCGCTCGGCACCGTCTCGTCGGTTGAGAAATCGGCAAACGACGTGTACTACACCATTGTGGTGCGCGCCCAGACGACGGCCGAGAACAACGAGGAAGTGCTGGTCATTACCTCGCTGACCGACGAACAGTCGGCCTCGGATGAGGACGTGAACACGGCCAACAGCACGCCGCAGGGAACGTCGCGCGATGCTGCGACCAAGACGAAGGACGAGAGCCCGGATGACAGTTCCGACACGTCCGAGACGACCGATTCCGGCTCGAGCGAATAGGGGGCATGTCCATGGATCTACATGAGCAGGGGATGAGCTCCCGCACGTTTGTAATCGCCGCCATCGTGTGCGTGCTGTTGCAGGCAGGCCTGGCACCGCAGATCTCCATTGCGGGCGGTCGCGTCAACTTTATGATTATCCTGGTGTGCCTAAGCGTGTTCTCGGGCGACCCGACCCGTGCCGTCGTGTGCGGTTTTTGCAGCGGCTTGTTCTATGACCTTTCCGCTGCCGTGCCGGTGGGCGTTATGTCGCTCCTGCTGACCGTGGGTTCTTTTGCCCTGGTGCATAGCGCTGCCGGTCAGACGGGCGGTACCCCGAGTGCGCGCGGCATCACTGTGGGCGCCTTCGCGTTCGTCATTAATGTGATCTACAGCATCATCTTGCTGTTTATGGGTTTGGAGACGAGCTTTGTCGTGGCGATCTTCGGCCATGCACTGCCGTCTTCGATCCTGACGGGTCTGGTTGCCATTCCGTTTTTGATGTCCGGCGTCGTGCCGCAGTCCGGTTATGGATTCTCCGCACGTGGCGGACGCCAGACGGGCATGCGCTTTAAGCCCAAGACCCGTAAGCTCAAATAGGGGAGGCTCGTAGATGTCTTCCCAGATGACGGTTATTATCGCCGGTATCGTGCTGGTTGTGGCCATCGTGGTCGCACTGGTCATCATGCGTCGCGGCGATTCTCGTTTTACCTACGATACGCAGCATGGAACGGCCCCGCGCGCCACCGAGGGCGAGGGCAATACCGCGGCGACCGCCTTTAAGGGCCGCTTCTCCATCCTCACCACGGGTGTGGGCGCGATGTTCGCGGCGCTTGCCGTCAAGCTGTGGGGCATGCAGATGGTCTCGTCGGACTATTACGAAAAGCAGGCTAATAGCAATCAGACGCGCACCGTTACCACACCCGCTGTGCGCGGCCGCATCCTCGACCGCAATGGCGTGGCACTTGTCCAGAACCGTCCCTCACTTGCTGTCGTGGCCTACCGCGACCTTGCCGAGGATGAGGTTCTGGTTCGCCATCTTGCCAACGTGCTCGGTATGCCCTACGTGGCGGTTCTGCGCAATATCCAGGACAATTCCGAGGGCGCTCAGAGCCTGCATACCATCGCGACGGACGTCCGTCGCTCCACGGTTGCCTATATTCAGGAGCACGCCGGCGAGTTCCCGGGCGTCAAGATTGCCGAGCGTACCGAGCGCCAGTATCCATATGGCGAGACGGCATGCCATATCTTGGGCTATACCGGCACCATTACCTCCGAGCAGCTCGAGGCCCAGAATAAGAAAACCTCTGGTGATGATGATGCTTCTGCTGGCCGGATTACGTACCAGTCGGGCGATATCGTGGGCCAGGCGGGTGTTGAGAGCTACTACGAAAACCTGCTGCAGGGTATTCGTGGCGAGCAGACCGTCAAGGTCGATGCCTCGGGCAATGTGACCGGTCAGGCCGGCGCCGTGCCCGCCAAGGCCGGCTCCGACATTAAGCTCACGCTCGACCTTAAGATCCAACAGGCCTGTGAGACGGCGCTGGCGAGCGCCATCGAGCTTGCCAAGACCACTGGCTACAGCAATGCCGGCAACGGCGCTGTGGTGTGTCTCGATCCCAACAATGGCGAGATCCTGGGCATGGCGAGCCAGCCCAAGTTCGATCCGTCCGTCTTTATCGGCGGCGTCTCAAATGACGTGTGGACCGAGCTCAATGATGACAAGGGTTCGCACCCGCTGCTCAACCGCGCCATTAGCGGACAGTACATGTCGGCCTCGACCATCAAGCCGCTCTCGGCACTGGCCGGTCTTGAGTTTGGAACCTACACTTCAACGCAGACAACCAACTGCACGGGCTATTGGACGGGCTTGGGCAAGGCTTGGGGCAAGCGCTGCTGGTTGACGTCTGGACACGGCACCATGACGCTGCAGTCGGGTATTGCCAACTCGTGCGACCCCGTCTTCTACGATATGGGCAAGGCGTTCTTTTATGACGAGCAACATTCCGAGGGCCTGCAGGAGGTCTTTCGTCGCTGGGGCCTAGGCAAGACCTGCGGTATCGATCTGCCGAGTGAGGGCGCGGGCCGTATTCCCGATGCCGAGTGGAAAGAGTCGTACTTTACCGACGCCTCTGCCGAGGACCGCAAGTGGAATGCCGGCGATATGACCAACATTGCCATCGGCCAGGGCGACATCCTGGTGACGCCTCTGCAGATGGCATGCGCCTACATGGGCCTCGCCAACGGCGGTAAGCAGTACGTGCCTCACGTGTTTTTGTCTGCCGTGTCGCGCGATGGCGACGGCGATGCCTATAAGTACAACGGCAAAGGCAAGAAGAAGCGCCTGGAGGCCAAGATCAACAGCGATTCGGATTTGGCTCTTGTTCGCAACGGCATGCACGACGTGATTTACACGGCATCGACGTCCCTGGCGGCTCACTTTGGCACCCTGACGCCGCAGGTATACGGCAAGTCGGGCACGGGCGAGAAAAGCGGCGAGGACGAATACGCGTGGTTTTGCGCCTATGCGCCGGCCGATGATCCCAAGTATGTCATCGCTACTGTTCTGGAGCAGGGCGGCGGTGGCTCAGATACCGCGATGCATGTCGTGCGCGATGTGCTCGGCGTGATTTATGACGAGCCCGATACCTCTTCGGCCTCGGGCGATTCTTCGGTTCGATAGGAGGTTGCGATGGATTTTTCTCCGGCGGATCTGTTCCGTTCAACCAAGACCGGCTCTCGCAGCAGCCTGGACCGCGTCAACAAGCAACTTTCGGCCTCGCGCGGCACATTTCGCCAAAAGGTGCATATCGGTGTGCTCGTGGCTACAGTGGCGCTCGTCGCCTACGGTGCCATCATTATCTGGTCGGCTTCGCAGTTTAAGGCCGATGCTTCGTTCTCACGTCATCTTCTGGGAATTGGCATCGGGGCGGTGCTGGCGGTGCTGGTCTGGCGTACCGACCTGCGCGGTATTTCCAATTTCTCGACAGCGTTGCTCGTCATCGACCTGATCGTTATCTTCTCACCCAAGATTCCGGGTCTGTCCTATACAGGCGGTCTGGGCATGACGGGCTGGATCAAGATTCCCGGTATCGGCTTGACATTCCAGCCGGTTGAGCTTGCCAAGCTCATCACCATCTTCTTTATCGCCACGCTTGGCTCGCAGTATAACGGCCGCATCGATACCGTTCGCGACTACGTTAAGCTCTGCGGCATGCTGTCCATCCCGTTTTTGGCCGTCGTCGCCATGGGCGACCTGGGCTCGGGCCTGGTCGTGCTGGTCTCGGGCGCCATCGTCATCTGCATGAGCGGTGCGCGCCGCGAATGGGTGTTGTCGACCCTGGCCCTGCTCGTGGGCCTGGTGGCCCTCGTCCTGGCGCTCGATTCGGTCTTTGATTCGTTGCTCGGCCACGATGTGCTCATCAAGCAGTATCAGATGAACCGCCTGACGGTCTTTATCGACCCCGATAATGCCGATTCGGACGATGCCTACAACCTGCAGCAGTCGCTTATCGCCGTTGGCTCGGGCGGCTTCTTTGGTAAGGGTTTGGGCCATGCGACGCAGTCGGCCGGCGGCTTTCTGCCTGAGTTCCACACCGACTTTGTCTTCGCCTTCCTATCCGAGACCTTTGGCTTTTGCGGTTCCTTTTTGCTCCTGTTCCTCTACGTGCTGCTGATCTTTTCGACGATTCGCGTCGCCTTTAAGTGTGAGTCGCTGTTCTTGCGTCTTTCGTGTGTGGGCATCGTTGGCATGTGGGCGTTCCAGACCTTCGAAAACATCGGCATGTGCATTGGCATGATGCCGATTACCGGTATTCCGCTACCGTTTATTAGCTTCGGTTCGTCTTCGATGATGATTCAGCTGCTGACGGTGGGTATCGTACAATCCATATGGCGGCATCGTTCGGGCGCCGCGTAACCGCTGGAGGGGTTTGCTATGAAAATTCCCGTAGATAAGCTGACCCGCGCTTTTAAGATGGGCGCGTCCGTTAAGAAGGATTCCGATACGCCGGTGCGCGTCTCGGTCTATTTGGATTCGTCCGCCTCGCGCTTTCTGGCCGAGACGGTGCGTGACGCCTTTGTGCCGCAGACGACCTCGGGCATTGTGCGCGTCGAGCGTCTGGGGGAGGAGCGAATTGCTCCAAAGACCGATACCGATGTGGTGCTGGTGCTCTCGTGCGGCTCCGACCGCTTGGAGAGTGCCGTGCAGGAGCTCGTGATCGCCGGCGCGCCCGTGTGCGTGCTTGCCGAGTCAGCTGTGGAGGTGCCGTTTATCGAGGAGTCCACGCCCATGCTCGGCGTGGTGGCGGCAACCGATAAGACGTATCTGCTCGAGACGCTTGCCCGCTGGATTCTCGATCGCACCGAAAAGGAAACGGCTTTTGCGGCGAACTTTGCCTTCATGCGCATCGCGGCGGCCAATCGTATCATCACCTCGTGCGCGCTCACTAATATGGCGACCGGTGCGCTGGTGTTTTTGCCGGGCGCCGATTATCCCGTTATGGCGCTGGCGCAGGTGGGCATGCTCTTTGAGCTCGCTGCCGTCTTTGGACGCGGCATTAAGCCTGAGCGCGGCTACGAGGTCGCGGGCGTGCTTGTCGGCGGTCTTGTGATCCGCGCGGTCACCCGCGCGCTCGTCAAGCAGACGCCGCATATTGGGTTTGCCGTCAAGGCGCTCACTGCTGCCGCGGGCACCTATGGCATGGGCCGTGCGCTCGTTTCGCTCTACGAGCGCGATGTCGACTACAGCCGTGCCAACGAGGTGGTTACTGCCACGTTCTCCCGCGTTCGCGATCTGGTGACCACGGTCGCGGGCGCTACCCGTCCTATGGCGTCCTATCAGGACGCATCCGATCTCGCTGCTTAGGGGTTTTCCGTTGCGCGTTCCGTATCAAGACTGTTTTCATTTAATTGAGCCGTTGCTCGCCAAGGTCGAAAAGCCGAGCCGCTATATCGATCACGAGTGGGGCACGCTTTCCAAGGCCGATGCCGACTACCGTTGCTGCCTGATCTACCCGGATGTGTACGAGGTTGGTCTGCCTAACCAGGGCATCGCCATCCTCTACAACATCCTTAACCAGGCCGAGGGCATCTCCTGCGAGCGCGGCTATGTGCCGTGGCCTGATATGGGTGACGCCATGCGCGAGGCGGGCATTCCGCTGCTGTCGCTCGAGGGCGCAGCGCCGGTCGCTTCGTTTGATATCGTCGGCCTGCATGTGCCGCACGAGATGGCGGTGACGAACTTCCTCGAGGCACTCGACCTCGCTGGCATTCCGCTGTTAGCGGCCGACCGTACCGAGGACGACCCCATTATCATCGCCGGCGGCCCCTCGGTGTACAACCCCGAGCCGTACGCGGCCTTCTTCGATGCCATCCTCATCGGCGAGGGCGAGGAGTCGCTGCTCGAGACCTGCCAGCTGCATCGTCGCCTGCGCGACGAAGGAGTCCCGCGCGCACAGATTGTTGAGCAGCTTGCATCCATTGCCGGCAACTACGTGCCGTCGCTCTATGAGGTTCGTCACGACGAGCCCTGTTCGCCGCATGGCTACACCGTGCCGCGTGAAGGCAAGAATGCGCCGACCGTGGTCTACAAGCGCGTCGTCGAGGATTTCGGCGCCACGAATCCGCTGTCGCAGTCGTGCGTACCCTATGCGCAGCTGGTCCACGACCGCCTGTCTATCGAGATCCTGCGCGGCTGCGCCCGCGGCTGTCGTTTTTGCCAGGCCGGCATGACGTATCGCCCAGTGCGCGAGCGCTCGGCCGACCAGATCGTCTCGTCGGTGATTCAGGGTCTGGAAAAGACCGGCTATGACGAGGTGTCGCTGACCTCGCTCTCCACGACTGACCACTCCTGCATTCGCGACGTGCTCGGCAGGCTCAACCGTCGCCTGGAGGATACGGGTATTCGCGTATCTATTCCGTCGCAGCGCCTGGATTCGTTTGGCGTGGATATGGCCGAGTCGGTCGCCGGCGAAAAGAAGGGCGGCCTGACGTTCGCGCCCGAGGCCGGCAGTCAGCGCATGCGTGACATCATTAACAAGAACGTGACCGAGGAGGACCTGGACCGTGCGGCCAAGGCGGCCTTCGAGGCCGGCTGGAACCGCATGAAGCTCTACTTTATGATGGGCCTTCCCGGTGAGCGCGACGAGGACATCGTAGCCATTGCCAATCTGGCCGATCACGTGCTGGAGCTCGGTCGTTCCGTGGTGCCCAAGGCTCGTCGCGGCTCGATTTCGGTATCCATCTCGGTTTCGGTCTTTATCCCCAAGGCTGCCACGCCGTTCCAGTGGTGCCCGCAGCTCGACTACGACGACGTCAAGCGTCGCCAGAAGCTGCTTATCACGAGCGTTCGCAACCGTGCCGTCCGCGTGCATTACCACGATGCCGAGACCTCGCTCATCGAGGCCGCGCTGTCCCGCGCCGGTCGTGACATGACGCCCGTCATCATCGATGCTTGGCGCTCGGGCTCTCGCTTTGACGCCTGGGTAGAGCATTTCTCGCTCGATAACTGGAAGGAGGCTGCTGCCAAAAACGGCATCGACCTCAATGAGCTCGTGCACCTGCCCTACGAGTTGGACTGGCGTCTGCCGTGGGAGCATGTGAGCCCCGGCTGCACGCGCGGCTTCCTCGACCGCGAGTACCGTCGCTCGCTCGAGGGTGTCACGACTCCCGACTGCACCCGCACGTCGTGCACCGGCTGCGGAATCTGCCCCACGCTCCACGCCAAGAATGTATTGATGGGTGATCGCGCATGAGTGAGCGCCTGACCGACGGCCCCACGCTCTTTAGACTTCGTGTTCGCTATGGCAAACGCGATCGCCTTAAGTACCTGGGCCATCTCGAAGTAATCCATACCATTGAGCGCATCGTGCGCCGTGCGGGACTTCCCTATGCCGTCACGCAGGGCTTCTCTCCGCACATGCGCGTGGGCTTCTCTTCGGCGCTACCGGTGGGTACGTCGTCGACCTGCGAGTGGTATGACCTGTTTATGACCGAGTTCGTGGCGCTCGACGAGGCGTTTGGGCGCCTGGCTGCGGCCTCTCCGGCCGATCTGGCGCCCATCGAGGCGGCGTACATCGACGTGCGCACGCCGGCGCTCACGGCTCAGCTTACGCGTCTGTCGTACCGTATCGACTTGCACCTGGACCCCGAAGCCCCCGTGAGCGCCGACGAGGTGCGCGCTGCGATTGACACGCTGCGCGCGGGTCATGGTATTGACTATGCGCGCGGCAAAAAGAGCAAGCGCTTAGACCTTGACCACACACTGGTGGGCTATGAGATCACGGCGGGGGAGCGTCTGGACCATCTGGTGCTCATGCTCGACACCCATGCCGACAACGAGGGCTCCATGCGTCCGGAGATTTTGCTTTCTGCTGCTGATGTTTTGTTGCAGGGCTTGACCCCGGGCGTCGATGCACCTATTGTTTCCACCGGTATGCAAGACCTCGTGACCATCTGCTCCTACGATGTCGAGCGTCAGAATCAAGCATGCGAGGACGACGAGGGCCGACTCGTCAGCCCCATACCTGTGCGAACTTGTGGATTTGCTCCACATACTCGTTGACGGGGGTATTTTCGCCTGCTACTATATTCGGCTGTTGCACTAACTGATGCATGAAGGGCAAGTAAACATGTACGCAATCGTTAACACGGGCGGCAAGCAGTACAAGGTCGCCACCGACGATGTCATCACCGTCGAGAAGATCGAGGGCAATGAGGGCGACAAGGTCACCCTGCCGGTCATCTTCCTCAACGATGGTAAGAAGATCGTCACCGATCCCGACAAGCTGGCCAAGGCCAAGGTTACCGCTCAGATCGTTGAGCAGTTCAAGGGCGAGAAGCAGCTGGTCTTCAAGTTCCACAAGCGTAAGCGCTATCGTCGTCTGAAGGGTCACCGTCAGCAGCTCACCAAGCTGAAGATCGTGAAGGTCCAGGCTACGTCCCGCGCCAAGAAGGCTGTCAAGGCAGAGGCCGAGGCTGTTGCCGAGGCTCCCGTCGCCGAGTAGATTACACTCGTAACGAAAGAGTAGGTATACACAATGGCACACAAAAAAGGACTCGGTTCCTCCCGTAATGGCCGTGACTCCCGCGGTCAGCGCCTTGGCACGAAGCGCTATGCCGGCCAGACGGTAACCACGGGCACGATTCTCGTCCGTCAGCACGGCACGCACATCCACCCGGGTGAGAACGTTGGCCGTGGCAAGGACGACACGCTGTTCGCGCTGGTCGACGGTACCGTTGAGTTCCACAAGGGTATCAAGCACAGGGTCAGCGTACGCCCGCTCGCGAACGCGTAATTCACCCTTCATAGAGCACATATGTGGGAGGCACTTGAGTTTTAGGATTCAAGGGTCTCCCTCTTTTTGTAGGAGGCGATTCTGTTGTCACAGTTCACCGATATCAGCCGCATTAACGTGTGCGGCGGCGACGGCGGAGCCGGATGCATGTCGTTTAGGCGCGAGGCATTTGTCCCCAAGGGCGGCCCCGATGGCGGCGACGGCGGTCGTGGCGGCAATGTCGTCATCCAGGCCGATGCTCAGCTGTCTTCGTTGATCGATTACCGCTTTAAGCATCACTTCCGCGCCGAACGCGGCACGCACGGGCAGGGTGCCCGTCGTAACGGCAAGAGCGGCGAGGACCTGATCCTGAAGGTTCCCATGGGCACCGTGGTGCGCGAGCTCGACCCCGAGACGCAGACCCCGATGTTCGAGATTGCTGACCTGGTGCACGATGGCGAGCGCGTTGTCGTGGCGCCCGGCGGTGCCGGTGGCCTGGGCAACACGCACTTTGTGACGTCGGTGCGCCGCGCGCCCGCGTTCGCTCAGCTGGGCGAACCGGCCGAGGAGCACTGGATTGAGCTTGAGATGAAGCTTATGGCCGATGCCGCACTCGTGGGCTTCCCCTCGGTGGGCAAGTCCTCGCTTATCGCGCGCATGAGTGCCGCCCGTCCCAAGATCGCCGACTATCCGTTTACAACGCTCGTGCCGAACCTCGGCATGGTGCGTGCCGGTGAGTATTCTTACGTCGTTGCCGACGTTCCTGGTTTGATCGAGGGCGCAAGCGAGGGCAAGGGCCTGGGCCATCAGTTCCTGCGCCACATTGAGCGCACGGCGCTCATCATGCATGTCGTTGACATGACGGGCGGGTTTGAGGATCGCGACCCGGTTGAGGATTACCGTATCATCAACCGTGAGCTCGAGCAGTATGGCGCCGAGCTTTCGGAGCGTCCGCAGATCGTCGTCGCCAACAAGTGCGATGCGCCGGGCACGGCCGACAAGATTGCCGACCTCAAGCGTGCGGCACTCGACGACGGCCATATGTTCTTTGCCGTGTCCGCCGTGACGGGTGCCGGTCTCAATACGCTGATGCTTGCCGTAGGCGAGCAGGTGGCTAAGCTTCGCGCCGAGCTGGCGGTCTCCGATGAGCCGGTCGATCTGCGCGACGAGGAGTGGGAGCGCCGCCGTCTGCAGCGCGAGAAGCGGTTCCGCATTGTCCAGGAAGAGCCCGGCGCCTTCCGCGTGGTCGGTCGTGCCATCGAGCGCATGGTCATCCAGACCGACTGGGAAAACGAGGAAGCCGTCATCTACCTGCAGCATAAGTTTGCGCGTATGGGTGTTGACGACGCGCTCGAGAAGGCCGGTTGCCATGCGGGCGACGAGGTCCGCATTTGCCAGCGCGCCTTTGACTTTGAGGGCGCTGAGGACTTCTCGGAGTACGAGGAGCTCGAGGACGCTGGCGAGGACGTTGCCGTTGAGGCCCTTGACGTGACCGATGCTCCGGATGAGGGCGTCGAGGCTATCGATGCGGCGGATGCCGCGGACGATGCCGAGACCTCGGAGGGCGAGTAAACCATGTCGCTGCGCGGTGGAATCGGTTTGCCCGAGCTGCCCATAAAAGAGGGCAAGGAGTTTCGGCTTGGCATTATGGGCGGCACATTCGACCCGATTCATTACGGGCACCTGGTGACTGCCGAGCAGGCGCGCGAGTCGCTCGACTTGGACGCTGTGCTCTTTATGCCGGCGGGCTCTCCCGCCTTTAAGCTTGACAAGCCGGTTACGCCTGCCGAGGACCGTTATGCCATGACGGTCCTCGCCACCGCCGCGAACCCGGCCTTTTTGGCGAGCCGGTTCGAGATTGACCGTCCGGGTGTAACCTATACGGCCGATACGCTTCATGCCCTTCGCGATTTTTACCCGCCGCAGGTAAAGCTCTACTTTATTACGGGCGCCGATGCGATTATCGATATTGTGACCTGGCATGATGCCGAACGAATCGCTGAGCTTGCTACCTTTATTGCGGCGACGCGACCGGGCTTTGATATCGATACGGCGCGTGCCCGAATCAAAGAGTCGGGGCTGCCGTTCGACGTGCGCTATATTCAGATTCCGGCGCTGGCGATCAGCTCGACGAACATTCGTAAGCGAGTTGCCCGCGGCATGAGCGTGCGCTATCTTACGAGCGAGTCCGTGCTCGGCTACATTCGCAAGCGCAGGCTATATGCCGATTTGGGCCAAGAAGATTTTGAGTGATGGGGGCTACGTTGTCAGTAGAGGATCAGTTTGAGGGCGATGAGCGCGCGCTGCTCAAGCGCATTCAAGAGCTGCTCGATGTTCGCATGAAAGATAAGCGCAAGCGCTATGTGCATTCGCTGGGTGTTGCCGAGACCGCACTTCATCTGGCCGAGGTCTACGGCGTTGACCGCTTTGATGCGGCTGCCGCCGGCTTAATTCACGACTGGGACAAGGTTCTTTCCGATGACGAGCTCGTGGCCCGCGCGCTTCACTATGGCATCAAGGTTGCCGGCTCTCCTTCCGCCGCGACGCCGCTTTTGCATGGCCCTGTTGCCGCCTATGAGCTTCCGCAGCTTTTTCCCGAGCTGTCACCGGCCGTTTTCCAGGCTGTCGACCGTCACACCGTGGGTGCCTGCGACATGACGCCGCTCGATATGGTGGTCTTTGTGGCAGATGCCATCGAGCCCAACCGTCACGGCGACTATGCCCATGCGCTGCGCAAGATGGTGGGGAAGTTCTCGCTCGATGAGTTGTTCTTCTCCTGTTTTGCGCAGGGTCTGGTCTATGTGATCCAGTCCGGGCGCTATCTTTATCCCACGGCTATTACGATTTACAACCATTACGCCCAGCTGCGCTAGCTCGGGTGTGTCTAGAAAGAGGTATTCCATGGCCGACGAGACCATGACTGACGAGCAGATTCTTGAAGGTGTGGAGCACAAGAGTTTCGTTGCCACGTCCGACCGCACCGCCGCCTCGCTGTCCGCGAGCGGTGTCGCCGCCGAGGATGTCGCCCGCGCCGCCGCGCAGGCCGCCTACGACAAGAAGGGCGAGGACGTGCAGGTGCTCGACCTGACCGAGCTTTCCGACGTGTGCGACTACTTTGTGCTTGCCACCGGTACCAACAACCGCCAGGTCGATTCGATTGTCGACGAGATCGAGGAGAAGGTTGCCGAGGCTTGCGGCGAGCATCCGTTCTCCATCGAGGGCCGCGAGCAGAAGACCTGGATGCTCATGGACTACGGCTCGGTTGTCGTCCACGTCTTCACTCCCGAAGCCCGCGACTTCTACCGCCTAGAAAAGCTCTGGGGTGACGCCCCCCAGCTCCCCCTCGACCTCCTCTAGTGGCTCATTTGATATGGGGCTTTTAGCTAGCCTCGCGCATTTCGCCGGGCAGTTGCGGTTTTCCGCACCTGCCCGGCTTTCTTTTTGCCCAAAGGCGGTTAATCGTCGAAGCGGGATTGGCGGCCGAAAGATAGGGCGGTGTCGCCGAACTTGTCTCGGACGGCATCGATCGCGACGGAGAGGTCGCGACGGTCGCTTGATTGGGCTCCGCGGTCGTCGACTTCGCAGAACAGGTCGGTCTGGATGCCGCCCTGATGGTCAAAGTCGCTCATGCCGATGCCTGCTAAGCGAACATGCATGCCTTCCTGCCAGATGTTGTCGAGCAGTTCGAGCGCAACCGCCACAAAGATATTCTCGTCGTCGGTGGGGTGGGGAAGCCGCCGCTGCGCCGTGCGTCCGCTGCCATACGAATACTTAAGCTTGAGCGTTACCGTGCCGCCCGTCAGTCCCTGACGGCGCAGGCGGCGTCCAACCGACTCTCCCAACAGCGCAATCGCCGCTTCGATGTCCCCACGCTCAGTCAAATCTTTCGCAAAGGTGCGCTCATTGCTCACGGATTTAACCTCGCGTTCCTCATCGAGGCTTGTTACTTCGGATATTTCGAGCCCCAGCGCACGCTGGCGCATGCGTTCGCCGTTGACGCCAAAAATTGCAGCTAGCGTGGATTCCGGCGCGCGTGACAGCTCGCCGAGCGTGTAGATGCGCATGCGGCGCAGTCGCTCCTCGGCCGAGCGCCCGATGCCGCTCATGGCAGATACCGGCAGCGCGGCCAAAAAGCGCTGCTCGGTTCCGGGGCGCACGATGGTCAGCCCAAACGGCTTATCCCGCTCGCTTGCGATCTTTGCGACCGTCTTGTTGCAGCCCACGCCAATGGAACAGGTCACTCCCAGCGCTGCCACGCGGTCGCTTATGCGCCGTGCAACCAGCAGCGGGTCCTCGGGCGCAAAACGACCCGGTGTGATATCGATAAAGGCTTCGTCGATGGATACGCGCTCAACGCGCGGCGTCTCTTCGGCAAGAATCGCCATGACCTGCGCGCTCACCTCGCGGTAGCGATCAAAGTGCCCATGCGTCCAAATGGCCTGCGGACAGAGGCGCCGTGCCTCGGCCGAGGGCATGGCGGAGTGCACGCCAAAGCGACGCGCCTCGTATGAGCAGGTGGACACAACGCCGCGGGAATCAGCATCGCCACCCACGATGAGTGGCTTGCCGCGCCACTCGGGATGGTCGAGCATCTCCACGCTCGCAAAAAACGCATCGAGATCCATGAGGCCCACCGCCGGCCCCGTCCAGGGCGGCGGCGTGACGCCCGCAGCATCTTCATAACCGTATGTATGTTTGCGTCTTTTCATGGCATGAGTATACCGCGCAGCTCATGTGGGGTGCGTGGATGTGCTTGCAAATCGCGAATTCTTGTCTAAGATATGGATTTGCCTTCGACTACACCGAAGAAGTTGGTCTCACGGACTTCACCTGCCCGCGTCGATGGCGTATTATGTTCAACTGTTTGTTTGTAGTTGCAGCCTAAAGCTGCTTGGTTGGAGGAGTTTCCTTTGGCAGTCAAGATTCGCCTTGCTCGTCACGGCGCTAAGAAGCGTCCGTACTACCGTGTCGTCGTCGCCGATTCCCGCGCCCCGCGTGACGGTCGTATCATCGAGGAGGTTGGCCGCTACAACCCGATGACCGCCCCCAAGACCATCAACCTCGACCTCGAGAAGATCGCCGACTGGCAGTCCAAGGGCGCTCAGCTCACCGACGCCGTCGCCGCTCTGGTCAAGGCCGCCAACGAGGGCGAGAAGACCGAGACCGTCGTCAAGAAGTCCAAGAAGCAGCTCGCCAAAGAGGCCGAGGCCGCTAAGGCTGCCGCTGAGGCCGCTGAGGGCGCCGAGGAGTAAATCGTGCCTGAGGTTGACGCTGCACAGCTCGAGGGTGAGGCAATGCTCTCAGATCGCATCGCCGATCTCGTCGAATATCTCGTTGTTCAGATCGTCGACGACCCGGATTCCGTGAGCCTTGAGGTCATCGATGGTGACGACGCCTCTACGATCGAGGTTTCGGTCGCCGAGGATGACGTCGCTAAGGTCATCGGCCGTCGTGGCCGTACCATCAAGGCCATTCGCGCGCTCGCCCGTGCACTGGCCGCTCGCCTCGACACTGCTGTCGAGGTAGAGGTTCTGGGCTAGGACCTTGAGGTCCCAGTACAAAAACATCGCCCGTGTGGTCAAGCCGCACGGAAGGAAGGGGGAGGTCCTCGCGCAGCCGCTGCGGGGGCTTCCTTCTGTATTAGAGCCGGGTATGCGCGTCGCCCTGACGCCGCCGGCGCTCAAGCGCGACCGCTTTTGCACGGTCGTGTCCGTCACCGATACGGGCGATGGCGATCTGGTCTCGTTTGAGGGCATTGACGACTTGACGGCCGCCGAGGGCATCACGGGATGCTATGTGTTGGCAAATCGTGACGATTTTGAGCTCGATTCACTCGACGCCGCCTATTCCGACCTTATGGGTCGCGAGGTGGTCGATGAGCGCTTTGGCTCGCTCGGTACGATTGTCGAGATCATGTCGACGCCCGCCAACGATGTTTGGGTTGTCGAGGGCGATCGGTACGGCGAGGTGCTGATTCCCGTGATCGAGCAGGTTGTGCTCGATCTTCCCGACACTGGAACAATTTCCGTCCACGTTATGGACGGCTTGATCGATATGGACAAGTAGGGAGGACAGCATGCTGATTGAGACCCTTTCGGTCTTTCCCGAGATGTTTGAGCCCGTCATGTCCACGTCGATTTTGGGTCGCGCCCGCAAGGCCGGCCTTTTTGATTTTAAGGCGTATAACCTGCGCGACTGGACGCACGACCGCCATCGCACCGTCGATGACGAGCCGTATGGCGGCGGGCAGGGCATGCTCATGAAGGTCGAGCCCATTGCCGAGGCAATCGAGGCTATCAGCTCCGAGGGTACCAAGCCCACCGTGGTGTTCTTCACCCCCTGCGGCGAGCCCTTTACGCAGCATGTTGCTGAGCGCCTGCTCAAAAGCGAGCGCCTGCTGTTTGTGTGCAGCCGTTACGAGGGCGTCGACGAGCGCGCATATGCGTATGCCGATGAGCGTCTGTCGATCGGCGACTATGTGCTTACGGGCGGCGAGCTTCCCGCCATGGTCGTGGCCGATGCCGTCGTACGCCTGATTCCCGGCGCCCTTGGTGACGAGATGAGTAACGTCGATGAGTCGTTCTCGACCGCCGAGGACGGTGGCCTGCTCGAGTACGCGCAGTACACCCGTCCCGCTGAGTTCAATGGCGAGGGCGTGCCTCCAGTGCTCGTAAGCGGCGACCATGCCAAGGTCGATGCCTGGCGTCGCAAAAACGCCATCGAGCGTACCTGTCGTTGGCGTCCCGATCTTATCGAGACGGCACGCCTTACGGTAGAGGAGCGCGCGTACGCGCAGGAGATCCTGGACGCTTCGTATTCACAGAGCGAGGAGTGAGAATGGTTCCATCGCAGCATTCCGTGCTAAAGGGTGCGTTTGAGTGGATCGTGGTCGTCGCGATCGCACTGGTCGCCACCTTTTTGATTCGCTCGTTTGTGGTCGAACCCTTTGTGGTGCCTACCGGTTCCATGGAGTCCACGATCGAGATTGGCGACCAGATCCTGGCGCAAAAGGTCAGCCTCGAGCTTGGGCAGCCCGTCAAGCAAGGCGATATCGTGGTGTTCCACAACCCCGATGCCACGTCCGAGCATGACGTGCTGGTAAAGCGCGTTATTGCCACGGCCGGTCAGACGGTCGACCTGCAGGACGGCAAGGTTGTCGTCGACGGCCAGGCGCTCGACGAAGACTATACAACCGGCATGAGCTGGCCGCTTTCGGCCCAAGCCCCCGGCGCTCAGGTGAGCTATCCCTACACCGTCCCTGACGACTGTGTGTGGGTGATGGGCGACAACCGCGAGAACTCTGCCGACTCCCGCTACTTTGGCCCGGTCGACCGCTCCGACTTGATAGCCGTTGCACTTGTGCGCTACTGGCCGCTCAACCGTATCGGCGCTATCGACTAAAAACCGCTATAGTACAGTACCTAACCGTGTAATCGTTTCGACGAGGGGATATTAGAGGCATGAACGCTTCATCGCTTTCCTTCCAAGACATCATCCTGCGCCTCCAGCAGTACTGGGGCGAGCAGGGCTGCGTCATTATGCAGCCCTATGACTCCGAGGTCGGTGCCGGTACCTTCCATACCGCGACCACGCTGCGCTCGCTTGGTCCCGCCGAGTGGCGCACCTGCTATGCGCAGCCCTGCCGCCGTCCCGCCGACGGCCGCTACGGCGAGAACCCCAACCGCATGCAGCACTACTATCAGTTCCAGGTGCTCATCAAGCCTTCGCCGGTCAACGCCCAGGAGCTCTACCTGGGTTCGCTGGCCGCCATTGGCCTGGACCCCAACGACCATGACGTCCGCTTTGTCGAGGACGACTGGGAGAGCCCGACCCTGGGCGCCTGGGGCCTTGGCTGGGAGGTCTGGCTCAACGGCATGGAGGTCACGCAGTTTACGTACTTCCAGCAGGTGGGCGGCATCGAGGTCGATCCCGTGCCCGTCGAGATCACCTATGGCCTGGAGCGTATCGCCATGTACGCCCAGGGCGTCAACTCGGTCTACGACCTGGTGTGGAGCTACCTGCCCGACGGCACGCCCATGACCTACGGCGACGTGTTCCTGGAGAACGAGCGCGAGTTCAGCGCTTACAACTTTGAGGTCGCCAACGTCGAGATGATGCGTCAGAAGTTCGACGACTACGAGGCCGAGTGCCACTCCTGCCTGGAGCGCAAGCTGCCGCTGCCGGCGTACGACTGCGTCATGAAGTGCAGTCATGCCTTCAACCTGCTCGATGCCCGCGGTGCGCTGTCCGCAGTCGAGCGCGCCAACTACATCCTGCGCGTCCGCGCCGTCGCCAAGGCGTGCTGCGAGGCCTATATGGCCGAGGTCGCCGGAATCAACGAGAATGCCGACCAGGAAGGCGAGGTGGCGTAAGCCATGGCAGACGCTAAGGATTTCCTGTTTGAGATCGGTACGGAGGAAATGCCCTCTGCACCGCTGAACAATGCCGTCAAGCAGCTTGGCACCATTATCGCCAAGGGTCTCGACGAGGCCGGTCTGGCCCACGGCGAGGTCCGCGTGATCTCGAGCCCGCGTCGCCTGGCTGCGCTCGTTGCCGACGTCGCCACCGCGACCGATGAGGTTCACGAGGTCAAGCGTGGCCCCGCGGCCAACATCGCCTTCGACGCTGACGGTAACGCCACCAAGGCCGCCCAGGGCTTTGCCCGCAAGTGCGGTGTGGCTGCCGAGGACCTGGTCCGTCGCGAGGACACCGACGGACGCGAGTACGTCTTTGCTGAGAAGAACATTCCTTCCGCCCCGGCCACCCCGATTCTGACGGCCCTGTGCGAGAAGACCATCGCCGGCCTGCAGTGGCCCAACTACCGCAGCCAGCGCTGGGGCCACGAGCACGCCACGTTCGTGCGTCCGGTCCGCTGGATCTGCTGCCTTTTGGGCGAGGACGTCGTGCCCGTGTCGTTTGCCGACGTGACGAGTGGCAACACCACGCGCGGCCATCGCGTCCTGGGCCCCGGTGACCATGTGGTCGCCAGCCCCGCTGTTTACGAGCAGGTGCTCGAGGACGCCGGCGTGCTTTCTGCCGAGCGCCGTCGTGAGGCCATCCTTGCCGGTATCGCCGATGTCGAGGCCGCTCGCCCCGGCTGCCACGTCGATACGCCCAAGAAGGTCTTCGAGGAGGTCATCAACCTCTGCGAGTGGCCGACGGTGCTCGTCGGTACCTTCGATGAGGAGTTCCTCAAGGTCCCGCACGAGATCATCTGCGAGTCTATGCTCACCAACCAGCGCTACTTCCCGATTTATGACGGTGAGGGTAAGCTGACGCGTGAGTTCGTGGTCGTCTCCAACAGCAAGCCCGAGAATGCCGAGCGCGTGATTGACGGCAACGAGCGTGTCGTGCGCGCCCGCCTGGACGACGCCAAGTTCTTCTACGAGGAGGATCTGAAGATCTCCCTCGACGAGTTCCGCGAGCGTCTGGCCAAGGTTGCCTTCCAGGAGAAGCTTGGCAGCGTGCTCGCCAAGTCCGAGCGTATTGAGCAGCTCGCGCTCGCTATTGCCCGCGAGGCTCACCTGGGTGCCCATCTGGCCGCTGATGCCGGCCGCGCCGCACATCTGTGCAAGGCCGACCTGGTGTCCAACGCCGTCGTCGAGTTCACGAGCCAGCAGGGCGTGATGGGCGGTTATTATGCCTCCGCGATGGGGGAGAACGACGAGGTCGCCCACGCCATTCGCGATCACTATCGTCCCCGCTTTGCCGGCGACGAGCTACCCGAGGGCACCGCTGGCTGCATCGTGGCTTGTGCCGACAAGCTCGATACCATTGCCGGTATTTTTTCCATCGGCGAGCCCCCGACCGGCTCTTCCGACCCGTACGCGCTGCGTCGCGCCGCCATCGGCATCATCAACATCCTGCGCGATCGTCTGCCGATTGACCCGACGTCGCTCATCGACTTTGCGCTCGAGCTTTATAGCGAGCAGGGCATTGAGTTTGACGCCGCCGAGGTTGCCCAGCAGGTCCGCGACTTCTTCCACGGTCGTCTGGTGAGCATGGCCCGTGACGAGAAGATCCCGGCCGATACCGTCGCCGCCGTATCTGCGGTGCACATCATTGCCCCGTCGGTCTTCTTCGCCCGCTGCGCCGCCCTCGACGAGGCCCGCAAGAACGACGCCGAGACCTTCGACAACCTGGCGACTGCCTATGCCCGCGCCGCGCATATCTCCAAGCCCGAGCTGGGTGCGGAGTACGACCGCAGCCTGATGGGTGAGGTCGAGCTTGCGCTTGCCGACGCCTCCGAGGCCGCTCAGACCGCCGTCGATGCCGCCCTTGCTGCCGAGGATTACCCTGCCGCATTTGCCGCTCTGGCCGCCCTACGTGCCCCCATCGACCGCTTCTTTGACGAGGTTATGGTCATGGACAAGGACGAGCAGCTTCGCGATAATCGCCTTAAGCTGCTCAACCGCTTTGAGGCCGTATTCTCCGGCATTGCCAACATTGGTGAGCTTGCCCGCAAAAAGTAAGCTAGCCTGCGCATAAGCGCAAAAGGAGCCCCGCATGGATTGCCCGGTCACCGCTCGTCCCACCGTTATCGTTATCTCCGACTCGCTCGGTGATACCGCTTGTGAGGTGGTGCTTGCGGCGTCCGGGCAATTTGATGAAGGGGCTTTTCGTGTTTTACGTCTGCCTAAGGTGACCTCGGTGGAGCAGGTCAAGTCGTTTGTGGGCCCGCGAGTCGATGCCGACCATCGCGATATCGCCGTGTTCCATACCATCGTCGACCCGGCGCTTCGTGCTCGCGTACTCGACTACTTGGGCATGCTGCACATTCGCTCGGTCGACCTGATCGGCCCGTCGCTCGCGGTGCTGTCGTCCCTTATCGGTACGCCGCCCAAGGGCGTTGCGGGCGTGATTCACAAGACCGACGATCGCTATTTCCACCGCATTGAGGCCATGGAGTACTTTGTCGAGCACGATGACGGACGTGGATGTGACGATCTGTCGGGTGCCGATATCGTGCTGCTGGGTGTATCGCGCACATCCAAGACGCCGCTGTCGATGTATTTGGCCTATCAGGGCTACAGGGTCGCCAACGTTCCGTTGGCGCACGGCATGGAGCCGCCCAAGTCGATTTACGAGGTCGACCCGATGCGTCTTTTCGGTCTGATTTCGACTGTCGATGTCATCTCCGAGATTCGCGATAGCCGCCTTGGCGATGATTACGCCCGCGCCGTCGCTGGCTCCTATGCCGAGCCCGAGAGTGTACGCAGTGAGCTCGAGGAGGCTCGTGCCCTCATGAAACGTCTGGGTTGCTTTGTGGTGCGCACCGACGGCAAGGCGATCGAGGAGAGTGCCTCCGAGATCATCGCTCATCTCGAAGAGATTCAAGAGGCAAGAGCCCGCCGTGCCGCCCGCCGCGCTCAACAGCAGTAGTTCTTTCTGGGATGATTTTTCTGGGATGGTGATTAAAATGCCCCGTCTCAAATTGACTGGTATTGGTAAAGCGATTTAGCAATAAACCTACATTTGACCTGCTAATTTATTGTAGTGGTATCTTCATAAGGCAACCACCTTTACCTACCGTTTACCGCAGGTTTTAGCACGTTTACCAAACCGCGCATCCTCTGCTCAAGCCCGTTCAAATCCCGCCGTATAGTTCCCTCACGGCCCGCATCCGGCGGGTCGATTCGTTACCACGGTCGTGCGCGAGAGCGCATGGAAGGGGAAGTATCGTGAGCGATTGCAAGAGGGTTTACCGTTTTGGAACCGATGCCCAGGGCACTTGTGTCACCGAGGGCGACAAGTCCATGAACTTCGTGCTTGGCGGCAAAGGCGCGAACCTTGCCGAGATGAGCCGTATCGGCCTGCCGGTTCCCGGTGGCTTTACCATTACCTGCCAGACCTGCGTTGAGTACTCTGGTGCCGGCAACGTGTGGCCGGAGGGCGCGCTCGATGAGATCGTTGCCGCCGAGGTCGACCTTGAGGCCCGCTTCGGCAAGAAGCTTGGCGACGCCCGTGACCCACTGCTCGTCTCGGTACGCTCGGGTGCTCCGTTCTCCATGCCCGGTATGATGGACACGGTTCTCAATCTGGGCCTCAACGACGACTCCGTCCAGGGCCTTATCGCCCAGACGCAAAACCCGCGTTTTGCCTGGGATAGCTACCGCCGCTTTATCCAGATGTTCTCCAACGTCGTCGTGGGTGTCGATGCCGACCTGTTCGAGAATGCCCTGACCCAGGCCCGCCTGGTTGCCGGTGTTCGTGTCGATTCCGAGCTTTCGGCTGAGGACCTGCAGGAGCTCGTCGAGACCTTCAAGGGCATCTTCTCCGATAACGTCGATGCTGCCCTGTATCCCGAGCTCGAGGTCGCCGACGGCAAGCCCGTTTTCCCACACGATCCGGAGCTCCAGCTGCGCCTTGCCATCCAGGCCGTCTTTGGCAGCTGGATGAACGAGCGCGCCTGTATCTACCGCAAACAGCATGGCATTTCTGATGAGCTCGGCACCGCCGTCAACGTCCAAGCCATGGCCTTTGGCAATAAGGGCGAGACCTCGGCGACCGGCGTCGCCTTTACGCGCAACCCGGCCGATGGCACCAAGGAGTTCTACGGTGACTTTTTGGTTAACGCCCAGGGCGAGGACGTCGTTGCCGGCATCCGCAACACCGAGCCCATTGCCGACCTCAAGACCACCCCGGGCCTCGAGTCCGCAGGTGAGGAGCTTGAGCGTGTCTTCCTGACGCTTGAGGATCACTACCGCGACATGTGCGATATCGAGTTCACCATCGAGCAGGGCAAGCTCTGGATGCTCCAGACCCGCGTGGGAAAGCGTACCGCCACCGCCGCTCTTCGCATCGCTATCGAGATGGTCGAGGAAGGTCTCATCACCCGTGAGGAGGCCGTGAGCCGCATCGACCCCGCACAGCTCGACCAGCTCCTGCACCCGCAGTTCGACTCCTCCAAGAAGTACGAGGCGCTCGCATGCGGCCTTAACGCCAGTCCCGGCGCCGCCGTGGGCGAGGTTGTGTTCTCGAGCGATGACGCCGTCGCGCGTTCTGCCGAGGGCCATAAGGTCATTCTGGTCCGCTGGGAGACCAACCCCGACGACCTGAAGGGTATGGTCGCCGCCGAAGGTATCCTTACCAGCCACGGTGGCAAGACGAGCCATGCCGCCGTTATCGCCCGCGGTATGGGCACGCCTTGCGTCTGCGGCGTCGAACGCTTCCACATCGACGCCGCCGAGAAGGTCGTGCGCATCGAGGGCAGCGACCGCGTGCTGCACGAAGGCGACGTTATCTCCATCGACGGTACCCAGGGTATCGTCGTCGACGGTCCCGTCGACCTGGTCTCCGCCGAGCTCACCGGCGACCTGGACACCATCCTGTCCTGGGCCGACGAAATCCGTTTGGACGAGACCAGCGGCCATGCCAACCATGTGCGTGTCAACGCCGACAATCCCGAGGATGCCATGCTCGCCCTCGAGTTTGGCGCCGAGGCTATTGGCCTGTGCCGCACCGAGCACATGTTCCTGGGCGATCGCAAGAACATCATCCAGAGCTTTATCCTGTCTGACGATGAGGCCGTGAAGCAGCAGGCCCTGGCCGACCTGCTCAAGGTTCAGACCGAGGACTTCCTGGCGATGTTCAAGACCATGTCCGGTCGCGATGTGGTCGTCCGCCTGCTCGATCCGCCGCTTCATGAGTTCCTGGATAATCCTCGCGAGCTCGAGGTCGCCATCACCAAGAAGGAAGCCGCTGGTGCCAGCGAGAAAGAGCTTGCCGTCCTGCGCGCCCGCTTGCGTCGTATCGACGGCATGGTCGAGTCCAACCCGATGCTCGGCCTACGGGGCGTGCGCCTGTCCGTCGTCTTTGGCGATCTGCCGCTCATGCAGGTTCGCGCCGTCGCCACGGCTGCTGCCCACCTTATCAAGGAGGGCGTCGACCCGCGCCCCGAGATCATGGTTCCGCTCGTTTCCATCACGGCCGAGCATGTCCAGACCCGCGAGGTTATCGAACGCGTGATCGCCGAGGTTTCTGACGAAGAGGGCGTCGAGCTCAATATTCCCGTGGGCACGATGCTCGAGCTGCCGCGCGCCTGCATGGTCGCTGACGAGATCGCCCATTACGCAGACTTCTTCTGTTTTGGCACCAACGACCTCACCCAGACGACCTTTGGCTTCTCGCGCGATGACGCCGAGGCCAAGTTCATCCCGCTGTACATGCATAAAAAGATCCTGAAAGACAACCCCTTCGAGACCATCGACGCGGCGGTGCTGGAGCTCGTGCGCTTGGCCGTCGAGAAGGGCCGCGCCACCAATCCCGACATGCACTTTGGCGTGTGCGGCGAGCACGGCGGCGACCCCAAGTCCATCAAGGGCCTGTTTAACGTGGCCGACGTGGACTACGTGTCCTGCTCGCCCTATCGCGTGCCCCTCGCGCGCCTGGCTGCCGCTCAGGCCAAGCTCGAGGCCAAGCGTTCCGCCTAACGTTTTGGGTTTAGACGCCTAGCGTAGCCCCCTTCATGCCGCCCGTCTCATTCGTGAGACGGGCGGTTATCATGTGCGGGTTTTGTCTTTTTGTCTGCGCAAAAAATTGTTCTTGCAGCAGAAACCCGCGCGTGTATACTCGAATACGTTTGTTCAACTACGTGCCGGCCAAGGTGGTACGGCACCTCTAGAAGAGTAAGGAATTGCACATGGATTACATCCGCGCAATCGAGCGTCAGCAGATCCGCGAGGACATTCCTCAGGTTCGCGTCGCCGACAACGTCAAGGTTCACTACCGCATTAAGGAAGGCGACCGCGAGCGCATTCAGGTCTTCCAGGGCGACGTCATCCGCATGGCCGGCGCCGGTGCCCGCGAGACCTTCACCGTCCGCAAGATGTCCTTCGGTGTCGGTGTTGAGCGTACCTTCCCGCTTCACAGCCCCAAGATCGCCAAGCTCGAGGTCGTTCGTCATGGTCGCGTCCGTCGCGCCAAGCTGTACTACCTCCGCGACAAGGTGGGCAAGGCTGCTCGCATCCCCGAGAAGCGCTAAGAAGATCGCAGCGTCTGTCCACTCGTTTGGACACAAGGGTCACCTTCGGGTGGCCCTTCTTTTTATCTGATTTGCATGCAAGGAGGGCCTGGTATGGCCAATATGACGAGCTCGGTTTCGGCATCGCAGGTTGCCGGTGAGTTGGCGAGCGCTACGTTTGAGGAGATCCCCGCCCTCGTGGAGCATTATCGCGAGGACCCGCGCCAGCAGGTGATCAAGGCTTGCGAGCGTGCTCTTAAGCGCCATGCCAAGGAACTTGCCGAGCGCGAGCGCGTCAATGACATGTACGAGCTTATGCATGAGCTTGGCGGCGATGGGGTAGTCGTTGGTGTCGACGAGGTGGGTCGCGGATCGGTGGCCGGTCCTTTGACGGTATGCGCCGTCTGCCTTCCTATGGAGCCGCGCGTCTGGGGCATCAACGATTCCAAAAAGCTCACGCCGGCGCGCCGCGAGTTGCTCTCAGTGAAGATTGCCGAGGTGGCGACGGCAATTGGTTTTTGCCATATCGCGCCTAAGGATATCGATGAGATGGGCATGGCCCGCGCCATTCGAGCCGCTGTCGCGGGCGCCGTGGCCGATACGGGGCTCGAGCCCGATTGCGTGCTTATGGACGGTAACCCCTTGGGCGCCGTTCCCAACGAGCGCGACGTGGTGAAGGGCGATGCCAAGATCGCCTGTATCGCCGCGGCGTCCATCATGGCCAAGGTCACGCGTGATGAGATGATGGTCGAGTACGATGCCGAGTATCCCGAGTACCATTTGGCCGAATCGAAAGGCTACGCAAGCCCCGAGCACATCGAGGCCATTCGCAAACATGGACTTTGTCCACTGCACCGCGTGAGCTTTTGCGGAAACTTTCTGCAGACTGAGCGCCTTTTCTAGGTCAATTGTGGAGACAGGGACCTCAGGGGTTTTATAAACCTGCTGGCAGCGGGCCGTATGCAACAGCATTGCTGCGTACGGCCCGTTTTTTGACGGCATTTGGTCAGCTTTTGGTTTGCTTCCGGTACTTACCCGCATGAAAGGTGCCCTCATCATCGGGGCAATGCAGTGTGCGGGAAAGGAGACCCCATGAGTGCCGCAAGCAAAAAGAGCAAGACGCAGCAGCTCAAGGAGCGTTGGGAAAACGGCGAGCTCGACTGCGGGGCGATGACGCCCGAGTTTATCAAGGGACTCAGTCCCCGCGAGCTGGGCATGCTGGGCGAGCTGATCACCATCGACTACTTTAACGAGCGCGGCTACACCTTGCTGGAGCAGGGTTATCGTTGCACCGAGGGCGAGGCCGATCTGGTGCTGCTCGATGAGCTCGACGATGTCGTGGTGATGGCCGAGGTCAAGACCAGACGCGTCGCACTGGATTGCAGCACGCGGGTCTTTCCCGAGGAGGCCGTGGACGCCCAAAAGCAACGCCGCTACCGCCGCATCGCAAGTTGCTATCTCATGGAGCATTATCCGCTCAAGGCGATTCGCTTCGATGCCGTGGGCGTCACCATTCGTGGCGGGCATATCGCCGAGATCGAGCATCAGTACAACGCGTTCGATTGGCAGGTGTCGTGATGGCGTTCGAGACGTTTGCCGTTCACGCGGCCTGCATCCGTGGCGTCGAGGCGATTCACGTCACGGTCGAGGTCTCGCTTGCCGGTGGTGTTCCGGGCATCCAAATGCTCGGCATTCCGAGTATGGAGGTGATGGAGTCACGCGGTCGTATTCGCTGCGCGATGCGCTCCGCCGGGTTCGAGATCCCACGCTCGGGCATTACGGTCAACCTAGCGCCCGGCGATATTCGCAAGACCGGTAGCGGCTTTGATCTGCCCATCGCCATCGCGGTTCTGGCGGCCGATGGGCAGATTCCCCGTGACAACCTCGATCGCTGCCTTATCGCCGGCGAGCTCGGCTTGGACGGTACGGTGCTTCCCGTCAAGGGCGAGGTGGCGTTTCAGCTATTGGCACGTGATATGGGGCTGTCCTTTATCGCCGGCAGGTCCGATCAGCATGTTCCGCTTGCGGGCGTGGATTGCGGATTTATCGATCATTTGTCTCAGCTTGCCCATGGCATGGGCGATGCCGCGCGGCACTACTTGGATTCTGAAGTGCTCGAGGCGACCTTTGAGCCCGAGCTCGACTATGCCGACGTGCTAGGGCAGGAGGTTGCCAAACGCGGCATGGCGCTTGCGGCGGCAGGAGAACTCGGTTTGCTTATGATCGGGTCCCCGGGATCGGGCAAGACGATGCTCGCGCGTCGTATGACCGGCATCCTGCCCGAGCTTTCCGTTGAGGATCAACAGGAGGCGCTGTGCATCCATTCGGTTTTGGGTGAGAACATTGATGGCTTGTTGGCGGGGCACCGGCCCTTCCGCAGCCCCCATCACAGTATTTCGACCGCAGGTCTTATCGGCGGTGGGCGCCCGGTGCACCCGGGTGAGATCAGCCTTGCTCATGGCGGCGTGCTATTTTTGGACGAGCTTGCCGAGTTTCCCACGGGTGTGCTGCAGACGCTGCGTCAGCCCATCGAACGCGGCTATGTGAGGATCGTGCGCGTCGACGGGGCCTTTACCTTCCCGTCGCGCTTTCAGCTGCTGGCTGCGAGCAATCCCTGCCCCTGCGGTTTTTTGGGCGATCGCGAGGTACCGTGTCGCTGCTCGGCGGCGATGGTCGAGCGCTATCGGTCTAAACTGCGCGGTCCTTTGGCCGACCGTATCGACATGATGATCGATGTGACCCGTCCCGACCCCCAAGTGATTATCGAGGGTGCGGAGGGTATGTCGTCTGCCGAGTTACGTGACTACGTTGTGCGCGGTCGCGCTTTTCGCGCCTGGCGCGAATCCCGTATGGACGATGCGGATGCCGAGGCCGAGGATGACGAGACACGGTCCATTGACGGCGTCGTTTCGACCTTTAAGCTCGATGATGCGGCGGAGAAGTGTGTGCTCGGCCTGTCGAAGCGCACACATCTCACGGGTCGCGGCATCGTGCGACTGGTGCGTATCGCGCGTACAATCGCCGACGTCGCCGAGAGCGAGCAGGTGACGCAGGACCACGTGCTCGAGGCAGCGATGTACCAGGGAAGGAGGGACCAATGATGGCCGAGGGGACCTACGAGCTGCATCCAGGTGATGCGTTGTATCCCGAGACCGTTTTGGAGCTTTCTGATGTACCCCAGACGCTCTATGTGCGCGGCAACCCCGAGGTGCTTTCGACGCCCGCGCTCTCCATCATCGGCGCGCGCAAGGCCTCGCCGTATGGTCTTGCCGTGGCAGAGCTTGCGGCAAAGGTGGCGGTCGAGGCGGGAGTGACGGTAGTTTCGGGCGGCGCGGTCGGTTGTGACCAGGCCTCGGGTTGGGCTGCGGTCAACGCCGGCGGCAAACACGTCGTGGTGCTGGGGACGGGCGCCGACGTGGTCTACCCGCGTTCGAGCGCGGGGCTTATTATGCGCACGCTCGATACGGGTGGCGCGGTCGTGTCGATCTCTCCGTGGGGCATGGGTCCGCGCAAGTTTGCCTTTCCGCGCCGCAATCGCGTGATCGCGGCCCTGTCGCAAGCCCTCTTTGTATCCGAGGCGGGTATGCCTTCCGGGACGTTTTCTACAGCCGAGGCTGCTATGGATTTGGGGCGCGAACTTCTTGTCGTGCCGGGGTCGATCCTATCGCCCGAGTCGCGTGGCACGAATTACCTCATTGCGAACGGTGCTTGCTGCATCATCGACGAGGAATCTATCGAGATGGCTATCTCACGCATCTACGGCACCCTGCGCTACTCGCGCCCCGATGCTCCCGGCATTGCCGACCTGGATCAAACACAGCAGACCGTGATGCATGCGCTCATCGCCTCTCCGCTCAAGGTCGACGACATCGCGGCGCTCGTCTCGCTCGATGCCGTCGGCGTACTCAAACTCCTGGGTTCGCTTGAGCTCGAGGGTCTTATCGAGCGCATGATGGATGGAAGGTATGCGCCCTCCAAGTTTGCCCTTCACGCTCAGACACCCTTCGGTCACAATGGAAAACATGTCAATTAGAAAGGTGTTTGCAGATGCTGTTTGATCAGGTGACGGTTATCGGTGGCGGTCTGGCGGGTTCGGAGTGCGCGATTCAGCTGGCAGATCGCGGGTTCGCCGTAAGGCTGTGCGAGATGCGCCCCCAGGTTAGCTCCCCGGCCCACCATACCGATCACCTGGCAGAGCTCGTCTGTTCCAATTCGTTTAAGTCGACCCGTCCGGATTCCGCGGCTGGATTGCTGAAGGCCGAGCTTGAGCGCATGGGTTCAGTCCTGCTCGATTGCGCCCATCGCGCGGCTGTTCCCGCCGGTGGCGCCTTGGCGGTCGACCGCGTCAAGTTTTCCGAGTTTGTCGAGGCCGAGGTTGCCGCCCGTCCCAATATCGAGATCATTCACGGCGAGGTCACGCAGATTCCCGAAGGTCACGTGGTCATTGCCGCCGGCCCCTTGTGCTCGCCGGCGCTGAGCGAAGAGGTCATGAAGCTCGTCGGTGGCGACGCCCTTGCGTTCTTCGATGCCGCGGCGCCGATCGTCGATGCCTCCACGCTCGATATGGACGTGCTGTTTTCGCAGTCGCGCTACGAGGAGCAGGGGAGCGGCGACTATCTCAACGCTCCGCTCAATAAGGAGGAGTACGAGGCCTTTATCGAGGCGCTTACCACGGCCGACCGCGTGGTGCTCAAGGACTTTGAGGGCGGCGATCTGTTCCAGGCCTGCCAGCCTGCCGAGGAAGTTGCGCGCACCGGCAAGGACGCCATTCGCTTTGGCGCCATGAAGCCTGTCGGCCTCACCGATCCGCGAACCGGTCGTCGTCCCTGGGCGGCGATTCAGCTGCGTGCCGAGAATAAGGAGAAGACCGCCTATAACCTGGTGGGCTTCCAGACCAACTTGACCTTTGGCGAGCAGAAGCGCGTCTTCCATATGGTGCCGGGCCTGGAGAACGCTGAGTTCTTCCGCTACGGTGTCATGCACCGTAATACCTTTGTCGACGCCCCGCACGTGCTCGATGGCACCTTTGCCGTGCCCGGCACCGGCGTGCGCCTGGCCGGTCAGATCACCGGCACCGAGGGGTACATGGAAGCCGTGGCGACGGGTCTGCTCGCGGCGCTCAACACCTATGCCGAGGCTATCGGGGCCGCGGGCGTCGAGCTGCCGCGTGTGGGCGCCCTGGGTGCGCTCGTGGGCTATGCGACCGATCCTGCCACCGTGGGCTATCAGCCTATGCATGTCAACTTTGGCCTGGTGCCGCCACTCGAGGATGGTAAGCGCCGCAGCAAGCGCGACCGCTACCAGGCCTATGCGGACCGTGCGCTCGAGGCCCTTGATGCCTATCTGGCCACTCGCCCCGATTTGTTTGGAGGCGACCGGTCATAGCCTTTGACCTGTACGACACCGTCGACTCGTTTATCGCCTATATCTCACGTGTCGAGGGACTTTCTCCCAACACGGTGACGGCCTATGGCTCGAGGCTGGAGCGTTTTGCTGCCTGGTGCGAGCGTGAGGATATAGATGCTTTCGCTGCCGACGTGCGCACCATTCGTCGCTATCTTGCCGAACTTTCGCGTGAGCAGGTGGCTCCCCGAACGCTTGCGGCACACCTGTCTGCCATTCGCTCGCTCTATCGGTGGATGGCTGCCGAGGGGGTCGTGGAGGGCGATGTGGTCTCGGCAATTTCCTCGCCCAAGCTCCCGCGCGATCTACCCGGTGTGCTGACGACCCAACAGGTGGAGGCGCTGCTCAAGACGCCTGATACCTCAACACCCGCGGGACTGCGCGATGCGGCGATGCTCGAGCTGCTCTATGCCTCGGGCGCCCGTATCTCTGAGCTCGCAGCACTCAATGTGGAGTCCATTGTGTGGTCCGAACGCACGCTGCGCCTGTGGGGCAAGGGGAGCAAAGAACGTATCGTCCCTCTGTATCGTCGCGCGCTCGAGGCGACGCGTCTCTATATTGAGGAGGGGCGGCCGGAGTTGCTCGCTCAGGCAAAGCGCCGCGAAGCCGCAGCCGGCCTGCATCCGCTGTTTATTTCTGCTCGCGGCAATCGCATGAGTGCCGCTATGCTCAGACGACGGTTCCATATGCTGGCGACGCTCGCCGGTATCCCTGCCGACATTGCCCCGCATGCGATGCGCCATACCTTTGCGACCGACTTGCTCGAGGGCGGTGCGGACCTGCGCTCGGTTCAAGAGCTGCTGGGTCATGCGAGCCTGTCCACGACGCAGATCTACACGCATCTCACACCCGATCGGCTCAAACGTGCCGTGGCTCAAGCCCATCCCCGCGGCGAATAGTGGCTGGGACGTCCCGCGCCGCACTCAGGTGTGTGGTTTTGATTGCGGGTTGGCAGGAAGATGCATTCCTGCTATCATTCATCGGGTTGCTTCACGGCAACATGTTTTTATCACGCACGCGCGGCTACTTCATACCGTGGTGCCCGGGCTTTGGTAGCACATGTCCGGGTTGGTTTTGGAGGATGACCCCGCGCGGAGGCAAACCACAGGAGGTTTAACATGGCTACCAAGATTAATATCCGCACCCTGCTCGAGGCCGGCTGCCACTTCGGTCACCAGACCCGTCGCTGGAACCCCAAGATGAAGCCGTTCATCTTCGGTGAGCGCAACGGCATCTACATCCTCGACCTCAAGCAGACCATCCTCGACGCCGACCAGGCCTACACCTTCGTCAAGAACGTCGCCAAGGGTGGCAACGTGCTGTTTGTCGGCACCAAGAAGCAGGCTCAGGAGGCCGTCAAGAACGCTGCTGAGCGCGCCAACATGCCTTACATCAACCAGCGTTGGCTCGGCGGCATGCTGACCAACTTCGTCACCATCCGCTCCCGCATTAACCGCATGGAGGAGCTCGAGGCTATGGTCGAGGACGGCCGCATGGCTGTTCTGCCCAAGAAGGAGCAGGCTGTGCTCGGCAAGGAGCTCACCAAGCTCCAGACCAACCTCGGTGGCGCCCGCGACATGAAGGGTCTGCCCCAGGCTCTCTTCGTCATCGACACCAAGCGCGAGGAGAACGCCATCAAGGAGGCCCAGCGCCTGAACATCCCCGTCGTCGCTCTGATCGACACCAACTCCGATCCCGACGAGGTCGAGTACGGCATCCCCTGCAACGATGACGCTATCTCCGCTGTCACCCTTATGTGCGAGCTCATGGCTGACGCCTGCCTCGCTGGCTCCGGCAAGGAGCAGGTCTCCGAGGCCGAGATGGCCGCTGAGCCCAAGGCCGAGTAAATCAGTCTTAGTTAATTCTTTTTCATCTCTTTGAAAGGAACCACAATGGCCCAGATTACCGCCGCTATGGTCAAGCAGCTCCGCGAGATGACCGACTCCCCGATGATGGAGTGCAAGAAGGCTCTCGTCGAGGCTGACGGCGACATGGACGCCGCTGTCGACGTTCTGCGTAAGAACGGCCTTGCCAAGGCTGCCAAGAAGGCTGGCCGTGAGACCAACGAGGGCGCTGTCGCCGCGTTCGTCTCCGAGGATGGCAAGACCGGCGCTCTGCTCGAGCTCTCCTGCGAGACCGACTTCGTTGGCTCCAACGCCAAGTTCACCGGCTTTGCTTCCAAGGTCGCTGAGGTTGTCGCCACCACCGAGCCGGCCGATGTCGACGCTCTGCTCGAGAAGCCGATGGGCGAGGAGACCGTTTCCTCCGAGCTCACCGAGATGATTCACATCATGGGCGAGAACATGAAGATCTCCCGCTTCGCTGCCCGCAAGGCTGAGAACGGCGCGCTCGCTTCTTACATCCACATGGGTGGTAAGATCGGCGTCCTCGTCGAGTTCGCCTTCGAGAAGGCCGAGACCGCTCAGGCTGAGTCCTTCAAGACCTTCGCTCACGACGTTGCCCTTCAGGTTGCCGCCGTCGCCCCGATCTGCGCTACCCGCGATCAGGTTCCGGCCGAGACCGTCGAGCACGAGAAGCAGATTTACATGGCCCAGGCTGCCGAGTCCGGCAAGCCCGAGGCTATCCAGGAGAAGATGGCTGTCGGCCGTCTGGAGAAGTTCTACAAGCAGTCCGTGCTCACCGAGCAGGAGTTCATTAAGGACAGCTCCCTCACCATCAAGAAGTACGCTGAGCAGGTCTCCAAGGAGCTCGGCGACACCATTACCGTCGTTGCCTTTGACCGTCTGGTCCGTGGCGAGTAAATAAGCTCTTGTAGCTGGTAATGAGCAGGCTGTGGGTTTTACTCACAGCCTGCTTTTTCATGGCTCTTCTTAGAGCCTTTGATAGAATGTTGAGAGTTCAATCTAAAGGAGGATCGCTTTGTCCGACATCCGATATAAACGCGTGCTTCTTAAGCTTTCCGGCGAAGCGCTGATGGGCGACGGCCAATATGGCATCGACCCCAAGGTTACCGACCATCTTGCTAAGCAGGTCAAGGAGCTGCTCGCCGTTGGCCATGAGGTCGGCGTCGTTGTCGGCGGCGGCAATATTTTCCGCGGCATGGCAGGCGCTGCCGGTGGCATGGAGCGTGCTCAGGCCGACTACATGGGCATGCTGGCAACCGTGATGAACGCGCTCGCCCTGCAGGATGCCTTCGAGCATAACGATGTTCCCTGCCGCGTGATGAGCGCTATCCAGATGAACGAGATCTGCGAGCCCTATATTCGCCGTCGCGCCATCAACCACCTTTCCAAGGGCAACGTCGTTATTTTTGCCGCCGGCTCGGGCAATCCGTACTTTACGACCGACACCGCCGCTGCTCTTCGTGCGTGCGAGATCGGCGCCGAGATTCTGATTAAAGCCACCAAGGTTGATGGCATTTACGACAAGGATCCCGTCAAGTGCGCCGATGCCGTCCGTTTTGACAAGATTACCTATCACGAGGTACTCGTCCGCGGTCTGCAGGTTATGGATTCCACGGCTACGGCATTGTGCCAGGATAACCGTATGCCGATTTTGGTCCTCAACATCGATGGCGAGGACACCGTCAAGCGCGCGCTTTCGGGTGAGCCCGTCGGCACGCTCGTCTATCAGGAGGATTAAGCATGGCAGAGAACATCACCGCCCACATGGACAAGTCGCTCGAGTCCCTCAAGCATAACTTCTCCAAGGTCCGTACCGGCCGAGCCAACGCTAACATTCTGTCCGACATCACCGTCGATTATTACGGTGTTCCCACGCCGGTCACGCAGGTGGCCGCCGTAAAGACCCCCGAGGCCCACATGCTGCTCATCGAGCCGTGGGACAAGGCGCTCATCAACGCTATCGTCAAGGCCATCGGCGCTTCCGATTTGGGTATTACCCCCAACTCCGATGGCACCGTCGTTCGTCTGCCGTTCCCGGCTCCCACCGAGGAGCGCCGTCGCGAGCTCGTCAAGGAGTGCCGCGAGTACGCAGAGCAGGCCAAGGTGTCTATCCGTAACATCCGTCGCGACTTCAACAACAAGCTCGAGCGCGATGAGGAGCTCACCGAGGACGATGTCCGTCGCGAGCAGGCCAAGGTCCAGAAGCACACCGATGAGTATGTCGCCAAGGTCGAGGAGCTTCTGAAGGAAAAAGAAGCCGAGGTCATGGAGATCTAAGGTGCAATACGACGAGCATAAACTGGTCGAGTACTTTGCCGACGCCCCTGCGGGCGTCGGTTTTTCCGACCTTGACCTCAATAACATTCCGCACCATATCTCGTGCATCATGGACGGCAACGGTCGTTGGGCTACGTCGCGCGGTCTTGCACGCACCGAGGGCCACAAGGCGGGTATTGTCTCCCTTCGCGAGATCATTACCGCCTGCGTGCGCCTGGGCGTCGACGTGCTTTCGGCCTATGCGTTTTCTACCGAAAATTGGAACCGCCCGCAGCATGAGGTCAACGTCTTGATGCATCTGTTTGCTAAGACGTTCATCGACGAGCTGCCGCTTCTGAAGCGCGAAAACGTGCGTGTTGTCTTTTTGGGTGACATTTCCGCGCTGCCCAAGAAGACCCGCGACGTTTTTGAACGCGGTCTTGCCGAGTGCGCCGATCACACCGGTATGACGCTGGCGCTTGCCGTCAACTACGGCGCGCGTGCCGAGATTACCCGCGCTGTCCGTCAGATCGCATTCGACGCTGCCGCCGGTAAGATCGATCCTGCCGCAATTGATGACGACATGGTGGCTTCCCACCTCTATACCGCTGGCCTTCCCGATCCTGAGCTTGTGATTCGCACTTCTGGTGAGCTGCGCCTTTCGAACTATCTGCTGTGGCAGGTGGCTTATTCCGAATTCTACGTCACCGATACCTATTGGCCCGACTTTGATCGTTGGGGCCTTGTCGACGCCATTTTGGCCTATCAGGGCCGTGACCGTAGGTTTGGTGGACTGAGCAAGACCGAGGAGGCTTAATCGTGTCCGATCGTCCCAAGGCAACTGCTCCCAAAGCGCCTGCGCGCAAAGCTGCCACTGCGGGAGCGCCTGCGGCGAAGAGCGGAACCGGTACGTGGCTGGCGGGCTTTATTACCCGTGCCGCCGCCGGTATCGTCTACGCCGTTGTCTTTATCCTGTGCCTGGTTTTGGGTATCGTGCCCACGGCCATCTTTGTTTCTGTCATGAGCGGTCTGTGCTGCTATGAGTTTTTCCGTATGACAAGGCTCGATGGCAAGATGGCTAACGAGCGCATGGGTATCGCTGCCGCCGTACTCTTTCCGCTGTCGGCGTTGGGCGATTCGATGTTGCTGAATGCCCTGCTTTTTGCTCTGATGCTCGCTGTGGGCATTTGGTATGTCTGGTCGCCGCGTACCCGAATCTCTGATGTGGCCGTGACGCTCATGGGTCCCATTTACACTGGCTTTATGCTGTCGGCTATCGTGCTGCTGCGCGATGCCGTGCCCGGTTTTGCCGGCGCCCTGCTTTCGGTGGGCGTTTGCGCGTCCCTTTGGGTCTCCGATTCGTTTGCCTACATCGTGGGCAGCCGTATCGGCAAGCATAAGATGGTTCCCAAGATCTCTCCCAAAAAGAGCTGGGAGGGGTTTGTCGGCGGCATCCTGGGCTCGGTTTTGATTTGGCTCATCCTGTGGGCGACGCACCTCTACAAGCTCAGCCTGCCCTATGCGCTGCTGTGCGGCGTGGTCGTGTCCATTCTGGGCGTTATCGGCGACCTTATCGAGTCGCGCATCAAGCGCGGTGTGGGCGTCAAGGATTCCGGTAACCTTATCCCGGGCCACGGCGGCATGCTCGATCGAAGCGATTCGCTTATCTTCGGCTGCATCACCGCGCAGCTGATGCTGATGATCGGAGGCGTGCTGTAATGTCCTTCCAGACGACGTATGGCCCCGATGGACGTCTCCGTGTTGCCATCCTGGGCTGTACGGGCTCTATCGGCACTCAGGCGCTCGATGTGTGCCGCCAGCATGCCGATCTCCTGCAGGTGACGGCGCTGTCCGTTAACTCCAGTACCTCCGAGCTCGTTGCCGCTGCCCGCGAGTTCTCGGTTCCGGCGGTTGCCGTGGCCGATGTCGCTCATGGCGATGACGCCGTGCTGCAGGAGCTGCCCGAGGGAACGAAGCTTGGCGTTGGCGCGCAAGCGGTTTGCGAGCTCGCGCGTCGCGACGATGTCGACTGCGTGCTCGTCGCTATTGTGGGCGCCGCCGGTCTCGAGGCGAGCCATGCGGCCTTGACCTCAAATAAGCGCCTTGCCCTTGCCAACAAGGAGTCCCTCGTCGTCGGTGGCGACTTGCTTATGCCGTTGGCGCAACCGGGCCAGCTTATTCCAGTCGATTCTGAGCACTCCGCCATCTACCAGTGCTATCTGGGGGAGAACCCACGCGAGGCTCATTGTATTTGGCTCACCTGCTCGGGCGGTCCGTTCTTTGGCCGCACGCGCGACGAGCTCGATCGCGTGACGCGCGCCGATGCCCTCGCACATCCCACGTGGGCCATGGGTGCAAAGATCACCATTGACTCCGCCACCCTCATGAACAAGGGCCTGGAGCGCATTGAGGCCATGCATCTGTTTAATTGCGACCTCGATTTCATTAACGTGGTCGTGCAGCGTCAGTCCAAGATTCACTCTATGGTCGAGTTCGCCGACGGCTCCGTGATGGCGCATCTCGGTGCTTCCGACATGCGTATTCCCATCCAGTTCGCGTTCTCGTATCCCGAGCGTTGGGATACCCCGGCGCCTCGTATCGATTTTCGCGAGCTGGGGCAGCTCACGTTTGATGCTGCCGACATGGATACCTTCCGCTGTCTGGCACTGGCCGAGCGTGCCGGCAAGACGGGTGGCACCATGCCGTGCGTGCTCAATGCCGCCAACGAAGTTGCTGTCGATGCCTTCCTGCACGATGGCTGCAGCTTTACCGATATCGATCGCATTGTGGAATCCTGCATGGATGCCCACGATACGCAGGTTGTCGATTCGTTTGAGCAGCTTCGCGACATCGATGCGTGGGCGCGTGAAAAGGCTGCGCAGGTGCTCGCCGCAACCCGTTCCTAACCCATAAGGATTGCTTTTTCGTTTTATGGATACTGTTCTGAGCGTTCTCTCATCGGTCTTTTGGGGCCTGCTGATGCTTTCCGTCCTCGTGTTTTTGCACGAGGGCGGCCACTTTTTGGCGGCGCGTGCCTGCGGCGTCCGTGTGACCGAGTTCTTTTTGGGCCTGCCGTGCCGCTTTGACATTCATTACACGTCGCGTCGCATTGGAACCAAGTTTGGCGTGACCCCGCTGCTGCTGGGTGGCTACGCTGCCATCTGCGGTATGGATCCGACCGACGTCTCGTGTGCCGATCGCGTGCTCGCGGCTATCTATCGTCATGGTCGCGTGACCGTGGCCGACCTTGCTGTCGAGCTCGAGCTTTCCGAGGAGGATGTGCTTGAGGCATGCGCCCTGTTGCTTGGCTGGGGCTCCATCGCACCCTGGTATGAGGAAGGGGAGAAGCCCTCGCCGAGCTACTATCCCACCAAGTATCAGACGCTGCCGCGAGATGCGGCGGGTTACACCACCTTTGACGGCCGCCGTTTCGATCGCGAACATTCAACTGCCGAGGGCGATGCGTGGGAGCTGCCGTGCGGCGAGGCCGAGTTCCTTGCACAAGAGCGTTCGCACACCTATCTTGGCCAGAGCTTTCTCAAGCGCGCCTTTATGCTGCTCGCGGGCATTATTGTCAATATCTTGACGGGCTTTTTGCTCCTTATGAGTATCTATTCCATTGCGGGTGTCACCGTGCCGATGGATACCAACGTGATCGGTCAGGTTGACGGGGGGTCTATTGCCGCCAAGGCGGGTATCGAGGGCGGCGACGCGATCCTTTCGGTTGACGGAGTATCGTGCTCTACCTGGATGGACGTTTACGATGCCATCGGCAAGGCTGCCGGTAAGGACGATATCGCCATCGAGTACGAGCGTGACGGCAAGCAGCATTCGACCACGGTTGCGCTCAAAGAGGACGAGCGCCTGGGTGTGTATGCCTCTATGCAGGTGGTCCGTTTAGACCCGATCACCTCGGCGCGTCTGTCATTCTCCTATGTTGTACAGACGGCGGATGGCGTTATGCGCCTACTCCAGCCGCAGCATACGATGGAGATTCTCGATCAGTCTTCTTCGATCGTGGGTATTAGCGTTATGTCCTCACAGGCTGCTGCTGCCGGCCCTGCCACGTTCCTTTCGTTTGCCGCCCTCATTTCGTTCTCGCTTGGCTTTATGAACCTGCTGCCCATCCCACCACTCGATGGCGGCAAGCTGGTCATCGAGATCATTCAAAAGATTGCGGGCCGCGAGCTTCCGCTCAAGGTCCAGACGATTGTGAGCTATGTGGGCATCGCGCTCTTTGCGCTGCTGTTTGTCTATATGCTTCGTTCCGACATCCTTCGATTTATTCTGTAGGGGAGTGTTTGGTTTGTCTTTATCCCATCCTTTGCCTTGCGAGCTGACGCGCCCCGTGCATGTGGGCGGCGTGCAGATCGGTGGCGGCGCGCCTGTGGTGGTCCAATCTATGACCTGCACCGATACTGCTGATGCCCAGGCAACGCTTGCGCAGGTGTGCGCGTTGGCGCAGGCTGGCTGCGATATCGTGCGCGTGAGTGTGCCCACCGAGGCCGCACTTGAGGGTTTCCGCGCCATCTGCGCCGAGTCTCCGGTGCCGATTGTCGCCGATATCCACTTTAACCATAAACTCGCCATTGGTGCCGTTGAGGCCGGTGCTGCCAAGCTGCGCATCAATCCCGGCAATATTGGCGATTGGGCCAAGGTTGACGCGGTGATCGATGCTGCGGGTGCCGCGGGCTGTGCGATTCGTATCGGCGTCAATGCCGGTTCGCTTGAGCAGGATATCGCCGAGCGCGACGACCTCACGCAGCCCGAAAAGCTCGTGATGTCGAGCGAGCGTTTCGTCAAGCATTTTGAAGACCGCGGCTTTACGAACATTGTGCTTTCGGCTAAGGCCCATAGCGTGCAAACGACGCTCGATACCTATCGAGCCCTGTCGCGTGAGATTCCCCACGTTCCGCTTCACCTGGGCGTAACCGAGGCGGGTACCAAGCTGCAGGGCACCATCAAGAGCTCTGTAGGCTTGGGTATCTTGCTTTCCGAAGGCATCGGCGACACCATGCGTGTGTCGCTCACGGCCGATCCGGTTGAGGAGCCGCCGGTCGCCTGGGGAATTCTACAGTCGCTGGGCCTGCGTCGCCGTGGTCCCGAGATTGTCTCGTGCCCCACGTGCGCCCGCTGCCAGGTTAACCTTATTCCCATCGCCGAGGAGGTCACCGAGCGGCTTAAGAACTATTCCGCGCCGCTTTCGATCGCCGTGATGGGATGTGCGGTCAACGGCCCCGGAGAGGCATCTGACGCCGACCTGGGTGTTGCCTGCGGACGTGGTCAGGGCCTGCTCTTTTCGCATGGCCAGATCATTGGTAAAGTAGCTGAGGATCAAATTGTCGACGCGCTGATGGCCGAGGTCGACAAGCTTATTGAGGAGTAATAAATGACCCGAGCAATGTATATGTCTAAGCTCTATGCGCCGACGCTTAAAGAGGATCCGGCGGACGCCGAGCTCGCCAGTCACCGCCTGCTGCTCCGTGCCGGCATGATCCGCAAGGAGGCCGCCGGCCTGTATTCCTACCTGCCGCTTGCTTGGCGCTCGATTCGCAAGATCGAGAACATCGTGCGCGACGAGATGGACGCTGCGGGCGCTCAGGAGCTCATGATGCCCATTATGGTCGACGCCGAGCTGTGGCGTGAGTCCGGCCGTATCGATGCCTATGGCAAGGAGCTTGTGCGCTTTGACGACCGTCATGGTCGCGAGTTCGTGCTGGGCCCCACCCACGAGGAGACCGTCACGGCCCTGGTGCGCAATGAGCTGCGTTCCTACAAGCAGCTGCCTGTCAATCTGTACCACATTCAGGACAAGTTCCGCGATGAGTTCCGTCCCCGCTTTGGCCTGATGCGCGGCCGCGAGTTCATCATGAAGGACGCCTACAGCTTCTCTGCCACGCAGGAGAGCCTGCAGGAGGAGTATGACAAGATGAAGCAGGCCTACGCCAACATCTGCGAGCGCTGCTACATCAAGGCTCTGCCCGTTGTCGCCGACTCCGGCGAGATCGGCGGCGACACCTCCGTCGAGTACATGGCTCTGGCTGACGCCGGCGAGGCCTCGCTCGTCTACTGCGACGATTGCGGCTTTGCTGCCGATGACGAGGCGGCAAGCACCAAGGTCGTTGTGACCGAGGGCCCCGGCGACGGCACGCTCACCAAGGTCGAGACTCCGGGTATGGGTACCATTGAGGCCGTCGCCAAGTTCTTTGGCTTCCCCGAGAACGGTACGCGCAAGTCTCTGGCACTCATCGACGCCGAGGGCAAGCCCGTCGTGGCCATTGTCCCGGGTGACCACGAGCTCAACGATTGCAAGGCCGAGCATGTCTTTGGCAAGGGCTATCGCATGATGATTGATGAGGAGCTCCAGACCTACGGTCTGCACAAGGGCTTTATCGGACCGGTTAACTTGCCCGAGGGCATCCGTCTGGTGTGCGACGAGAGCCTGCGCGAGTCCAAGCAGTGGGCCTGCGGTGCCAACGAGGTCGACTATCACTTTACCGGTGCCTGCCCCGAGCGCGACTTTACCGTCGATGAGTGGGCAGATCTGGTCACCGTCGTTGCCGGCGATCCCTGCCCGCACTGCGGCAAGCCGCTCTCTGCTGCCCGCGGCATCGAGGTCTCTCAGGTGTTCCAGCTGGGCACCAAGTACTCCGAGGCCATGGGTGCCACCTTTATGGACGAGGACGGCAAGGAGAAGCCGCTCATCATGGGTTGCTACGGCGTTGGTGTGTCCCGCTCGCTTGCTGCCGTCGTGGAGCAGCACAACGACGAACACGGCATCGTCTGGCCGATCTCCGTTGCCCCGTACGAGGTCGCGGTGATTCCGCTTGATCCCAAGAAGGAGGAGTGCGCTACCGTCTGCGATCAGATTGTTGACGGTCTGTGCGCCGAGGGTATCGAGGTCGTCGTCGACGATCGCGACGAGCGTCCCGGCTTTAAGTTTGCCGATAACGACCTCATGGGCTTCCCGTATCAGGTCGTTCTGGGTAAGCGCGGCCTTAAGAATGGCACTGTGGAGCTCAAGGACCGTGCTACGGGCGAGCGTGAGGACGTGGCGATCGACGAGGTCGTCGCCAAGGTTGCCGAGCTTGTTAAGGCGGCCCGCCGTTAATCGACGATTTCGCTTGTAGTTCGATATACGGGACGGCCCCGCATTTCTCCAGATCGGGGAGATGTGGGGCCGTCCTTTTATCTTGTGGCATCCTCGATATCTAAAAGGAAAACCCCACAGCCCATTCGAGCTGTGGGGTTTCCCTTTGTGTCTCCGATGCGAAATAAATCGCTCAGATATTACTGATAATCGACGACGTCGATCCAGTTCTTCAGGAACTCATCGTTCACGTTGCGCTTACGAGCGAGCTCGGAAGCGGCGACGATGCTCGTCCACTGACGCACGACCTGCATGGGCATGTCGGCGCGGTCGCAGTAGAGCTCCAGGTAGGCCTCAGCCTGATCCTTGCTGTTGAGGGCGAAGAGCAGGTAGGTGGTGGCAACGTCGGCAGCAGGGGAGCCCTGGGTGGCGTGTGCCCAGTCGCATACATAGAGCTGGCCGTCGTCGCCGACGATGACGTTGGAGGGGTTGAAGTCGCCGTGGCAGACCTTGAACTCCTTGGTCATGCCGTCCAGACGCTCCTGAAGGTTGTAGCGCGTGGTGGCATTGAGCTGATCAAGGCTGTCGATCATGCGGGCGAACTTGTCGCGCTGACGGTTGAGCAGCGGGGAGGTGTAGCCGTGGATCTCGATCTGGAGGTCGACGAACATCTCGAGGTACTCACCAAAGCGCTGGGGCTCGGCAGTCATCTTCTCGGCAAGGGTGGTGCCCGGAACCTTCTCGGTCACGAGCGCCCAGCCGTTGGCGTTCTCGAGCTGGGAAACCTCGAGAGCCTTGGGGCTGCGGATGCCGCACTCATTGATGCGGGCAAGATTCAAAGCCTCGTTGAACACGTCGGAGACAGGCTTGGTCTCGTTAAAGACCTTGACGATCTTGTCGCCCAGGTCGTAAACGACCTTGTTGCCACGGCGGACGAGCTCGGTCTTGGAATCGGGTAGCAGCATGGTTGCATCCTTTCAACGATGCGATAGAAGCGACGGCGGGGGTGTGTGAAACACCCGTGCACCCCCGCCGTTAAAAACCGTGCTAAAACTAGCAGACGGCGTAGTCCTGAGGCTCGCGGCCGTAGTAGGCGTCCAGGTAGAGCTCCTTGATCTCGCTCATGAGCGGGTAGCGCGGGTTGGCGCCGGTGCACTGGTCGTTGAATGCCTGCTCGGTCATCTCGTCGAGGGTGTCGAGGAAGTACTGCTCGTCAACACCGTAGTCGGCGATGGTCTTCTTGACACCGATGAAGTCCTTGAGTTCCTCGAGCTTCGTGATGAAGTTCTCGAAGACCTCCTTGTCGTCCTTGCCCTCGATGCCGCAGTACTTGGCCATCTCGGCGTAGTTGTGCAGCGCGTTGGGGTAAGGATACTGGGAGAAGGTACCCATCTTGACGGGAGCCTCAGCGGCGTTGTAGCGCATGACGCGGGTCAGGATGACAGCGTTTGCGAGGCCGTGGGGCAGGTGATGGAAAGCGCCGAGCTTGTGGGCCATGGAGTGGTTGAGGCCCAGGAAGGCGTTGGCGAAGGCCATACCGGCCATGCAGGAGGCGTTGTGCATCTCCTCGCGGGCGTGCGGGTCCTTGGCGCCGTTCGTGAAGCTGGAGGGCAGGTTCTCGAAGACGAGCTTGGCAGCGCGCTCGGAGAGGCCCTTGGTGTAGTCGGAAGCCATGATGGAGACGTAGGACTCGATGGCGTGGGTCATGACGTCGATGCCGGAGGCAGCGGTCAGGCCGCGCGGGGCGGTCATGCAGTTGTCGGCGTCAACGATAGCCATGTTGGGGAGCAGCGCGTAGTCGGCGAGCGGCCACTTGATGCCGGTCTCCTTGTCGGTGATGATGGCGAACGGCGTGCACTCGGAGCCGGTACCCGAAGAGGTCGGGACGGCGACGAAGTAGGCCTTCTTGCCCATCTCGGGGAAAGTGAAGATACGCTTGCGGATGTCCATGAAGTCCATGGCCATGTCCTCAAACTTGCACTCGGGGTGCTCGTACATCATCCACATGATCTTGCCGGCGTCCATAGCTGAGCCACCGCCGACGGCGATGATGACGTCCGGCTCAAAGAGAGCCATCTGCTTGGCGCCGCGACGTGCGCACTGCAGCGACGGATCGGGCTCGACGTCGTAGAAGCAGTCGTGGGCGATGCCCATCTCGTCGAGCTTGGCCTCGATGGCGCGGGTGTTGCCATTCTTGAAGAGGAACTGGTCGGTGACGATGAAGGCGCGCTTCTTGCCCATGACGGTACCGAGCTCGTCGAGAGCGACGGGCGTGGAACCCTTCTTGAAGTAGACCTTCTCGGGAGCGCGGAACCACAGCATGTTCTCACGGCGCTCGGCCACAGTCTTAACGTTGATCAAGTGCTTCACCCCAACGTTCTCGGAGACGGAGTTGCCGCCCCAGGAGCCGCAGCCCAGGGTCAGAGACGGCTTCATGCCAAAGTTGTATAGATCACCGATGCCGCCGTGCGAGGACGGGGTGTTGATGACGATACGGCAGGCCTTCATGACGTGCTCGAACAGGCTGATCTTCTCGGCCTGGGCGGGGTGCACGTACAGAGAGGCGGTGTGGCCCGGGCCACCGGCGAGCACCAGGTGCTCGGCCTTGTCGACGGCCTCCTGGAAGTCCTTGGCGTGATACATGGCCAGGACCGGGGAGAGCTTCTCGTGGGAGAACTCCTCCTTGGCGGGGTCGGTGGAGTTGACCTCGGCGATCAGGATCTTGGTCTTGGCAGGAACCTCGATGCCGGCGAGCTCGGCGATCTTGGCGGCATCCATGCCGGGAATGCGGTGATCGAGAGCGCCGTTCTTGAACATGGCGGCACGCAGGGCCTCCATCTCGGCACCCTGCTTGACGAAGTAGCAGCCGCGCTTCTGGAACTCGGCTTTGACCTGGTCATAGATGGTGTCGATGACGGTCACGGACTGCTCGGAAGCGCAGATCATGCCGTTGTCGAAGGTCTTGGAGTGGATGATGGAGTTGACGGCGAGCAGCACGTCGGCGGTGTCGTCGATGATGACCGGGGTGTTACCGGCGCCAACGCCCAGGGCGGGCTTGCCCGAGGAGTAGGCGGCCTTGACCATGCCCGGGCCACCGGTGGCGAGGATGATGTCGACGTCACGCATGACCATGTTGGTCAGCTCGATGGAGGGGACATCGACCCAGCCGATGATGCCCTCGGGGGCGCCGGCCTTGACGGCGGCGTCAAGCACGAGCTTGGCGGCGGCGATGGTGCACTTGGCGGCTGCCGGGTGCGGGGAGATGATGATGCCGTTGCGGGTCTTCAGGCTGATCAGCGTCTTGAAGATCGCGGTGGAGGTGGGGTTGGTCGTCGGGATGACGGCGCCCACGATGCCGATGGGCTCGGCGATCTTGGTGATGCCGTAAGCCTCGTCGCGCTCCAGAACGCCACAGGTCTTGGTGTTCTTGTAAGCGTTGTAGATGTACTCTGCGGCGTAGTGGTTCTTGATGACCTTGTCCTCAAGAACGCCGCGGCCGGTCTCCTCGATGGCCATCTTTGCCAACGGGATACGAGCCTTGTTGGCGGCCATGGCGGCCTCATAGAAGATCTTGTCGACCTGCTCCTGCGTGTACGTAGCAAAAAGCGCCTGGGCCTCTCGCATCTGAGCGAGCTTAGCCTCAAGCGCCTCTACGTTGTCCACAATTGCGGGAGTAGTGTTTTCCGGTGACTTTTTCACCATTTGTGTCTCCTTGCGATCGGAGATTTACCCTACGCCTTGCATGATAGCAATAAATAATTCGGTAAACGGTAAGATTCCCGTAAAAGGCATACTAAAACGTTTCAATCAAATGAACCGTTTCAACTTAATCCATCAGCCCAATGCATCGCCCCTCTCATTGGGGACAGACATACATGAGTATTTCAATGGGAAAACGGGGAGAACGGGGCACCTGTTTGACAATCGCTATTCGCGGGTCGCGGTCGAGTCGGACACGCAGGCGGTCCAGTTGCTCGATTATATCCATCTCAATCCTGTGAAAGGCGCGCTCGACTCGCTCGATGCGTACCGCTGGTCAAGCTTCAAGGCATATCAGCTGGGCTATGATTCCTTTGACATCTGCAAACACTCATGTAAGTCTGTCCCCAATGAGTGCAAAAAGGCGCCCTCCGTGGGGGAGGACGCCTTTGGTAAGTTCTATACGAACGCGAGGTCTTTGACCCGGAGAGTCCGAGGTACTTGTTGGTAAGACCTTATTTAGGAGCGCGCAACCTTGCCGGACTTGAGGCAGGTGGAGCAAACGTTCATCTTGCGACGGTGACCATCGACGACGACGTAAACGCGCTGGATGTTGGGGCGGAACTTACGGTTGGTGACGCGGTGAGAGTGGCTGATGGAGCGACCGGCAACGGGGTGCTTACCGCAAACTTCGCAAACTTTGGACATAACTGACCCTCCTTGGGCGACAAACGAACATGTCGCGTTAACAAACAAGCCTGAACTATAGCACAGAAGCAGCTCCCTGTGCGTAATCTACACAGAGATATTCCTCTTTTGGCGATAGTGCTCACGCCACGGCCCTGGACGTAGATCCGACTTGCGTGCAGCAGAGGGGATTATGCCAGCTCGTGCGTGCGTTTTCAAGCTCGTCCCACAAATATATATAGGTTTATGGAGCGCCTGCGCCCGTTTACGGATTGTTCTGTATTTATGCTCGCAATTAAGCTCGAGGTTGGCTACACTATCCCTTGACCATTAAAGGGGTACGAGATACCCACATGGAATTACATAGCTGCCAAAGAGCAGCCCTTCCTGTGGGTGTCTGGTCCGCTTTAAGCGGTCGGGCATCTATTTTTTTGACTGTGTCAGCAGTCAAGACATGTGAGGAAGGAGATCGATGGGCACGACTTCCCCCAAGGCGGTCATCATGGACGAGACCGCCGTCAATCGAGCGATGACCCGCATCGCGCACGAGATTCTCGAGCGCAACGAGGGCTGTGAAGACCTCGCTCTGGTCGGCATCGTCACGCGCGGCGACCTTCTGGCAAAGAAGCTCGCCGAGGAGATCAAGGAGATCGAGGGCGTCGACGTTCCGCTCGGCAGCCTGGACATCAGCTTCTACCGCGATGACTATGCGACCAATTTCGCTCCCGCGATCCACGCTACCAACATTCCCTTCAGCGTCGACGGCAAGCGCGTCGTGCTGGTGGACGACATCCTGTATACGGGCCGTACTATCCGCGCCGCTCTGGATGCCGTCATGGACCTGGGCCGTCCGAGCCGCATCGAGCTGGCAGTTCTCGTTGACCGCGGTCACCGTGAGCTCCCCATCTCGCCGGACTTTGTCGGCAAGAACGTTCCCTCGTCGCATGAGGAGAACGTGCACCTATATATGAAGGAAGTCGACGGCCACACCGCCGTCGAGATTAACGACGTTGCGCCGGGTTCCCACGTGGGCTCTGCGCCGCTGGGAGGTGAGTAGTACCGTGGCGTTCAACCATAAGCACCTGATCGACATTACCGAGTACTCCGAAGAGGACATCAAGCTCATCCTCGAGACCGCCAAGGCGTTCTCTGAGGTCAACGAGCGTGCGATCAAGAAGGTCCCCACGCTCAAGGGCAAGACCATCGTCAACATGTTCAACGAGCCCTCGACGCGCACCCGCAGCTCCTTCGAGCTCGCCGAGAAGCGCCTTTCGGCCGACAGCCTCAACTTTGGCGGCTCCTCGACCTCCACGGTCAAGGGCGAGAGCCTCGTCGACACCGTCGAGACCCTCAACGCCTACAAGATTGATTGCATCGTCGTTCGCGATAAGCACGCCGGTGCTCCCTACATCGTCACGCAGAACTCGCCCGCGAGCGTCATCTGCGCCGGCGACGGCAAGCACAACCACCCCACGCAGGCCCTGCTCGACCTGTACACCATCTGGGAGCACAAGGGTGACTTCCACGGTCTGAAGGTCGCCGTCGTCGGCGATATCGCGCACTCCCGCGTGTGCGGCTCGCTGATCCCCGCCCTTAAGATCATGGGCTGCGAGACCTACGCTGTCGCCCCCGGCACGCTGCTGCCGCCGGCGCCCGAGGTTCTGGGTTGCGACCATGTGACGAGCGACCTCGATTCCGTCCTGCCCGAGCTGGACGTCGTCTACATGTTGCGCGTGCAGCAGGAGCGCCTCGAGGGCGCACCGTTCCCCACGATTCGTGAGTACCACAAGCTCTTCGGTCTGACCAAGGACCGCGAGAAGCTCATGAAGCCCGATGCGATTATCTGCCACCCGGGCCCCATCAACCGCGGCGTTGAGTTCGACTCCTATATGGCCGACCACCCGCAACGCTCCGTCATCCTGGAGCAGGTCTACGCCGGTATCTGCGTGCGTATGGCTATCCTGTATCTGCTGCTTGGAGGTGCCGATAATGGCCTTGCTTCTTAAGAATGCCCACGTCGTCGATCCGTCCGTCGAGCTTGACGGTGTCGTCGACGTCCTGATCGACGGTGACAAGATCGCCGAGGTCGGCGAGAACCTCGCCGCCGAGGGAGCCGAGGTCCGCGACCTTTCCGGCAAGTATCTCGTCCCCGGCCTGGTGGATATGCACGTGCATCTGCGCGAGCCTGGCTACGAGGTCAAAGAGGACATCGAGAGCGGCACCCGCGCTGCTGCCAAGGGCGGCTTCACCGGCGTGTGCGCCATGCCCAACACCGATCCCGTCACCGATAACGGCACCGTCGTGGAGTTCGTCAAGTCCCGCGCTGCCGAGGTCGGCCACTGCCGCGTCTATCCGTCGGGCGCCATGACCCGCGGTCTTAAGGGCGAGGCCATGTCCGAGATGGGCGATATGGTCGCCCACGGCGCCGTCGCCTTCACCGACGACGGTCGCGGCGTGCAGGGCGCGGGCATGCTCCGTCGCTGCATGGACTACGGCAAGATGTTCGGCAAGGTCTTTATGAGCCACTGCCAGGACGAGGATCTGGTCGGCCACGGCCAGATCAACGAGGGCAAGGTCTCGACCCGTCTGGCCCTCGAGGGTTGGCCGGCCGCCGGCGAGGAGCTTCAGATTGCCCGCGACATCGAGATTGCCAAGCTGACCGGTGCCAAGCTGCACATCCAGCACATCTCCACCGCTCATGGCCTGGAGCTCGTGCGTGCCGGTAAGGCTGCCGGTGTCCAGGTGACCTGCGAGGCCACCCCGCACCACATGTTCCTGACCGAGAACGACCTGGACGAGACCTACAACACCTCGCTCAAGGTCAATCCGCCGCTGCGCACTGACGAGGATGCCGAGGCCATCCGTCAGGGTGTCATCGACGGTACCGTCGACGCTATCGTTACCGACCACGCTCCCCACACCCCGTGGGAGAAGGCCCGCGAGTTCGAGCTCGCGCCCTTTGGAATGATTGGCCTCGAGACTTCGCTGTCGCTCGTGCTCACTGAGCTGGTCAACACGGGCAAGATGAGCGTGAGCCGCATGGTCGAGCTCATGGCCATCAAGCCGCGTGAGATTCTGGGCCTCGATCAGGTTCAGGTCAAGGCGGGCTCTGTCGCCGACCTGACCGTGTTCGACCCCTCCGCAACCTGGACGGTTGGCGAGGACGGTTACGAGTCGCGCGCCGAGAACTCCGGTTTTGCCGGCCGCACGCTCACCGGTCGTGCCACCGATGTATTTGTCGGCGGTAAACAGACGCTTGCCGACGGCTGCATCTGCTAGCATAGCCTTATCGCTTTTGTGCGCGGCGCCCTTGCGGTGCCGCGCTTTCTGTTCGTTTAGACCATGCAACCGCATGGGGGATTGGAGCGTCTATGCCCACACCTTCCACTGCACGCATGCACGACTTCGAGGTCGTCTCGAACCGGGAGATCGCCGACGGTATCTTCTCGCTCGTTATCTCGGCCCCCAAGCTTGCAAGTGCGCTCAAGCCCGGTCAGTTTGTGAACATCGCCGTCCCCGGCGATGCGTCTTCTCTGCTTCGTGTGCCCTTGAGTTTCTACCGCGCCGACGCCGAGGCCGGCACCGTCGAGCTGTGGTACGCTGTCGTGGGCGACGATACCCGCCGTTTGTCCCAGATGGGCCCTGGCTCCACCTCTAACCTGTTGGGCCCCGGTGGCCGTGGCTGGATGGTACCCGAGGGCACCAGGAAGGCACTGCTCGTCGCCGGTGGCATCGGCGTTCCGCCTGTGCTGTGTCTTGTCGGCATGCTTGCCGAGCAGGGTGTTGATGTGGACGTGTGCCTGGGCTTTGGCACCGCTTCCAAGGCCGTGGGTGTCGATGAGTTCCGTGCGCTGGGCGCCACGGTTAACGTGTGCACCGACGACGGTTCGCTCGGCACGCACGGTTTTTGCACCGATCCGGCAGCCGAGCTGCTTGGAGAGGGCGGCTACGACTACGTCGCCAGCTGCGGCCCCGCCGTCATGATGAAGAAGGTCGCCGCCGCTGCCGCCGAGGCCGGTGTGTACTGCGAGGTGTCGCTCGAACGCATGATGAGCTGTGGCTTTGGCGCCTGCAACACCTGCAATGTCGAGACGGTCGACGGTATGAAGGGTGCTTGTATGTGCGGCCCCGTGTTCGATGCTTCCAAGGTGGTGGTCTTCTAGTGGGTACCGTGAACATGGCCGTCGATTTCGGCGGCGTCAAGATGCAGAACCCCATTAACACCGCAGCCGGTACCTTTGGCTACGGTTGGCAGTTCCAGAACTTCTTTGATGTTTCCCAGCTGGGCGCCATCACCACCAAGGGTTGCGCTGCCGAGCCCTGGCCCGGCAATCCCGCGCCCCGCATGGCCGAGATTCCCGGCGGTATGATCAACTCCGTGGGTCTTCAGAACCCCGGCGTGGCCGCCTTTGCCCGCGAGTCCGGTCCGTGGCTCGAACAGCTGTCCAAGGACGGCTGCCAGGTCATCTGTCAGGTTGCCGGTCACTCCGTTGACGAGTTTGTCCGCGCACTCGAGATGTATGTCGAGCTGTGCCCCTGGGCTGCCGGCTACGAGATCAACGTGAGCTGCCCTAATATCGCCGCCGGCGGTGCCGCCATGGGCTCCACGCCCGAGGGCGCCTCTTCCGTTATGGCTGCTTGCCGCAAGGTGACCGATAAGCCGCTGTTCGTGAAGATGGCGCCGGTCAACGTCGCCGAGATCGCCAAGGCCCTCGAGGCTGCCGGCGCCGACGGCCTTTCGGTCATCAACTCCATCCAGGGCATGGCCATCGACGTCCATACCCGCAAGTCCCGCGTGGCCAAGCCCAAGGGCGGCCTTTCGGGCCCGCTGTGCCACCACATCGCCGTGCGCATGGTCTGGGAGGTTGCCCAGGCCGTCGATATCCCCATCAACGGTGTCGGCGGTGTCATGACTGGCGAGGATGCGGCTGAGTTTATCCTGGCCGGCGCCACCTGCGTGTCGGTCGGCATGGCCAACTTCGTCGATCCGTGCGCTTCGCTTAAGATCGCGCATGAGCTCGAGGCCTGGGCCGAGTCCCAGGGCGTAAAGGACATCAACGAGCTGGTGGGTGCTTTCGAATGCTAGAGAATGATGCCCGCGACCGTGTTATCGTCGCCCTCGACTGCGACCGTGAGCGCGCGCTCGAGCTCGCCCACGAGCTTTCGGGCCATGCCGCCTGGCTCAAGGTCGGCATGACGCTCTATTACGCTGAGGGTCCCCAGATCGTCAAGACCTTTAAGGACCTTGGCTTTAAGGTCTTCCTCGACCTTAAGTTCCATGACATTCCGCATCAGGTTCGCGGCGCTGCCCGCTCGGCCTCGCTTGCCGGTGCCGACCTGCTTTCGGTCCACGGCCTGGGCTCGGGTGCTATGCTCGCTGCCTGCCGCGAGGGTGCCGAGGAGGCGCGTGAGGACCGCGCCAAACTCGTCGCCATCACCGTGCTCACGAGCATGAATCAGGATGCCTTGAGCGAGATCGGCGTCGAGTCGCCCGTGGCCGAGGAGGCCGCCCGCTTGGCAAAGCTTGCTCAGGACAGTGGCATCGATGGCATCGTGTGCTCACCGATGGAGGCTCACGACATGCGTGAGCTGCTGGGTCCTGATGCCCTGATCGTGACTCCGGGTGTGCGTCCGGTGGGTGCCGCCCTTGGTGACCAGTCTCGCGTGGCGACGCCTTCCCAGGCTATCGAGCGTGGCGCAAGCCACATTGTGGTGGGCCGTCCCATCACCGGTGCCGACGATCCGGTTGCCGCCTTTGACGCCATCGTCGCCGAGCTGGTCGAAAACGTCGCGTAAAAGATTCCCCTAAGTCACCACTTTTGGGTCTCATTAGCACAAAATAGCCCCTGTGCCTGCGTAAACTTTCCCATCCTTTGTGTGGAATCGCAGGTCAGGGGCTTAACTTTGGGCGCAGTATATTGCACTTTTTGCGGGTATCGTCTAACCTATGGAGCCGCGATTAGGCATTTTGTACGTTCTACGTGCTAAAATGCCAATTATTGAATCAGATATAACCCAACTATTTGGAGGTACGAATGGCACTCCCTCAGCTTACCGACGAGCAGCGCAAGCAGGCTCTTGAGAAGGCTGCTGCCGCACGTCACGCCCGCGCTGAGCTTCGCGAGCAGATCAAGAAGGGCGAGAAGTCCCTCGAGTCCGTGCTCAACTCCGATGACCCCATCGCTTCCCGCATGAAGGTTTCCACCCTCATCGAGTCTCTCCCCGGTTATGGCAAGGCCAAGGCCGCCAAGATCATGGAGGAGCTCGGTATCTCCGCTACTCGTCGCGTCCAGGGCCTCGGTGTCCGTCAGCGCGAGCAGCTCCTCGAGCAGCTGACCAAATAAGTGAGCGCTCAGGATTCCAAGCTCTTTGTGATTTCTGGACCGTCAGGCGCAGGCAAGGGTACGCTCGTCACTCGTGTGCGCGAGCGCCGCTCGAACCTGGGTCTGACGGTTTCGGCTACCACGCGAGCACCACGCAAAGGTGAGGTCGACGGCGTCAACTACTTTTTTCTGACGCGCGAGGAGTTCGACCGCCGCGTGGCAAACGGTGAGTTTGTTGAGTGGGCCGAGGTCCACGGTAACTGCTACGGCACGTTGGTGAGCGAGGTCACATCCAAGCTCGCCTCGGGCTCGTCTCTGATTTTGGAGATCGATGTCCAGGGCGCCCTGCAGGTGAAGGAGCGTTTCCCCGAGGCCGTGCTGATCTTTATCAAGCCGCCTTCGCTTGAGGTGCTCCGCGAGCGTCTAGTCGGTCGCGGTACCGAGACGCCCGAGACGATTGAGCTGCGTATGGCAAACGCCGCCGATGAGCTTGCCCTTGCCGACCGCTACGACGACGTCGTGGTGAATGACGATCTCGACCGCGCGACCGATGAGCTCGTTCGCGTTCTCGATATGCATGAAAGGATCTGAGGTCCGTGTCCGTTGTAAAGCCTTGCATTGACGATCTTCTGGAGAAGACCGATCACAACCGCTTCCTGCTCGCTTCGCTTGCCTCCAAGCGCGCCTGCGACATCAATAGCATGCTGCGTGGCCAGCACAACCGCGTGCTTGCCGTTCAGGATGTCGATGACATCACCATCGGGCTTTCCGGTGCCGATACCATCTCGATGGCTATGGACGAGATTGTCGACGGCGACATCTCTTACGACGAGGCCCGTTACGAGAAGGCGCTCGGCCACAAGGTTGCTGAAGCCTAAATGGCGGCTCGCGTCTGCCTAGTCCACTATCACGAGGTTGGGCTGAAGGGCAAGAACCGCGCACATTTTGAGCATATCCTCATGGATAACATCAAGGCGGCCTTGGCCGCCTTTTCCGTGAACGCCGTGTCTCGAATTTCCGGTTATATCCTCGTGACCTTTAACGAGCATCAGGCCGACGAGGCGGCGCGTGTCATCCGCACCGTCCCCGGCGTTGCCCGTGTGTCTTTGGCGTATCACACCAACCGCGACCCGCAGGAGTACTGCGCCGCCGCTGTGAAGGCGCTGCGCGAGTTTGGTTCCTTCGATTCGTTTAAGGTGCACGCCAAGCGCTCCAATACTGACTATGAGCTCACCTCGATCGATATCAATCGACAGGTTGGCGAGGTACTGTGTGAGGTGTTTCCCGATAAAAAGGTCCAGATGCACGACCCCGACGCGATGGTGCACGTTCTGGTGGTTCAGGGTAGTGTCTACGTGTATGCGCGCTCCGAGCGCGGCGTTGGCGGCCTTCCGGTGGGTTCTGCCGGCAAGGTCGTGACGCTTCTGTCGTCGGGTATCGATTCTCCGGTGGCGACCTGGATGCTCGCGCGTCGCGGCGCGGTGTGCGTGCCGGTGCATTTCTCCGGTCGTCCGCAGACGCCCGACACGAGTGAATACCTGGTGCAGGACATCATCCGTGCGCTTGAGCCGGGTGTCCAGATCGGCCGCCTGTACGTGGTGCCGTTTGGCGACTGCCAGCGTGAGATTTCGGTCACCTGTCCCAGCAACCTGCGCGTGATCATGTATCGCCGCATTATGTATTCGGTTGCTGAGCGCATTGCACACATCGAGGGTGCCAGGGCCATCGTTACGGGCGAATCGCTTGGGCAGGTTGCCTCCCAAACGCTTGAGAACATCATGGCCGTCAACGAAGCCGTGAAGATTCCCGTGTTCCGTCCTCTCATCGGTTCGGACAAACAGGAGATCATCGCACGCGCCGAGGAGATCGGTACGTTCGATATCTCGACTGAGGCCGCTCCCGACTGCTGCACGCTGTTTATGCCGCGTCGTCCCGAGACGCACGCCAAACTCGATGCCGTGCACGAGGCCTGGGAGCTGTTCGACCACGAGGAGATGATTGAGCGCCTGCTCAAGCAGACCGAGTACATCGACTTCGAGAGCAACACATATAAGGCCCCTAAGACCTTAAAACGCAAACATTCGGAGCTTGCTCCGCGTGAGATTTACCAAGATCACGAGTAAATTTGTGCATAGACCGACGATGCGCCTGCATCGTCGGTCTTTTGCTATCTGGGCATTTTGCGGCTAAGTGTTCATTTGCTGACGTTTGCCTGAATAAATGGACAGATTTGTGCAAGGTTTTGGTCGGTTTTTGGTTTGACCGCAAAAACCGGTTTTGGGGCGTGGCTGTTGTGGAGCTCCTTTCCTGACACGATGGTGTTGGGAGGTTTTGCTATGGCGCAGCGCGAACAACACGAACGAGTCAAAAAGATGGACCGCTGGGCGGGCAAGCTGCTCGGTCATAAGGCAGTGGTGATGGCGATACTGGTCGTCATTGCGATGGCGAGTGGGCTGGCGATGGCGAACCTTGGCGGCGGTGCCGGCGGTGTGTCGTTTGAGCGCACTGATGGTTCGGGCACGTTAGTGGTGCCGGGATCCGGCGATGCTTCGAGCGGAAAGACATCCGAAGGCTCTTCGCCTAAGGCGTCTGCCGCGGCAGAGGTCTATGTCGATGTTGATGGCGCCGTGGTGTCACCCGGTGTATATCGCCTCAAAGACGGGGCGCGGGTGGCTCGGGCGATTGATGCCGCCGGCGGGCTGGCGCCCGAAGCAGACGTTACGGGGCTTAATCGTGCATCCAAGGTCACTGATGGACAAAAAATTCACGTTCCAACGGTAGGGGAGCAGCAGGTGTCCATTGCGGAAGCCGGTGTTGATGGTAGGGCTTCCGCATCATCAGGCGTCGGTGGCGCAACAGGCCTAGTAAACATTAATACGGCAAGCTCGGCAGAGCTGCAGACGCTCTCGGGAATCGGTCCCTCAATGGCACAGTCGATTATCGATGAGCGGACAAAGAACGGTGCTTTTGCTTCGGTTGACGATCTGATGCGCGTGTCGGGAATCGGCGAGAAGAAGCTTGCCAAAATCAAAGATTGCATCTGCGTATGAGTGCGACCGAGCGAGAGCACGTGATACCTCCGCGGCCCCTGATTCCGTGGACGATGGCCCTGTGTGCCGGCATGTGCGTGAGCTGCGCCTTGGTGCTCAGCATAGCCGCTGATGCGCTGCTGAGGGAGCGGGCGACGGCGGTCGGGCCGCTATGGGCCATTCCCGTTGCGGCAGCGGTTTTCGTTGTGCTGGCTCACTCTTGTGCGAGGCTTGCCCCTTTGAAGCGGTGGCTGTATGCCGCGTCCGTCGGTCTCGTGGCGGGAGCGGTCGTCTCGGCGTGGTGGGCTGTGGGTGCGCTCAGCGCCTCGAGGGCGCTCGACGGTCGAGCGGCAAGCGGCCTCGAGTTTGTCGTGCAGGGTGATCCATCCATAAACGACGACGTGTATTCCTATACCTGCGAGGCACGCGCGGACGGTAAGAACTTGGCAACGGTTCGCCTATCGTGTGATCGTGAGCTCAAGGTCGGGGCGCACGTGCGTGTTATCGGTCGCGTTTCACGTTTTGAGAACGATGCATATGGACGATCGCGCGTGCTCCGAGGCGAGGTGCGCAAGGCTAAAGCCGTTCGAGTCGTGTCGGTCGATGAGGGCTCTCCGGTGCCGCTGCTTCGGCTGAGAAATGGGCTGCTTGCGTCCATCGCGCCTGCGACCGACCCGGCGCGGGCGCTCATAGCCGGTGTCGCCTGCGGTCGTTCGGCCGAGCTGCGCGCCCAGCCGGCGGGCGACTGGTTTTCGGTGACGGGAACGGCGCATCTTATCGCCGTCTCGGGCAGCCATTTGGCTATCGTGGGGTTTGTAATCGAGGGTGTATTGCAAAAGACTCGGTGCTCACGTGGTCTTCAGCGGGCGATATTGGCGATAACGCTTGTCGGCTATGCTGCCTTTACGGGGGCGTCTCCCTCGGCCGTGCGTGCGTGCTGCATGGTGTTCGTGACGCTTGTCGTAAACGGCGCGGGGCGTCGTCGGCACGGCCTTTCGGCACTCTTCGTAACCATGTCCATCTTTGTGCTACTGCGGCCGACGGTGCTGTTCGAGATGGGCTTTCAACTCTCGTGTGCCAGCGTCTTAGCCATTCTGTGCTTTTGTCCCTATGCGACCTACGCTTTGGGTGAGCTAGGTGTGCCATCAGGCTTTGCCAGCGTGCTTTCCGTCACGCTGTGCTCACAACTGGCGACACTTCCCATTACCATTCCTGCCTTCGGTACATTCTCGCTCATTGCTCCGTTGGCAAATGCGGTCATCGGTCCGGTGGTGAGCGTACTGCTCGCTGTGTCGATCGTGCTGGCTCCCTTTTCGCTCGTGGGACCGTTGCGGACTTGGGCGCTCGTTGTGCCCATGATTGCCGCCCGTTGCGCGCTGTTCTTCGAGCAGCTGTTTGCCGCCGTGCCGGGTGCATACGTGAGCGTGCCGCCCGATAGCATGTGGATTTACCTAGTGCCGTGTTTTCTGGCGGTTCTGCTGGTCTGGTGGCCGCGTCCCCGTGCACGTCCTATGGCGGCGGGGCTTGCATGCCTGATGCTCTTGGCTGCGATTCCGTACGTCTATTGGGATCGATTCGCTCCGCCTTCGGTGACGGTGCTCGATGTGGGCCAGGCCGATGCGATTCTTATCCGCCAAGGCGGCGCAGTAGCTCTCGTCGACTGCGGGCTCGACGAGCGTGTGGTTGCGGCGTTGGTTCGCAATAACGTGCACCATATCGATGCCGTTTTTGTGACGCATTGGGATGAGGACCACTGGGGTGGTTTGCCTGCCGTGCTCGAACAGTTTTCGGTCGGAACGATTGCCGTGGCGGCGGATGCGCTGGAGGATGCTCCTGCCGAGGTATTGAACCGACCTGGCGTGGAGTATCGGCAGGTGCGCCGTGGGGATACGGTCGACATCGGCTTATTTTGCGCTCGCGTGATGTGGCCATTCGAGTTCGTGGATGGCGAGGGAAATGAGGACTCGCTTGTCCTGCTGCTCTCTTATGTTCAGGAAGGCAAGGGCCTGCGAATACTTCTCACCGGTGATGCCGAGCTCGACCAAGAGCGGGAATTCGTGCAGGAGGTGGGGGATATCGATGTCCTTAAACTTGGGCATCACGGCTCCAAGGTTTCAGTCGATGGCGAGTTGCTGGACGTCCTGAAGCCCGAGCTTTCCCTCGCAAGCGCCGGTGAGGGGAATCGATACGGCCATCCGTCCGATGCCTGTATCGATGCCGTTAAGGAAGCGGGTGGTGTGTTCGCGTGTACCATCGAACACGGCGACATTACCGTCACACCGACTGCGAATTGCTTTGCGATGCGATGCCAGCGACCGTGACGACGTCGTTGGCGTGTGGTGGGCCTCTGGGCTAGAATGGCACGGAACGAATACGAAGGCCTGCGGGAGGGGGGCGCAATGTCCGAAACCGGTTTGCTGCCGGCATATCTGATCGTCGGTACCGACGGAGTTAAGCGCGACCACGCCGTCTCGCGTATGAAAGCGCGTCTGGAAAAATCGGGTATGGTCGAGTTCAACCTCGACGAGCGAGACATGACCAAGGACCCCGATATCGAGTCCATTATCGGATCGCTTAACACCTTTCCGATGGGCAGTGAGTTTCGTCTGGTAATCCTCGATGGCTGCTCAAAGCTCGCCAAGGCGGTCTCGGAGCCGCTCGTTGGGTATCTGGCGAGTCCCAGCCCCACAACGGTCTGCCTCATCATCGCCGACTCACTTGCCAAGAATACGCGCCTGTATAAGGCAATCGCCAAGATCGACAAGAAGGCTATCGTCGATTGCTCGGGTACCAAGCGCTGGGAACTGCCGCGCCGTGTTCAGCAGATGGCGACGCAGCGCGGTAAGTCGATTTCGACGGCGGCCGCCGAGGAGCTCGTCTCGCGTTCGGGCGAAAACACGCGCATGCTCGATAACGACTTGGCTAAGCTTGCCCAGATGGTCGAGTCGCCTCAGATTGAACTTGCCGATGTTGAGCGCTGGATTGTTCGTACGGCCGAGGTCCAACCCTGGGACTTCCTCAACGCCGTCTCGGCTCGCGATATGCGGCGTTCGCTCGAGCTCTTTAAGCTCCTGCCCTCCAAGAGCTACGTGTGGACTTACACATTGCTGTGCGGTCGCATTCGCGAGCTTATCGTCGCCAAGGCGCTCGACGCGCGTGGGCAGGGTCGCGAGCTGGCCGCAACGCTCAAGCTCCAGTCCTGGCAGGTCAAGAATCACCTGACCTGGGCACGTCGCTTTTCGATGGCAGAGCTCATCGCAGCGCTCGAGGGTGCGGTCGATGTGGAGCTCGCGCTCAAGGGTTCGGCCGATTCTCAGACGGCGCTTTTGCTCTGGATTACGAACATCTTGAGAAAATCGTGATGATACCTGCCTATTTGACAAATTCGTTCTATCCCTTTGAGAGGGAGCGTGCTATAGTAGGCGCTTGCATGACCTCACCGTGTCTCAGAGGTGTCATACATTTTTTGCAAGGAACTCGAAAGGAACTCCAGAAGTGGCAAACATCAAGTCTCAGAAGAAGCGTATCCGCACCAATGAGGCAGCTCGCATGCGTAACAAGGCTGTCAAGTCCGAGCTCAAGACGCTGACCAAGCACGTCCAGTCCGCCGTCGCCGAGGGCGACGCCGAGAAGGCCCAGGCTGCCCTCAAGACCGTCACCAAGCGTCTCGACATGGCTGCCGCCAAGCATGTTATCCACAAGAACCAGGCTTCCAACCGCAAGTCCGGTCTTGCCAAGCTCGTGAACAGCATCAACGCCTAAGTTGTAAATTTCACACCACACAGATTACGCGCATAAATGGAGCCTGTTTTATGGAACAGGCTCCATTTTTGTACCGCTCGGGTAAGATAGTCCGCATGAATACTTCAATTGACATTTCCCACATCCGCAACTTCTCGATCGTTGCGCATATCGACCATGGCAAGTCCACGATCAGCGACCGCATCCTCGAGCTCACCCATACCGTCGACGAACGCGATATGGAGTCGCAGCTGCTCGACACCATGGATATCGAGCGCGAGCGCGGCATTACGATCAAGTCCAATGCCGTCCGCGTTTCCTATGACGCCGACGATGGTGAGACGTATCAGTTCAATCTGATCGATACGCCGGGCCACGTTGACTTTACCTATGAGGTCTCGCGCTCGCTGGCAGCCTGTGAGGGCGCGGTACTCGTTGTCGACGCCACGCAGGGCGTCGAGGCGCAGACCGTTTCCAACGCGACGCTCGCCATGAACGCCAATCTGGACATTGTGCCCGCCATCAACAAGATCGACCTGCCCTCGGCCCATCCCGACGAGGTTAAGACCGAGATCGAGGACGACCTGGCGATTCCCGCCGATGATGCCGTGTGCGTCTCGGGCAAGACCGGCGAGGGCATTCACGATCTGCTGGAGTCCATCGTCTTTTTGATTTCGCCGCCTAAGGGCGATGCAAACGCTCCGCTCAAAGCGCTCATTTTGGATTCGTACTTTGACGAGTATCGCGGTGTGGTGGCTACGGTGCGCGTCTTCGATGGTTCCATCAAAAAGGGCGATACTCTGCTTATGATGCAGGCCAAGGGTGACTTTTTGGTCGACGGCGTGGGCGTCAAGCGTCCTGCCGAGACCCCGGTCGACGCGCTGACCGTCGGCGAGGTTGGCTATGTGGTCACGGGTCTGAAGGACCCCGAGGCTGTGCGCGTGGGCGATACCCTTACGTGGGCTTCGAACCCCTGCCCCGAGCCTCTGCCGGGCTACCGCGAGGCCAAGCCCGTGGTCTACACGGGCCTGTTCCCGATCGACAACAAGGACTACGAGAACCTGCGTGACGCCCTCGATAAGCTGCACGTCAACGACCCGTCGTTGGTGTGGGAGCCCGAGACGTCGGTGGCGCTCGGTTTCGGCTTCCGCGTGGGCTTCCTGGGCCTGCTGCACATGGAAGTCGTCAAGGAACGCCTGGAGCGCGAGTTCAACCTGGACCTCATTGCCACGAGTCCCTCGGTCGACTATCACGTCTACAAGACCGACGGCGAAATGATCGATGTCCGCAGTCCGCAGGACCTTCCCGAGGCCACGCGCATCGAACGTATCGAGGAACCCTACCTCAAGGCAAAGATCATCTGCCCGCCTGAGTACACGGGTGCCGTCATGCAGCTCGCCATCGAGCACCGCGGCGTCACAACCGACATGATCCACCTGACGAGCAAATCGGTCGAGATGCGCTTCGATATGCCGCTCGCTGAGCTCATCTTGGACTTCTTCGATCAGCTCAAGAGCCGCACCAAGGGTTACGCCTCGCTCGACTATGAGTTCAACGAATATCGCCCCTCTGAGCTCGTCAAGCTCGACATCCTGCTTTCGGGCGACGAGGTGGACGCGCTTTCGTTTATCGTCCATAAGGACAAGGCATATGGCCTGGCCCGTGGCCTGTGCGACAAGCTCAAGGAGATCATCCCGCGTCAGCTGTTCGAGGTGCCCATCCAGGGTGCTATCGGCAACAAGATCATCGCCCGTTCCACCGTCAAGGCGCGTCGCAAGGACGTTCTTGCTAAGTGCTACGGCGGCGATATCTCGCGTAAGCGCAAGCTGCTCGAGAAGCAGAAAGAGGGCAAGAAGCGCATGAAGGCCATCGGATCGGTCGAGGTCCCGCAGGAGGCCTTTATGGCGATCCTCAAGGTGGACGAGTAGGTCTATGGCGCTTTCTGAATACAGCAAGCGGCTGCTGGGCGCCTATGCCGAGCAGCCGTTCCTTATGGCTCCCATGGCGGGCGTGACCGACCCTGCCTACCGTATCATGTGCCGCCGCCGCGGTGCCAACCTTGCCTACAGCGAGATGGTGAGCGTGGCGGGCCTTGCCTATGCCAGCAATAAGACGTGGCGCCTGGTGCTACCGGCCGACGAGGAGCAGCAGATTTGCGTGCAGCTCTTTGGCTCCAAACCCGATCAGTTTGCGAGCGCCGTCGCTGCCGTCGAGGAACGTGTGGGCGATCGCCTGTCGCTCATCGATATCAACATGGCATGTCCCGCCCGCAAGGTCGTTACCAAGGGCGAGGGCTCGGCGCTCATGCGCACGCCCGACCTGGCCGAGAAGATCGTCGAGGCCACGGTGGGCGCGGCGCACGTGCCCGTGACCGTCAAGATTCGCAAGGGCTTTTATGCCGAGGACCGCAATGCCGCGACATTTGCCCAGATGCTTGAGAGTGCAGGGGCTGCCGCAGTCGCCGTGCATGGTCGTTGCGCCACGCAGCTCTACACGGGCCAGGCCGATTGGTCTGTCGTCGATGAGGTTGCCGACGCTGTCGAGATTCCCGTGATTGGTTCGGGCGATGTGTTCTCGGCCGAGGACGCTGCTGAGCATCTGCACGGCTCGGGTGCCAGCGCGGTGTTTATCGCGCGCGGCATCTACGGCAATCCGTGGGTGTTCGGCGATGCCCGAGCCCTTGCACTCGATGGCACGCCGGTTCCTTCTCGCTCCTCGGTCGAGCGCCTGGAGGCTCTGCGCGAGCACCTGACGTTGACGCACGAGCTTCTGCCGCTCATGTCGCGTGCTCGCACGTACGCAAGCTGGTACTTAAAGGGTATGCCCCATGCCGCCGCCTGGCGCGCTCAGGTGGTGCGTTGCTCTACGTACGAGGAGTTTATGGCGCTGGTCGATGATATCGAGCGCGACGTGGTGGCCTGCGAGGCCGCGCTTGCCGCCGGCGAGTCGGTGCCTGCTCATCCGCTGGAGGCCTAACGGTGGCCGTTACCGCGCTGTACGTGCACGTGCCGTTTTGCGCTCAAAAGTGCCGGTACTGCGACTTTGACTCGCGCAGCTTTGCTGCGTATGATTTGGATGCCGCGCTTGATTCCTATTTTGAGCAGTTGTATGCGCGCCTCGATTCCTTTGGCGACGCCGGGGCGCTTGCGCAGGTCTGCACGGTCTATACTGGCGGCGGCACGCCATCGCTGGCAGGGGAGCGCCTGGTGGAACTTGCCCGGCGTATCTCCATGTGGTGCAAACCCTTTGAATTTACTTGCGAAGCCAATCCTGAGTCCCTGACCGCTGAGCTCGCCACCGCGCTTGCCGAGGCGGGTGTCACGCGCATCTCTCTGGGCGTGCAAACCCTCGACAATACCGAGCTGGCTGCTATTGGCCGCATTCACGATGCTAATCGCGCACTTGCGGCTATCGCGACGGTGAAGGACGCTGGCCTCGATGTGTCGTGCGACCTGATGTGCGGCCTTCCCGGGCAGACGGCCGCAAACTGGCGGAGCACGCTCGATGGCGTGTTGGCGGCGGCGCCTCATCATGTGTCGGTCTACCCGCTCACGCTCGAGGAGGGGACGCCCCTTTACCGCATGGCGTGCCGTGACGAGTCGCTCGAGCCCGATGAGGATTTTCAGGCTTCGTGCATGGACGCGGCGCGTGAGCGCCTGGGTGCGGCCGGCTATCATCCGTATGAGGTGGCGAGCTACGCGCTCGACGGCCATGAGTGCGCCCATAACATTGCCTACTGGACCGGACGGGGCTACCTGGGCCTGGGCCGTTCTGCCGCCGGTATGCTTGATACTGGGGATTTCGACCGTCTTGCAGGTTTGTTCCCCGGCGTGTCTGCTCGAGGCGACGCGTACCGTGTGCGTTTGGTTCAGCGCGACGATGACGCGACGTCGTTTGAGGCCGAATACCTGTCGCAGCGAGAGGCTGCGGCCGAAGACCTGATGCTCGCTTGTCGCATGACGCGCGGTATTGCGTCCGACCTGTTGGTTCGCGCGGCTCGTGTCATCCCGGCCGATGAGCTGACAGCCGCTTGTGATCGCGCGCTCGAATTGGGTCTTGCCACTTGGGTGCCCGAGACGCTCGGGGTCCATGAGGGACCCTTTACTTCGGCAGATGTCGTCGCGGGCCATGTTCGAGCTCGTTTAGCACCGACACACCTGGGCTGGCTCGATGGAAATGTTCTGTTCGAGCTGTTTTGGGATCTAGCTTAGGCCGCTCGGGTAGAATTACCGGAATATATACGCTGCTGTGAGCAGGAGGTTGCCGCGCATGGCGACGATGAACGAAAAAGATTACTACGAGATTCTAGGTGTCTCCAAGGACGCCACCTCGCGTGATATTCAAAAGGCCTTCCAGCAAAAGGCCCGTAAGCTCCATCCGGACGTCAACAAAGAGCCGGATGCCGAGGAAAAGTTTAAAGAGGTTTCCGAGGCCTACGCCGTGCTTTCGGATGAGCAAAAACGTGCGCGCTACGATGCCATGCGTTCTGGCAATCCCTTTGCCGGTGCCCCTACGGCTTCGCCCTATGGTGGCGGCTATGCCGGCAACACGGGCTATGGCAATCCCTTTGAGGGCGGCTTTCCTTTTGGCGGTGCCTGGGGCCAGCAGCGTCGCGGCCAGGCTGCCTACAATCCCGAGAACGGCGCCAACGTGGTCGTCGATATCAAACTGGACGCCAAGGAGGCCAAGGACGGTGCCCGCAAGACCGTCCGCTATACGCGCTTCGATACCTGTGGTCACTGCGGCGGCTCGGGTTCTGTCTCCTCCGAGCATGCCCATACCTGCCCGAGCTGCGGTGGCCGCGGGCACATCGACGTCGACTTGTCCTTCCTGTTTGGTGCGGGCACGTTCCAGTCGGTCTGCCCCGAGTGCGGCGGTTCCGGTAAGGTCGTGGCCGACCCCTGCCCCGATTGCGGTGGCAGCGGTCGTACTCGCGTAACCTCCGAGCAGACGATTGAGTTTCCTGCCGGCACGCACGATGGCGACGAGGTCCGCATTAGCGGCATGGGTCACGCCGGCACTAACGGTGCCGCTGGCGGTGATCTAGTCGGCCGTGCCCATGTCGAGTCCGAGCGCTTGGAAGGCAAAGCTCGTACCGGTTTTTACCTGATGGGCATCGTGGCGCCGTTTTTGGTACTCTCGGCCATCTCGGGCGTGTTCTCGGCCTTTGCTGTGATGTGCTTTATTCCGTTTACCATGGGCCTGTTCATGGTGCTTTCGGACGGCGTGCTTCATCGCAGCCTGCTGTGGTGGAAGCGCGGTGCGATGCAGTTTGCCAACGGTTTTGCCAATGGCTTCATGTTCGCGCTCGTGTCGGTTTGGTTCGCGAGCTGCTCGCAACGGGCCATGCTTTCGCCTTACGGAATGCAATAACATCAAACCCTCTGTTTGCGGTTGGCCCAGCTTGGGTATAGGACGCACTGTGACAATAATGAAAGTCGGAAGGATTCGGTCGTGTCGGAAAATAGGGATTACTACGAGGTACTTGGCGTCGACAAGGATGCCGACGCGCGGACGATTAAGCGCGCGTTTCTAAAGAAGGCCCGTACCGTACACCCGGACGTTTCGGACGACCCCGAGGCCGAGGCCAAGTTCAAGGAGCTCAACGAGGCCTATTCCGTTCTTTCCGATGAGCAGAAGCGTGCTAACTACGACCGTTACGGCACTGCCGACGGCCCTGGTGGTTCGGGCTACGTCGATATCAACGATATCTTTGGTGGTATGGGCATGGACGACTTGTTCTCGTCGTTTTTTGGCGGCGGTGCCGGCGGTGGCGCCCGCAGCCGTCGCGAGCGTCGTCGCGGTCGTGACATGGCCATCTCGCTTTCGGTGACGCTCGAGGAGGCGGCGCTCGGCTGCAAAAAGACAATCAGCTATGACCGCTTTGCTCCTTGCGAGGACTGCAATGGCACCGGTAGGGCAGAGGGCGCACAGGAAAAGCAGTGCGGCCGCTGCCACGGCACGGGCTATGTCACGACGGTTCAGCGATCGTTTTTGGGCCAGGTTCAGTCTTCCTCGCCTTGCCCCGACTGCCATGGCGAGGGCACGGTTATCGACCATCCCTGCGAGACCTGCGATGGTCAGGGCCGCACGCCTTCGCATGAAAAGATTGACATCGATATTCCCGCCGGCGTTTCGACCGGTCGACAGCTGCGTGTGAGCGGCTTTGGCGAGGCCGGTCTTCGCGGCGAGCCTTCGGGCGACTTGATTGTCAACGTGCGCGTTGCCGACCATGAGCGCTTTAAGCGCAACGGTGACGACCTGTACCTGGTGAGCGATATCTCGATTGCGCAGGCTGCGCTCGGCTGCGAGATCGATGTCGAGGGCATTATGCCCGACGAGGTCGTTAAGGTGTGCGTCCCCGCCGGCGCCCAGTACGGCGACACCGTGAGCGTCAATAATTACGGCATGCCGCGCATTGGCGGTGGCGGTTCGCGTGGCCGCTTGATCGTGCAACTGCGCGTGGTCGTTCCCACCAATCTTTCCAATAAGCAGCGCGAGCTGCTCCGTGCTTTTGCCGATGAGATGGGCGATGACGTCGCTTCCGGTAAGAAGTCGGTGACCGACCGTATCAAGAGTGCCCTCGACGATATCCTCGATTAAGGAGCCCGCGTGCTCGCACCCCATATTTCCGTCGTCAACCTCGGCTGCCGTGTCAACCGGGTTGAGTCTGACCGTATCACTGCCGATCTTATGCGCCTGGGTTTTGCTATGGTGGAGCCCCAGGATGCCGACCTGATCGTCATTAACACCTGTGCCGTTACGGGCGAGGCCGAGGCCAAGACCCGTAAGGCCGTCCGTCATGCGCTGGCCCATCCAAATGAGCCCTATGTAGTCGTGACCGGATGCGTGGTCAATTTGCATCCCGAGGAGCTGTTGGAGCTTTCGGATCGCGTGATTGCCGAGCCGTCTAAGATCGATGTCGCCGAACGTGTCTGCGATGTGCTGGGTGTCGAATCCGATAGTGTGGCCGCCTGCAGCGACAGCGATGTGGTCGACGCTCTGGGTCGCTCGCGTCTGGGTGTGAAGATCCAGGATGGCTGCAACCACCGTTGCACCTATTGCATCGTGTGGAAGGCCCGCGGTCCCGAGCGTTCCGTGCCCGTCGAGTCCGTGCTTGAGCAAGTTCGCGAGGCCCAGGAGGCCGGCGTGCCCGAGGTGGTGCTGACCGGTGTGAACCTGGGTGCCTACGATGGCAAGAGCGCGACCGACGAGCATGTCGAAATCGATGAGCTGCTCGAGGCCATCATGGAGCGCACGACTATTGCGCATGTGCGCATTTCCTCGGTCGAACCCATGGATATCTCTGAGCGCCTGCTTAAGGTTATGGCGCGCTATCCGCAGCGTATTGCCCCGTTTTTGCACCTGCCCGTACAGTCCGGCTGTACGGCGACGCTGCATCGCATGGGTCGTCCCTATAGTGCCGAGGCCTTTGAGGACACGGTGCGCATGATTCGCGCCATCCTGCCGCAGGCGTCTCTTTCGTGCGACGTCATCGTCGGTTTTCCTGGTGAGACGGACGAGGAGTTCGAGGAGTCGCTGGCGCTGTGCCGCCGCGTGGGGTTCTCGCGTATGCACGTGTTCCGCTACAGTAAGCGTCCCGGTACCCTTGCTGCCGACATGCCCGACCAGGTGCCGCCCGAGGTTATGGCCGAGCGCAGCCGCCGTATGCGAGACGCGGCGCAGGAGCTCGCTATCGCCGACGCTCGTCGTCGCGTGGGCACCGTTGAGCGCGCCGTGCTCGAGTATGGTGACAACCTGACGCTCGGTTCGTTCCATCATGCCCGTCTTGACGATACCTGTGGACTTACAGCCCCGTGCCTGCTCGATGTTGCTATCATCGGAGTCGATGATTCCGGCTTGGTCCATGCGCGCAGGGAGGTCCATGGAAGCCTCGAAGATTAGACTTACCGTTCCCGAGGGAGTTGATCCCTCGCGTGTTTTGGGCGCCGGCGACGGCGTCCTTCGTGCGCTCGAGAGCTTGGTTCGCGCTCACGTGGTCGCCCGTGGCGATAGGATCTCCGTGAGCGGCGACCCGGACGAGGTCGAGCTCGTGGCTCGCTTTTTCGAACATGCTTTTCGCGAGGCGGCGGCCGGTCGTACCCTGTCTGCCGACGATGTCTCGCGTTGCCTGGCCGTCTTGCGCGACGGCGAGCATGAGGCCACATCGCTTCGCGATGACGTGCTGCTTTCGTATCGCGGTCGCGTCATTCGTCCCAAGACGCTTGGGCAAAAGCGCTATGTGGATGCCATTCGCTCGCATACCATCACCTTTGGCTTGGGTCCTGCCGGTACCGGTAAGACCTATCTGGCCATGGCGCTCGCCGTTGCCGCGCTCAAGCGCCATGAGGTGGGCCGTTTGATCTTGACGCGTCCGGTTGTCGAAGCAGGGGAGAACCTGGGCTTTTTGCCCGGCACCCTCGAGGAAAAGATCGATCCGTACATGCGCCCGCTCTACGATGCCCTTTTTGACATGATGGATCGTGAGCGCACCGATGAGCTTATGGAGCGCGGCGTGATCGAGATCGCCCCGCTCGCCTACATGCGCGGTCGTACGCTGAGCGATGCTTTCGTGGTGCTCGACGAGGCGCAAAATACCACGCCCGAGCAGATGAAGATGTTCCTGACACGCCTTGGATTCAACTCCAAGTTCGTGATTACCGGCGACCTCAGCCAGCGCGACCTGGTGGGTCGTCGTGGTGGCTTGGCGGATGTCGAGAAGATTTTGGGCCGTGTCGACGATGTGGCATTTTCTCACCTCGAGCGTGCCGACGTGGTGCGTCATGCCCTAGTGGGTTGTATCGTTGAGGCATATGATGCTTATGATGACGTGCGTGAGCAACGCTCACGCGACCGAAAGGAGTCCCGTTGAGTGTATTGATCAGCAACGATGCCGAGCTCGATACGCTGCTCGATGCTCAGGAGGTGGAGCACATCTGCGAGGTCGTGCTTGCCGCCGAGGGCGTTGAGCGTGAAGTCGAGATTTCCCTTTCGTATGTCGACGAGGACGAGATGCACGAGCTCAACCACGAGTGGCGCGGTATCGACCGCACCACCGATGTGCTCTCGTTTGAGTGCGATTCGGCCTTTGACGATGACATTCCCGCCGATGAGACGCTCGAGCTCGGCGATATCATCTTGGCCCCGCAGGTTATTGCCCGTCAGGCCCCCGGTTTTGGCAATAGCCCCGCTGACGAGTGCCGTCTGATGCTCGTTCACGGCATGCTGCACCTGCTGGGCTATGACCACATCGAGGACGACGAGGCCGAGGTTATGGAGGCCCGCGAGGACGCTATCCTGCGCGATCTGGCGCTCGAGCGCGGCGAGGATCCCAAACTGGTTCACGTCGGCCCCATCACCAATCATGCCCACGACTAGGAGCCGTTTATGATTCCCGGATCGAACAAGGACCATCCGTCCTTTTTAAAGTCGTTCTCCTACGCCATGGAGGGCTTCGTCACCGCCGTCAAGACCGAGCGCAACATTAAGGTCATGCTCGTGGCGGGCGTGTGCACCGTCATTGCCGGCTGCATCGTGGGGCTCGACATTGCCGAGTGGGCCACGATTATCATCTGCTGCGGCCTGGTGATTCACGGCGAGCTGTGCAATACCGCCATGGAGGCCATTGTCGATCTGGCGACCCAGGAGCTCCATCCGCTGGCAAAACGCGCCAAGGACATCGCCGCCGCCTCTGTATACGTTCTTTCCATCACCGCCGCGATTGTGGGCGTGCTGGTATTTGCCCACGCGCTCGGCTTTATTTAGAAAGGGATTCCCATGTCCGACAATATGCAGTCTACCGATGAGATTTTGGACGACGAGTCCCCGGATGCTAAGGCGACCGAGGCCTATGAGGAAGTCGAGGAGTTCGACCCGTTTGAGGGCATGAGCGACGAGGAGCTCGACGCCCTGTGCGATGAGGACGACAGCCTCGCGGGCTTTGGCGACGTTGAGCCCGGTTTCCGCAGTGGCTTCGTGGCCTTGGTCGGCCGCCCCAACGCCGGTAAGTCAACGCTGCTCAACGCCTGCTATGGCAAAAAGGTCGCCATCACCTCGCCGGTGGCCCAGACGACCCGCCGCCGCATGCGCGCCGTCGTCAACCGCCCCGGCTACCAGCTGGTCTTTGTCGATACCCCGGGTATCCACAAGCCCAAGGACGGTCTAGGGTCCGAGCTGAACAAGAGCGCGCTGTTCGAGCTGAACGATGTCGATGTTGTCGCGTTTTTGATTGATGCCACCAAACCGATCGGCAGGGGAGACGCCTGGGTTGCCGAGCGTGTCAAGAATGCCCGTTCCAAGAAGGTCCTGGTGCTCACCAAGGCCGATGAGGCCGACCCCGCACAGGTCATGGAGCAGCTTAAGGCAGCCCACGAGCTTATGGACTTTGACGACGAGATCGTGACGTCGTCGGTCAAGAACTTCAACGTCGATGCCTTTATCGAGACCGTTGCGCACTTTTTGCCCGAGGGCCCGCGTTGGTTCCCCGAGGACATGGGTACCGACGCTTCTGACGAGACGCTCGTTGCCGAGTTTGTGCGCGAGAAGGTCTTGCGCCGCACCCGTGATGAGATCCCTCACTCCGTTGGCGTAATCTGCGACGCGCTCGAGCAGACCAAGAAGGTGCTGCGCGTGCACGCCACTATTTACGTCGAGCGCGAGGGCCAAAAGGGCATCATCATCGGCAAGGGCGGCGAGATGATCAAGCATATCGGTATCGACGCCCGTCGCGATCTTGAGCGCATTTTTGGCACGCAGGTCTTTTTGGAGCTGGACGTGAAGGTCAAGGCCGGCTGGCGTGACGACGAGGCCCAGATTCGCCGCTTTGGCTACAACGCCGAGGACTAAGGACGCGCAGCGCGCATGGCAGGCTCCCGGACATATCGCACGAAGGTGCTCGTGCTCGACAAGACCAAGCTCAAAGAGACCGATCTGATTCTGACGATGCTTGACGAGCGGGGTCGTCAGGTTCGTGCCGTGGCAAAGGGGGCCCGCAAACCCGGTGGGCGCTTGGCGGCGCGCTGCGAATTATTCTGTACCGTCGATATGCTGCTCGCACATGGACGCTCGCTCGACGTTGTTTCTCAGGCCGAGCTTTTGGAAGCGCCGGTTGGCGCCGCGCCCGATTACGAGACGACCTGCGCCGCAAGCGCGATTGCCGAGGTCGCGCGCGTGTGCTCATTCGAGGACGCCGAGGACCCGTTTACCTTTGCCATCACGCAGCGGGCGCTCACGCTTGTCGGCTGTGGGCTCGACTCGGCACATATGGACCTGCTCGTGGCGGCCTTTGTCTTTAAACTTCTGTCGCACGTGGGCTATCGACCCGATTTTTCGGCCTGCGTGCTGTGCGGAGACCCCATGCTGTCGTACTTTTCGCCCCAGGCGGGCGGGCTCATGTGCGGTTCGTGCGCGTCGAGCGTTCCGGGTGCCGAGCTGGTTTCGACCGGTGAGGTCGAGTGGCTGCGCGCCCTCATGTCCATGACCTTCGATGCACTCATGGTCGAGCGAATCGACCCGCATACGGCGGCGTTCTTGCTCGGGCTTTCGCATGTGTGGGCTGCGACGCACACCGACCAGCGCCTCCGTGCGATGGAATTCATGTTGGGTCGGTGATGATGCGCATGGGCGGTCTGCTTGTGGTAACATACCGACCTGTTGGTACCTCGACCTTGGATGCTCGCTCCACCGACGGCTTCCCAGTCCGAGGCGAATAGTGTCGCCCGCGGGCGACAAGAAACGAAAGGTGAAACAATGACTGTTTCCAAAGAGCGCAAGGCTGAGCTGACTGCCCAGTTCGGTAACACCCCGGTCGACACCGGCAACCCCAAGGTTCAGGTCGCCATCCTGTCCGAGCGCATCAAGGAGCTGACCGAGCACATGAAGTCCCACCAGAAGGACTTCCACACCCGTCGTGGCCTGCTCATGCTCGTCGGCCGTCGTCGTCGTCTTCTCTCCTACATCAAGAAGAACGACATCGTCGAGTACCGTGAGCTCATCAAGGCTCTGGGCATCCGCGACAACATCCAGTAAGGATTTGTACATGCTAAGAGCGTCCTGCGCAGCGGGGCGCTCTTTTTGTGTAAGGGCGCGAACAATCACGCTCTGAAGCGTGGCGGGGGCAGGGGGCCCGCGTCACTTGAGAAGCCCACAGGCAAGGGGCCTGTGGGGTAAAGGAGAACAATGACACTCGTATCCAAGACCTTTGAGCTGTACGGCAAGACCTACACCTTTGAGTCCGGCGAGCTTGCCAAGCAGGCCACCGGCGCCTGCCTGGTCAAGCAGGGCGACACCACGATGCTCGACACCGTGGTTGTCTCCAAGGAGCGCAAGAACTACGACTTCTTCCCGCTGACCGTCGACTTCAACGAGAAGATGTACGCAGCCGGCCGCATCCCGGGTGGTTACCTCAAGCGTGAGGGCCGTCCCAGCGAGAAGGCCACGCTCACCGCGCGCATGATTGACCGTCCGATTCGCCCGAGCTTCCCGGACGGCTTCCGCAACGAGGTGCACATTGTCGCCACCTCGCTCGTCGCCGACCAGGTCAACCCCTTCGACGTCATCAACGTCATGGGTGCCTCCCTGGCCATGACGCTCGGCGGCGTGCCCTTCGAGGGTCCGCTTGCCTGCGTGCGCATCGGCCGCAACGTGGAGACCGGCGAGTTTATCGTCAACCCCACCTATGAGGAGCGCGAGAACTCCGATCTGGACCTGGAGCTGGGTGGCTCCGCCGACTTCATCTCGATGGTCGAGGCCGGCGCCGAGGAGATCTCCGAGGACGACATGCTCGCCGCCATGAAGTTTGGCCAGGAGGCCCTTGCTGCCTTCTGCCAGGCTCAGGACGAGTTTGTCGCCGAGTGGGAGCAGGTCAACGGCGCCATCGTCAAGAAGGAGTACCCGCTCGACCAGCCCGTCGAGGAGGTCCAGGAGCGCATCTTCGCCCACTACGACGAGATGGCAGCCGCCCTTCGCGACGCCGACAAGCTCTCCCGTATCGGTAAGGTCGAGGCTCTGAAGGAGTCCATCCGTGCCGAGTTCACCGAGGAGGAGCAGTCCGCTTGGGAGCGCGAGATTCCCGTGGCGCTCAAGAAGCTCGAGAAGAAGGCTATGCGTACCATGGTCGTCGAGACCGGCGAGCGCGTCGACGGCCGTGCCGCCGATGAGATTCGCCCCATCATGGTGAAGGATAACTACCTGCCGCTCGTTCACGGCTCCGGTCTGTTCCAGCGTGGCCAGACCCAGGTGCTTTCCGTCCTGTCGCTCGGTATGCTCAACGAGGGCCAGCGTCTGGATACCATCGAGCCCACCGAGGGCAAGCGCTACATGCACCACTACAACTTCCCGCCGTTCTGCACCGGCGAGACCGGCCGCATGGGCAGCCCCAAGCGCCGCGAGATCGGCCACGGCAACCTGGCTGAGCGCGCTTTGCTTCCGGTGCTCCCCGACGAGAACGAGTTCCCCTACGCCATCCGCGTCGTCTCCGAGGTCATGGAGTCCAACGGCTCCTCTTCGATGGCTTCGACCTGCGGCTCCACGCTCGCCCTTATGGACGGCGGCGTGCCCATTAAGCGCCCGGTCTCCGGTATCGCCATGGGCCTGATCCAGGAGGAGGGCAAGACCGTGGTCCTGTCCGACATCCAGGGTCTCGAGGACTTCCTTGGCGACATGGACTTTAAGGTCACCGGCACCACCGAGGGCATTACCGCTCTGCAGATGGACAACAAGGCCACTGGTCTTACCTTTGACATCTTGGCCCGCGCCCTGCAGCAGGCCAAGGAGGGTCGCGCCTTCATCCTGCAGAAGATGCTCGATGTGATCCCCGAGCCGCGCCACACCACGCGCAGCACCGCTCCGCGTATCGTCTCCATCCAGGTTCCGACTGACAAGATTCGCGACGTCATCGGTTCCGGCGGTAAGGTCATCCGCGGCATCCAGGACGAGACCGGCGCTTCGGTCGACATCCAGGAGGACGGCACCGTCTTTGTCGGCGGCACCGGCGAGTCCGTCGATCAGGCTGTCGAGCGTATCAAGCTCATCATCAAGGTTCCCGAGCCGGGCGAGGAGTACACCGGTCGTGTGGTCTCCATCCAGCCCTTCGGCGCCTTCGTCAACCTGCTGCCCGGCAAGGACGGCCTGCTGCACATCTCCCGCGTCGCCAAGGGCCGCGTGGAGAAGGTCGAGGATGTCCTTAACGTGGGCGACGAGGTCAAGGTCGTCGTCATTGAGGTCGACGATCGCGGCAAGATCTCGCTCGATCGTCTTGACAAGCCCGAGGCTCCGGCTCGCGCCGAGGGTACCTCCGAGGGCGACGGCGAGCACTTCCAGCGTCGTGAGCGTCCGCGTCGCGAGCGCTCCGAGCGCAGCGACCGTCCGCGCCGTCCCGGCGACAACGGAGGCCGCAAGCCCCGCCGCCACCACGACGCCGAGTAACAGCAACACATAAGCAGCTCAATAAAGGGCGACTCCACCATGGAGTCGCCCTTTTGCTATTCCCGGCGGGGTCCGCGGGTAAAGCTTCCTGCTCTACAGTCCTGCTCACGACGGAGGCCACATTAAGTGGCCTCCTGTTCGTGCGGAACTCGCGATAAACTTTACCCGCGGCGCCCGCCGGGAATAGCAAAAGGTCTGGTTGCTGCGGGTTGCGATTTTGTCAGACAGTCTATTCAGTTATTTGAATTCAGATCTTTTGACAATCGCATGCGCGTCATTGCCCCAGATAAAACCGACCAAAATAAAGCTGTCCTATTTTGGCAGGTCTGGTCTCAGCGGGCCCGGCACGGGCTAAGTTTATCGCGAGTTCCGCACGCAAAGGAAAGCACTTAATGTGCTTTCCGTCTTGCGCAGGACTGTAGAGCAGGAAACTTAGCCCGTGCCGGGCCCGCTGAGACCAGACCGGCGGGATAGACCGGTTCAGATGGGGCTTTGATGCATGGGTGGTCTGTTGTTGTGCAAATGGGTATCATATTGTGGTTATCGCATCAACTCTGTGATGCATGTTTGTACGTTCCCGGCGGTCGGTTTGCCAGAAGCGCCCCGTCGGTTGTTCCAGACCCGTTTCGAAGAAAGGAAACCACACTAACCTATGGCAGCTAAAAAATCATCTCCCTTGAAGATCATCCCGCTCGGCGGCCTTGATGGCATCGGCAAGAACATGACGGTCTTCGAGTGCGGCGACGACATGGTGCTCGTCGACGCCGGTCTTATGTTCCCGGATGACTCCCAGCCCGGTATCGACCTGGTGCTTCCCGACTACACCTATGTTCTGGAGAACGAGGAGAAGCTCCGCGGTATCATCGTTACTCACGGCCACGAGGACCACACCGGTTCGCTTCCGTACCTGCTGCAGGACCTCAACAACAAGGTGCCCATCTTCTCGAGCAAGCTGACGCTTGGCTTTATCGAGGGCAAGCTTTCTGAGTTCCGCATCCGCGCACCCAAGTTCCGCGAGGTCAAGGGCGGCAGCCATGTCAACCTCGGCGGCATCTCGCTCGACTTCTTCTCGATGACGCACTCCATCCCCGGCGCTCTGGGCGTGTTCATCCGCACCAATCAGGGCACCGTTATGCACACCGGCGACTTTAAGCTCGACCAGACGCCCATCGATGGCGTTACGCCCGACTATGCCGCTATCAGCCGCTTTGCCAAGCAGGGCATCGACCTGCTGCTTTCCGACTCCACCAATGCCACGGTTCCCGGCTTTACCAAGTCCGAGGCCGAGGTTGGTCCCAACCTGTTGCACGCCATCAAGAACGCCCCGGGTCGCGTGTTCGTCGCGTCGTTCTCGAGCCACATCCATCGTCTGCAGCAGATCTGCGATGCCGCCCGCAAGTGCGGCCGTAAGGTCGTTGTGACCGGTCGCTCCATGCTCACGAACACCCGCGTGGCGCGTGAGCTGGGCTACCTCAACATCGATGACGCCGATATCATCGATGCCTTCGATATCGATAACCTGCCCGACGATAAGATTGTCGTCATGTGCACCGGTTCGCAGGGCGAGCCGCTGTCGGCCCTGTCCCGCATGGCCAATGGCGAGCACAAGACGCTCTCCATCCACGAGGGCGATACCGTTATCCTTTCGGCAACTCCTGTTCCTGGCAACGAGAAGGCCGTCCAGCAGGTCGTCAACAGCCTGGCCAAGCTCGGCTGCGACGTGTGGGATAAGAACCGCGCTCTCGTCCACGTCTCGGGTCACGGTAGCCAGGAGGAGCTCAAGCTCCTGATGGCCATGGCCAAGCCCACGTACTTTATGCCGGTTCACGGTGAGGCCGTGCATCTGCGCGCCCATGCGCAGCTGGCCCGCAAGATGGGCATCAAGGACGATCATATCTTTATCCTCGATAACGGCGACACGCTCGAGATGCGCGGTGGTATCGTCAAGCGCGGTACGCCCGTCGAGTCCGGTGTCGTTTACGTCGACGGCCTGCGTATCGGCGATACCGACCCCATCGTCCTGCGCGATCGCCAGAAGCTCGCCAACGACGGTATGGTCACGGCCGTTGCCATCGTCTCCCTCAAACACAAGAAGATCGAGGCCATCGAGTTCTCGGGCCGCGGCGTCTCGTTTGCCATCGACGACCAGTTCTCCGAGGATGCCTCCGCGTCCATTATGAAGACGATCGAGAAGGGTAAGTTTAGCTTTACCAGCAGCGGTTCCGATGCCATTCGCAAGGCCGTGCGCGATTCGCTCTCTAACTTTATCTGGAGCCGTACGCGCACCCGTCCGATGATCATCCCGGTCGTCATGGAGGTTTAGTTTGGCGCGCGGATCTGCACAAAACGCCAAAGGCAATAAGGCCAATAACCAACCGGCATCTGCTAAGGGTGCCGGTTCCCATCTGCGTGCCAATAAGGGCCACGAGTCCGAGTTTGATGAGTTTGAGCCCCTGGTCGAGCCTTCGGCCAATCGCGATATCGCCGGTGTGGTCATCGCCGTTTTGGCGATCGCGTCCTTCATTGCCGTGATCTCTCCGGCAACAGCGCCCGTGACGGCTGCGGTTGCCGGTTTCTACCACCTGGGCTTTGGTCTGGGCGCCTACGTGCTGCCGATCGTCATCTTGCTGTTTGCCGCCACGCTCTTTTTGGGTGAGGACTCGCCGCTCAACGTGCGCTCTGTTGCGGGCGGCGCCTTGGTCTTTATCGCCGTCGTCTCCATTCTTTCGCTGATGGTGCCGGGCACGAGCGATTCGTGCGACCTTATGTTTACGCCGCAGAACCTTTCCGTGTCGGGCGGCTACATTGGCGCCTTTATCGCAAGTGCCTTGCAAAACGCCTTGGGTAAACCTATCGCCATGGTTGTCTTGCTGGGGCTTGTCGTCGTTGGTTTGGTCATTATCGGCTTTTCGGTGGGTGGCGTTTTGCGCTCCGCACGCGATCGCGCTGCCGATTTTGCCGAGCGTCGACGTGCCGATGTCAATGCGAGCCCGTGGGGCGATGAAGAGGCCCTGTCTGTTCCCGGCGTCGCTCGTCCGCACCTGAGCATTTTGCGCCAGAAGGGGACTGACGCCGCGGTGACCACGGTCATGGGTGGCGATGTCGACCCGGTTTTGGATGACGACGAGGACGATGACCCGTTTGTCGACGTATCCGAGTCGGTTGAAGCCGAGCGGGCCAAGACCACGCTGCTGCCGCGCCGTCATGCCAAGAAGGGCAAGACGGTTCCCAAGCTCAATACGAGTGAGCCCGACCCGTCTTGGTCCGATAGCGAGATTGAGCTCACTGAGGGCGATGACGAGGACGACGAGGCTCCGATTGAGACCGCAAAGACAACTTTGCTGCCGCGTCGCCATGCAAAGCGCGGCCAGGTCACCGGACAGCTTTCGATGGAGGACGATCCGGACAAGGTTGACGAGTCCGAGCCGCCGTTTGCCGTGAACCCTGTTTCGGCCGCACCTCAGATTCCCGACTTCTTAAAGCATCCCAAGGTTGCCGATGCGCCTGCCACGAGTGCTGTCGAATCGGCTGCGGCTCGTGATGGGGGAGCGGACGGCGGCGCCGCAGATAACGAGGGCGAAGAAGAGGACGGCCTCAAGCTTCCGCCGCTCGAAATCCTACATGCCAACCCGCAGTCGGCTTCTGCCGCGTCTTCGGATAAGGAGCTGGAGCAGACCGCTGAGTCACTGCAATCCACCTTGCTTGAGTTTGGCCGCAGTGCCCGCGTGGTCGGCTGGATCGCCGGCCCCACGGTGACGACCTTTAAGCTGCAACCTGGCGAGGGCGAGCGCGTGAGCAAGATTTCGAGCCTCGAGGACGATATTGCGCTTTCGCTCGCCGCCCAGTCGGTTCGTATCTTTGCCCCGATCCCCGGCACCTCTCTCGTTGGTATCGAGATTCCCAACCGCAAGCGCCAGAACGTCAATCTGGGCGACGTGCTGCCCTATGTGAAGGGCGGTCCGCTCGAGCTCGCCATCGGCCGCGACGCCGAGGGCACGCCGGTTGTCGCCGACCTCGCCAAGATGCCTCACCTGTTGATTGCCGGTACGACCGGTTCTGGTAAGTCGGTGATGATCAACTCCATCATCACGACCTTGCTCATGCGCGCCCTTCCCGAGGACGTTCGCCTGATCATGGTCGACCCCAAGCGCGTCGAGCTTGCGGGCTATAACGGTCTGCCGCATCTCTATGTGCCCGTGGTGACCGAGCCCAAGCAGGCCGCGAGCGCTCTGCAATGGGCTGTGTCCGAGATGGAGCGTCGCCTGAAGGTCTTCGAGCGTCTCAACGTGCGTAAGATCTCGACCTACAACGAAAAGCAGGCTGCTGGCGAGTTTGAGCATTACGACAATCCGCCGCAAAAGATGCCCTACCTTGTCATTATCATTGACGAGCTCTCTGACCTGATGATGGTCGCCGGTAAGGATGTCGAGGCCTCGATCGTGCGTATTGCACAGCTGGGCCGTGCCGCCGGTATTCACCTTATCGTTGCCACGCAGCGCCCCAGCTCCAACGTGGTGACGGGCCTCATTAAGGCCAACATCACCAACCGTATCGCCTTTAACGTCGCCACGGGCATCGACTCGCGCGTCATCATCGACCAGATGGGCGCCGAGAAGCTCACCGGTTTGGGCGACATGTTGTTCTCCAAGGTCGACTGGGGCAAGCCCCGCCGTATCCAGGGCTGCTTTGTCTCGGATGATGAGATCAACGAGATTGTCGAGTTCGTCAAGTCGCAGAGTGAGCCCGACTACCACGAGGAGATTCTGTCCGCCGTGGCGCCCGCTTCCATGTCCATGGCTGGTGGCGGCGGCATTGTCCGCACCGGAGTAGCCGAGCCGCAAGACGATGATCCGCTCATTTGGGAAGCCGCCCATATTGTGGTGGAATCGCAGCTTGGCTCCACATCTGGCCTGCAACGTCGTCTGAAGGTTGGCTATGCGCGTGCCGGGCGTATTATGGACATGCTGGAAGAAAAGGGTGTCGTCGGCCCGCCCGACGGTTCCAAGCCGCGCGAGGTCCTGTTGGACGAGGAGGGGCTTGCCGCGCTGGAATCTGTCGACGCCGAGATGGCACGTGAAGATCGTGAGTTTGGAGGATTCTGATGGCTGCACGCTTTGGTGACATGCTGCTCGAGCAGCGTCGCCGAATGGGCCTTTCCATTCAGCAGGTCGCCAACACCATCAAAATCAGGCCGCAGATCATCGAGTTTTTCGAGACCGGTAACTTTGCTTCGATGCCGCCGCGCGGCTATGCGCAGGGCATGATTTCGAGCTATGCTCGCTTTTTGGGCCTCAATCCGCGCGAGGTCGTCAATGCCTACTTTGACGAGCTGATGGCATACGAGCGCGAGACGTCGCAGCAGGGCGGTCGTTTTCAGGACGCCGCCGGCTATGTCAATTCACGTTCCTCGGTGGATAATGGGCGCTTCTTGATGGTTCAGGGTGGTCGCTCAACGCGTTATGGTCAGCGTCCGCAGCAGGCTGGCTATATTACCGAGACGGGTTCGGGCGAGGAGATTCGCTCACAGCGTGACCGGTTCCGCAGTACGCCGATGCCCGAGGACCGTGCACTTCCCGCTGCCCGCGGCGTGGCGCGTGACCCTCGTGCCGGCTACGGCGACGGCGGCTATTCCGATCGCGGTCACCGTGGTATCTCCACCGGACGTTCTCGCAGTGGCTATGCGGACGCCGATGCCACGCAGGTGACGCCGCGTCTTCGCTCTCAATCACAGCCGTATGGCCAGCGCTCTTCGGCTCCACGTGCGTGCCAGCGTGGCTATCAAGGCCGCGGTGAACTTGCGCCCCGCTCGGGTCAGCGCAGCCTTCAGGGCCAGGGTGGCTATCGCGGCCGTTCCGACAGCAATCGTGGTCGTATGCCTCAGGGAGGCGGCCGCAGCAGTTCCAGTCGTGGACGCGGCGGTTCCCGTACTCCTCAAAACAACGGTCTCGATCCGCGTATCGTCTACGCCGGCATCGGTGCCGTGGCGTTGCTGCTGATCGTGCTCATCGTGGTACTTCTGCGCGGCTGCGCATCTTCGACGCCCGAGACCACGCCCGAGACGCCCACTGCTACCAAGACGACGCCCAAGAAGTCCTCTAAGAAGACCGAAACGGTCGACGAGGATGAGGACACCGATGAGGCGACGGATGAGTCGACCGATTCGGACGCCACCAAGACGACGGCTAAAAAGGAAGAAAACGAGGTAACGAAGGTCAAGGTCTCCGTTGCCAAGGGAAAGACCGCCTGGATTGAGGTCAAGGTCGATGGCAAGTCGGTCTATGGCGCCCAGGCGACTGGCCCCTTTGAGCAGGAGTACACGCCTGAGTCCTCGATCGAGATCACCACGTCCAAGCCTTCCGATGTCACCGTTACCAAGAACGGCGAAAAGGTCCGTTACGATACCAAGACCTCGGGCGTGGCGCGTGTGACGATCACCGTTCCCAAGAAGGAGACGACTGGTTCCGAGAATGGTGAAAGTTCTGATGGTACCGACACCACCGATGGTGCCGACACCACCGACGGCACCGATGCCCAATCCACGGATGGCGCCGATACCGCAACTGACGGCCAGACGCCCACCGATTCTACCGACTATTCGTACGATAGCTACTAAGCCGCTCGTACGCGAAAGGAAACATCATGGCTAAAGATTCCAGCTTCGACGTCGTGTCCGAGGTCAACATGCAAGAGGTCGACAACGCCTTCCAGCAAACCACGCGTGAGATTTCCCAGCGCTATGACCTGAAGGATTCCGGCGCCACGATCGAGCTTTCGAAGGGCGACAAGCTCTTTACGATCAACGCCCCGGCCGACTTTGTCTCCAAGCAGATTATCGACGTGCTGAGCTCCAAGCTCATCAAGCGCGGCATCGACCTCAAGGCTGTCTCGTGGGATGCTCCGCAGGCGGCATCGGGCGGCACCGTGCGCGTGCTCGGCCATATCGTCGAGGGTATCGACCAGACGACCGCCAAGAAGATCAACAAGGACATCAAGGACCAAAAGCTCAAGGTCAAGGTGACTATCGAGGCCGACAAGCTGCGTGTTTCCTCTGTTTCGAAGGACGCGTTGCAGACCGTGATCCAGTTCCTGCGCGACCAGGACTACGGCCAGCCGCTGCAGTTCACCAACTACCGCTAATATCATTCGAAAGGACTGCTCTCCAACATGGATACACCGTTGGGCTCCGTGCTCTACATCACCCTCGGGTGCGCTAAGAACGAGGTTGACACCGACCGCATGCGTTCTCTTTTGACCGCCGCGGGCTACGAGGAGGCATTCGACCCACAGGATGCCGATATCGCCATCGTCAATACATGCTCGTTCCTCGCCTCCGCAACGTCCGAGAGCATCGAGACCACGCTCGAGCTCGCCAACGAGGTTCAGGACGGCGTTCGTTCTTGTCCCATCGTCATGTGCGGCTGTGTGCCGTCGCGCTATGGCGACGACCTGCCTGACGAGCTGCCCGAGGTCGCTGCCTTTGTGAAGGCCGACGAGGAGGATGGCATTGTGACGGTCATCGATGGCGTGCTGGGTGTCGAGCGTGAGATTGCCGCCTATATTCCGCAGGTCAAGCGCACCGTCGAGGGCGCTGTCGCCTACGTCAAGATCTCCGATGGCTGCAACCGCTTCTGTAGCTTCTGCATGATCCCGTATATCCGCGGTCGTTATCACTCGCGCAATGCCGAGAGCATTATTTCCGAGGTGCGCGACTTGGTTGCCGGTGGCGTGCGAGAGATCGTGCTGATCGGCCAGGACACGGGTATTTGGGGCACCGACTTTGCCGACGAAGACGTCACCGATGGCTCGCCGCGCAATCTGGCGCAGCTGCTGCATGCCGTCGCCGAGGCCGTGCGCCCGCACAACGTCTGGGTCCGCGTGCTCTACCTGCAGCCCGAGGGCATGACCGACGAGCTTATCGATACGATTCGCGATACGCCCGAGGTACTGCCTTATATCGATATCCCCGTGCAGCACTGCGACGCGCGCATCCTCAAGGCTATGCGCCGTTCTGGTTCGCGCCAGGAGCTCGAGGACCTGTTCCGTGATCTGCGTGAGCGTATCCCCGGCATTGTGATCCGTTCCACGGCCATGGTCGGCTTCCCGACCGAGACCGACGATGAGTTCCGCGACCTTATCGACTTTATGGACACCGTCGGCTTTGACTACACGAGCGTCTTTGCCTACTCGCAGGAGGAGGGCAGCCTGGCCGCTAAGATGGAGGGTCAGGTCGATGAGGAGGTCAAGCTCGAGCGCGCCCAGGAGGCCATGGACCTGGCCGAGTCGCTCGGTTTTGCCGCCACCGCCGCACATGTGGGCGAGCGCGCCCAGGTGATTGTCGACGGCATCGAGGAGACCGAGGACGGCGCCGAGCTGATCGGCCACGCTTGGTTCCAGGCGCCCGATTCCGATGGCGCGGTGCACTTGGACGCCAGCGAGGCGTCCGTGGGCGATATTCTGACGGTCGAGTTTACCGATAGCTTCTGCTATGAGCTTATCGGCCATGTTGTGGAGTAGGAGAGCATCGTGGCAAACGAGAGCAATAAGGAACTGACGAGTGTTTGGACGCCCGCCAACATCGTGACGTGCGTTCGCATCGTCTTTATCCCGGTGTTCATGATCGTGTCGGCGCTTTCTCACACGAGTGTTGCCGGTACAGATTGGAGCACCTTCGACGGCCCGCTCGCCGCCGCTGCCTTCATTCTGTATGTGATCCTGTCGTGCACCGATAAGGTCGACGGTTATCTGGCGCGCTCGCGCAACGAGATTACCGATTTCGGTAAGTTCTTGGACCCCATCGCCGATAAGCTGCTGGTGTTCTCGGCTCTGCTGCTGTTCTTGGATTTTGGCGCTGTGACCGTGTGGTCCGTGTTCATTATCCTGTTCCGTGAGCTTCTGGTGAGCGCCCTTCGCATGGTCGCGAGTGCCGCCGGCGTGGTCGTTGCCGCCGATAAGCTTGGCAAGTACAAGACGGCGACCACGATGGTCTCCATCTGCGGTTACCTGTGCGTCTTTGCGATGGCCGGCTTGCACCTTGGCCCGCTGGCGCTGACGCTCGGCATCTACTCGGTGTCGCGCTTCCTGTACGCCGTTGCCGTTGTCCTGACCGTTATCTCGGGCGCCCAGTACTTCTGGAACTGCCGCAAGATCGTCTTTTCGGTCTAGGTCCTGGTGGGTATGACGGACTCTTTTGAGCAGATTTCCGCACATAACGAGGAGCTGGCGCGTCATATTGTCGAGCGCGCGAGCGCTCGGGGCGTGACGGTTTCGACGGCTGAGTCGCTGACAGCAGGTATGATTGCCTCGACGATTGCCGATATCCCGGGCGCCTCGGCGGTGCTGCGTGGCGGTGCGGTGACCTACTGCGATGAGATCAAGCATCGCGTTTTGGGCGTTGATCAGGAGACGCTCGACCGCTATACCGCGGTGTCGCATCAGACCGCGCGCGAGATGGCGGCGGGTTCGCTGGAGCTGTACCAGAGCGATATTGCAGTGAGCGCAACGGGTTATGCCGGCCCCGGCGGCGGCACTGAGGACGATCCGGCTGGCACTTTCTATATTGGCTGGGCGTATCGCGCGGCTGATGGGGAAGTGCCGGTCGTGGACTCTGTGCGCTGCCACTATGAGGGCGACCGTTCGTGTGTTCGTGCCCATGCGGTCGCGGAGGCATTGGGACGCATTGCCCTTTTGCTCAACTCTATGGAATAGACGTGTTTTAAGGGGCCTTAGGGCCCCTTAATTGTGGAGATAGGGACCTCTGACAAATTCAGCGTTTTTGCTGGTCATAGGTTTATTTTCGCCTTCCTTGCTTATATTTGGCCCTATGTGGTCAAGCATTTGGTCAGTATTTGGTCGGCGTTTGGTTGGGTTTTGGAAAGACTGCCTGCATATGATTTATCTGAACGGTTGACCACGAACAGCCGTTCGTTTATTATCGATGCAGGTTGTTAAGAGGAGGGCTTTTCATGGCCAAGAATTCAGGTCCCGTACGTACCGTTCATGCTCGCACGACGGGTAAAGAGCGCGATGAGATGATCGCCACCACCAAGGCCGAGATCGAGAAGAAATTCGGCCAGGGTTCCATCATGAGGTATGGTGACGGCGGCCCCGAGCTTGAGGTTGAGGCCATCCCCACGGGCGCTCTGGCACTCGATGCCGCTCTGGGTATCGGCGGTGTGCCGCGCGGCCGTATCGTCGAGATTTACGGTCCTGAGTCCTCCGGTAAGACGACGCTTTCGCTCGAGATCCTGGCCGAGGCCCAGGCAATGGGTGGCGTGGTGGCATTTATCGATGCCGAGCACGCGCTCGATCCCACGTATGCCGCGCGCATTGGCGTGGATATCGACGAGGTACTGATTTCCCAGCCCGATACGGGTGAGCAGGCGCTCGAGATTGTTGACATGCTCGTGCGTTCCGGCGCCATCGATGCCATCGTCGTCGACTCCGTCGCCGCGCTGACCCCGCGTGCCGAGATCGAGGGAGAGATCGGCGATACCACGGTCGGCTTGCAAGCTCGCCTGATGAGCCAGGCGCTCCGCAAGCTTGCCGGCTCGCTGTCCAAGTCCAACACGACGTGCATCTTCATTAACCAACTGCGTGAGAAGATCGGCGTCATGTTCGGCAACCCCGAGACCACGACGGGCGGCCGCGCCCTTAAGTTTTTCTCTTCGGTGCGTATCGACATTCGCCGCATCGACAGCATTAAGCTTAAGGATGAGGTTATCGGTAACCGCGTGCGCGCCAAGGTCGTTAAGAACAAGGTGGCAGCTCCGTTCCGTTCTGCTGAGTTTGACATCATGTACGGTACGGGCATCTCTAAGGAGGGCTCGATTCTGGACATGGCTGTCGAGTGCGGCATCTGCAAGAAGATGGGCTCCTGGTTTGCCTATGGCGAGGACAAGCTCGGCAACGGTCGCGAGGCCGCCAAGGCGTTCCTGCGCGAACACCCCGATTGCGCCGACGAGATTGAGCATAAGGTCCGCCTTGCCTGCGGGCTTGAGTTTGACGACGATGCTCCATCCGAGGTCGAGCTGACCGATCAGCCTGCGCCTGAGGAGTTTGACGAGCTTTACGCCATCGATGGTTCCGCCATGCTCGATGATGACGACGAGTAGCGGTTACGCTCATGTCGTATACGGTGACCGAGGCCACGGTCGTCTTTCCCGATAAGAAGGCGGCCTCCTCGTTCTCGAGCGGGTATGCGTCCAAAAAGCCTTGCGCACATATCGATTGTGAGCTTGAGGGCGGTTTTGAGCGGTCCATTTGGATTCCCGCGCGGGTCGCGCGCCTGTATGTCAAAAACCGCCCCGATCTTCCCTGTGATTGGGACAACTTTCGTGAGGCGGTGCAGCTCGTCGAGCGTAAATGTGCACTTACCATGGTGACCGAGATGCTATCGCGACGCGACCATGCGACGGGCGAGGTCCGTGACAAGCTGGCTCGCTACGGCTTTCACCAGACCGCGATCGATTTCGCCGTCGAGCGCGCCACCGAGTATCGCTTTTTAGACGAGAACCGCTTTTGCTCGTACTTTATCGAGGAACGCAAGCGGCGCGGTTGGGGACAGCGTAAAATCGAGACCGAGCTCAAGCGCCGTCATGTCGTGCTCGATGACATTCCCGGTTATCCCGAGGACTATTTTGCCGTCGAAGACGATTTGGCGCGTGCGTCAGCCCTGCTCGCCAAGCGGCGTGTTCCAGAGACGCGCGGATTCGAAAAACTGGTTCGGTTTTTGATGGGCAAGGGCTTCTCGTATCACATCGCCGCCGATGCCGTTAAGGCACGTCTCGATGCCGAACGTGAGGAATGTGCGGTTTAGGCGTATGCGTTTTGTGGCCCTGCCGTTCACCGCGTTTTAGCCGCCGTGCTGGGGCCATTTATTTGACAGTTGTTGTGGTTCAACGTACGATAAACACTGTCATTTGCTTTGTGATATGTGCTCATCTGTGATGAGTTTGTTTATATGTTTATCTGTATCCGACCCGCATAAGCTGCGCCCATATTACTCAAATGTCGCGAGCCGTTCGTAAGGACGGTTCGCTTTGTTGTGTAACGAATCCATAAAAAGGAGTGAGCATGCCTATCATCGCAGCGCTCGTTGGCATCGTTTTGGGTGCCATCGCCGCCATTGCCTACATGCGCACCGCCAAGCAGGGTAGTCTTCACGAGGCCGACGAAAAAATCCAGTCGGCACACGCACAGGCTGAGTCCCTGATCGGTGATGCCAAGCGTCAGGCCGAGACCCTCAAAAAAGAGGCTCTGCTCGAGGCTAAAGAGGAGATCATCAAGAACAAGCAGGCCGCCGAGGCCGAGGACAAGCAGCGTAAGAACGAGATTCGTACGCTCGAGAACCGCGTGATGCAGCGCGAGGAATCCCTTGATCGCCGCAACGACGCTCTCGACAAGCGCGAGCATCAGCTGTCCAGCCAGGCCGGTCAGGTCGAGAAGCGCTCCCGTGAGCTCGAGGAGCTCTGCGCAAAGCAGACCTCCGAGCTCGAGCGTATCGCCGACCTTACCCGCGAGGACGCCCACAAGGAGCTCCTCGATAAGGTTCGCGGCGAGGTCACCCACGAGGCCGCCACGATCATTCGCGAGTCCGAGCAGCAGGTTCGCGCCGAGTGCCACAAGACCGCCCAGGAGATTCTGTCTCTGGCGATTCAGCGCTGCGCTGCCGACCACACTGCCGAGGTCACCGTTACCTCCGTGCACATTCCCTCTGATGACCTCAAGGGCCGTATCATCGGTCGCGAGGGTCGCAACATCCGGACCTTCGAGCAGGTTTCCGGCGTCAACCTCGTGATCGACGACACGCCCGAGACCGTCGTTCTTTCGAGCTTCGACCCGGTCCGTCGTGAGACCGCCCGTGTCGCCCTCGAGAACCTCATCGCCGACGGCCGCATTCACCCTGCCCGTATCGAGGAGATGTATCACAAGGCCGCCGACCTGGTTCAGCAGCGCGTGCGCGAGGCTGGCGAGCAGGCTGCCTTCGATGCCGGCATCCACGACCTGCACCCCGAGATCGTCAAGACCCTTGGTGCCCTGCGCTACCGTACCTCGTTTGGTCAGAACGTGCTTCAGCATTCCCTCGAGGTCTCTGATCTGTGCGGCGTGATGGCTTCCGAGCTTGGCCTGGACGTTGTGACCGCCAAGCGCGCCGGCCTGCTTCATGACCTGGGCAAGGCAATCGACCACGACGTCGAGGGCCCGCATGCCGTCATCGGCGCCGAGCTTGCCCGCCGTTATGGCGAGAAGCCCGTTATCGTCCACGCTATTGAGGCTCACCATGCCGATGTCGACCCCAACACGGTGCTCGATGTCCTGGTGCAGGCCGCCGATGCTGTCTCTGCCTCTCGCCCCGGTGCCCGTCGCGAGTCTGCCGAGAACTACATCAAGCGTCTTGAGAAGCTCGAGGAGATCGCCAACTCTCATGACGGCGTCGAACGTACCTATGCCATGCAGGCCGGTCGCGAGGTCCACGTCATGGTCCAGCCAGACAAGATTTCCGATGCCCAGTCCACGGTTCTGGCTCACGATATCGCCCATCAGATCGAGGAAGAGATGGAGTATCCCGGTCAGGTGCGCGTCGTCGTGATTCGCGAGAGCCGCGCTGTCGATATCGCTAAATAACATGAGCGACGCGAACGAGCTCATCTCATTTATCGCGTCGATGTCGGGGGAGGGCAACCTTCGCGTCGAGGAGAACCTTGGCGAGGGGTATGTCCGCCTCCGCGTTTCGGAGGCCGAGCGGCGCCAGGCTAAGCACGACATTCAGCATGTCGAGGACATCGTCATCGAAATGCTCCGTAATGCTCGCGATGCCGGCGCCGACAAGGTCTATCTCGCCACGACCAAGGAAGATGGCGTCCGCACGCTTGTCTTTCTGGATAACGGTTCTGGCGTTCCGCAGGATATGCAAGAGCGAATCTTTGATGCCCGCGTTACCTCCAAGCTCGAGAGCATGAAGATGGACCGTTGGGGCGTTCACGGTCGTGGCATGGCATTGTTTTCGATCAAGCAGAACACCGACGAGGCCCGTGTGGTCACGTCCGGTGTCGATCTTGGTTCAGCCTTCAAGGTGAGCGTTGCGGCTAACCGCCTCAGTGAGCGTGCCGATCAGTCCAGCTGGCCCCAGGCCGTCAAGGATGAGGACGGACGTTATGTCTGTGCTCGCGGTCCGCATAATATTATTCGCGCTGCTTGTGAGTTTGCGCTCGAAGAGTTGCGTGGTTGCGATGTCTATCTTGGTTCTCCGTCTGAGATTGCCGCGACCCTTTATGCTCAGGCGTCAAGCCGGCTCGATACGTCTCGTCTCCTGTTCATTGATGACGAGAGCGAGCTTCCGGTTGTCGATCGTTTAGGCCTTGCTTCTGATGCCGAGGACTTTATCCGTATCTGTTCGGGTTTGGGTCTTGAGATGTCCGAGCGCACGGCCCATCGCATTTTGGTAGGGCAGATTAAGCCCGTTCGCGGTGTGACCGCGCGTCTGCTGCGCGAGCGTGATTCGTCCTCGCGTGCGCCGGCTCCTGTCGATCTCGCGAAGGATCGTCGCGGGCTACGTATTGCCAAGGATGACATTGCACAGTTTTCGCGTGCTGTGGAGCGCGACTTTAATGACCTTGCTGCCCGGTACTATCTCAACCTTTGCGGCGACCCAAAGATTCGTGTTTCGCGTGATCGAATCACCGTGACCTTTGATCTTGCCAAAGAGGAATAGTGCCTTTACCGAGTCCACTCGGTACGATACAGTTATTGCAGTTAAAACGTACTTTTAAATGCAGGAGTTTCTTCATGGATTGCCTGAAGGTATCAAGCAAATCATCGCCCGCGTCCGTTGCCGGCGCCATCGCCGGCATGGTCAAGGATGGTGTACCCGTCAACATCCAGTGTGTCGGCGCTGGTGCCGTCAACCAAGCCATTAAGGCCGTTGCTATCGCGCGCGGTTTTTTGATTCCAACCGGTTTTGATATTTCCTGCGCGCCCGTGTTCTCCGACATCCTCATTAACGGGGAGTCGCGCACGGCCATCCGCCTTTCTATCTACGTTCACCAGATCAATCGAGCTGCTATGGATAACGTCGTCATGGATGATGTTAAGCCTGTGGCATAGCTTCTGCTTGCCTCGTTCCGCTCCCCATCGTTAGGACTTATGCACATGGACCAGCGTTCCGTACGCGATATTCTTGCCGGTAAAACCTACTTTATCCGCACCTTTGGCTGCCAGATGAATCAGCACGACTCCGAGCGTGTGAGCGGTCTGCTTGATTCGTATGGCTGCCTCATGGCGCTCGATCCCGCGCATGCCGATATCGTTGTCTTCATGACGTGCTGCGTGCGCGAGGCCGCCGATACTCGCCTGTACGGTCAGTGCAATTCCTGCAAAAGCCTGCCGCCTTCGCCTTCGGGCAAGCGCGTGGTTGCCGTTGGCGGTTGCATCGCGCAGCGCGATGGCGAGGGCCTGCTCACCAACGTCGATAATGTCAATGTCATTTTTGGCACGCATTCCATCGCACATGTGGCCGAGCTCATTGCCGAGGCGTTCCTTGATGGTAAGCGTCATATCCGTGCCAATGAGCATGAGGATACGGACGCCATGAGCATGCCGTGGCATCGCGAGACCCAGTATCACGCTTGGGTGCCCATCATGACAGGCTGCAATAATTTCTGCACCTATTGCATCGTGCCGTATGTGCGTGGTCGCGAAAAGAGCCGCCCCTTCGAGGAGACTGTCGACGAGGTGACCGGTTTGGTACGCCAGGGCGTGCGTGAGATTACGCTGTTGGGCCAAAACGTTAACTCATATGGTCGCGATCTGTTTGGCAAGCCGCGTTTTGCCGATCTGCTGCGTGCCGTGGGCGATACGGGTGTGGAGCGTATCTTCTTTACGTCTTCACATCCCAAGGACCTGCTGCCCGAGACCATCGATGCCATGGCCGAGACGCCTGCCGTTATGCCGCAGCTGCATCTGGCCGTCCAGTCAGGTTCGACGCGGATCCTCAAAGAGATGAATCGCCGTTATACACGCGAGGACTATCTGGGCCTGGTCGATCGCATTCGCAACCGCATGCCCGACATCGCGCTCTCGACCGACATTATCGTTGGCTTCCCGGGTGAGACTGAAGAGGACTTTGAGCAGACGTTCTCACTTGCCGAGACGGTCCGCTATGCTCAGGCCTATACCTTCATCTATTCCAAGCGCGCCGGTACCCCGGCTGCCGAGATTGACGATCCTACGCCGCATGAGGTTATTCTCGAGCGTTTCAACCGCTTGGTTAAGGTTATCGAGACCACGGCATACGAGTATAACCAGGGTGAGCTTCATACTGTGGTTCCGGCGCTCATTGAGGGAACGAGTAAAAAGAACGACGCGGTCCTGCTGGGCAAGAGTCCCAAGAATCAGACTGTGCACGCGCCTATCCCCGAGGGTTACAGCATCGATCAGCTTGTTGGCAAGATCGTTGATGTTGACGTTGACGTTGCCAAGACCTGGTATTTGTCCGGCTCCGTTGTGGGCGAGCCTCGCTAATGGTTGCTCCCGGGGCAGGTCTTTCCGCCGTTGCGATCGTCGGTCCGACGGCGGTTGGTAAGAGCGATGTTGCCGACCGTTTGGCAGCCCGTCTTTCGTCCGAAGTGCTGTCGTGCGACGCGATGCAAATCTATCGCGGCATGGACATCGGTACCGCAAAGATGGCGCCCGATGAGTGTACGGCGCCGCTGCGTCTCGTCGACATTGTAGAGCCGGGTGTGGCATATTCTGCTGCGCTTTATCAGGCTGACGCTCGCGTGCATGTTGAACGTCTCCTTGGTTCGGGTTGCCTGCCGGTTTTTTGCGGAGGTACGGGGCTATATCTCAAGGCCGCCCTTGATGAGATGGACTTTCCCTCGGGTGAACTTGAGGACGATCGTCGTGCGGGCTATCAGGAGCTTGCCGAGCGTATTGGCGAGGAAGAACTGCATGCCCTGCTTGCCGAGCGTGATCCAGAATCAGCTGCTGTTATTCATCCCCATAACGTGCGGCGTGTGATTCGCGCGCTCGAAATGCACGATGATGGGGTTTCCTATGCGCAGCAAAAGTCGCAGTTTAGTGTTCCGCGCGAGCATTATCATGCGTTATGGTTTGGCCTGACGCGAAATCGCGAGGTGCTCTATGAACGCATTAACCTGCGCGTCGATCTGATGTTTGAGCAGGGTCTTGTCGACGAGGTCCGCGGTCTTATGGACCAGGGGCTGGGAGATGCCCTGACGTCGATGCAGGCAATTGGCTATAAAGAGATCATCGATGCTTTCAATGGCGTGATGAGCATGGATGAGGCTCGCGAACTCATTAAGATGCGTTCGCGTCGTTATGCCAAGCGTCAGCTTTCGTGGTTTAAGCGCGATGACCGTATCGTGTGGTTTGATATGGATGAATGTACGATCGATGGGGTCGTTGAGGATATCCTGCATCGTATTGAGGCTGCCTAATGGCCCGTTTCCCCCTTGTTCCCACGGCACCCGAGCCCGAGCGTGCCATTTTAGTTGGTGTTGAGTGGCGCGACAATGCATGGCCACTCGATCGATCGCTCGATGAGCTGGAACGCCTTGCCCACACGGCTGGTGCCCAGTGCGTGGCACGCTTGTCGCAGCGTTTGGTAAAGCCGTATCCTAAATCGTTTATCGGTTCCGGTAAGGTTGAAGAGCTGTGCGGCCTGGTGCATCGCATGGATGCCGATGTCGTTATTTTTGACGACGACCTGACCCCCTCGCAGCAATCCTATTTGGAGAAAGCCGTGGGCGAGCCGGTAAAGATTATCGATCGTACAGCACTGATCCTGGATATCTTTGGCCTGCATGCTCAGACGCGTGAGGGACGCCTGCAGGTACAGCTGGCACAGCTTCAATATTTGTTGCCTCGCCTGCGTGGCATGTGGAGCCATCTCGCCAAGGAGCAGACGCGCGGCGGCATCGGCTCACGTTTTGGTCAGGGCGAAAGTCAGCTCGAGGTCGACCGTCGCCTCATTCGTAATAAGATCGCTGCGCTTCGTCGTGAGCTCAAGCAGGTTGAACAGCGTCGTGATGTTCAATCCAAGAGTCGCATTGAGTCACCGGCGTTTCGCGTCGCGTTAGCCGGTTATACCAATGCCGGTAAATCGACGTTACTCAATCGTCTGACCGGCTCTACGGTACTTTCGCGGGACAAGCTGTTTGCTACGCTCGACCCGACGACGCGTTCGTATCGTCTGCCCGGCGGTCGCGGCATGACGATTACCGATACCGTCGGCTTTATTCAAAAGCTGCCCCATGGTCTGGTCGATGCCTTTAAATCGACGCTGTCCGAGGTTTTGGGCGCCGATCTAATTCTCAAAGTCGTAGATGCGTCTGACGAGGACTATGAGCGGCAGCTGGAGGCTGTCGACCGCGTGCTTGATGAGATCGGCGCCGGAGAGCGTTTAACGCTGACCGTATTCAATAAAATCGATCTTCTCGATAGCGTCGATCGATTGAGTTTCCGTCGTCGCTATCCGGAGGCCGTTCTGTTCTCGGCCCAAACGGGCGAGGGGCTCGACGATCTCGTCGACCGGATTGCTCGCGAGGCAGCTGCCACCGATGTGTTGCTCTCCGCTGATATCCCGTATCGTGAGGGCGCTCTCATCACGCTGGTGCATGAGCAGGGAACCCTTCTGCATGAGGAATATCTCGAGGACGGCGTTCGCATTGTGGCGAAGTTGCCGGCTCGTATTGCACCGCTGCTCGAGCGTTATCGCACCGAGTAGACGAGCTCCAAAATGCCCAGAATGATGGGCTGATGCAGCAGATAAAAGAGGAGAGCGTGACGTCCAAGGCTGGCGAGCGCCGGCAGGGGGTTGGCGTAGGCCCAGCTAGGGACGGTCTTATCGATTCCCTGCGCTATGTGTGCGGCGAAGTATCCTGCAAGATACATAAAGATAAACGGGATGATGGGGTAGTAATCACCTGAGATAAACCCAGGGCTCGGAAATCCCAGCCACGCCAGGTAGGGGACAGGGTAGATCGTTTTGGGGATGCTCCAGGTGATTACGAACAACATAAGGCATAGGGGCATGCCCCATCTCGCCGTTATCTTCTTAAGGACGGGATCGGTCAACGCCACGATGCCGGTGCATGCGGCCATGCAGTAGATGATGCCAAAATTAACCGAATCGTCGACTGAGACAAGTGTTGTTGCCAACCAGACAACGAGTGCTGCTAAGGCGTATTTGGCGGCACGTTTGATATTGTTGCGCGAAAGGGTGCACATCCAACCGGCGATAAACAAAAATACCCAGCTGATGCTGGCGCGCCAGATGTCTTGAAAGGCTGACTGGGTAAACCAGGGCATATCCCAGCCGTACAGGTAGGCGAGATCATAGCAAGCGTGAAAACCTGCCATAGAAATCATCGTAAACCCGCGGACGGTATCAAATATGGTGATGCGTTTTTGCATTACGAGAACCGGCGCATCAAGCCGACGACTTTGCCCAGGATAACGGGATTCGTTGCATAGATAGGTTCCATGGTGTCGTTCTCGGGCTGCAAGCGCACACGCCCCTGCTCCTTGTAGAACGTCTTGACGGTCGCCGAACCATCAATCATGGCCACGACAATTTCGCCGTTCATGGCACTCTTTTGTTCACGGACGATGATGTAATCGCCATTGAAGATGCCGACATTGATCATTGAGCTCCCATGCACCTCAAGGATAAAGGAACCCTGATCAGTGGCGATTTCGGTCGGGATAGTAAACGTGTCTTCGATATTCTGCTCGGCCAGAATGGGAATCCCAGCCGCGACGCGACCAACGAGCGGTAGCGAGACCGTTCCGCGAGGTGCGGTGGGCTCGTCAGATTTAGAAATTGAGACAGAGGAACCATCCTCGTTAAAGAGTTCCAGGGCGCGCGGTTTGGTGGCATCGCGCTTGAGTAGCCCGCGCGCCTCCAGGGCAGAGAGATGGGCGTGCACGGTGCTGGGGGAGGAAAGGCCCACGGCAGAAGCCATCTCGCGCACGCTGGGCGGATAACCCTTCTCCTGCTGATATTCCTTGATGAAGTCGTAAATTTGCTGCTGACGCTTGGTAATTTTGCGAGCCATCAGGGCATCCTCTCTACCCATGTCAAACAAATGTTCGAATTTTGCTTGACAGGAACAACTGTTCGAAGATAATAATAACCGAACATTCGTTCTCGCGCTAGACATTTTTGTCCGCGCGGCTTGATAAAACTGTTCTCAGCAAAACACGCGAGAGGAGAACATGATGAACGTAACGAATATGGTCCAGGGAAACCTCGCCCTTAAGCTCGAGACGCCTGCAGAACCCACTTTTACGGTTGTTCAGGGTGGCCGCTCCGGCTTTCAGCCTTTGACCGTAAAGCCTGCGCGCAATCAGCAGGCTGTAGTCGCGCCGGCCCGCGTTGCCCTGAAGGTTCCGACGATTGTCGCCGTCGCCGTTGCGCTTACGCTCTTCTTTGTCCTCGCTATGTCGGTCTTTAGCACTCGTCACGCCGCGTATGCCGAGTCCGTTTCCAACATTACCTACGAGACCATTCGCGTTCAGCCTGGCGATTCTCTTTGGTCGATTGCCGAAGAATATCCAATCGAAGGCCTTTCCACGCAAGAGACTTCCGACATGATCCGTAGCGTCAATCATCTGGAGCATGGTTCGCTCGCCGCCGGTGCGCATCTTAAGGTTCCTGCTCGTTCGTAATCATTATCGCGCTGCGCATGGTACCCTTGTTATCGTTTAAGAGGAGGTACCATGCGCTGTCCCAAATGCGGCAAGGCACATACCCGCGTCGTTGATTCCCGTATGCAGGAGTCAAATAACACCATTAAGCGCCGTCGCGAATGTTGCTCGTGTAACTACCGCTTTACAACGTTTGAGCGATGCGAGGACCCTATCGAGGTCATTAAGTCAGATGGAACTAAGCAGCGGTTCGATCGCAATAAGCTTCTTGTCGGCTTGATGCGCGCCACCATCAAGCGCGATATCGACACTAAGAAGCTCAATGAGATTATCGATGACATCGAGGTCGAGCTGCGCTCTCGCACACTGACGGCCGTCACGTCCCATGAGTTGGGTGACATGGTGCTCAAGCGCTTGGCCAAGATCGACAAGGTGGCGTACATCCGCTTTGCCTCGGTCTACCGCGATTTCAAAGACGTCGATGAGTTTCTGCAAGAGCTCGACAAGCTAAGGTGATTCCATGTCCAACATTACCGTCAACATAAAGCGTCTCGATCCCACCGTCGAGCTTCCCAAATACGCCCATCCCACCGATGCCGGCTTGGATTTGCGCTCCAATGAGGACTGCGTCCTGAAGCCCTTCGAACGCCGTCTGGTCTCTACGGGGCTGGCCATCGCCCTGCCCGATGGCTACGCCGGCTTCGTTCAGCCCCGCAGCGGCTTGGCCATCAAGCAGGGCCTGTCTATAGTCAACACGCCGGGCCTCATCGACGCCCACTACCGAGGAGAACTCAAGGTTATCCTCATCAACCTGGATCCCTCCATTAACATTCAAATCAATAAAGGCGACCGCATAGCCCAACTCGTCATCCAAGAAGTCCCCACGGTCAACCTCATAGAAGTAGAAGAACTAGACAAAACCGACCGAGGCAACGGAGGCTTCGGCTCCAGCGGCATCGCCTAGGGCGCTCGTATCCCTCCCGCCCGGGGCTTACCTATATCATTCCATGCTCAAACATTCTCGCGTCGCTTCGCTCGCTGCGAAACTGCGCGTGGAACGATATGTGAGAGAGGCGGGCGGGCGGCTACTCGCTTGAAAAAATATTTACATTCTAGTAAGCCAATGCGACAAAGGAACAATCCCTTTGTCGCATTGGCTTACTGTATTTAGATTTTCCGGTTTCGCCTTTGAAGGTTCTAGTGGTGGGGAATCTGGTATAGCTGCTAGTACGTAAACGCAGCTTACCTGCGGGAGGCCCCTATATATCGTCCCACGCGCAGTTTCGCAGCGAAGCGAGAATGTTTGAGCATGGGATGATATATAGGGGCCTCCCGCAGGTAAGCGGACATAAAGACGCTAGCGGATATGCGCGGGTTTTCCGCCCCAGTAGAAGCGGCAAAAGGCTCTTTTGCGCTTTTGGGGTTTGCCTACGAGCTCCATGGTTGCGATGGCTATGTCTTCGGCTGCGTGTGGGCGGCGTAGTACTTCGCCGTTGATGAGCAGTGCCTTGAGCGACTCAGGATGATCGTGGAGATGACGCAACGTCACGATGAGCTCTCGTGCGGTGGTGACATGCATGCTGGCGCCCATGCCGGTGAGCATGGTGGTGTTGGCCTTTTCCTGGCCATAGGACTTGCCCAGCAGGATCATCGGCAGGTGTGCGCACAGGCATTCGGTGACGGTGAGTCCGCCCGATTTGAGAATTGCCAGGTCGCAGCCGTGCATAAGCGCTGCCATATCATCGACATAGTCCAGAACCGTGACGTTTTCGAGCTTCATGGCGTCGAAGAGCGTTTTGAGGCGGGTGGCATATTCGGTGTCTTTGCCCGGCAAAAAGACAAAGTGCATGTCTTCGAAGCTGCGTAGGAAGGGGAGGGTGCGGTCCATCTCCGCGCGAAAGCGAACGTACGGTTGAGGCAAGCTGGCACCGGCCATTACCAGCACGACGGTCTTGTCGGTGGGGAGGTTGAACTTAGCTAGCTCTTCCTCGCGATCGTAATCCGTGTCGAATCCGGCGCGAATAGGAATGCCGGTAATGCGAATCTTTGTCTCGAGCACCTTGCGCAGACGCAGCGTTTCGGCCATAAATTCGTTGGCAACACAGAATAAATCGGTGTCCTTGTGGGGCCACCATCCCTCGACTTCGTAGTCGGTCGGTACGCAGATGACCGGATAATCGATACCCGTAATTACGCGGGCGCCCACGGCAACATTGGCTGCTGTGATGTGCGTTGCAACCACGGCTATGGGCCTGCGGCTACGAATATATTCGTTGAAGGCGGGGAACATAATTCGCGACCATGCCGTTCCGCCACCCCAGAGAAGATGTCCCGTAAGCGTATATCGCCAGGTCAGGTCGTAAATGGGGCGCGTGGCTCCCGTAAAAGAAGCCGCGGTCTTATTGCCGTCGAATTTAATACGTCCAAAATCAAGGATATCGAGCACTTCAATCTCAATATCCTCGGGGATGCCATTGGTGCCGCGGATGAGGTCGAATGCCTGCGCTATCGCATTTGCGGCGGCCTTGTGGCCCGAGCCAACGGAGGCGTGCACGATGGTCACGAGAGGTTTTTGTTGAGCCAGGAGCGTGGTTTGCTCCGATTGGGGAGTGCTGTGCGTGAGCAGGGGAGCGTCGTCACTCGTCTGCGCCTGGTCCATCGATAACTCCCCTTCAGCTTTGTAATACGGATTTATCATTGTAGTGCATGAGTGTCACGTTCACGTAAATTTGGGTATGAGCGCAAAGAACGTCAATGTTTCGACGAGAGGATGTTCCATGACTACCGATCAGCCGATCGATGTTGCGATTATCGGTGGCGGCCCCGCGGGCTATGCTGCCGCCATTTATGCTGCGCGTGCCAACCTGACGACGACCGTGATTGAGCAGGGCATGTCGGGAGGGCAGATCGCCACAACCAATGAGGTCGAGAACTATCCGGGTTTCCCGCTCCTGAGTGGCGCCGAACTTGGCGAGCGTTTTCAGCAGCATGCAGAGGGCCTGGGAGCACAGGTTACATGGAGCATGGTTACGGGTATCGATTACGATGCCGATGCAGCGTTGTTTACGGTGCATCACGATATGGGCGATACGCTGGCCTCGAGCGTTATCGCTTGCATGGGTGCCACGCCGCGTCCGGCAGGTTTCGCAGGCGAGGATACGTATCGCGGTCGTGGCGTTTCATATTGCGCAACATGTGACGGCATGTTTTTCCGCGGCAAGCAGGTTTTTGTAATCGGTGGTGGCAATTCGGCATGCGAAGAGGCGCTGTTCCTGTCCGACATTGCCAGCAGTGTGACCATCGTGCTGCGCCGCGACCAGTTTCGTGCGCCCGATGGTGTTGTTCAGAAAGTACTCGCAAAGGACAATATTACAGTTAGGTACCAAACTAGTATTGTGGAGCTATCGGGCGAAGCCATGCCAACGACGATTACCTTTAAGGACAATGCATCTGGCGAGACTCATACCGAGTCATTTGAACCTGGCTCGTTTGGCATCTTTGTCTTTACGGGGATGCTGCCGCATACCGAGCTGGTTGAGCATCTAGTCGATCTGGCTCCTGACGGCGGCATTGTCACCGACGATTCGATGGCCACCCGTACGCCCGGCTTATTCGCAGCCGGCGATATCCGTTCCAAGCGTTTACGCCAGGTTGTGACCGCCGTTTCGGACGGAGCCATAGCAGCAACGAGCGCATACGCGTTTCTCCGTGAATAAGTACGATAATATATCTTATGTAAGGTTGCTATCTTTAAACAAAGTGGTTGGACGATGCATCAATGTGTTGTCCAACCACTTTTACTTGCCGGCTATGTGGTATGCAAAACTAGATAACCTAGAATACAATATAGAAAATGAACGGAGGACCTTTATGAACCACGTTAAACACGTTATTCCGATGTCCGATTCGTCGGTAAGCATTAAGCCCGAGGATATTCAGCCCACGGTGCTGCCCGATGCATTCATTCAGTCCGATATCGTGCGTAAACTCAATACGTTGAGTCTGCCGCGCTATAACCAGTTGCCCAATGTGACACTCTACCGCGACCAGGTCATTGAGTATGTTGCGCTGTGGATGGAGCCGCTGTCCATTTGCGTTGAGCACCCTGTCATTACGCCATCGATGATCAATAACTACGTGAAGGTCGGCCTGGTGCCTGCTCCGGTCAAAAAGCAATATGGCCGCGAGCAGATTGCCCGCCTGATCGCTATCTGCCTCTTTAAGCAGGTGCTACCTATTGCTGCGGTGCAGGCACTCTTTAACATTCAGCGTTTGAGCTACGATGCCCCGACGGCCTTCGATTATGTGGTCGATCAGCTCGAGGCATCGATTCGTTCGGCGTTTTCCGTCGAGCAGGCGCCGGTTCCCGATACGGCGCATCAGGTAACGCGTGAGTCGCTGCTTGTGCGCAGTGCGGTTTCATCCTTCGTTTCGAAAGCGTACCTGATGAGCTATCTAAAGTTTAATGGGTTTAATAGCTAGCCGACGTATAAAACGGGCGGAACAAAGGGCTATCTGCCACTTTGTCCCGCCCGTATTTTTGCTTGGTTGGACGTTATTGGCCCGAAGCCACGCCCATGCCGTAGCCGATAATGAGCCCATACATTTCGGCATAGTATGAATCTAGCCCGTTACAGGGCATGATGATAGTCTTGGAGCCTGGCCAGCGCTCCACAATTCGGCTGGCAAGTGCTTGGGCGCCTGCCTCATTCTCGACATGGTCGATAACGACCTCGCCGCCCGTAAAACCTTCGGCTTCCATGGTGTCGATGATCTTGTTGAGCATCTTCTTTTCGCCACGCGTGTGCCCGACGAGCTCGATTTTACCGGCCTCGCTCGCCGTGCCCAAAATGCGAATATTGAGCTTGTTGGCAATGACGCCGGCTGCCTTAGGAATGCGTCCTGCCTTTGCAAGGTTCTCGTAATTACACAGGCTAAAGAGAATCTTGCTGTTTTGCTCGAGACTGTCGAAGTAAGCGCAGGCGTCCTCAAAGGAAACGTCCGGGTTACTTGCAAGATAACGATCAAACAGCAAGAAGATCAGATCCATCTTGCCGCCTGCTGCCCGCGAATTGACCAGGTGAATCTGACGATTGGGCTCCTCGGCAAGTACCATATCGCGTGCCGTAGCGGCAGCGTTATAGCTTCCAGAGACACCCTCCGAGATTGGCATGCAGATCGTCTTGTCGGCGAGCTTAAAGAGCTCAGCCCACTCCCCCACGCTTGGGCAGGCGCTCGATGATGCGCTGGCTTCCGACTGAATGGCAACATTAAGCTCGTGAACATCGAGCAAAAGGTCGTCGACAAATTCGCGCTCCCCTACTCGAATTTTGAGAGGAGCGAATGCAAAGGTGGTACGGGGTGCAGTCGGTTGCCAATCGCGAAGATTGCAGCTCGAATCTGAGATAAGTGCCCAGCTCATTGAGGGTCCTTTCTAGTTGTTCCCCAACAATTATAGCCATCTTTTTGATTGATTGGACGGCTATCTAGTTTTGAATACTAGATAGCCGTCCTGATTTTATGGCAAACGGTAGGGAAAAAAAGAATGGGCCTCGTGACTCAAGATCGCGAGGCCCACGTTCGTTCGCTGCAGTAATAAATTAGTAGCGCACGAAAATGTAATTGTTGTTCATGCCGGCGGCAACGGAGCTGATGATGACGCCCGTTTTGTAGTCGGAAGCATGGATCATCTGACCATTACCGATATAAATGCCGGTATGGTAGGAGTTAACCACAACATCGCCGGGTTGCGGATCGGACACACGGGTCCAACCCATGAAGTCGACCGTGGTGCCCAGACGGCAGTAGCGTCCCGTGAGGCAATAGCTTACAAAACCGGAGCAGTCAAAGCTGTTCGGTCCAATGCCGCCCCAAGAATACGCATAGCCGAGCTTGCTGTAGGCGCGCGAAACAACGGAGCCACCATCAACAGACTGACTCGGTGCTGAAGGCGTGGGAGCCGGAGCGGGCGTGGGGGCAGGCTGCGGTGCGGGAGCCGGCGTGTTGCCGCCCTGGTTGTTGTTATTGTTGGTCTGGCCGCCATTGTTGGTGTTCTCGGTCGTACCGGCGGTGTCGTTGCTCACCGTTGCCTTTTCGGCGGTGCTAGCATTAATGCCAGCCTGCAGCGCAGCGTTGGCCTCGGCCTCGGCAGCGAGCTCGGCCTGCAGCTGCGAATCCAGGGAGTTTACGACGTTCTGGGCTTCAGCCTGCTGGGCATTAAGCTCGTCGACCTTCTTTTGCGTGGTGGCGACGTTCTTCTCCTGCTCGGCCTGCTTATCGGTGAGCTGCTGCTTAAGCTCCTTGACCTCTTGAATGGTCTGAGCTTGCTTATCGGAAACTTTGCCGTAGTAGAACAGACGGTTGAGCATATCGCTCAGATCATCGACACCCGTCAAAACCTGAAGCAGGCTCAGACCGCCGGTTTTGTACTCGCCGGCGACATAGGTCGAGAGCTTGGCCTGACCATCGGCGATCTCCTGCTGCTTTTGCGTGATCTCGCCGGCAGTCTGATCGAGCGCCTGCGTCTGCGTGGCAAGCTCATCGTAAATCTGCTGGGTTTGGGTGCCGATCTGCTCGAGTTTCGTACGAGCAGCGGCAAGGTCGGATGCGGTATCGGCGTAGGCAGGAGCCGCGAGGCCCAAGCCCAAAACACAAGCGAGGGTTGCCGTAGCAGCGCAGCGTGCCATGTTTTTGTGCGTGTTTGCTGTGCGCATGTAGCTTCCTTTCCAGTAACTAAGGGTAACGGCTAGCCTACCGTCACCAGGCTAAAGAGCTCCACATCGTCATCAGACGGCGTGAGCTTCTCGCGCGGGTTGAGAAACGCAAGCTCAAGTATACAACCGTAACCGATAAGCTTTGCGCCCATATCTCGCACTAGTTTACCTGTTGCCTCGACGGTTCCGCCCGTCGCGACCAAGTCGTCCAGAATCAACACGGTATCTTTAGAGCTGATAGCGTCGGCATGGATCTCAATTGAATCGGTGCCGTACTCGAGCTCGTAGCTCTGGCTTACGGTCTCGCGCGGCAGCTTGCCCGGTTTACGTGCGGGAACAAAGCCGGCGCCAAGGGCTACAGCCACCGGTACGCCAACCATAAAGCCGCGAGCCTCGGGACCCACGACCTTGGTGATCCCCATGCCGGCAAAGTGCTCGGCGAGGGCATCGGTCATGGCTTTGAGCGCCTCGGGATTGCCAAAGAGCGGCGTGATGTCTTTAAAGACGACTCCGGGCTCGGGATAGTCGGGGATGTCGACGATTTGAGATTCGAAGTCGTACATTGCATGACCTTTCAATGAGTTGCCGAAATATCAGCAGCGGTTATTTGCCCGCGGTGACGGTGCCGGAGTGCGAAGGGGCGACGACCTTGAGCGGCTTTACGAGAGAATCCTCGTGCGAAGCAGGCGCGGCAGTTTCTTCGTTTTTGGCCTTGGTGGACTCGGAGCGAGCGATTTCCTCATCGAGTGCATCGATGTCGGCGTCCTCGACCACGGCGTTGAGCGACTCAAAAACGCGGTTTTTGAGCAGCGCGGTGTGCACGCCCTCCGTCAGGTCGTGAAGCTTCTTAAACGCACGCTCGAGCTTGGCGTCGCGCTCGTCATCGGAGGTATCCATGCCGAGCATGCTCACGAGCACCTGCTCAAACATCGAGGACTCGCGGTTGGCGGAAGACACGTACTGACGCAGGTTGCGCGGCTCGATATGGAAGCGTGACAGCTCGGAGCAGTAACGGATGATCGGAAAATCGCGACCATCGACGAGCTCACGATTCTGCGGACTCTTGATGATGCGAATAAGGTCGTTCTCGGCGAGCGAGCGGATAAACGAAATCTCGACGCCCAACATATCGGGAATGGTCTCGATGGGATGCAGCTTTTGTTTAGTCTCCTTGGGCTCCGTCTTGAGCGGAACATCGGACAGTAAGCCCACCTCGTAGGCGAGCGTTGACAGGTCCGTAGCGTTTTCCAAGCGCTGCTTAATCACGTTGAGCGGCATGTAGCGGGTCTTCTGCAGGTGCAGAATGACCTCCAGGCGATCAACGTCCTCCTTGGAGTACTGACGGTATCCCTTAGGCGTACGATGAGGGGTAATGAGCCCCTCATCCTCTAGAAATCTAATTTTTGAGTTCGAAAGATCGGGGTATGCGCCTCGAAGAAGGTTGACGACTTGGCCGATACTCAAATAGTTGCGTTCGGCCATGCCCTACTCACCGGTTTCGATGCGCTCCGGCGTGCTCTCGTGGTAGATGAGCGTAAACGTACCGATCTGGACGGATGAACCATCGTGCAGCGGGGCTGCATTGACGATGGCACCGTCGACCCAGGTGCCATTGAGCGAGCCCAAGTCCTCGATGCGAGCCTGGAGCCCCTCACGAATAATGCGCGCGTGGCTGCGCGAAACGGTCATGTCATTGAGGAAGATGCCGTTCGCAGGATCGCGGCCGATGGTGGTCACGTCGTCCTCGAGCTCAAAGGCGGCACCAGTCTGCGGACCCTTGACGATGGACAGAACGGGGGCGGTGATGCGCACGTTGGCCATGAGGTCGGGAACGGTGACGTCGCTTGAAGGCACGCGGAATACGCAGGTAGCGTCAGCAGTCTTATCATTCTGAGGCATATTGTTAACCATGTTGTCCATGACAACCCCTAACTTATCGCGGACGTGCCGCAAATAATGAACCGTACGTAATCATACCCCAACGAATCAGTCTTCGATTTCAGGGTTCAGAAAGTCGATGTCCTCGTCCTCGGGATGCGCGAGAGCCTGTTTAATGGCCACTCCGCCCTTAATGGAATAGATGACAGCCGTGAGCATGGAGAAGATCACGCCGCCGTACACAAAGAAGATGCCGAGGGGCACCGAGCTTCCGTTGAGGCCCGGGAAGGCCGTAAGGGTTGAAGGTAAAAGATGCAGGCCGTCAATAACGGGGAACCCGAGCAGCATGAGCGAGAAGCCGGTCATGAGCAGTGCAGTGGCAATCTTTCCGGGAAAGACGACATCGATGGGGCGACGGTGATAATGACGAACGATAAGCGTGCCGATGCCCAGATAGATGTCGCGGCCAATAATGAGCACGCAGACCCAGATGGGCAGCTCTCCGCGGACCACCAGCCCAAGTACGCCGGTGAACAGCAGCGCACGGTCGCAGATGGGATCCATGACCTTGCCGAGCCACGAGACCGTCTTGGTCATGCGGGCGATCTGACCGTCCATCCAGTCGGTAGAGGCGGCAACGGCGTAGATAACGATGGCGATGACGCGGTTGTTATCCGTCACAAACAGGTACAGAAATACCAGGGTGAGGATCAGGCGCGTAAAGGTGATGAAATTGGAGATCGTAAAGATCTTATTCGACGGGTAATCGGAAGTGCCGATAAGCTCCTTTTTGATCTTCTTTTTGATGCCCACAGGACTCCCCCGCTGGTTAACGACAAAACTTTCGATACTATACCCGTTCCGGCGATGTCTATCCAGCGTAAGCATAGAGAGTCCAGACATATGGAGGATGCTACTGGGTTGTGCGGGATTCTGCATTTGTGTACATCAGCCTCCAAATATGACATTTTTCGGCATCTTTGATGGCTGATGTACACGTTTTGATTCGGTGATTACATCTATCGGGAAAGTTGTTGCCTTAAGCAAATTAATCATGATGTGCGGGTCGAGAAGGGTTGGCGCCAAAAGAGCCCAACGGCCGTTACGGCTTCGTTAGAAACGCGCCCCACCATGGATGGTGAACCCGAAAGGTAAGGCGCGCGGGCACGGTGGCTCGGCCCGCGCGCCCGGAAGAGAAAGGATAAACCCATGGGTTACATGCTCGAGACGCGCGGGCTCACCAAGCGCTTCGGCCGCGGCGACCAGGCGCAGGACGCCGTGGCCGACGTGAGCCTTCATATCCGCGAGGGCGAGGTGTACGGGCTGCTCGGTCCCAACGGCGCCGGCAAGTCGACAACGCTCAAGATGATCTGCGGGATGCTGCGGCCGACGGCCGGGGAGATCCTCTTTGCCGGGCACGCCTGGCGCCGCGAGGACCTCTACGCAATCGGCAGCCTCATCGAGGAGGCGCCGCTCTACCCCAACCTCACCGCGCGCGAGAACCTGCGCGTGCGCACCACGCTGCTGGGCCTTCCCGAGAGCCGCATAGATGAGGTGCTCGCCGCCGTGGACCTCGCGGACACCGGGAAGAAGCGCGCCGGGCGCTTCTCGATGGGCATGCGGCAGCGCCTGGGGCTCGCGCTGGCGCTGATCGCCCGGCCACGCCTGCTCGTGCTCGACGAGCCCACCAACGGCCTCGACCCCATCGGCATCGAGGAGCTGCGCGACCAGATCCGCGGCTTCGCGGCGGCGGGTACGACGGTGATCGTTTCGAGCCACATCCTCTCCGAGGTGCAGCAGATGGCGGACACCATCGGCATCATCTGCGGGGGGCGCCTCGCCTACGAGGATGCGCTTCGGCCCGGGCAGGACCTCGAGGAACTCTTCATGAGCTTCTGTCGGGAAGGGCGACGAGCACGCGGGGAGGTGGCGGCATGACGGGCGAGAAAGGCGGCCTGCTCGCGGGCCTGCGCGCCGAGGCCCTGAAGTCGCGCCACGCGGCACCGGTTCGCCTGGCCGTGCTCATGGCGCTGCCGATGCCGCTGCTCGGCGCGATGCCCTACCGGGGCGTGCAGATCTTTAGTGCGTGGAACTACTGGTACGCGCTCTTCCTGCCCGTGTCTCTATCGCTCGTGGTGGCGTGCGTCGCACGGGCGGACGCTCGCACGCGGATGCGGGGGCTTCTGGGCCTGGGCTTCCCGCTCGGGCGCGCCTGGTGGGCCAAGGCGCTCTGGTGCCTTGCTCTTTGCACGCTCTCGAACCTCGTGGTCTTCGGCATCTACCTCGCGGGATCGGCGTTCTCCTCGCAGGGTCTCACGGCCGCGGGCACGCTCACGATGCTCCTCTGCGCGCTCGCCAACACGGTGACCGCGGCGTGGATGATCCCCGCAGGGCTCTTCCTCACGGCGCGGCTCGGCATGCTCGCGGGCATCTTCTGCCCGCTCGCCGCGCAGCTCGTGGGTGGGTTCGCCTGGTCGCTGATGCCGCTGCCGCAGCTCTTTCCGCCGTCGGCGAGCATGGTCATCCCCACGAGCTTCATTCCCGTGCTGCCGAGCGGCGAGCCGCTCGCGGCGGACATGGCGCTCGGCGGGGCGCTCACGGCGGACGGCATGCTCACGCTGGCGGGCCTTGCGGTCAGTGCGCTCGCGTTCGCCGCGCTCACGGCGGCGGGCGCGGCCTGGTTTGCGCACTCCGAGGAGAGGTGATGGCCATGACACGACTCTCCGATCCGACGCCGCGCATGACTCTCCCGCGGGCCCTGCTTTCCGAGGCCCTGCGCCTGGCGCGCTCCCCGCTCTCGGCGGTGCACCTCGCCTGCGGCCTGGCAGCCGGTCTTGCCTGCGGCGAGTACTTCTCCGTAACCCGATGGGACCCGGCGCTGGGCGCGGACGCCTGCGCCCAGTTCCTCGGCGCCCTCATGCCGCTCATGTCCGCCATCGTCTGCGGGCTCGCCGTGGACGAGGAGCGCGCTGCCGGGCGCCTCGCCAACCTCACGGCGGTCCCCTCGCGCGGGCGCGCCGTCGCGGCGAAGCTGCTCGCCCTTGCGGCGCTCGGCGCGGGCGCGCTGGCCGTGGCGCTCGGCGTGTTCGGGGCCGTGCTCGCCGTCGCCGGGCGCCTGCCGCTCGGGCCCGCTCCGCTTGCGGCCGCCTGGGCGGGCATCGTGCTGGGCAGCTTGCCCCTCTACGCGCTGGGGCTCGGCGTGGCCCTGCGCCTCGGCCGCAACGCCGCCATCGGCGCCGGCGCGGCGGGGGTGCTCCTCGCGTTCTTCTCGGTGGGCGGACTTGCGCACGGCCTCATGACCGGCGAGCTCACCGGCGCTCTGGCGACGCCCCTGAGCTGGGTGCCGCTCGCCTGGCCCGCGCGCCTGGGGTCGCTCGGGGTGGAGGCCTTCATCGACGCCGCACGCGCGGCGGGCCCTCTCCTCACGACTGCGCTCGCTAGCCTCGTTCTCACCCTGGCAGCCGACGCCGTCCTTCTTGCCTGGTTCTGCCGCTTCGAGGACGGGAGGGTAGATGCGTAGGAAGCCGCTCGCCGCCATGTTCGTCCTCCTCTCCGCAGCGCTCGTCCTGGGCGGGAATGCCCTGCTCGACGCCGGCTGGGGGTCGGCGCTGCGCTCGATCGCCGACCGCGTGCTGCCTAACCCTGAGATCGCCATGTGGGCGCCCGCGCCCGAGCCCGGCAGCCACGCGAGCTCCTACGCCGACGCCACCGGGGCGGGGGCAAACTACGTCTACCTGGTGGACGCGGCGGACGACAGAGGCAATGTCCGAGAGCTCCAGCTCATCTTCTTCGGGCGGGAGTCGGACGGCGAGGGCTGGCTCGAGATCGAGGCGCGCGGCGGCTCGGGCGTGCGCTACCGCGCGTGCGACGCGGCCGAGACACCCGTGGCTGCGCGCAGGGCTCTGGACCGCTGAGCGCGGCGTTAGTACAATTCCGACGAGAGTTTCAGGAGGTCGAACATGGCGAGGATACTGGCAGTGGATGATGAACGGGCGATCCTCGACGCGCTTGCGCGCGTCCTCGGCCGCGACGGCCATGAGGTCGTCAAGGCGGAGGACCCGACGGCGGTCCCGGGGATGGACCTCTCGCGCTTCGACCTCGTGCTCTGCGACGTCATGATGCCGGGGCTCGACGGCTTCGAGCTCGTGCGGCAGATCCGCCCGGACTTCGACGGCCCCATCGTCTTCCTGACCGCTCGCGTGGCCGAGGAGGATGCCGTGGCCGCCTACGGCCTGGGCGCCGACGACTACGTCCGCAAGCCCTTCGGGGCCGCGGAGCTGCGCGCCAAGGTCGCGGCCCATCTACGCCGTGAGCGCCGGCCGCGCTCGCACGCCCTCTCCTTCGGGGAGGTGCGGATCGACCTCAGGGCGCGCGGCCTCGCCGTGGGCGGCGAGGCCGTGCCGCTCACGCCCACCGAGTACGCCATCTGCGAGTACCTCGCCCGCCACCCCGGGCAGGTCATGAGCCGCGCGCAGATACGCGAGGCGGTGCTCGGCTGGGAGAGCGACGCCGACGACGCGGCCATATCCATGCAGGTCAGTCGCGCCCGGAGGAAACTCTCCGAGGCCGGCGCCGATCCGATCGCGACCGTCTGGGGGATGGGGTACAAGTGGCAGCTCTGAGGATCGGGGCGCGAGGTCGCGGGGGCATGCCGCTCTCCTTCGTCATCGCGCGCTACTTCGCCTACGCGTTCGCGGCAGTCGCCACGGCGTGGCTCGCCTCGTTCATGATGCTCTCTGTGGCGATCAACGCGGGCTTCGTCTACGAGGCAAGCTGGGGGCCGGCCAATGCGCGCGAGGTCGCGGAGGGCCTGGCACGCGACGGCGTCTGCGGGCAGCAGGACGTGCCGACGGCGTACCGCTACCTCATCCTGAACAAGGACGGAAACGTGCTGATGACAGACCTCGAGAGCACGCGGCTCGAGGACGCGAAGGAAATGGCTCGTACGGCACTCGCCGCGGATCCGGGCACAGTGGAGATCGAGGGCGGGGGTTCGGGCGTTACCTACGCCGCGTTCCCGCTCAAAGGTGGCGGGGCCTGCGCGCTCGTCAGCGAGTATCTGCCGCAGTGGGTCTCGCGCGACCTCGCCGGCCTGCTTCCCAACCCGCAGAACCTCATGCTCGTCGGCGCCACGGCGGGAAGCGCACTTGCGCTTGCGCTCGTCGCGCGCCGCGCGAGCCGCGTGATCTCGCGCAAGATGGCGCCGCTCGCGGAGGCGGCGGGGCGCGTCGGCGCGGGGGAGCTCGACTTCGCGGTCGGCAGCACCAACGTGCGCGAGGTGAACGACGTCCTCGCCGCGATGGACGCCATGCGGGCCTCCCTCGCCGAGTCGCTCGAGGCCCGCTGGGCCGCGGAGCGGGGGCAGCGCGAGCAGATGACGTCGCTCGCCCACGACCTCAAGACGCCGCTCACCGTGCTGCGCGCCAACGCCGACTTCGTAGCGGAGGAGCTGGAAGACGAGAAAGACGCCGACCTCGCGGCCGCCGCGCGCGACATAGCCGGCAGTGTCGAAAGGCTCGACGGCTACGTGCGCCTGCTCATCGAGGCCTCGCGCGGGTCCGGCGGGGCGGAGAGGGCCCCCATGCGGCCGGCCGAGCTTTGCGAGCAGGTCCTCGCCGAGGCCGCCCAGATCGCCCGGGCGCGAGGCGTGACGCTCGACGCGGCCACGGGCCCCGCTGTCGCGGGCGCGCCCGAGGCCGCGCTCGACCGAACCGCCCTGGCGCGAGCCGCCGCGAACCTCGTGGCCAACGCCGCCGAGCACGCACGCTCGCGCGTGGCTGTCTCCTGCGACGTCGCGGGCGGGCACCTCGTCATCGAGGTTGCCGACGACGGACCGGGCTTTTCTCCCGCCGCCCTCGAACGCGGCTGCGAGCGCCTCTTCACAGACGACTCCTCCCGCTCCTCGCGTGACGAAGGCCGCCACTACGGGCTCGGCCTCCACGTCGCCTCCGAGGCCGCGAGCGCCCACGGGGGATCCGTCTCGCTCGCCAACGGCCCCTCGGGCGGTGCGGTGGCCACCATCGCGGTCCCCCTGTGCGGGATCTGACGATTTCCTCGATGTCTACCTCGACTGCGATATGTCGCTCGCCGAGGCCGCGACGAGATGGTGTTGCGTCTGCCCCGTTTGGTGCTTCTAGCTCAAATTTGATCTGATGTAAGGCCCGTGCAATCCTGCATGGGCCTTACTTTTGGCAATTGCTCGACCGATTCGTGGCTTGAAACACAAATTATCGAGTTAAGGAGAAATGGGGTCATACAGCAGCTCTCAGAGCGCTTGCCGCACTCCCCCGCCATTACCTCTGCGGCGTCCTCGTATAGAGCCCATACCGTTTGGCATATCGTTGCAATCGCCCACTTGTCCACCGGTCAAGTGAACTACTGGAATAAATACAGCGACACGCTTGTCCGTTACAGTCGCTATATCTGTGTAAATCGCCGCGATAAATACAGCCTGTACTCGGCTGTATACCAACTACGCGTATGTAGATTCATATCGCGTTAATAAATCGGCTCAAGCGTGTGCAAAACGCGCAAGTAACCGCAAAAGGCGATTATCGCTCAGGTAGATTTTTGGCACCCCGTTGCTTAATCAAAATTAAGCAATTGCTTAAAACAAAAAAGGTCAGGCACTAGATGCCTGACCTGCAAACTTCTGGTCGGGACGACTGGATTCGAACCAGCGACCCCTTGACCCCCAGTCAAGTGCGCTACCAAGCTGCGCCACGTCCCGAAGCTTTTGTTTGTTGCTCTGCTCTCGCTCGCAACAGGGAGTATATTAACCCGAAACTTTAGACTTGTGCAAGAACTTTTTTATAAATTTTGAAGCAAGTCCAAAATTGTATCTGCGAGCTGGGGTTTTGTTAGAACGGGAAGTTCTTTCGTACCCGTTGTGCTCACAATCCAGGCCTTGTTGGTATCGGTTCCAAAGCCCGAATCGGCGCGTGAGACATCGTTGGCGATAATGGCATCGCAGCCTTTGCGTGCCAATTTGCGCTCGGCGTACTTGACGACGTTATCGGTCTCGGCAGCAAATCCGATTACGAGGCGATCGCCCTTTTGGCGTGAGAGTTCGGCCAAGATGTCAACGGTCTCGACGAGCTCGATTCGATCCAGGCGCTCGTTGGCCTTTTTGAGCTTATGGTCCGCCGGGGCCGCCGGCGTGTAGTCGGCGACGGCGGCGGCGCAAATGGCAGCGTCGGCCGTCTGGAAGGCGCTCAGCGCCGCCTGCAGCATCTCTGCGGCGGTCTGCACGCTTACGCACGCCACGCCGCGGGGAACATCGAGCGATGTCGGTCCCAGCACGAGCGTGACCTCGGCACCGCGGCGAGCGGCCTTCCCCGCCAGGGCGATGCCCATCTTGCCCGACGATCGGTTTCCAATAAAACGCACGGGGTCGATCGGTTCGTGCGTAGGACCGGCAGTGATGACGATGCGCTTGCCCGCCAGGTCTTGCGGCACGGGATTGAGCACCTCGCAGATGGCTTCGACGATGTCCTCGGGCTCGCTCATGCGCCCCGTGTCCACGTCGCCGCAAGCAAGGTAGCCACTACCGGGCCCAACCACGTGCACCCCGCGGTCGCGCAGCGTGGCCATATTGGCCTGGGTTGCCGGCGCCTTCCACATGCCATTGTTCATGGCCGGCGCGATCACAATGGGTCGCGGCGTGGCGAGTAGCGTCGTAGAAATCAGGTCATCGGCAATGCCGTTGGCCATCTTGGCGATGATATTGGCCGTCGCGGGCGCCACGACCACCAGATCGGGCTCCTGCGCCAGCGAAATGTGGTGGATGGGGTCGGAAGGATCGTCGAATAGCCCAACCGCGACCGGCTCGTTGGTGAGCGCGCGGAAGGTAAGCGGCCCCACAAACTCCGTGGCATGCTCGCTCATAACGACTTTGACACGTGCGCCGCGCTTTTGCAGCAGGCGCACGATATTGCACGACTTATAGGCGGCGATCCCGCCGGTAATGCCCAGCAGGATCGTTTTTCCCTCAAGTTGCATTGAATTGTTGGATGCCGCCGTCATCGCTAGGCTTCCTTACTCGGGAGCACCAGGAGGCGGTGGCAGTACGGACAGTGCGTAATCTCGCTACCGTCGTGGTTGAGGTCGCTCATGGACGATGCCTGCAGCGCGGTGTGGCAGACCGTGGGGATGTTGCCCTGGATGGTCTCGACGGCCAAGCCGCGGAACTGCTTGAGCAGACGCTCGTAGTCGCTGAGCACGTCGGTGGGCAGCGTAGCGGCCAGCGCGGTGCGCTCCTTGGTGGCGGCATCGATCTGGGCCTGGAGGTCGGCTGCCTTGGCGCGGGCGGCCTTGGTGTCGGCCTTCACGCCCTCCTCGAACTTGGCGATGATTGCCTGTGCGCGAGCCTCGCGGTCGAGCGCCTCCTTGTGGGCGACTACGACGTCCTTGCGGGTGTGCTCGATCTTGTCCAGGCGCTTGGCCAGGGTGGCGAGCTCGTTCTCCAGGTCCTGAACCTCGCGATAGTCAGAGCCGTCGACGTGGCGCTTCTTAGCGGCCTCAATGGCGTTATTGGTCTGGATCTCGGTGGTGTTGAGATCGTCGAGCTCAATATCCAGGTCCTTGCGCTGAGCGTAGAGCTTGGTCATTTCGGCCTTGAGCTTTACATAGGTCTTGCGCTTGGAAGCGAGCTCCTTGAGCTCCGGCATATTGGCAAGTTCGCTCTTGTTGCGGGCGAGCTCCAAATCGATCTGTTGCAGCTTGAGTAGCGTAGCGCCGGCGCTCATAAGTTCTCTCCTTTTGTCACAGTCCACCATTGGCAAGGGTTCAGTATTTTAATCGCATGACGGGGGTCGACCCCGGCGTCAACTGCAGAGTTCATCAATATATCAACGAACGGCTCCTCGGAGCGGTCGTGGCCGAGCAAGATCACCGACAGCCCGCGCAAGGCAAGGTCTTGCGCCACGTGGTAGCCCGCCTCGCCCGTCACGACAACATCTGCGCCCGCGGCGATGGCGAGCTCTCCGAAGTCGCCCAGGGAGCCGCCCAAAATGGCGACGGTGCGGCACGGGCGATCAGCTTTGCCCCACACACGCGGGTCGCTGCCAAAGGCCGTGGCAGCACGGGTGGCAAGATCGCGCAGCGTGCACGGGTCGTTGAGCGTTGCAAGTGCGCCCAGGCCGGTGGCCTCGGGGTCGTCCACGTGCTCCAGTGAGCTCACGGGTGCGGCACCCAGCAGCTTGCTCAGGCAGACACGGGCTTCGTGCGAGCGGTCCAGGTTGGTGTGGAGCGAGATAATGCTCACCCCGCAGCGGGCAGCCTCGTAGAGGGCCGCACTGCACTGGGGTCGTGTGGCATCCGCCGGACAAAAGGCCTCGGGTGCCTTGATGTATATGGGATGATGCGTCAGCAGCACGTTGGCGCTTGCTTCTTGGGCGCGGCGAACATTAGCCTCAGTCGCATCGAGTGCGCAGGCAACGCCGGTGATCTCCGCGGCCGGATCGCCAACGGAGAGTCCTACGTGGTCCCAGGGCTCGGTGTCCGTCTTGGGATAGCGTGCCAGTAGCGCGCGCTCGAGCTCGGCGACGATCATGCGGCACCTGCGATCGAGAGCAGCGTCTGGGCAAACTCGTCCAGATCGTCCGGATTCACGCGGTCGTCAAAGGAAATGCGCAGTGCACCTAGTGCCTGCTCGCGACCAATGCCCATGGCGCTGAGCACATGGCTCGGGTCCATGCTGCCGCTCGAGCACGCCGAGCCGGCCGAAACCTCAAAGCCGGCGGCGTCGAGCTTGATGATGAGTTCCTCTGAGTCCATGCCGTCAATGTAGATCGATAACATGCCGGGCAGACGGTCGGCTTGCGCGTAGTCACCCATGGTGGCGTGAATGCGCGGATGGGCCGTAAGCGTGGCGTAGAGCTTGTCGGAAAGGGCTTGCAGCTTCGCGCGCTCCTGAGCCACATGGGGCGTCAGAGACGAGGCGGCAGCGGCAAAGGCGAGCTGCGTGCGCAGGTCTTGCGTGCCGGCACGACGACCGGCCTCCTGTCCGCCGCCGAAGATGCGCGGGCGCAGCGGCGTGCGGCTCTTAAGGTAGAGTGCGCCAGATGCCACGGGACCGCCAATCTTGTGGGCTGCGACGGACATGGCGTCGACGCCCAGCTCGGTGACATCGAGTGGAATATGCAAGTAGCCCTGGATGGCATCGGTGTGGAACAGGGCACCTGCGGTGTGCGCAGCTGCGGCAAGCTCGCGGATGGGCTGCACCACGCCGGTTTCGTTGTTGGCGACCATAATGCTCACGAGCGCCACGTCGTCGCCTAGCAGCTCGACAAGCGTGGCAGGCTCAACGTAGCCCGCGCGGCAGGGCTGCACCAGGTCGACGGTAAAGCCGGCGGCACGCAGCAGCGGCAGGTTGTCCAGAATCGAATCGTGCTCGATGGCCGAAACGATTACGCGACCGCGCTTGCGATCGCGCTGACGAGCGCCCTCGGCAAGACCGAGCAGCGCCAGCTGGTTGGCTTCGGTGCCGCCGTTGGTCAGTACAATCTCGGACGGGCGGACGTGCGTGCCAAAGCTGCGGGCGATCTCGCGACGTGCAACCTCCAGACGCGCGGCAGCCTTGCGGCCGAGCGAATGCAGCGAGTTGGGGTTGACGCCGGCAAGCTCGCTGTCGTCGTACTCGCGCTGCGCAAGGAGCGCCTCGGCGCGCATTGGCGTCGAGGCGGCATAGTCAAGATTCACGGGTATGCGGTTTTGACCTGCGGTCATAAGGGTTTATGCCTCCTGTGCGGCCTCGTTGCCCAGCTTCTGCAGCAGCGCAACCTCGGCAGCGGGATCTTCGGACTTAAATACGGCGGAGCCGGCCACGAGCACGTTGGCGCCGGCCTTGACGACCTCGGCGATGTTCTTGGAAGAGATACCGCCGTCGACCTCGATCAGGGGCGACACGCCGTGGCGCTCGCACATGGCCTTGAGCTCGTGAAGCTTTGCGATGGTGCCCGGGATAAAGCTCTGGCCGCCAAAGCCCGGGTTCACGCTCATGAGCAGTACCATATCGACGACGTCGATGATGCTCTCGAGCACGCACACGGGGGTGGCGGGGTTGAGCACCACGCCGGCCTTGACGCCGCGCTGCTGCAGATGCGTGAGCGTGCGGTGCAGGTGCGTGGAAGCCTCGTAGTGCACGGTGATCATGTCGGCACCGGCGTCGGCGTACCAATCGACCGTCTCGTCGGGGTTCGTCACCATGAGGTGCGCGTCGACCGGTACATCGGTGGAGCGCTTGACGGCCTTAAGGATGTCAACGCCAAAGGTGAGGTTGCCGGTAAAGTGACCGTCCATAACGTCGAAGTGCACGTAGTCGGCACCGGCGATCTTGTCGAGTTCGCCCTTGAGGTTGGCCATGTCGGCCGAAAGGACAGACGGAGCGATTTTGATGGAACCCATGGTAGAAGCCTTTCTGCGCTAGTCGGTGAGTCCGTAGAACTCTTGAGAAGGGACGCGATCTGTGAGAATCTCGAGCGCCCTATCCAAAGTAACACCGTTGTAGAGCGTTTGCTCCACGGCAAAGGTGAGCGGAATGTCTACGCCCAGTGAACGGGCAAGCTCACTGACGCTGCGGGCCGCGACGGCGCCCTCGACCACCATATGCGTACGTGCCTGGTACTCGTCGAGCGAGATGCCGTGGGCAAACTCGTAGCCAAAGGTGCGGTTGCGCGAATGCTCGGAGGTGCAGGTGGCAATGAGGTCACCCATGCCGGCAAGACCCATGCAGGTCATGGCTTGACCGCCGCGGGCGTGCACCAGACGGCTGATCTCGGCCAGGCCGCGCGTCATGATAAGGGCAAGCGTGTTGTCGCCCGCACCAGAACCGGCGGAAATGCCGCACACGATGGCGATGACATTTTTCATGGCGCCGCAAACCTCGACGCCGGTCATGTCCTGCGACAGGTAGATGCGGAAGGCCGTGGATAGGAGCAGGTCCTTAAAGGTCTCCCCTACCTGTGGATCATTGCTGGCGATGACGGCGGCAGAAAGCCCGCCGCGGCAGATCTCCTCGGCATGGTTGGGGCCCGAGAGCGCCGCGACACGCGACTCGTTGCCGATCTCACTGGCGATTACCTCACTCATAAGCAGGCCGGATTCGGGCTCAATACCCTTGGTGAGGCAGAGTGCCGGGGTGTCGGCGGCGATGAAGGGTGCTGCCTGATGGCATACGCTGCGCAGGTGCGTGGAGGGCACGGCAAAGATGATGGCCTCGGCGCCGTCGAGCGCCTGCGACAGGTCCGTGGCGGCGACAACGTTGCCGGGCAGCTCGTAGTCCACCAGATACCGGGGATTGCGGTGCTCGGCATTGATGCCGGTGGCCGTCTGCTCGCTATGGGCCCACATGGTCACGCGCTCGGCTCGCTCGGCGGCGAGGCCGGCGACGGCGGTTCCCCAGGAGCCGGAGCCAATCAGCGCAACATTCATGACTCTCTCCTACTTATCGTCGGGCTCGGTGACGCGCTTGGTAAACGAGAGCTTGGACTCCTTACCGGCCATGAGCTTTTGGATATTCGAGCGATGGGCCCACACCACGGTGATGCCGATCATCGCCATGCAGAACTTGAGGCCCAGGCTGCTGTACGGAAAGACCGCGCAAGCAGCGATAGGAAGTCCGATGGCCGCGGCAAGCGAACCCACTGACACATACTTGGTGATGGCGACGGCTACGATAAACATGCCCAGCAGCGACAGGCCAATAGGCCAGTACCAGGCGAGGATGACACCCAGACCAACTGCGATACCCTTGCCGCCGTGGAAGTTGAGATAGGGCGAGAAGATATGGCCCCACACGGCTGCCAGGCAAATGACACCGAGCATCCAGTCGCCGGGGGCTCCGGGCGCCATGATGTTCGGCGGAAATCCATAGCCCACGCTCGCGATGAACGGACGGGCGATGACAACGCAGATGGCGCCCTTAAGGCAGTCGAGCAGCAGCGTGAGCGCGGCCACCTTGGGGCCGGCTACGCGCAGGGCGTTGGTGGTGCCGATGTTACCGGAGCCCGCCTTGCGAATGTCGGTGTGGTTAAACACGCGGCCCAAGATCAGGCCAAACGGAATCGCTCCGATAAAGAACGAGACCACGGCGCAGATGGCGGTCAGCAGAATCGGATTATGCATCCTTTTGCTCCTTCTTCCTAAAGAAGAGTCGAATGGGCGTGCCGGCAAAGTCGAAGGTCGAGCGCATGCGGTTCTCCACGTAGCGCTGGTAGGTGTCGTTGACCAGGTCACTGTGGTTGACGAAGAACGTGAACGTCGGCGGGTTGACGCCCGTCTGGGTCACGTAGTGCATGCGCAGGCGGCGCTTGCCGTCCACCACGGTATGACCGAACTCGCGCAGGTCGGTGAGGAACGCGTTGAGGCGCGAGGTGCTAATCTTCTGCGAGCGCGTCTTTTCGGCGGCGTCTACCATCGCCCAGATCTTCTCGACGCTGCGGCCGGTGAGAGCAGAGATGCGCAGGTACTGGGCCCAGGGAGCCATGACGCCCAGACGGCGGTCGATGGTCTCCATGCAGGCCTCGCGCTTACGGTCGTCGTCGAGCAGATCCCACTTGTTGAGCAGCACAACGATGGCGCAGCCGCGCTCGATGGCAAGACCCATGACCTTCTGGTCCTGCTCGGTAACGCCCACGGAGGCGTCGACGACGAGCAGCGCCACGTCGGCGCGGTCGATGGCGCGCAGGCCGCGGACCATGGAGTAGTACTCGATGTTCTCGTACACGGTGCTCTTCTTGCGAATGCCCGCGGTGTCGACCATGCGGTAGTGCTTGCCGTTACGCTCGACGACAGTGTCGATGGCGTCGCGCGTCGTGCCGGCAATGTTGGACACGATAGAACGGTCGGCGCCCAGGATGCGGTTGAACAGCGACGACTTGCCGGCGTTGGGGCGGCCGATGATGGCCACGTTCAGCGCGTCGGGGAACTCATCGGCGACCTCGTCTTCTTCCTCGGGAAGCAGGGCCACGATATCGTCGAGCAGGTCGCCCGTGCCATGGCCATGCAGGGCCGAGAGCGGCGTGGGCTCGCCGATACCGAGCGAATAGAACTCCCAGATGCTGTCGTTTTCGCGATCGGGGTTGTCGAGCTTGTTCACCAGCAGAAAGACCGGCTTGTCGCAGCGCTTGAGCATGCGGGCGACCGACTCGTCCTCTTCGGTGACGCCGGTGCGGCCATCGACTACAAACAGGATGACGGCGGCTTCCTCGGCGGCGGCGAGCGCCTGGTCGCGGATGGACGTGGCAAAGACGTCGTCGCTCTTGAGCGGCTCGATACCGCCCGTGTCGACGATGGTGAACTCGCGGCCGTTCCAATCGGCCGTGTGATACGAGCGGTCGCGCGTGACGCCGCGAGACTCGTGGACGATGGCGTCCGAGGTCTGGGCCAGGCGGTTAACGAGCGTGGATTTGCCCACGTTGGGGCGTCCGACGACGGCGACGATAGGTTTCATCTGCTCTCCTTTAATGGGTAGGTTCAGTGGAAGTGTTAGAGTCGGCAGGCACAATGCCAAGGATATGCTCCAGGGTATCGAGCAGCTCATGCGGCATGGTTGACACCACATGAACCTCGGCGCCGCGACTGGTAAGGCTTGCGAGTAAATCGTCACGATGATACTCGTCAAGCGTCATGCCGTCAGCGTTGAACATGAGCTTAGGCACAAAGAGCATAACCCCCGACAGATCTTGGGGCAGCTGCTCCAAGATGTCACACGCGACGATGAGGCCGGTCACGTCCACGTTGCCGCCAAAGTAGCGGTTCTTGATGGCCGTGACAGTGCCGGCGAGTCCCTGGGGCGACTCCACAAAGCGGGCCACCGTGTCGCGTGCGCTGGCGCCCGAGAGGCACAGCAGATGCTGGCTGCGGGCGGCGATGGCCTCGCGGACGCGGGCCAGACGCTCGGTATAGGCGGCAAGCACGTCGTCGGTCTCGTCTAGATACGAGCGGATCATGCCGATGCCGTCGTAGTACTGCGGGTAACCGTCGTAAAAGTCTGCCTCTGGAGGATCGATGCCGGCGTCCAGATAGAACTCGTCGCTCATCTGGAAGGTGTGGCGGCCAAAGCGCTCATAGGCGCGGTCCTGGAACGGTCGGATCATGGCAATGGTCTCGCGCGCCAGTTCGGGCTTGTCGCTGTATGACCAGCTAAAGCGGTTTTGGTGTTTGGTAAAACCGAGCGGCACAATGCCCAGGCTTGTGATTTGCTCGTGCTCCTCGCAAAAGCGCAGGGTCTTTTCCAGCTCCTCGCCGTCGTTCATGCCGGGGCACAACACGATCTGCGCGTGAATCTCGATGCCGGCGGCCATGATGGTCTCGAGTACGTCCATGCCTCGCTGGGCGTTACGGCCCATCATACGACGGCGGACGTCGGGGCTCACAGCGTGGACCGACACGTTCATGGGACTCATGTTGCGCTGGATGACGTTTTGCACGTCCTCGTCGGTGAGGTTCGTAAGCGTGACAAAGTTGCCTTGCAAAAAGCTTAGGCGATAGTCGTCGTCGCGAATATAGAGCGTGGAGCGGCCGCCCTTGGGGAGCATGGTCATAAAGCAGAACACGCAGGCGTTGACGCAGGTACGCATGCCGTCGAAGATGGGGCCATCGAACTCCAAACCCCAATCCTCGCCGGGAAAGCGGTCGAGCTCGACGGGGGTGACGGTGCCGTCGCGCGGGTCGAAAACCTCGAGGTCGACGGTATCATCGTCGGCCTCCCAGAGCCACACGATCATGTCGGTGAGCGCCTCACCGTTGACCGTGAGCACGCGCATGCCCGGCTCGATACCCACATCCCACGCGGGCGATTCGGGACGCACGTTCTTTACGAGCGCGCCCTCACCCGGCTCGGGGTCGCGGCTGCGCCCGTAATCGGCCACCTCGGCGGCGTATGCGGGTACGGTCTGGTCCATGGTTAGCGGCAAAGCTCCTTGATGCGCTCGACGGCGCGCTCGATGTGTTCTTGCGGGGTGGAGGCTCCGGCGGTGATGCCGATGTGGTGAGCGTCGGTAAACCACGCGGCTTGGAGCTCAGAAGCTTCCTCGATGTGATACGTGCGCTCGCAGGCGTCTGCGCAAATCTGCGCCAGGCGGCGGGTGTTGCCCGAGTTCTTGCCGCCCACGATGACCATGCAGTCGCAGCGGTTGGCAAGTGTGGCTGCTGCCTGTTGACGCTCACTCGTGGCGGCGCAGATGGTGTTGATCACGCGCAGCTCCTGCACGCGCGGGGTGATAGCAGCCACGACCTCGGCCAAGTTCTGCGCAGTCTGGGTGGTCTGCACAACCAAGCCCACTTTACCCTTGAGCGACAGCGCGTCCGCATCGGCAGCGCAGCTCACGACCTGCGCGTCATCGCCGGCGTGGCCCAGGATGCCCTCGACTTCGGGGTGGCCCGGCTCGCCCACGACGATCACGCGGTAGCCCTCGCGCACCAGGCGCTCGGCCGCCACGTGGACCTTCTTCACGTAGGGGCAGGTGGCGTCGACGACGTTAAGGCCACGCTCGCGAGCGGCATCAATGACCTGCGGCACCACGCCGTGGGCGCGGATGATCACAGTGCCCGACGTGGCGTCGTCCAAGGTGTCGGCCAGACCGACGCCTGCCTCGGCGAGCTCGCGTACCACGATCGGGTTATGGATGAGCGGACCCAAGGTATGGACCTGAGTGCACTCCCCTGCCTGCGGCGCAGCGGCCAGCGCCATATCGAGCGCACGCTGTACGCCGTAGCAGGTGCCGGCGTGGGCAGCGATTTCGATAGTGGGGGCGTCTGCCTTGCCGGGCACAGCCTCGGCGGTGTTCATGACTTCCTCGTCCATGGCTAGAACCTGCCCGGGTGCTCGGCGCACAGGTCATCACGCATGGCGTAGACGCGACTCATGGCTTCGGACTCAAACCAGGCTAGGCGCTCCTTGCGCTTGAGCTCGACAGGCGCGTCGGAAAGCGAAATTAACTTGCCGGCGCGGATCCAGCACTTTTTGGGGCGCATGATCTTTTTGCCCGCAGGCGTAATATCGGACCAGCCGCAGATGGCGAGCGGGTTGACGGGTGCCTTACCCATCTGGGCGATGAGCGCAAAGCCGCCGTGGACTTCGGGCTTGATCTCGCGCGAGCGGATGCGCGTACCCTCGGGGAAGATCAGGACGTCCTCACCGCGCTGCAGCGCATGCTGGGCGGCACGCAGGCACTTCATGTCGGCGGTGCCGCGCTCGACGGGAATGCCGCCCACGCGGCTAAAGGCCCAGCGCACGATCTTGCTCTTCGCAAACTCGGACTTAAAAATGGGGCGAATGCGGCGGCCGCCAAAGAACAGCGCCGTCTCCACAGCTAGGAGCTCGGCCATCGATGTGTGGTTGCAGATGACCACGCTGCCGCGGCCTTCCTGGCGCTCAAACAGCAGGTCGCTGTCCTCGACCTTCCAACGCCACATGAGCTTGGAGAAGACCCACAGGATGCCCATGACCACGGCGACGGTGCCGCGGATGAGCGCCGGGAACTCGGCGTAGGGGGCGTTGTAGTAATCCTCGGGCGTCTGCTTAAACAGGCGCATGGGCTACCTCCTTTGGTTGATGAGGTCCTCGATGATCGAGACGACCTCGTCGATGGTGTGGGCGGTGGAGTCGACATGTACCGCGTCCTCGGCGGGAACGAGCGGCGCGACCTCGCGGCTGCTGTCGAGCTTATCGCGCTGCTTGAGGGCGTCGAGGGTCTCGTCGACCTCGGCCTCAAGCTGCTCTTCGGTGAGCGGCTGGGCGTCGTTTTGGTGGCGCTGCAGCACACGGCGACGGGCACGCTCGCGCGGGTCGGCGGTCAGGAAGACCTTGACCTGTGCGTTGGGGAACACGACGGTTCCGATGTCGCGACCCTCGGCGACGATATCGCGGTCCTCGGCGGCGCGGCGCTGGTGGATGAGCATGGCGGCGCGCACGCCCGGGTAGGCCGAGACCTTGGACACGTTGGCGTCGACCTGCGGGGTGCGAATGGCGGCCGATGCGTCCTTGCCGTCGATGGTCAGGCGCGTGTCCTCGCCGGTGCCGTTGGTAAAGCGGATCTCGATTTGCTCGGCGAGGGTGTCAATGGCCGCCTCGTCGTCCAGGTCGATGCCGCGGTCGAGCGCGGCGAAGGTGACGGCGCGATACATGGCGCCCGTGTCGAGCTTGTTAAAGCCCAGCTGGCGGGCAATCTCCTTGGCGATGGTGGACTTGCCGGAACCGGCGGGGCCGTCGATGGCGACGATCATGCAATGCTTCCTTTCGGTGGTTGACGTGCTGGTATGGGACGCGGGCGCTGGGGCTTTGCGATTGCCTAGCTCGTGTAGCGCTCGCGGTAGGTGTTGCGCTTGGGCGCGGAGCCGTGGCTACCGTGGTGACGCGTGCGACTCGCGGTGTTGGTCGCCGGCGCGGCGCTGCGCTTGGAGCTGGCCTGCTTGGGCGGGATACCGCCGTCTTTGAGGATCTGCACCTCGCGGTCGGTGAGCTCGCGCCACGAGCCCTTGGCCACATCCTTGAGCTCCAGGCCGGCAAAGCTGCAGCGGTGCAGGCGGATCACCGGGTGGTGAATCTTGCTCAGCATGCGCTTGACCTGGTTCTTGCGGCCTTCGCGGATGATGACCTCCACGGCGGTGGTGCCGGGCTTAACGCCTTGCGGAGCTACGGCCTCGGCCTCGCGCGCGTTAATGACGCGGCAGATCGCCGGCTGGCACAGGCCGTCATCGAGCTCGATGCCGCGGCGGAGTGGTTCTAAGTCGCGATCGGTCAGGTTGCCGTCCACGAGCGCCTGGTAGGTCTTGTAAACATGCTTGCTGGGGTGCAGCAGGTCCTGCGACAGGTCGCCGTCGGTGGTAAAGAGCAAAAGGCCCGTGGTGTCGCGGTCCAGGCGGCCCACAGGGAACAGGCCCGGAAAGCGGTCGCGCGGGACCAGGTCGGCCACGCAAGGGCGCTCCTGCGGATCGCTCATGGTGGTGAGGTAGCCGGTCGGCTTGTAGAGCATCAGGTACACGGAGCCCTGGTTGAGCTTGACGGGCATGCCGTCGACCTCGATATGGTCGTGGTCGACGTCGACCTTGGTGCCCAGTTCGGTCGCGATCTGGCCGTTGACGGTCACGCGGCCGGCGGTCATCAGGTCCTCCGATCCGCGGCGGCTCGCCACGCCCGCGCGCGCCAAAAAGCGCTGCAGGCGCATGGTATGCGGGTAGACGGGCTGGGCGTCGGTTGCGGGTACTGCGTTGCCCATGGCACGCGTCTCCCCTACTTCGTTAGTCCTCGTCATGTAAATCCTCCGAGGTCTCGTCGACGACCAGGGTTTCCAAGTCCTCGACTGCCTCAACATCTTCAACATCGGTATCGAGCAGTTCGCGCTCTTCGTCCAGGTCATCGGCCTGCTCCTCGAGCGTGGACTGAATGCTACGACCGCTCAGGCGCTCGCGGATAAACCGGCGCGACTGCTCGTCGGGGGCAAACTGCTCCAGATCGGGCAGGTCGCGGGTGGAGCGCAGACCGAACTTTTCCAAGAAGGCGTTGGTCGTGCCGTAGATGATGGCCTGACCGCGCTCGGGGTCGCGGCCGAGCTCGCGCACCAGGCCCTTGTCCACGAGCGACGCAATGACGCCGTCGGAGTTGACGCCGCGGATGCCCTTGACCACCTCGCGCGTGACTGGCTGGTGGTAGGCGATAACGGCCAAGGTCTCGAGCGCCGCCTGCGACAGCTTTTGCGTGTCCCAGCTCAGCACATAGGCCTCTACCACATCGTGGTAGGCGGGGTGCGTAAACAAGCGCCAACCACCGGCGACCTCGCGCAGCTGAAAACCGCGGTTAGCCTCCTCGTACTCAACTTTGAGCTCGGCGAGCAGCGATGCGCACTCGCCCGGGGCGATATCCAGTGCACTTGCCAGCGCGGGCGCACTCACGGGGTCGCTCGACACCAGCAGCAGCGCCTCCAAGGCGCCTTTGAGGCTGTTTGCCTCCAGCGTGGAAAGGGTTGACATGGTTGCCGCTCCTATTCGGTGAGCTCGGGGCCCTCGCCGGGCACGTATGCCTCGGCGCCCTCGACGCGATTGATTTGAATGGTTCCAAAGATTTCGTCCTGGCTCAGGGTAAGCGAGCCGCGCTTGGCGAGCTCGAGCATGGCCAGGAAGGTGACGACAAGCTGTTCGGTGGTGGCATCGCCGTCCAACAGCTCGCGGAAGGTGCAGGTTTGGTGAGCCATGGTAAAGCGATCGACCGAGGCCACCGTCAGGTCGAGCGGCACGCGATGCGGTGCCACGTGCTCGGCTTCCAGCAGGAAAGTCTGGCGCTTGCCGTCCAGGTCGGCGCAGATGACGGCGAGGCCGCGCAGGGTAATGCCGGCCAGGTAGTCGGGCATAAGGCCAAGGAATTCGGGGTCGGGGCCGGCCACGCGCGGATGCATGCGGCTCTCGGCCTGCATCCGCGCGCCAAGGGCTGCCGCCGCGCCTTTAAACTGCTTGTAGGCAATCAGGCGCTGGATCAGGACTTCGCGCAGGGCGTCGCCGTCGAGCGCACTGAGTTCCTCGAGGTCTTCGTCGTCCTCGTCACCGTCGCCTGTCTTGCGCGGGGCCTCCTGGGGTACCAGCGAGGCTGCCTTAATGTCCAAAAGAGTTGCCGCGACCAGCAAAAAGTCGCTCGCCACGTCCAGGTCCAGCGCCTCGATACGCTCGGCCTCGGCCAGGTATTGCTCGGCCACCTCGCTGATCGAGATGGCGCCGATATCAACTTTTTGGCGGGTTACCAGCTGCAGCAGCAGGTCGAACGGTCCGCTGTAGACCTGCGTCGACACGCGATACGACATCTTCGACCTCCTTTGACGGCGCCTTCGCGGCGCGGTTTGGGTGCATGTTGCGACCGTTTTGCACGGTCGACCTGTAAGTTTACCTTAGATGCCGGCGATTGCGAAGTTGAGCAGCCACTCGGCCAACGGATACACGGTAACGTCGAAATAGCGGCCGATCACGTCGATGCCAGTCCACATGGGCAGCAGATACAGCACAATGATGAGTATGGGCATGGCGTATCGCTGCAGCTGGTAGTAGGTGGAGAGCGCCTTGCCTTTGAGGAACGGCACGATAATCGACGAGCCGTCAAGCGGCGGAATCGGAATGAGGTTAAAGAACGCAAGCGACAGGTTGACCACGATAAAGGTGGCGCCGAAGTTCATGATTTGCGTCGCCACGGCAAAGGACATGCTGGCGTAGAGGTTGCCGTATGCAGCGTGCATGAGGGCTGCGGCCAGGCATGCGAGCGCGATATTCGATGCGGGGCCGGCTGCGCTCACCAGGACCTCATCACGCTTGGGGTGTTTGAGGTTGTTGAGGTACACGGGCACGGGTTTGGCGAAGGCGAACACCGGGCCGCCGGCGGCAAGCATGAGCAGCGGCAGGATGATGGTGCCAAACGGGTCGATATGGTTGAGCGGGTTGAGTGAGACGCGTCCGCGCGAACGGGCCGTCTTATCGCCGAGTGCCCAGGCCGCGGCGGCGTGTGCGCTCTCGTGGATCACGATGCCCACGATGACGGCGACGGCGCTGGCTAGCAGGTTCATGAGGTAGCTGCTGGACATGGCGCTCCCCTAGCGGACGCGACGCGAGGCGCGCGTGAGCAGGTAGTCGGCCACAAACAGGATGACGGCCACGATGGCGTAATCCAAGCGGAACACGCCGCCAAAGGGCGATGTGATGACGCCGTAGCCGGCGATGGCGCTCGGCAGTGCGCGCGAAAGCTCGACGACGAAGCCCACAATCTGCAACTTGGCGGTGAGGCCGCTAAAGCACAGCAGCACGGTCATCGCGCTCATAAAGATGCCGCAGATGCGACAGGCGATGGCGATGATGCTCATCGCCACGGCAGCGGCCTTACGAGAGTTCACGCGCGGTCTCCTCTTCGATCTGGGTGGAAAGCTCCAGCCATTCGTCCTCGAGCTTGGGTAGCTCTTGCTTAAGGCCGTTATATTCCCCCAGCGCGGCGTTGAACTTGTCTTGATCGGCATAAAGCTCTTCGCTCGCCATCAATTCCATAAGCTCGTCATAGCGGGCGCGCTTTTTGTCGAGCTCCGTCTCGATCTTCTTGAGCTGGTTACGCACGCCCTTGAGCTTTTTGTTGAGCGCAGCGCGGGCTTGGGCCTCGGCGCGCTTTTGCTCCTTGGTCTTTTTGCCCTCGGCAGGCTTGGGGGCGGCGACGGGGGTGTCGGCCTGGGCGGCGCTGGCCTTGGCGGACTTGGTCGTGGCCGGCGCGCTCTCCGTGGACGCCTCGGCGGCGGCGCGGGCTGCGAGGTCCTCGCGCTTGTAGAGGTAGTAGTCGTAGTCGCCGTCGTAGACCGTGACTTGTCCGTCGCGGATGTCGATGACGCGGTTGGCCACGGCGCGCACCAGGTGCTCGTCGTGGCTGATCAGCACGATGGTGCCGGGGAAGTTTTGCAGGGCGTTCTCGAGCATGTCCACCGAGTCGATGTCTAGGTGGTTGGTGGGCTCGTCCAGGCACAGAAGTGCCTCGGGGGCCACGAGCATCTTAGCCAGGGCCAAGCGCGCCTTTTCACCGCCGGAAAGGACGCGCACCTGCTTTTCGATGGAATCGTTGTCGCTAAACAGGAAGGCGCCCAGTAGGCTGCGCTGCTGCGGCACGGTCCACTTGGGCGTGACGGTGTCGATCTCTTGCAGGACGGTGTTGGACTCGGTCATGCCCTCGAGCGCGTGCTGGGCGTAATAGGCCACGCCCACGTTGGTGCCCAGGTCGCGGGTGCCGGTGGTGGGCGGCTCCAGTCCGGCGATGATCTTCATGAGCGTGGACTTGCCGGCGCCGTTGGGGCCGACGAGCGCCACGTGCTCGCCGCGGTAGAGCTTGAGGTCGATGTCGCTGTAGATGTGCTTGTTGCCGTAGGACTTGGAGACGCCCTCCAGGCCCACGACCATGTCGCCGGAGCGCGGCGGGTCGGGGAACTTAAAGTCGATGTGCTTGTGGCCCTCGGGTAGGATGACAAGCTCCTTTTTGATCTGCTCGATCTTGCGGATGCGCTCCTGGGCCTGGGCGGCCTTGGTGGGCTTGTAGCGGAACTTGTCGACGAAGACCTGCATGTGGGCGATGTCGCGCTCCTGGGCGGCGCGCTTGGCGCGCATCTGCTCAAGGTTGTCCTCGCGCTGCTTGAGGTAGCTGCTGTAGTTGCCGGTGTAAGTGGTCACGCGACGGTTTTCGAGCGCGGCGACGTGGTCGACGCAGGCGTCCATAAAGGCGCGGTCGTGGCTGACGATGAGGACGGCGCCGTCGTAGTTGGCGATAAAGCCACGCAGCCACTGGACGCTTTCGAGGTCCAGGTGGTTGGTGGGCTCGTCCAGAAGCAGCAGGTCGGGATGGCGCAGGAAGAGCTTGGCGAGCGCGATGCGCATCTGCCAGCCGCCCGAGAACTCGGAGCACGGGCGCTCAAAGTCGGTGACCTTAAAGCCCAGGCCGGACAGGATCTTGCGGGCGTTGCTCTCGAGCTCGTAGCCGCCCAGGTGCTCAAAGCGGTCCTGGACCTGGCCGTACTCGTTGAGGAGTGCGTCGACGTCCTTGCCCTGCTCGGAGAGCTCGGTGATTTGGGCCTGCAGCTCGTTAGCGCGCTCGCCCATGCGGCGGATTTCCTTGGCGGCGGCCATGACCTCGGCGAGGATGGTGGTGTCCTTTTGTTCCAGATTAGTTTCCTGCTCTAGGTAGCCCACCTGGCAGTCCTTTGCGTACTGGACCTGGCCGGAGTCGGGACTGTCGATGCCCATGATGATTTTGAGCATGGTGGTTTTGCCAGCGCCGTTGGGGCCCACGAGCGCGAAGCGCTCGCCGGGGTTGATCTGGAAGGACGCGCCGCTAAAGAGGACGCGTGCGCCGAAGCTTTTTTCGATCTTGTCGACCAGGAGGATCATGGTGCCGCCTTTGACCTTGTGTGCCAATATGAAAAAAGGCCCCAACTTGCGTTGGAGCCTCATTCAATGCTCGGGTGGAGACGAGGGGGATCGAACCCCTGACCTCTTGACTGCCAGTCAAGCGCTCTCCCAGCTGAGCTACGCCCCCGTGCGAAGAAGTACTATACGGGAACTCCGACGGCGATGCAAGGGCAATTTTGGAAAAACTTTCGCCCGTGCCGGCACGGGCGAAACACGACCCGCCCGCTCAACCGGGTTTCCCGTGCTCCGCCAGTCCCATTATCGGACCCGATTGCGAACCGCCCCTCCTCTGCGCCTCAGAACTATGCCGGTTTACTACGATGAATCAGGAATGTTCGACCACGCACGCCTTTTCACGCAACCGTCGGGCTCCCTACCTGCGGTTTTGCAAACGGGGAACACGCGGTGCTCGGGAGTCGCCGATCAGTCGTAGTAAACTGGCGGTGTTTTGAAATGGCATCAGCTTGATTTCGCGGTTAAATGTGTTTGAGCCCTGAATTAATGGCCTTAACTTTTTCTAAAACACGTCTTTTCTGCGACGCGCCTAGATTGGTTGTTGTTTAGCATTGGACTTGATCTTGCGTTGTGCGACTTGCTCGTGCATGGTAGTATTTCACGACGTGAAGCGAAGAAATTAGGCCTTAGATGCCTTTATTAGAATTGCATTCACCGTTCATAAGGGCTCTTGGCGCAACGGTTAGCGCAGGGGACTCATAATCCCTGGGTTCTGGGTTCGAATCCCGGAGGGCCCACCAGAGTATTTTAGGCCGGGCATTACGCCCGGCCTCTTTGTTGTTAGCGCTGCAAACTAGCTTTGCCATCCAGAGACGTAAAGTTATTAACATTCATATTCGTAATTAACAATGGGAATGTCGCCAAGATGCTACCCAACCAACACATGGCTTCAATCGTTAGATAAGAAAAAAGGCCCCAACTTGCGTTGGAGCCTCATTCAATGCTCGGGTGGAGACGAGGGGGATCGAACCCCTGACCTCTTGACTGCCAGTCAAGCGCTCTCCCAGCTGAGCTACGCCCCCGTGCGAAAAAGTACTATACGGGAACTCGGACGGCGATGCAAGGACATTTTTGGAAAATTTCGCAGTCGCGGCGCGGGCCGCCATCCGCCCAACGGCCGTCTTGCCGGCGCCAGGCCCATTACCGGGGCCAATCGCGCTCCCGCCGACCCGGCGATTTCAAAACTATGCCGGTTTACGGGGCCAGGCCGGGAACCCCCGAGCATGCCGTAATCGGTAAAATCAAAACCGCAGGTAGACGGCTTGCGTATTCCGTGAAATGCAGGGTATGGACGGCCAGTCCGGGTCCAGCCCCGTAATCCGGCATAGTTTTGAAATGACATTATTTCACTAACAGGCAAACTAGGTAGTTCTAGCGCCTTGTCGCCGACTAATTTCCGATTTCCAACCAGTTGCACAAAACATTTGCTCGCAGTCTCGTCTCGGCGCACTTCATTGCCTCAGTTTTGGCTTTATAGCGAATCCCTAAACGGTCGCAGACACTTCTGACTATGGTGTCTAGCAGCTTTGAATCGTTGAGCATATCGTGAGTCACCAGGAATACATCGAATCCCATGCTCTGCAACGCAGTCATGCGCTCCGCATCGTGGTCAAGTATTGCACCTGAGCCATGAATGACCTCACCTTGGATCTCGATAATAACTGCCTTCATTAGGATTGGGTTTACGATCACGATGTCGCCGTAGCAGACCTTTTGGCCTGCGATGCTTTGGGCTGCCACGGATAGAGGGGTTAAATCGTTGAGGTACACGTATCTGAATCCTGAACCACCTAGACGTCGAGAACGACTTAGAAGCAGTACCCCCGCGACCTCGAGCGGAGACGCAGCAATGCCGATAACCTGCTGAGCGGCATCATAAAACTGCTTTCCCCACATTTGACTTTTGACCTTGTCGGCGAATCGATGTAGATCGCTTAGCTCGATGAGCGGCTTTCTCATCCAAAGAGAAGTGCCTTTGAGTTTCGTAACCTCTCTTCCATCCTCACGCTTGTTCGTTTGGCCTTCTTTATCTGTGGCCTTTACGGTTGCGCGGGCGTAAACTCGTTTCCAAGGAACCTCGTCTTCGCCTTCTCCAAGTTCGAACAGATCCTGCGTGCTGGAATTGCGATTCTCCTCTACCGCCATTTTTAACTGCATTTCGGCAGCGGGAGCAAGCTCGAAAACGGAAAACCAACCGCAAAGTTCGTACATAGCCAGTACGAGATCTATTTGGGACACAAAGCGTGTCATAGTAAATAATGTGTTAAGCGGATTGGTAACACTAAAGCCTAAATTAGTGTCGATTGTTGTGCTGACATCCGATGTCCCTTCCCAGCGAATAGTGGAGCGCAATCCCGAGTGGTGATTGCAATAACCTGGCGAAGCAACAGCGATAATCGGGGTCTTGAGGACGTCGGTTACGAATGGGGCTTGGGATAGAGCTCGCCAGCCTTCTTCGGAGTTGGGTAGGCGCGGGTAGAGGTCGCGCACCTGCGGTGGGCAGCGCCAATAGCGGAATGCGGTGTTTGCGCAGACGATTTCGTCCATTTGCGCCTCCCTTGGTATCGGCCGTAGGCCATGCGGTTGTGGTCGTGGACGATTATCTACTGGGGCATCATGCGGGTAAGTACCGGAAGCTGACCAAACGCTGACCAAAAAATGGATGGGATGTGTTGAAAGGTTGTCACGAGGCGTGAATGTGCTGGTACGAGCTGTGAGCCAGTGGTCTTTTTCTCCACAATTGCGTATGAATCATGCAAAGAATTCATTGAAAGATCGCGTGAACTATTTTCAAAATGTTCGACGACGTCACTCTATAGTTGGTCAACGAACGAAAATAATATTCAATATGTAGGAACTATGAAGGGTTTGCGATCAATAAAAAATAGGACCCCATGCTAATAAAAATCGAAAATTTGGTGTCACTTTTGGTGTCACCCTTGGTATCAAATAGAAAAAGGCCAGAGGCTTAACACCTCTGACCTGCGCTTTTGATGGTGGGCGATACAAGATTCGAACTTGTGACCCCATCCGTGTGAAGGATATGCTCTACCCCTGAGCCAATCGCCCGTCGCCTTTCGGCAAAAGAGATACTATCATAGCCGCGCCTGGTTTACCAAGAACTTTTTGCCCCCGATTTTAAATTCGTGGATGCTAGCTAAGCCAAAGCAACCAAAGCAATAGGTAAAACAGCAGCTTAACCACCATTTACCGCTTTATCCACGAGGTCTCGGGGCGACAGATTAGTCGCGCATTGTTGTATGCCATGTCGAGCGTGAGGCAGGTGCGCGCGGCGTAGAAACCGTCCTCGCGCTGGATGGTCAGCGCCAGTTCGGGCTTGTCGCCGGTTAGGCACAGCGGCAGCAGCAGTTGGATCCGACCGCCGTAGAACTGCGGCACGGCGAGCGTGTAGTTGGCGGCGGCGCGGCGGGCGGCCTCGACGACGGCGCCCTCAAAGGCACGGCGCAGCAGCAGCGAGTTGCCCTCCCCCATCAGGCTAGCGGGAATACGCGTAAGGTTCTCCTCATCGCCCAGAATGTGGTCGATGTTGGAGCGGATGGGCAAGCGGTAGTCAAAGACCAGCTCGGAGGGGTCCTCGGCAAAGCGCACGCGGCACGGCAGGTACTCAAACGAGACCAGCATGGGGTCGCTCTCCTTAAAGAAGCCCTTCAAAAACCAGCGCTGGCGCGCGTCGGGCTTGGTGTTGGGCTCAAACAGGCCGTAGATGGTCTCGTAGCGACGCGTGTACAGGCCGGTGTTGAACAGGCATTGGTCGTTGTCGAACACCAAAGGCAGGTTGGACGGCGCGGTCTGGTCCACGTCGCGCTCGGTCAGGAACACCGCACGGCTAAACGAAAACGACAGGTAGTTTTTGAGGATGCGGTTGCCGGGACCCAGTCCTCGGGGTCGGCGAGGTCGGCCAGGCGTTCGTAGCAGGGCTCGGGGCAAAACGCGAAGTCGTACACATTGCTGCACAGGGTGCTGGGGATTTCCATGTGGCGTCCATTCCATTTCATAGCTGGCGTGCGGATGCTTAGATTCTATACGCGCGACGCAATGCCGGGGAGCACATCACAGTGGCAACAGGAGTCGTACTCAAGAACGATCGGTTGCCAGACGAGGTCTTCGATGCTGCAGTGTAAGGTTTTTGCGAGCGCCAATGCCGAGGATACCGAGGCACGGCGCAGGTCCAGTTGGTTTTGCTCGTAGAGCTGTATGGCACGGATTTTGACTCCCGATTGGGCGGCCAGCTGCTTTTGGGTCAGGCCGGCTGCCTTTCGTGCTGCCTTGAGGCCCTTTTTGCCTGCCTGGGCTTTGTTCCATTTATCAATGACTATCTGGGCGAATTTAACTTCGGAGGCCTCGTGAAGCGGATGGTACGAGCCGATAACCCAATCGAGTGGCGCCACTTCAAAAAGGTCGCTAAAACCTAGGCCGCACGTCCATTGCGTGTATGCCAAAACCCAACCTGCTCAGTATTGCGGGGAACGGTCGAACGGATAGGCCTCCCTGAATTCGACGGGCTTCAGACCCGCGTGGACAATGATCTCGCGCACAAGCTCATCGCCCGACATGCCGCAGACAACGCGTGGGATACCGCGCTCAAACTGTTTCATCTCAAAAGCGTTTGACAAGATCGCCGTCAGTTCGGTCGGAGTCAGTCCCTGGTCGCAAAGGGCAAAATCGACTGCCTCGCCCAGCGTTCTCATAGCGTCCTCGAGATAAACTTCACTGTAGGCGCGGGTCATTTTCGGTCATCCCCTCTCGAACGATGTCTACGATACAGATCTCGCCGGTCTGACACTTTTGATGCTGCAGGCTCTTCGGTGTTTGAATCCTTTCATAATTCTTCTGTTCTTAGAGCTGCGTCGATCAGGTCGGCGACGTTGCAGGTGTGGTCCACGCGAGAGAATGTAGAGGCTATATCGGCGAGCGTAACCATGGCGAGATTTTACCGCCGATTGCATGGGAAGTAATCGCCGCGCGTTAATATAACCTTAATCGAGGGGTCGTATACGGAAGTGCGGGAAAACAGAGATCAGCCGACTAAACCCCGGATTTACGCTTCTGCGACCGACGGTATTGTTGCCAAAAATCGGGTTGTGCTCAGCCGCCCCTATTTTCCCCGAATTTCGGAAAACGGGAGTTTCGACAGCCAGTTGTGGCCTAAGAAGCGATGCTATTAACGAGGGAAGCGCCAACAGCGTGACAATTCAGACGATGTCGTCGGCATGGGTGAGTGGTGTCGACAGTAATTTTGGTAATCAACTTACTGGGCATTTAACAATAGAACGTCAGGAAATCATCGCCGAAGGCTTTGGTCCGACTTTTTGCTGTTCGGCGAGCTCAAAGATAAACGGGGCGTTTTATCAATAAATTCTGTCAAGAAATTGAGGTCATCAGTAGTAAATCCTTCGACGTTGAACCTTCTAACCGCAGGCAGATGGTTCAACGTGGTAAACACCAAAATCAACCGGGCGTTCGACAGCTACGCGAACGGCTCCGTCCTCTCGTGTCTCTGAGTAGGCAAACTGAATGCCATAATCAAGTTGAACGTAACCCCCAAGTATGGTTGCCTGATCTATGAACATGAGTAGAGCCCATCGGTCCGCACGCTGCCTTAAATAAAAAGCACCCGTCTCCAGACCGACGAAATCCGCGAGCTTTATCTTTCCGGAGAAGCCGCTCCCCTCATGCTTTCCCGCATAGGTCTCAGAGTCGTACTAGAACGAAATGTTATACAGTCCGCCGCTCTATATCTTCCTGACTGGCCCGTTTTCCAGCATCTAACTCAGCACCCCCTTATGGCTTTTCCGATTGTCACCGTTTAAGTAGAAGCAGCAGACACCTTGTTTCAAGTCTGACGCGATGAGCGTTTTGGGCCAGAATGTATGACAATCTAGTTAGAAGACCTGCCACTCTCCATAAACATCGGATGAGCGGATACAATCCCTTAAAGGAAGGAAAGAGCCAAGTTTTCCCTGCTCAGTTGCAGTATGTACTATGCCAATGACCTGACCCAAGTCATTAAACACTGGCCCACCACTCATTCCATGCTGAAATGAGCAATTCGTATAACAAAGTGTGCCCTCTTCGCTTGGATCTCCGACCCTGAGCAAATCCCCACTGTGCAATTCAAGGCTGAATCTAGATTCGGAAAAATGCTGTTGATAAGCGGAGATCTTATCCCCCTTTACGGGCAAATCCATGACTGCTGGAAGCTTGGGGATCTTCTTTAAGATTTCTTGAGGAACTTCTCGTAGTATTACAGCATCGCGCTTGTTGTCTTGAACGATCGATTTGCTAAATTTAAATTTAGCAAGCGGGGTCTTATCTGAGCTGGATACTTTTATTTCCCTTCTTTCCATGTCATGAGAAACGGCATCGCATATCACGTGCCACGCCGTCACAAGGCCGTAGCCGGTTAAGTAAAACCCTAAACCCTCAAACGGGGTTTCTTTGTCATTCTCTCCTTCTAGATACAGAAGCGAGTCTTGCTGAAGTGCGACTGGGAAAACAGGCGTATCTTCTGGTTTCGTTTTATTGTAGAGGCTGCCTAAACGCAGGAGCGGTCCCGATGTCCAGGGATTCTTAATAAGAGACTTATAAAAATTTAGACTTCCTCGAAGAGCCGCTTGAAATATCCCTCTCTCTGCGTCGGTGAGTTTAGCGATGGATTTACCGTAATAGCAGCCCATCGCGCCTTCAATGTCGCTATTGCTTAGTCGGTGGAGCGTTGAGCGGAGTCGCCGATATTGCTCGCGCTTTATATTTGTCTTTTGGTTACAGACAACGCCCGTGACTAGCTGTCTTGAGAAACTGCAACTGTAAAACGATTTATCTTCGTTGATCTCAAATGACTCGGTTCCATGGAAGTCAGTGATCGCGTTTCGTATTTTGTTGGGCAACCTGAGCTTTTCCTCTGAGCAAAAGTGTCGATAAAAATAAAAAGAGCTTTTAAAAGAGAACGTTAGGTCATCGGCATATCGCGTGTATTGATAATGATACTCATGCGATAGATGCATAAGCTGTTTGTCCATGCCAAGGCAAACCATGTTCGAAATTAAAGGGGATGAGGGAGCTCCCTGAGGGAGCCCTTTTGGTGTGGCGACAAGTCTAGAAATGCAGAATGCAACTTCAGGGGTGAGACCTAACTTCTTCGAAACAAGAAGGCCATATACCCGTTTAGATGAGATTGAAGGAAAGAAATCCTTAATATCAATGCCAGCAATTACTTGTGAGCCAATATGGGTCTCAGCATTTGTTTGTATTGATCGACCCTTTACAAAACCGTGCACACAAGGCAAAGGGTTGTAGCTTTTTTCTAGCTCTTTAGCGATAATTCGTTGAACCTTTTTTAAATCAGATCTTGGGATTAATAGCTCTCGATAGCCGCCATTTCTTTTAGGAATCAATTTATTTCTGTATAGGTCATACATGGAGGATGAATTGACAAAGAAATCAAGCTTTTCTATAGACAGGCCAAGAAACCCTGCCAGATCTGTCTTCGACTGCAGCTCGTTGAGCATCAGATTTTCCTTAAAGTTGATAGCCGGTTCCTCCGTAGAGTCGTACTTAATAGACACGTAGCAGAATATAATGTGCAAACAACACATATCCGATTGCGATGCGCAAACGCTAATTCGAACCGGCTATGAAGTGTATTTTACCAGTCATCCATTTGATGCAAATTCAAAATTAGGTAACTGTGTCAAATCAGGAACCCTGAATACAGGAATGACCCCTAAGGCCGAAGGTGCCTTCTGCATTGATAATTGAACATCGTTCGCAACTAATAGACGGTCGATGCATTTTGAGCTAATGAAGCGAGGCGAGGCACCTCTTCACCGGTCTTCTACAGATAATTCAAGAAGAAGAGGGAGTGGAACTCAAGACCCGGCGGCGGAATCAATACGCATGCAATCATGGGCGGGATCGCGCTCAACGCGGTCAAAGTCGACATATGCAAGGTCGACATACAGCGGCTCCCTGGGGCGGATCGCAGGTAAAAATAATTCACCGGGGACTAAGCTCAATATTGGCGGTACCATTTCACGGTACTTGGTGGTGCCTAAGCTAGAAAATTCAAAAAGTGTTTCAGCAATAATATGCTGCACCTAGAAACACTATTCCCGGAAAAAGCAGTGTAAAGGTAGCAGTAATCCAGTTGTTGTCGCCGGTTTTGAGAAGAGCTAAAGTTGTCGCGGTGGCAGTCTTGGGCTTGGACGACGTGGCCACCGTGGCCTGGTCGTTGTGATTGTCTTGGGCGCTGCGTTCGTGGGCTTCGCTACGAGGTCCGTCAACTACCAAGCACCGGGCTGCCCTGCAACATGACCGGCACCGCCAGCAGGCTAGCCCGCCCTGCCACCCACGCGCCGCATCCATCGGTCTCCACACAGCCGGTGGCGTGGCCACAACGGGTCCAATCACCACATACGCGGCCACGGCCCCCGGCAGCATCTACCCACCTCAGCACCAAAGACCCCGCCGGAAGGCACCACAAACCGCGCAGACACAAGCGAGCCGCCCGTGCGCGCAACGCTGCCATCGGCACCGGTCGTATCCAGCCACGAGGCATCGACGGTGCAACGTCCAACGCGAACGCCTGTGAAACGTTATCATGCACTGGGGGCTCGTCGCCGTCAGGGTCCCGGTACCGCGAAGTGCCTGGTTGCCCCACACTTCCATGTCGCATAGCGTGATGACCGCATCGGTCGCATGCGACTATATCACGGAGTTTTGCCCGGTAAACGTCAGCACCATGTCGCCATCTGCGCCGATGGCCTCAGCCACGTAGCCGTTAAACTCCAGGTGGTCAGCATCGGTCCAGGCCCATCCGGGGCCCGACACGCTCGGCACGTAGTATGCTTCCGGCAGGAAAAACGCGAATTACCCTCAGCTGCACAGGTTAAGTCGATACCGCTTGTAAATCAAGACGCCTTCAACCTAAGCAGTTGAAGGCGTCATCTTCGCGAGCATTATTTATATTGCATTGGTCGTGCTCTGCAACCAAGATCTTCGCGGTAGTCGTTCTTTTGATTTCATTGGTCGCGCCTTACGAACAAAAACTGAGTAAAGCATACAGACGAATGGAATGAGTAGCAAGGCATGCCTAATTGCCATTCATCAGCTTGCATGAGCATTTCAAAATTAAACCGCCTATGCAGCGAGCATGGGAACATAGGAGTCTTGATCGACGCCCCAAATGATTGGAGTAAGTCCGTAGTTTTTGCAAGCTTCGATAGACTCGGGGGAGACAACACCATCTTTAGTGTTGGTGGAGTTGAGAAAAACGACTCCTTCGCAATCGTTGCGTGCCGACTTAATGTCTTCCCATCCAAATAATGCATTTTGAATGCCTTGCTTACCAGGATTATTTACCGTTTTAATAAGGCGCATGGGTCTTCTCTTGTTTTTACCAATTGCATAGTCAAATTTAAACGAAAGTCCGGATCGGCCCTGGAAAGACGGGCCAGGAACATAAGGGATTTCATTATCAAGCAGCCAATTGCCGACATCTTCAGTGAAGAGGTTTCTCACACTGCTTTGAGATAACAAGAACATATCATCAACAGAGGCCATAGCCTGAAGAAGCATATTCATCTTCATAGGAAGGTCAGATCCGGAAGCCGTTATACACAGTTCGCCTTTTTCTTCCTTTACCGAAAAGCCAGAAAGAATCGAATTGAGCTTATCGATTCGCTGTCCTTTCATGGTGAATCCAGACAATTCAAGATCATTGATGGTTTCACCAAGATCAGAAATGACATAGCCGCCTGCTGGGTCATCACCCAGATAAACCCGCATGCAATCGTTGTTTCGATTGAGCATGGGGGTGGAGATGCAGACGCCATTACCTTGCTGGACCGGGACCATATTTGCCTCTACGAACTTGGCGTATGCGCTGATAAAGCCTCGAGCCTGATCTACGTTCATCTCACACCCCCAGAGATAGCTCTACTTTAAGCTTGTCTGTAATATTACAAGTTTCCTGAAATGACCAAAAGAGTGATGCAAAATCGTCGTTCAGAGGTTTCAGAATATTTTGACCTGGGATGCCACAAGCCCATTTGGCGCCGTATCCGTCTATATCAAAATGGACATGAGTACCAAGGACCAGCGATCCGTCTGGATTTCTGTGACGAAGGACCTCGGGATTATCACTATAATCAAGACGAATTAATGGACGATCCGATACGCGTGTCTGCATGGTGCTTTTTCTGTCAGCGGAAAGTCCAAGGATTAAGGAAGAACTTCTTTTATTCTCTGTAAGATCAAGATAAAACTTAAGGGCTTTATTCTCGTTAGCAACGAGTTCGATTAGCGTTTTACCTCCAGGCGTAGGCCATTGTTTGCGATATTGCATATCACGCACATCTTTGGCCATCAAGATGTATTCGCGAGCAGTTGGATTCAAGTCGTTCCAGCTGAAGATATTCACAGCAGTTCCAATCCTTATGGCTATTGCCCAGTAATCTCATCCTATGATAGATGCTCGCTGGGACAGATATTCGAAAATGTAGCGGAAGCGTTTCCCGCAGGGGCTTTCTTCGTTATGTGTGTATCACTTTGGCATAACAAAAGGTATCGATGCGCCGGCAGTTGCAAGGCTTGAACCCAGGAGTAAAAATTTCTCGGTCCCAAGAGCCTGCCCTCATTCGGGAACTGAACTAAATCCATCCCAAGCCAAACGATGCTTTGGTAGAAATTATATCATCATGAGCCTCGTGAATATCGTAGCGAGGTAGCACGCGTGAGATGGTGAATGATATGTCGGCAAGCGCAATCATGGCCAATTTTAACTAACTGACTGCATGAGATACAATCGCCGACTGTTGGTTGGCCTCTAATGGAGACAATTCCGGAAGTGCGGGATAAAACCGAGATCTGCTGACCAGCCCACGGTTTTACGCTTTCGCGACCTGTGGTTTTGTTGATAAATAGCGGGTTACGGTCGACAGGTTCTGCTTTCCCCGCACTTCCGAAAAATTAGTGTTTCAGCAGCGGCGTACGGCGACGAGCAGCACTGTCCCCAGCAGCAAAAGCGCCACGGACGCGGCGATCCAGCAGTTCTCGCCGGTCTTGGGGAGCGTGGCGGTTGTCGTGGTAGCCGTCTTGGGCTTAGTGGTCTTGGCGACCGTGGTCTTGGTTGCTGTCGTTTTTGTCTTGGTTGTCGCGGCCGCGGGTTTCAGTGCGGGATTTGCCGTGGGCCCTGTGGTGGGCTCTCCGGCAGCGGGGGTAGCATTGGCGGGAGACTTGTCCGTGCTATCACCCGGTACCTCGCCCCCATCGGTCTCCCCCGTTGACGGCGTGGCCACATCGGGCTCAACCACCACATGCGGGGCCACCGCACCGGAGGCGTACACCACGCCGCTAGCACCAAAGGCCCCACCGGCAGGCGTCACAAACCGAGCGGACACAAGCGACCCGCCCGTGCACGCAACGCCGCCGTCGGCGCCGGTCGCATCAAGCCACGAGGCGTCGACGGAAAGCCGACAGCCGGCCGCACCAGCGCCAAGGCCCGCATCTTGCAGATAAACGCCGTAGGCGCGCACGCCCGCTCCGGACCCGGCGCCCGCGGCAACGACGCGTCCGCCACCGCGCACGGCCATGTCGCCTGCGATCACGCCGGCGACCGCCTCGTCCGTAATATCGGCCCCGTCTGCCCGGGCATCGACGGTGCACCCGTCCACCACAAGCACCTGCGAAGCGTGGATCCCGCACTGCGAGCCCGTGGCCGACAGGGCGCCGGTGCCGCGAAGCGCCAGGTTGCCCCACACCTCCATGCCGCACAGCGTGATGTCCGCATTGGGCGCATGCGACTCCGTCACGGAGTTTTGCCCGGCAAGCGTCAGCACCAGGTCGCCCTCGGCGCCAATGGCCTCGCCCGCGTAGCCGTTAAGCTCCAGGTGGTCGGCATCGGTCCAGGCCCAGCCGGGGCCCGACACGCCCGGCTCGTAGTACGTCGCGCCCGCGATGATGAGGCTCTCCGCGCCCGCGGCATAAGAAGGCCCGCCCAGCAGAACGCATAGGCAGGCCATGGCAACAATCGCAATGTGATGACGGCTGGTGTGGGACTTGGCAGCAAACATACCCGCTCCGATCTTCGCAGGAGCCAATAGAATGTGCACCAGAAAATGCCCTGGTAGCAGCAGCTATTAGTTTAGCGAGATCAGGCCTTAAATAAGGAAAATGCCTCTGAGCAGTAACGATAATTAGGTGTAAATCGTTTTGCCAGTCGGTGAATGGAAGGTCGGGTGATATCGAATGGGGTCCTTTAGATCCAAAATTGGGATTCATGGCATTGTCGATTTTGACAGCACGCGATTCTACTCTGGTAGCCGCATTTGATCTGACGATTCGGCAGCTTCAACTATTGTTAACCAATCTGCTACTTTTGGAGGACGAATGGTCCATAAGGCATCTCGGCCCTTCAACACCTCTTCATTTGGTGGAACCATTACGCGTACGGCTTTGTTTCCATATTGATCATCTGGACTTAAAACTAGCTTCCGCTCAGAATCATTCGTTTGGTCTGTTGAGCATTCGAAAGAACCGACAACTAAAGTAGTCTGTGCAAAACCGCAGAATACCCCTCTATCCCCAAGCCTAACAGTTAACGGCTTTATCCAGAGGGCTAAAGAGGGACATTCAAGGTTTTGAACTTTATCCCCATCCAGATTAAACCAATGCGATTCCCAGCTATATACAACCGATTCACCATCGAGTAGTCTTGCCGCGTCTCTAAGATTTGCAATTTCCCCTTTAGTAGTTTTATAAACGTCTGGAAATGGCATTTCACTGTCCGCAGCCCTGTTAACGGTTTCTAGCGCAACCGCCAGACCGTATATTATATTGATTAAATCAATCAGATCATCCCTAATGTCGAGATTGAAAGAGAGGGCGCTCGTGCCATTGATTCGGAGATCCACCTTTTCATCAGTGGCTTCGCTTAAAAATCGATAGGTTCTTGCAACGTCTCGAGAACGCTTATTGGCTAAATTGCTAAATGAAAACTCGTAGTTAAGGGTGCCGCCGGGCTGACTTGCATCCCATTTAAAGTTCAACTTGAAGGTTTCTGTATCATCGTGGGCGGAAAAGAATACTCCTTTAGTTCCATGGGTGGTTTTGTCAACTATTAACTGTAGCTCACCGCATCCCTCCCAGAATAACGATGCCGACCTTATGCAATTTGATGTATTCAGGTCAAAGCTCTTAATGATCCCCCTTCGAAATCCTTCATAGGAACGACCAACAGGTAATTGGCAATCTTGGTCAATTACTTCCGCCGGCAACGAAGTGAAGGGCATGCCATATTCGATATAATTCTGGACCTGCTCTTTTTCTTCATCAGTCCCTGCAATAATTTTCACTGAAAACGTTAATGGATGCAGCATTGAAGCTATTGGCGTCTTTTCAATTACGTCGATTGCGATTCGGCCTGCCCCGGGGGTTACTAGAATTTGGGACATAACAACACCAGGAGCACGCGTGCAGAAATCATCTCGTTTGTCGTATTCTGAGAGCACGTGAACTGAATATGCATAGTATGGATCGAGTTTATCTAGATTGGAACAAAGATCGCGCAGCCTATTCTCGAGAATGACTGGATCGCTGCAGTCTGGAAGATTGGCCATGGAGAGCAGTTTCGCAGCATACTCAGAGATCTCTTCTTTTCCATTAGAAAAGTAGTAATCAATTACTTCTGGATATTTGGACGCCCAGCCATCAACTCTTGAAAGGCCATCCCAGATGAATTTTGTACCGGAAGGTTCAACCAGTTCCTTAGCCCATCTTAGATTCTCGTTTGTGGGATCTAATGGCATCACAAGATGCCAACTATTTATTTTTACATGCAAAACGGCTGTAGTTGCCGATAATTCCTGCCACGAATTCTCAATCTGAGCCTTCTGACTGTTTTTTAGGTTTTCAGCAAATTTTTTAATTTGATATATATCGACCGTTTCAGCATCAAGGTAAACGATAAGGTCAATTCCTCCATCGCCCCTAGAAGGTCGAATTTTAATGGCGTTACGCTCTTCAAGAGAAATAAACGTCGCAAGAACAGACTCGACATCCTCACCTGAATATCGAGTCCAAGGGATACGTCCAGTCATGGCTGCACCTCAGCAGAAATTATTTATTTACGCTGAAATTCATTATAGTTACTCTAGCTTAATGAACTGTATCCCTTTCCTTGTATTGGCTTTCCTCTCATTGGGCGGTAACCGATCTTTTAAACGAATGTGGCATTAGCCCTTTAGATGGACCGCTCAATCAGCCAGGTCGATATTAAACCCATATGTGTCAGACTCGACGCTAGGCATCATCTTCTGCATTTCCGGTGCCCCAGCGCACTTCACGTCGAAGGTTCATTAGCCCAGGCTTTTGTAGGAACTCCGAAGGAATTGCCTCCATTGTTTTCCTCTTCGCATTATGGCGCCAGTCGGCAAGCGGAATATAGCAAACTTTTCGTGCTCGCGTAAGCCCGACATAATGCATATTCAGCGATTGTTGATATGCGTCATAGTCTTGTTTCTCGTAATTATAAGGAGGCATGAGGAACTTATAGCAATCAAGACAGAACACAACGTCGAACTCAAGTCCCTTCGCCTTATGGTATGTAAGCAGGTTCACCTCATCTTCGCGGGCAGGCCGAAAACCACCCCTAAGCTCATCGACATCAGAAAGGACCTCTCCGAGATCAAATCGCGCTTCCGGGTCGACATCGTTCTCAAGACACAGCTCTTCTAGGCTGCAAAAGGAATCATATAGCTCGATCCATGAATCATCTGGGGCATTCTTTAGAGCCCGCAGAAGGTCGTTAGCTGTAAACCTTGCGCGGGGCATTTGCTCTGCAGGAATATACCTGTCGAGAAAATCACCCACATAACCACTTGAGTACAGAAACGCCAGCAATTCCCTGAAAAATATGCGAGACCGACTAAAGCCAACGTCCAGCTTCGTGGAAATAACAATCTTAGAAGGTATGCCGAGAAGTCCTGCGTACCGCTCGAGCATCATGTTGGATGTAGACAACAATGCGAACTCGTTGCGGCGCTCAACTTTGTATTGTTCGGTAATCACATCTAGATGCTCACAAATGGTGTCGGCTATGTTTCTTTCGTCGCCCGATACCTTAACCAGCACAACTCTCTTGTCTTGACAGGCGCGAGAAGGCGCTTGCGTACCTAGAAGCCTCAGTGAGTAATCAACGATGCTCCGATGACACCTGTGGTTTTCGGTAATCTCGAAAGTCTTGAAGTGTGGATCCGCAATCAGCTCATTTAGGAAGACTGAAGACCGGCCGTCATATGCGAAGATAGCTTGATCCATATCCCCGAAGGCCACGCCTCGAATTCCGATATTGACGAGTTCTCTGAACAGCATGTGCTGGGCAAGTCCACAGTCCTGATATTCGTCGATGAACACCGCCTTATAGCGGGCGTGCAGGAAACTCCTCACGGCGGGGACGTGTTTCACCATGCAGTAAGCGACCTCGCTCAAAGCCGAGACCGGAAGCACTCCCAAGGAAAGTGCTTCGCGGATAAGATCCCAGCGGTCCTCGTTGGGGCTTACCCAATGGTCTTTGATCCTCGACGCGGGAAGCGACTGGTCATCATCGACTACATCAATTTCGACCATTCGACCAACGACATGGGGGACGAACTGCTGGATAATCATAGCAAGGCAAAAAGCATCGATCGTTCCGAAAAACGAATTGCCAGCACGTACCCCTAACCCAGAGCACCTGTCCCTAAGCTCAGTACTAGCCTTTCTGGTGTATGAAATGGCCACAACGCCCTGATAGCTCAAAAGACGCTCAGATGCTTTGACTATCATCCTTGCCATCGTAAACGTTTTGCCGCTGCCCGGTCGTGCCGAAATGACGGCGGACTCTTCACAGGCGATAACCTTGGCCTGCTCCTCACTAGGCTTAATCATCGCCGTGACCCACAGAAGCCAGCAGTTGGAGTCTCCTCAACGGCTTGCAGAAGGTGCTTTCCGCAAGACATTCCAGCTCGCGTGGATGCTTAGAGATGAACGCATACATGCCCTCTGCCTTTCGCACGGTCATCGCGGCGTAAAGCTCTTCTTGGTTATCCACTTCATAATGCTCTTCCAAAACTCCGCGGAGACCGCTTGCAATGAGATCGTACTCGAGGTCGCGATCTGAAAGATATATGCCCTCAAACTCAAGGGCATCGCGCAGCTCATTCACCGCGGATGCAACTTCAACAGGGACAGCCGGTCCGCCATCCCATGTCAATGAATTCTTGATTCTCAGCCATAGCGCCTCAACGCAGGAACGTCCGAGCGATTCGACGATCCCGTATGCGCGAGCAACTCCGGCAAGCCTATATCGTTCCTTATTTGGGACCTTGAATACATCGTTATCAGTGCGTAATACCCAGGGAATCCCAAGCGCCTCGCAGCAAAGCACGTAAGGCATGAAACCGATGCCATCTACAGAGAGAACCGACAGGTTTTCTCTGTCAAGGTCTATGCCGACAGCTGCTGCAAGAGCACGGAAGAAGATGATTTCCGAAGGACCCTCCACCAAGAACACTCCGCGGCTGAAGAACACCTCCGCAACGATAGGGTTAAGACGATAGCCCAAGTCATCGACTTCCTTTCTGAGCTTGATGCCGGAGCACGTAGGTTTGCCCTCGCTGCCCATCTTTACGAGCGCATCGGAAACAAACCGCTCGACTATTTGAGGCGAATGAGTCGTTAGAAGAACCTGCCCGTCAATACAGCCAGAAAGATACTTAGCCAATGCCCGCTGCTGCTGCGGATGAAGGTGCGCCTCAGGCTCCTCTATGGCGACGATGCTCACCTTTTCAACAGGCTTCTTAATGTTCCTCTGAGAGAGCCAAGTAGAGAAGAACAGCTGGTTGTTCCGGCCTTCACCGCCAAAAGTCAAGGGAACATCATCGGACAGATAGGCGAGCTGAAGGTTGTCAAGAAGCTTGCCCGCGTCCGTGTTTCCAGCCACAAGACGGGCCTCGCGTCCCTCGTTCAAGGCTGACATACTGGCCATCTCATCGTTCACAGTTTTAAGAGCATTGGTTATGTAATGGAGCCCGCTAATACCGTCGTTCAGCGATTCGAGGCTGCTTTGAATCGCTTTGATCGAAACGTCGTCGTCATGAGCATCGTCGTCGTTTCGCGAATTGCGTGCGGCCTCGAGCAGGGCAGTCTGGCTGCGCTTTAGGAAGCGGGCGGCGTCGCGGGTGCTGTTAACATACTCGAGCACCAGATGCTTGATATAGAAGCGTGACTGCACGGGCTCGATGCCGAGTTTTTCATTTCCGACCAGAAACTTGTAGTCACCTTCTCGGTTGCAGGAATAACCAATAACAGTTCTGCCTTCGGCTAAATTGCCGCCGAATGTGCTGATCAGGCAATCCTCACGGACGTCGCATAACGTCGCAGTTATCTCCACTCGATCAGGATTGGTTCTACAGTTGAAATCGGACGTGGTAAGCTCGAAATCCCTAGCGGAGAGGCTGGGATCGAAAAGAATCCTCAAAGCATGCAGGAAGTTTGTCTTCCCCGAATCGTTAGGCCCGAAAATAAGAGTCTTTTCTCCAAGCTCAACAACAACGTCGTCGAAGTTGCGGAAACCCTTGATATGAACTTTTTCGATTTTCATGATTAAACCACCGCCGCAATTATCCCTTTTAGTTTCAGGCAATTATTTATTCATTGCCGCCCACGCATCGCCGAAGTCTTTGCCCCACAAGCGCCATACATGCGTCATACTGAATTAAAAGTTCGTTCATTGCAGCATTCAGCTGTGATTCGCTATGCGACTCAAGCGTCACTCGGCGCGTTTTCTCTCGGTACAAAGTCATGGCGTCGTTCAGGTCATCTCCAGGTAAACGTGCGCTGAGTAGAAGGATATCCTCTAAATAATGCCGCTGAGCTTCAGAATCATTGTCGTCAATAATCGCCTCGATATAATTTCTTCCGGTCGCGGCATACTCCAGCATTTGGGAATAGCACTTAGCGCTTGCGCGCATACTGTGCTGAATCGTTTCTTGAAGACGTGTCAGGTTCTCCCTTTCGTATTGTCGCCAATCGTCCTCAAGCGTTAACCTTCTTTTCTTGTCTTCAAGCTCGTTTTGGTGCCTGATAGTCATACGCGTAGCGAGCAGTGTTACGCCGCCGCCAATTAGGGTGCCTACTAGGGAGGGAAGCATGGATGCAACTGAATCAAGAATCGAAACAAGAATAGATTCGTCCGCCATCTTTGGCCCCCAATCAAATTAATAATCCGTAGTAAACCAGCTTGGTTTGTGATTTTACATCCTGAATAACCAACTATAGCCGTCGATACGAGCTCACTGCCAATTCTAGGTGCACCAACATCCCCTCCCCTCCCCAACTTTGTTCAAAAAGGTCGCTGTTGTTGACTGGTGTTACCGCAAAATAACCCCACAGACATATACACGGAGTGTTGGCCTGGCGCCGCCTCCGGGCCTTGGCGCCCATCTTATCGAGAGGCACCGCTATGAAACGAGTCTTTTACCGCTCGCTCTTCGCAGTTCTTTGCGTATCTATGCTTAGCGCAGCAATACCCGTAAGGGTTATAGCGGAAGAAGAACGGCGTCAAGAAAACACCCTAGAGCAGGTTGATGCTGGCGCAGTGGGCAATTCAGTCGACAGCGTAACAAGCGAAATCGGCAATAAGTCCATCAAAAATGATTCCGATCTCGCGAATCCAATTTCACATCAGGCGGAACCTCAGGTTTCCCTGGCTTCTGACGGGTCGCCTGATTCTGAACAAGCCACAAAGGCAGCAGCAAGTGGATATCAGCACAGCTGCACGCTCTCGCCGTCGGAATAGTATTTCCGCCGGAGCATCATGCAGATACATTGCAGCCCAGGTCGCCTTAAGATTCTCTATAGCTGAATCACGAAGACCGAGCGGATCGGAAATTGAAGAATAGTCATTTGGTGCCGGTAAAAGTATATGTGCAGTAATGGCCTCGTATTCCTGAACCGTGAATAAGAATAGCGATAACAACGAGGTATTGTCTTTTTCAGACTCTATTTTCATGGTGGCCCTTTAGTGGAAATTGTAGGACTCGAGTTATGAAAATGGACTTAGATATACCTAGCAAGGAATCATATATGGTTGAGGGGTTGGGGCTTACATCAAATGATGCCGTATCGGAACTATCCGATACGGCATCATCCTTGACATTACTATTATTAAGTATGGCTAGAGTTGCAGTAAAAACCCTCTCCCCTAGTCCCGCTTAAACAGATCTCTCGTGTACACCTTGCCGCCACGTCCGCGAGCTCGTCGCTCCAGCGGTTGGGGACGATTACGTCGCAGCCGGCCTTGAAGACCTCCAGGTCATGGGTCACCTCGGAGCCGAAGAGCTCCGGCGCGTACAGCGTGGGCTCGTAGACCACCACGGGCACGCCCTTGACATTCACGCGCTTCATGACGCCCTGGATGGAACTCGCGCGGAAGTCGTTAGAGTTCGACTTCATCGTCACGTTGTAGACGCCCGCGTCCACCAATTGCCATATTTTTAATTAAGAGAATTTGCCGATAAAAAACTGCAGGCGAAAATAGGAATGATTGTTAAATAACCGATGAGTAGAATATTGCCAATTAAAGACGACGCAGGGAGAACAATAGATGACAACCGTCACAGAGCAAGGTGCGCAGAATTTTAGCTTGCCTGCCATTAATCAGAATATGAATATCCCAAATTTTAATCTTCCTGATTTTCGTCCAAATTGGCATCAGCTAATTATCATTGGTAACGGATTCGACTTAGAGTGTGGATTGCCGTCTGGGTTCAGCAGCTATATTAATGCCCGAAATATAGATTTAAGAGAATGCAAAGGTGACGAAGCTCGAAGTTACACCCTTACAATATGGGATACCATACTAGAGGGCATGCCAAATGCCAATTGGTGCGACATAGAGGGTGCCATCTCAAATTGGATGGCACCCGACGGCTTTGAGCCATTGTCAGAAGGCACGCTCTTTTCAAAGTGCCTTAACTTTCTGGTGAATCACGACCCAACTGAATTTGATTCAAAAAATGTTGAAGAGGTGGTTGCGTTTCAGCTGTTCCACCGCCTCCCAAATCACTGGTGTCATTGGACCATTAGTAGTCTACTGGATAGAACCATGAAGGACCTACATATTCTTGAAGAGGAGTTTTCGAAATACCTTCAGGAGGCAGTTTCGAAGTCGGATGACTATAAAGACCGCGCATCAAAACTCATGATTGAACTGATGGATTATGAGCGACCGTGTGAAGAAGAATATGACATTCAGGAAAGCATCCTTAGCTTTAATTACACTCGAGTCGCAGAGGATTTCCGTTCGAAAGAACATGCGATCAACTACGTTAATGTACACGGAAGACTTGGCGGTGAAATTGTATTTGGGATTGACGGTTCTCGCATAATGGGCAATGAGCTCGTTGTGCCCTTTACAAAGACATATCGAGTTATGGCATTAAATCCGCCAGATATTGAAAAAATTGTTGAAGTACCCACCAACGCAAGCACCTATGGACATGGTACGCGCGTTATAAAGTTCTACGGTCACTCTTTGGGAAAAGCTGACTATTCATATTTTCAGGCAATATTTGATGCGGTGAACCTGTATGAAGGAGAAACGAAATTGATCTTCTTTTTCAGGCCGCACGAGAAGAGATCTGGAGATTGCAGAACCGTTGAGGAGGCAAAGAAAGATGTAATGTCAAAAGCAATTGCGCTTTTGACTGCTTATGGGGCAACTCTTGATAACAAAGATCATGGAACAAATCTGATTCATAAGTTGCTAATTGAAGGCCGTTTAGTCGTTGCTTTACTACCCGATACTGTGCGTCATCCCAATTAGATTCGCTAAATCATCTTGGTGACAACAAGTATGTAGCTAAGTAGATGCGCAGGTTAATAGATCCACGTGGAACGACATATACAAACCTCGCACGCAACGGCGGGCTCACGCACCGCTTGCAGCTGCCCGTCGCATGCCGCTAGCGAATGCCCTCGCGAGCAACCTTGAGCACCTTGCGTTTGATCGCTCCGAGTTTGCCGCGGACGCGCTGCTTAAGAGACGACTTGAAGTCGTACTTAGCCATCAGTCCCTCGATACCCATCCTTGAAGCAAAATCTGCCATAAACTCATCGCACTTCGCATACGGGGCAACCGATTTGACCAGGCTAGGATTGCCAGCAAGAACCTGTTCGATGGTCGCTTCGCCACAGTCAATGGAGTTCGCAATTCCTTGAAAAGCTGCGATACCCTTATCGGTATTACAGATAACCGCAGAGACACCCTTAGAGTAGTCGACCTCAGGATGGATGCCCTGGAAACCCCAGAAGTCGCCGAGGGTGATGTCGGAGCCGCAACTTCTCTTGGCAGGACACATGAAACAAGAGGGCCTCAGCGACGCATTGGCCAGAAACGCTTTCATGTACCAGTCTTGATTGAAAATGGTGGACTCGCAAGACGAGAATGGGTCTTTCTCCGCTATGTACTCGTACATAGCGGAGAAAGACAACCATCCGGTTGTCTTACTCCGCATATTAACGTCACAGACGTTCGAATCGCGGAGCACATTCTTGTAGTCAATCCACTCCGACCATAGGCGCGGCGCCGGGACACCGTGGCAGATAACGTCAACGGTGAGGAGAAGGGCGCTCCCCCCCGTCTTTCCCAGATAGCGCTTGAGGCCCGCGACCTGGCACGCGGTACCAGCGAAGAGCACACGGCGACCCGAGCGGATTGCATCGCGAACCCCCGCGTAGACCTCCCTGCCTACGCGGCTCTGGACGTACTTGGAGCGCATGACACGATCGAGAGAGACAGCGTCCTCGATCAGCACATGCTCGACATGGCGGCAACCGTCGGCCCAGGCGGCTCCGCAGACAACACCGCCGCCCGCGATCACGCTTTCTGCTAGGAGGCCAAAGATGCCACCACTGGAGGAAGCCTCCAACAGCTCACTGGACTTGCCCTTGGCCCAGCGGATCCCGAGAGCTTCGTCGCACTTGCCCCCGCCAAGCGCGGGACATACCGAATCGCACGCATGGCACCCCACACAGGCGCCTGCATCGATAACGGGATGTAGGAAGCCAAACTTATCCTCATGCATGGAGATGCACGTCTTGGGGCACTTCGCGGCACATGCACCACAGCCACAACAGGCATCGCCGAGCTTGGATATCTTCATCTCGTCATAAGACACAGCGAACTCCTAACGAAGGAACGGCAGGCGAGCAGCGAGCATGTTCTTCTCGTCGGCATCGAGTACGAACGCCCACATAGCGGCCATGAACAGGACGGTGTAGACAGCACCCCAGCAGAGAAACAACGCCCATCCAGTGACGGGCACGAAGGCTGATCCCAGCAGGCATGCTGCGAGGACGCAAGCGGAGACCAACAGCACGGGAAGGTTGCGGCGCCAGTAGAAAACCATATCGAGCCCAATCCTCTTCTGGTAATACCAGTTCATAAAGAGGCCGTTGCCCAACGAAATGCTCAGAATGTAGGCGATGGCCGGAGCCCAATAACCCAGAACAGGTGACATAGCCCAAGTGAACACAACGTTGACGCCCGCCATGCAGAGATAAACGACGGAGCGAGCCTTGTGCTTGTTCTTGGCGCGCTGAATCTCGATTCCTGTGTTCTGACACAGGGGAATTCCCAGTGGCAGCGCCATGGCGCAGATAAGCCAGTACGCGTCCATGAAGCCCTCGCCCGCCCACTTGGCAATGAAGAAGCGCCCGAGAAGGACGAATCCACAGTACACCCAGCAGAATAGGAACATCTGGTAGCGTCCCACGCGCGTCATGAGTCGGGTGAGTTTAGTGTTGTCATCGCTTGTGGCTACGATACGATTGATCATTGGAACAAAGACATTCGACATCACCGTTGAAAGGGAAACGAAGACGCTACGAACTTGAATTGAAATTGCAAACACTGATACGGTGACGGCACTCGTAAGAGCGCCAAGTAACATATTTGGAACACTCTGGTTAACCAGTTCACAAATCTGATTACCAAATATCCACGCGCTGAACGCGGCAATCGAGAGGAAGAGAGACCCGTCAAAGTGGAAAACATCAAATCTCATGCCAAGCTTTAAGACTGCGAACCTGGCGTTCAGAACCAACAGTGTCAATGCAACTGCAAGCTGCGCCGTCGCAACGCCCGCCGCCCCCATCCCAAGATTGAGCAGCACGAAAGCCACGCCAGGAGTCGCCAAAGATGTGAACATCTGCCTCGACTGTTGAAACTTGAACTGTTCATGGGCAAGAATGTACGCATCGAAGACGGTTGAAAATAGCGTCACGGCGACGTTGAACGACATTATCACCATGAGCTTACCCGCGAGTCCCACCTGGTTGTCCGTGAAACTATCTGAGAAAAATGTCCCAACATTAGCAGAAAAGAGTAGGCCCAGCGCAAGGGCCACGACACAGACCGCAATGTAAAGCATGAGATACATGCCGTTGAGCCTGCGAATGTCGCCCTCGCTACCTTTCGCTCGTTCCTGCGTATAGAAGCGGATGTAGGCCTCGGAAAAGCCGAAGGTTAGAAGTGTAAGCGAGAATACGAACGAGTTGGACGTCTGGTATACGCCGTAGTCAGCCTGGCCCACGAATGCCAGCAGCATGGGCGTATAGACGAGGTTGACCAGGTTCTTGACTATGATGTTTGCATAGCCGAGTATCGCACCGGTCTTACGTTGGCTAAGCATGATAGACAATTTCTTTTCTCGATTTGCTGAACAGGGATCGATTAAGGAACGAATCGAATTTTGCGCGCTCAATTCGAAGCTTATCCTCAACATCAAAGGATTTTGGCTCCCCGCTTTCGAGGTAATTCCAATTTGCTTCACGCCAATTACCTAGGCCAAGCTTCTCAGCCAAGGTATCGAACCGATCGCTCATGTCGAATTGCGAACCTGCGCGTTCGAACATCAGAAGCGGCTTACGATATAGGAGCGTAAAGATGCTTCCGTGGTAAGAATCAGTAGCAACAAGCGAGGAGTTCCTTATTAGGTAGATGAACTCAGAAGGTCCACAGGCAAAGAACCGAGGATCCCCCAGAAGATCTACGACCTCCAATCCCGCTCGTTTGCAATATTCGTCGAACATCGCAACTTTGGGAGAATCACTACCGAGAAAGTACTTCAGGGCATAGCGCCTAGGAAGTAAAGCCGCAGGCGCTTCGGCGAGTTTATCCCAATCTGCAGCGTCAAGCATAAGGGTTGGATCGATCAAAACCTCCGCGTCCAACCCAGCGCATTCCCTAATCAATCTTGCGGCGTTCTTCTCCCTAACCGATATGAAATCAAACGCAGCGAGTCTTTCCCTATATGCGCTTTTTTTCTCCATGGGCAGCTCAGGTGCAGAAATGCTAGCCGAGAGAGACACTTTCTTGACACTTTCGGCAAAGCAAAGAAACATAGCACCATTGCTATCAGGAATGTAAGGGGACCAAATCTGATCGCTTCCGGCTACAAAAGCGTCGAAACCATCAGATTTTCTCGGCGGGAAATCCGGCAAAGAATAATTCGGCTCATATTTAATATGTTTCTCATCGAATCGAAGAAACGCTGAATGCCTCGCTCGTTTGGCCCCCCTCTTACCAGCGAAGCTATCGACAAGAAAAACTTTAACCTGGTGCTTTAGGCTGCAACGTGGCTCGCTTTGGCGAATCGTGCTCGCATCCGCTCCCCTTCTTTGAAGCAGCTCCTGAACAGCATAATTCTGCAGACGCTGACCATAATTGTCCCCAAAGGTAAAAGTAACAATCCCGACCTTCATATTACCAGTCACTCCTTAGAAAGAACCGACGTACTCTGAGCAATGGACTTCCACCTTTCGACGAGCGCAAGCCCTATAAGCAAGAACAGCAAGGCATTATTTGCCCTCGTAAAACACTGAGTGTAGATTGTCGCAGTTGCCGCAAGCGCAACAAGGGAAAGATAAAGAACGTATGGTCTGCGCCCCCGACACCCGCAAGACACGCAGAAGACATAGAAAGCAAACAGGGCAATAAGGAACCAAACGCCCAGAAGGATGACCAGCGATCCAAAATCAGCTTGGCCGAAATGAGTAAACCCGCAGAAGGCGCCCTCGTGGAATGTTGCTGCGCCCAAACCGATACCAAAAAGCCAGCTTGACGCCAAATTTAAGGCATAACCGATTATTGCAATTCTTTCTCCACTGCCCACCGCATCGGTTCCTATCGAACTAGAGCTTTCCACAAGGTCAAATAACGACAGGACATTGTCATCAAAAAAGTTTGCGAACGATGAATTGCATATGTACAGCAAGAAGACAATTCCCAGCAGGACAGCAAGAAACATCAGGCCCTTGGCGATTCTCATGAAATTGATCGATGACAAACCTTCGGCATAGAAAAGCAGAAGAACGATGGGCATCAAGGCGAACAAAGCCTTGTTGTCGTTCAAGGCGGCAATACCAAGTGAGCTAGCAAGAACCGCCGCCGCGCAACAAACGACGGGGATTCGCAACTCCCCGCTTCCATCCCGTATGCTGTTCAAATCAATGAGCAAAACGAAGCACGAGAACAACGCAACGGCATGGGTCGAAGCATACATGAAAAGACCTGAAATCAGGTCTTCATAGAAGGGAATTTGGCCCGTCATGGGGGCGGCCGCCATAAGAGAATATGGGTAATAGACCTGAATTAGGATAACTATACAGTTGACGGCATAGACGACGTTAAAGAAAACAATCCATCGCTGCTTGCCGAAATCCAGCAAATCTGACCCGTTGGTCTTCAGCATCACGATGAAGAGCGCATAGAAAAAGAAGGTCTGTATGGCTTTAAGGTTGTATGAGGTCTTACCGGGAACTATGCTCCCAGCAGAGTAACTCAAAACAAGGAGCATCGTAATTAGGCAGACGAGGAAAAGCAGCTTCTTCGGAATCTTCCAGCCACTGAAGATAAGGCGAACTCCAATGAGAAGAAAGATAACGTTATTTACGATTCCGGCCATACCAAGGTATTCAAGCAGAAAAACCTTAGCCATAATCAGACTGATTATCAGTGCATCTATCCCCGACCCTGTTTTTTTCTCAAGAATACTCATATGGCGAACTCTTGTTTTCGTTTCCGTGAATTTGCAGCCTCGATTTTTTTTCGCTCCCGACATGAATAGAAAATACGCAGCGGCAAAGAGAAGCAATTGTCTAGCCGGAATCTGTAGGTTCGGCATTGCCTCTCATTTTCGACGGCATTTTGCGCAGTCGGCATGCTCGGTTTCGCCAAAGCAATGAATGCGTCATTGGTCGCGAGGGCCATCGCGCCCCCATCGTGATTAGCGCGGAACCCGTTCAACAACTCCAGCAACTTATCAGGCTCGTCGAGCAGCTGGCACAGCTCCTGCTCCGAAGAAAGAACCTGGCCGCAATGCGTCATACTCACAAACTCAGCTATGTTACCGCTTGATGGACAAGTGATGATAAAAGCATTTGAGGCATATGCCTCCATGCAGGTGTACGAATACGTCTCTAGGCATTGAGACCAAAGTAAAGCAGCATCCACATTCTCGCGTCGCAGCTCGTCAATCATAGCATTGGGTTTTCCTGGTGAAAATTCGACGAAGACCCGTCTCATTCCGCTAGGTAAAGGCTTCGTCTCGTTATTGAACACAACGAATTCATATTTTCCCTGGCCACGAAACGCGTCAACAAGGCGACACCAACAGTCCCAGCCTTTTATAGACTGTTGTTTCCCAAGATATGCAACTTTGATCGCATGATTGGGAGGAAGCATCTCCTTGTTGTCAAGATAAATCCCGACGTATCTTTGATGTGGAATTACCGTGCAATGCCCCCTTGCTTCCGGATGGAAAGATTGCACCATTCTTTCGACAACGCTTGAAGGGCAAACAAATACTATGCGATGAAGCTCGTTGTGCAGAAGCCTCCAGATGCAATCTTCACGAATAATGCTGTCAGCGTAATAGGCACATCCCGCGCATTGTGCGTCGCCCAATCTAGCAGATCCGCATAATTGTGTACTATCCTGTATCAAATTATAGTTTGTGCAGCACAGGTAGTAGTCATGCGCATATACGACCAGCTGGACCTTAGGATACGAAGATACTATGCCAGCAATCGATTCAAGGTTCCATCCCATGAAGTGATGGATGTAAATGCATCCCAGTTCATACTCGCCATCGAGCAAACGTCCTATCCTAGCCAAGAAAGCTTCAAGGCTGAAAACTCCTGCGAACTTACCATCGCATATCACACCGAACGAGTTGCTGAAAAGCCTCTTTGCAAATTTAGAAGAACCGCCAATGGGAAATAAGGCAACATACTTGATGCCAGCGTCATTGGCAGCAACCTGATGACTCATAACGACCTTCGGCGTACCCGTACGGTCAATAAGATAGTTCGAAAGCGTTATGGCAATGAACAGTTTCTTCTTTTTCATTCGTTCGGCCCATCCTGCATGATGGCCCGCAATGTCGCATCAAGATATGCATACCCCCACAGTGAATCAGGTTCCAGGTAGGCACCTTCTCCCCACTCGTTCCAAGCGTTTAGAAAGACCATCTTCTTGTCTAAGTCGCGCCTACGGCGCACCTCGTCAATCGTGTCCGCAAGCCATCGTCCATATAGCTCAGGCGTGCTCCCGTGAAAAATCGTTCCTCTGTGATTCCTTCGGGCCGTGTTGTCCCACATGGGCATAACGGCGGGATAGACCTTCTTATCGCGGCTCCAAGTCGCATATCGCTTATTCTCGACCAAATCCGCATAGTCGTAGACGGTGCCGCCGAAATCTTCGCGCAACGGACGCACCTGTTTGGTTATGTTGCGACAGTTGTGCTGCACCTGCTTGGGTTGGAACTCGCTCTCGGCATCAAAGCCAACTGCCGACCAATCAATGTTGGTATCACGCTCTTGCACGGCAATAAGATAGGGTTCTGAGCCGCATTCGTCCTTACAAATGCGGCGCCACTCAGAAATCACATGCTCCGGATCTCGAATAAGCGATGGGCGATACACGGATAGGACGGGCTTGCCGTCTATTCGGAGATATCGCTCATCGCTGAAATCATGGACAACATCCCTCATGAAGGCGGTGTAGTTCTCGGAACTCTGGGTGATCTCCATCAAGACATCGTTGCTCGTACCGCTGAATCGCTTTGTCCAGTTTTCATTCGCCCAGCAATAAAAGAAAGGCATGTCAAGGTTTGAGTCATCCAGAAACATATCTAAAGGTCCTTCGAGAAGTCTCTGACCACCATCGAACCAGTAGTAGTAAAAACAGAAAGCTCCTACGCCATAATTCTTCGCAAGCTCAATCTGCCTTTGCATATTGCATTTCAAGCGCAAATCGTAATAGCCGAGCTCGCCGGGCTTCCTTGGCTGATAATGCCCCGTGAACTGAGGGACGGCCTTGCAAACATTGTTCCACTCAGTGGTTCCTCGTCCCCACCAGGAGTCATTTTGAGCATTGGGGTGGAATTGCGTCAAATAATATGCCACCAACAGCACGTCCGACTTTGCCTCATCATGCCTTCGATAGCCGACGTAGCCCTCGGCACGCGCATCATAACTTTCTAGGACATGCTCGGCGTAAGAGCTCAAAAGGTCATTATCAGCCACAATACGCAAGGAGCCCGCATCGGCTGCCGCTTCGCGTTCGAGAATACGCTCATAACGCCTGACTCTGAGGTTTTCTTTAAATTCAGCGCTCAACGGGAGTTTCCAAAACAAACCTTTAAGCTTCTCGTTGATTTGTCCGCAATTAAAAAGATTCATCGACATTCACCATCACGTATTCCAGCCTCGAGAGAAGAACGACCCAAAGCTTCCGCGATCCGCTCGCTCGCATGTCCGTCGCCGTAGGGATTGGAGGCGCGGGACATGGCGACGTACTCCTCGTCGTCGCAAAGAAGCCTACTGAACTCGCGGTAGATGGCCTCCTCCTCGGTGCCGACGAGCTTCAGCGTGCCTGCTGCCACGCCCTCGGGACGCTCGGTGGTGTCGCGCATGACGAGCACGGGCTTGCCCAGGCTCGGGGCCTCCTCCTGGATGCCGCCCGAGTCGGTGAGGATGATGTGGCTGACGGCCATGAAGTTGTGGAAGTCGAGAACCTCGAGCGGGTCGATGATATGCAGCCGGTCGAAGCCGTCAAGCTCCTCGTGCGCCGCCTTGCGGACGAGCGGGTTCATGTGGATGGGGTAGATCGCCTTGGTGTCGGGGTGCTCCTCCATCACGCGGCGGATGGCGCGAAACATGCGGTGCATGGGCTCGCCCAGGTTCTCGCGACGGTGCGCCGTGATGAGGATGAGGCGGGAGCCCTCCGCCCACTCGAGCTCGGGGTGGGTATAGCCATCGCGAACGGTGGTGCGAAGGGCGTCGATTCCCGTGTTGCCGGTGACCCAGATCTTCGACTCCGGCTTGCCCTCGTCCAGAAGGTTCTTCTTGCTGGCCTCAGTGGGGGCGAAATAGTACTCGCTCACGATGTCGACCGCCTGACGGTTGAACTCCTCCGGCCAGGGGCTGAAGATGTCGTGCGTGCGCAGGCCCGCCTCAACGTGGCCCACAGGGATCTGCAGGTAGAAGCACGCGAGCGTAGCGGCGAAGCTGGTCGTGGTATCGCCGTGTACGAGCACGACATCGGGCTTCTCGTCCTCGAGGACCGCCTTGAGCTTGAGCAGCACGTCGCACGTAACGTCGAACAGAGTCTGTCCCGGCTTCATGACGGCCAGGTCGTAGGCGGGTTTGACGTCGAACACGCGAAGCACCTGGTCCAGCATCTCACGGTGCTGACCGGTGACCGTCACAACCGTGTCGAACTCGTCGGGGCGCGCCCTCAGCTCGTTCACGAGCGGGCACATCTTAATGGCCTCCGGGCGAGTGCCGAAGACGAGCATAACTTTTTTCATATCAGCCTTTCAAAGCAAGTTGATAGCCGTCGAGAGTTTTCTCAGCAGCCTTCTCCCACGTGTATTCCGTAATTACCTTTCGGCCGAAAACCTCGTCGTAATTGACGGCGTAAGCCTCATCCAGCGCAGCCCTGATGGAGGAAGGGCTGCTGACATCGCAATAAAACGCGCTGTCACCGAAATAATCCCGCGTCGTTCCTTTGGGAGATACCACGATATTGCACCCCATAGCGGCTGCCTCCAGACTCACGAGGCCCGGCGTCTCGAACCAACTAGGCAACACGCTCACACGGCACTCGCGGCACAGCTTGTAGATGTCTTCGTTGGGAATTTGCTCGATCCATTCCATGTTCGGATTGGCTTCTATCTCCGACACAACCTTGTTCGCATACTCGATATGCCCGGGAGACTTCTTTCCCACAAAGACGACCTTGTAATCCGACCCCTCCACCGCCTTGATTAGGTTGAGCTGGTTCTTGCGAATGTCGATGCGGCCGATGCAAACAATCCATCCACTGAATCGCTCGTATCCTGTTGATTCAACCTCTTTCGCGGCCTTAATGCTCGCGACGTCGACGGCGTTGGGGACGACCACATAGTTGTCGGTGCGAAAACCGAGATGAGCCGCTATCTGGTCCATCTCGGTCTTTGCATTCGGCAGGAACACATCGCAGTTGTCCAATATCTCGAGCTGCATCTTTTGGAAGCTATGTGTCATAAGGTAGCGTGCACCCTCGCTGCGCTCCCCGCGCAAGACGTACTTTCCGAAGGCCTTGAGGCGCTCCATTCCATCGACGCTAAGATGTTTTCCCAAAAAACCTCTCAGGCCGTTTGCTGCGCTTTTTTCGAAGCTGTCAGTCGGCCAGTAAATCGTGGAGAGCACGACAGGCTTTCCGGCCTCCTTGGCGTTTTTCGACTGGATGAAAGTTTCCTGGACCCGCGTGAGGTTGAACAAGTGGACCACATCGTATCCAGAAACATCGGGTCGCAAGTCCAAGGACAGGTCGACATCAATACCCTTTGATTCAAGGGCCTCCTTCGTCTTTACAAGTTGTGTCGTGTCACCGCCCGCTAGATCAAAAACGTTTTGGCGGGTCTGCATCAGTACTTTCACAGCTGCTCCATATTTGCTTTTTCAGAAGAGCCAAACAGGTATTCTTCGAGCTCATCCTCCCAGTCGGGCATGTGGAAGCCGACCGACTGGAGCTTGGACAGGTCGAGCGCGGAGTGGACCGGGCGCGGGGCGACGGGGCCGGCGGCAT
>UQWZ01000007.1:0-165327 GCA_900544895.1 uncultured Collinsella sp.
TCCGTTCGATTCATATGGTTCTAGTATAGGAAAAGGAATTTCTCGGGGCCGCCTCTCGGCGGCCTTGCGAAAAACAAATCCAAGTTAGACCATTTCAAATGGTTCGATGTCTGCCCGGATGCGACACAGCTTGTGTGTCCATCCTCGCAGTATCCGGTTCTCAAGGTGCACGCCCCGCGGCTGATCCGGTCCGACCGGGCCGCGCGGCAAGGAGATATATTGCCAGACCGGAGGGGTGGTGCGGGCGGGAATCTCGGGTGTACACATTTCCTACACAAATGAGGATGGACCCTCTCTGTGAGAGCCTAAAAAGAACAGGGCCGCGGCTCCCCTATTAGAGCGGCCGTTCGGTTTTCCAACGGTTAAGCTTCGGCCGCATTAATGGCTGTATACCCATTAGAAATGGGACATAGCAGCGTTAACGAGTTCAAAAACGGTTAGTCCAATAAGAGCCGCTGCGGCAAACTTGATGGCATTCGCAAGCTGTGGATGCTCATAAGCCCAGCCCGTCCTCGTCTCTTCGCTGTCCGCCTTCTTTCCGTCCAAGAAGTCGGATATCTCTTGATACGTCACCAAATCATTCTTCTTCTTGATATGTTCCGCTGCAAGCGCGCAGCACATTGCGCCAGCACCAAAGACGCCTGCCAACACCATCGTCGGAACGCACTGGACCATCCCCCACCCGTGGTTTTGTTGCCACATGAGCCAGGCCATAGAGACGGTAAACGCAAGAAGCGCAGCCAACATCCCCGCACCCAAGCGATAGAGCGTGCCCCTATCGCGTTCAACCCTTTCTCTAATTATTGAAATATCGCCTTTAACAAGCTCGTCAATGGTTACATCCAGTTGTTCAGACAGCAGTAGGAGACTCTGGATGTCGGGGTACGTTTTACCGCGCTCCCAATTACTGATGGTCTGACGTGTTACAAAAATGCGCCTTGCAAGATCCTCCTGGGACAAACCAGCATCGAGTCGATACTGTTTAAGGTGTTTTGGCAGCTGCATGGCGTTCCCTTCGAATGCATCTCAACTCTTATTGGGCGGCTACACAACAGAAGCCGGCAAGCAAAGCGTAATCCCAAAATCAAACCCATACGGATGGCTGCGCGCAGATTAGAGTGTCAAAAATCTTTGACACATACGCTACCTGCTCTTCCTTGCAACTCGGACGCTATCGAATTGATCGGTTTGGCTACGTCCCAAATCGATCACATCCCTAATCAATCAAAAAGGGGCGCTTCCGGATTGGAAGCGCCCCTTTAAGATGCAAGAAGCAATTAGGCCTCGAGAGCCTTCTTGGCGATGGTAGCCAGCTCGTTGAAGGACTCGATGTCCTCGTAAGCCATCTGAGCCAGGACCTTGCGGTCGAGCTCAATGCCAGCAACCTTCAGGCCGTGCATGAACTGAGAGTAAGAAATGTCGTTCAGGCGAGCGGCGGCGTTGATACGGGTGATCCAGAGAGAACGGATCTCACGCTTCTTGTTGCGGCGATCACGATACTGGTACTGCAGGGAGTGCTGGACCTGCTCTTTAGCATGCTTGTAAGTACGCGAAGCGGCACCGTAGTAACCCTTCGCACGGTGCATAACGGTACGGCGCTTCTTCTTGGCGGCAACAGCGCGCTTAATACGTGCCATGTTCTATCAACTCCTAGACGGTAAAACGAAAAACGGGAACGCGAACTTAGGCGAGACGCGACTTGATGACCTTGCGGTCGGCAGCGGCGATCTCGGTCTCCTGACGGAAGCCACGCTTACGCTTGGTGGACTTCTTGCTCAGGATGTGGCTCTTGAAAGCCTTGGCGCGCATAAGCTTGCCGGTACCAGTCTTGCGGAAACGCTTCTTGGTGCCGCTGTGGGACTTCATCTTAGGCATGAAATACTCCTTAATCGGTTACAGAACACTAGTTACTTGGTATCGCTTGCCGCTTTATCCTCATCGAAGGCGCCCTTAATCGGGGCGAGCAGCATAAGCATGTTACGGCCTTCCATCTTAGGCTTGGACTCGACCGTAGCGTAAGGCTTGAGATCCTCGGCGAGACGCTCGAGAACGTTAAGACCCTGCTCCGGATGAGCCATCTCACGGCCGCGGAACATGATGGTGATCTTAACGCGTGCGCCCTTCTTGAGGAAACGCAGAACGTGGCCCTTCTTGGTCTCGTAATCGCCAACGTCAATCTTGGGTCGGAACTTCATTTCCTTGACCTCGACCTTGGACTGGTTCTTACGAGCGGCCTTGGCCTTCATGGCCTGCTGGTACTTGAACTTACCGTAGTCCATGACCTTGCAGACCGGCGGCTCCGCGTTAGGAGCGATCTCGACCAGGTCGAGACCCTGATCGTCGGCGACGCGCTGGGCATCGCGGATGGCGAACAGGCCGAGCTGAGAGCCATCGACGCCAATCAAACGGCACGAAGATGCGGTGATCTCGTCGTTGATGCGGGTGTCATCAGACTTAGCTATTTTCCCTACCTCCATTCATAAAAAAATAACCCGGCGCTTCTTTGCAACCAGGTCGTACACATAGACATCCTCGATTTGAGGAAATAAATCTAAGTTGTATGACCAGTCAGCTGCTCATTGGCGCCAAAAGGTGGGAACCCTCGGGTTCCTCTTTAGGGCATTGCGGGAACAACGCCTTGCGAATAATAACACGTACCGCGCGTTATCACATTACGTACACGAAAAAGGGAGCCTTGGCCCCCTTGAAGCGCAGGTGCATGTATGGTGCCCGAGGCGAGACTCGAAGGGCCTTCGCTTCGCGAAGCCCCGGGCTTCGGGCGCACGGCGCCCTCGCCACGCTCCGCTACAAACAGGCCACAGGCCTGTTTGCCTAACGCTCCGCGCGCTCACGCGAGTTCGGCACGAAAAAGGGGGCCTTAACCCCCTTGAACGCTCATTTGCATGTATGGTGCCCGAGGCGAGACTCGAACTCGCACGTTGTTGCCAACGGTGGATTTTGAGTCCACTGCGTCTGCCAATTCCGCCACTCGGGCACGTAATGCGTGAGTTAGTTTATCACAGCTTTCTTGTGATTAGTCCGAAAATGGAACTTCGAGCATTTCGATAAGTTCAACGGTGCGGAGCATCTCGCGTTGACGACATCCGCGACCGTCGACCGAGACCTCGCCCATCTGGTTGTCGTAGGGATCCTCGCGCATACCGTCGAAGACAGGCTCGAACTCCGCCTGGAACCGGTTGTTTGCAACCATGCGCCACGGATCGAGGTTGCCAAAGTAGTGGCGGCGGCGCCACTCCTCCCCCATCCTACGTGCCGAGGAACCAAACGAGACATCGGCGTTAAGCCAACCAGTCTGCGGCGTATAGAACTCCGCCCAGTCATGCGGCCCCACCGAGTCGGGCGCAACGTACAGGCCACTCTGCCAACGGGCGGGCACGCCCGCGATGCGGCACATGGTGATAAACGTGAGCGCCATAATGCCGCAATCGCCGCGGAGCGAGTGCGCACAGTCATCGGCAATAGATCCCAAAAGCAGGTACGGTGGCTGATAGCGATAGTCGACATGCTGTGTCAGGTAATCATAGATAGCACGAGCGCGATCGAGCGGATCCTCGAGGCCATCAACGACATGTTCGGTCAATTGCTGCAGATACGGCGTGAATGCAATGTGCGGACGGTCCTCGGAAATATCTTCGGGCAATGGCGCGTCCATACACGGATGCGCCGGAAGCGCACCCCCATAGATATCGCAATAGGCGGCATCGATGTGATAGCGATAGGTCACCGAGAATGAATGTTCAGTCGAAGATGTCCAAGAGGCAGTACGAGCCGAGGCGTTCGCAGGGGCAATGGCCCCCTCCGACGTCATATCAAGTATCTCGACCTGGGACTGCTGGCGGCAGGCGGCGGCAACGGGAAGCCACGCGCGAACGGTCTCCCCCTCCAAAGCACCGGGGACAGATACGCATGCCTTAAGCGTGATGGCGCGAGACAGCCCGCCCTGCGACTCCATCTCCTCGAGCATCTGGTTGCGCAGCGCAATTCCATCCGTAGAATCGGGACGCAGGCCCAGAACCTCCTTGGGGTACACGCGAAGCGAATCGAGGAAGTTGTCGAGAACAAACAGCTCGCCATCGATAAAGCGCCAGTCTATACGCTTGCGATTAATCAGGTCATCAAACTGATCTTCGGTAAACTCAGGCCACTCCTCGCGAATCATCGCAATGGCCCGATCGCGCGACACCGAAAAATGAAGCGGCGTCTCGAGCATGCGATACCGCTCGGCACGAACACAAGCAGCCAGCGAAGGCTCAATGTTCTGCTCCAAAAGGCGATCGCAGGCAGCAACAGCCTGCGTCAAATACCCGGCATCCTTAAGACGAAGAATCTCGAGCGGCAGTCCAACATCGAGATGACGAAAGTCATCACAGCAAACATCAACAGAGCAACCAACAGGACCCTCGTCAATAACCTTCCCATCCGAAGGCAGCACATCAATAACAGCCATACCAAACTCCAAGTCATTAGAACTCTTGAAGCACATTGTAGCGAGATAAAAAGAAAGCCCCAGCAAAGGGACTCTCAATACCGATAAACGGTACCTCTAAAAATGAATTCAGACTCGTAACCCTGCGGCGTTAAACGAAGGAAGCCCCGTCCCCCGAAACTGTTTCCTTGGCGCGACTTCTGGCGAAGCCAGGAACTTTTTTATACAGCCCAGTAACCCTGCAGCGAGTTAACAAAGGAGGCCCCGTTTCCCCGGAGCTGATTCCGTCGCGCGACTTCTGGCGAAGCCAGGTGAGCGCGAGGGAAACAGCGTAGGGGAAACGGGGCCTCCGGCGGGAAAGTTAAACCGCTACTTACGCCTTGTTGACGGAGCCAAACTCCTCCATGAGCTCCTTGGTGCGGGCAACGATGTTGTCGCGACCAGGCTTGAGGAGCTTGCGGGGGTCAAAGCCCTTGCCCTGCTGATCCTTGCCAGCCTCGATGTACTCGCGAACGCCCTTGGCGAAGACGAGCTGCAGGTCGGTGTTGACGTTGATCTTGGAGATACCCAGGGAGATGGCCTTCTTGATCTGATCCTCGGGGATGCCGGTGCCACCGTGCAGGACGAGGGGCAGGTCGCCGGTCTGAGCCTTGATCTCGCCCAGACGCTCGAAGGAAAGGCCAGCCCAGTCGGCAGGGTACACGCCGTGGATGTTGCCGATACCGCAGGCGAGGAAGTCGACGCCCAGGTCAGCAATCTGCTTGCACTCAGCAGGATCAGCGAGCTCGCCGCTGGAGGTCACGCCGTCCTCGGTGCCGCCGATGCCGCCGACCTCGGCCTCGATGGACATGCCCTTGGAGTGGGCAAGCTCAACGAGCTCCTTGGTGCGGTCGAGGTTAAGCTGGAAGGTCTCCTCGTGAGAGCCGTCATACATGATGGACGTGAAGCCGGCCTCGATGCACTTGAAGCAGTCCTCGTAAGAACCGTGATCGAGGTGAAGGGCGACGGGAACGGTAACGCCCGTGGCCTCGACGGCAGCCTTGACCATGTCGGCGCAGACCTTGAAACCACCCATCCACTTGGCGGCACCAGCGGTGCACTGAAGGATCAGCGGAGACTTGGCCTCCTCGGCGGCCTGGAGAATAGCCAGGGTCCACTCGAGGTTGTTGGTGTTGAAGGCACCGAGACCGTACTTGCCGGCCTCGGCCTTCTTGAGCATGTCTGCTGCGTTGACGAGCATAAAAGAAACCTCCTGTAAGGTTGCTCCGATAACGCCTGAGATTTTACCACGGCGCACCCGAGCATAAACGTTCGTTTGTTCACGAATATCGTCCAAACAGACTTTTTTGACCGTTTGCCCTACGGAATCGGCCCGTTGGGGAAAAATAGCTTGACGTTTGGACGCTTCTCGTGCTTCAAAAGCCGACTATTAAGCTACATCTGCATGAAAGGGTTCTGCATGAGCTCGCGTGCCATGGTGGTCGAATCGCCATGGCCGGTTAGGCAAACGGTATCGGGTGGGAGAAGCCGGGCGAGCTTGGAGAGCGAGCGCAGAATCGCTGCCTCGTCGCCACCGGCAAGATCGGTGCGGCCGTGGCTGCCCGGGAATAGCGTGTCGCCCACAAAGGCAATGTTCCCCTGCTCGGTGGCAGCAAACAAGACGATACCGCCCGGCGTATGCCCGGGTGTCTCGATCACCTGCAGGCAGATATCGCCCACCTCGATAGCATCGCCCTCGGCGAGCAGGCACGTCGGCTCACCCGGATCGGGCGTCTCGATACCCCACATGGCGCGCTGCTCCTCGATATTTGCGCGAGGTACCGTCACGTCCTTAGCGCACAACTCATATAATGCGCCGTTGCAAATGACAGCTCGAACCCCGGCAACACCACCAACATGATCGGCATGGCCATGAGTGCATAGGGCGCCAAACACGCGTACGCCGGGATGCTCGGCTCGAATATGCTCCACCAGGCGTTCGCCTTCCCATGCGGGATCGATAATCACGCACTCATTGTCCGAAATAACAGCATAGCTATTGGTCTGAATGGGACCGTTTACGAGCGTCTCGATCTCGACCGATCCCTTGGGAGTTAAATCCAAGGACACAGCACTCATGTCCCTCTCCTCTCTATAGAACTCGAGGCATCAAACGATGCCTCGAGTGTAGCGAATATCGATAATGTGACACGTTCGTCGCGACTAAACGCGGCGCTTAAGCTGGGCTCCACCCTCACCGGGCATCAGGCGGCGCGCGTCGTAGACCGAGTCAACGCTGCTGATGGAGGCCAGCAGCGGATCCAGACCACTCGCGTCCGAGATCTCGACCATAAAGCGCAGGGTTGCAATACCCTCGCGGTTGGTCGACGTGGCGGCAGAAAGGATATTGCCGCCCGCATCGCCAATGGCAATGGTGACATCCTTGAGCAGGCCCATGCGGTCCAGGCACTCGACCACGATCTCGACCTGGAAGAGGGTGTCGGCAGCGCCGTCCCACTCCACTTCAATCATGCGCTCGGGATGCTCCATAAGACCCTTGACGTTGGGACAGTTGGCGCGATGCACCGAAACGCCACGACCGCGCGTGATGAAGCCGACGATGTCGTCGCCCGTCACGGGGTTGCAGCAATGAGCCAGACGGACCAGTAGGCCGCTGTTGCTCTCGCCCTTGACGATAATGCCGTTACTGGCGCTCTTGCCGCGCTTTTGCGGCTTGCGGTTGGAGCCGCGAGCAGGCTGCTTCACGACCTCGGCGATAGCCTCGGCCTTGGTGAGCTGTTCCTCGGGCTTGGGGTCCAAGATTTGCTCGACCTTATTGCCCACAGCGCGCGGGGCAACCTTGCCGGCGCCGACGGCGGCAAACAGGTCCTCGAGCTGCTTGAAGTTAAACTGCTCCGCCACGGCGTTGAGCGCACGCGTCGAACGCGGCGTAGAAATGCCATAGCCACGCTTACGCAGGTCCTTAGCCAGCATATCGCGACCAGCAGCAGCGTCGTCGTCCTTGGTCGCAGCGGCAAAATAGCGGCGGATCTTTGACTTGGCGGAAGGTGTCTTAACGATCTTGAGCCAATCACGCGACGGCTTGGAACTCTTGTTAGTCAGAATCTCGACACGGTCACCCGTCTTAATCTCGTGCGTGAGCGGAGCCACCGCACCGTTGATTTTGGCGCCGACGCAATGGTTTCCCACCTCGGTGTGAACGGCGTAGGCAAAGTCGAGCGGCGTGGAGCCGGCACGAAGCGCCATGACCTCGCCCTTGGGCGTAAAGACAAAGATCTCCTGATCGAAGAGGTCGACCTTCAGCGAATGCAGGTATTCCTTGGCATCGGTGATCTCGTCGGAAGCCGCCCAATCGAGCGAATGCTTGAGCCAGTTGATCTGGTCGTCCAAACGTTGAGCGTCATTGGTCTTGGAAGCAGACGATCCGCCCGACTTCTTATATAGCCAGTGGGCGGCAATGCCGTACTCAGCCTGCTCATGCATCTCGTAGGTTCGAATCTGAATCTCGAGCGGGCGGGCCGTGGGGCCGATAACCGTCGTGTGGAGCGACTGGTAGTTATTGACCTTGGGCATGGCGATATAGTCTTTAAAGCGACCAGGCATGGGGTGCCACAGCGTATGCACCGCGCCGAGCGTGGAGTAGCAATCGCGCACCGAATGCGTGATGACGCGCAGTGCCACCAGGTCGTAGATCTCGGAAAATTCCTTGCCCTTGCGCTTCATCTTTTGGTAGATGGACCAATAGTGCTTGGAACGGCCGTTGATCTGGAAGTCCTCCAGGCCAATGCGGTTGAGCTCGTCGGTGAGTGTCTTGATGGTCTCGGCCAGATAGCGCTCACGGACCTCGCGCGACTCCGCCACCATGCGTGCGATGCGCTGGTAGGCGTCGGGCTCAAGGTAGAAGAAGGACAGGTCCTCGAGTTCCCATTTAATGGAGCTCATGCCCAGACGGTCGGCCAGGGGCGCATACACGTCCATGGTCTCGCGGGCCTTAAACAGGCGACGGTCCTCACGCAGGGCCGCAAGGGTGCGCATGTTGTGCAGACGGTCGGCAAGCTTAACGATGATGACGCGGATGTCCTTGGACATGGCGAGGAACATCTTTCGCAGCGTGAGCGCCTGTTTCTCGTCCATGCTGTCGACTTCGATGTTGGTGAGCTTGGTCACGCCATCGACGAGCTCGGCCACCGTATCGCCAAACAGGCCGGAAACATCGGCAAGCGAGGTCTCGGTATCCTCGACGGTATCGTGCAGCAGCGCGGCGCACACCACATCGCAGTCCATCTTGAGATCGGCCAAAATGATGGCCACCTCGACGGGATGGTTGATGTACATCTCACCCGAGCGGCGCTTTTGGTTGCAGTGCTTCTCGGCAGCAAAGCAATAGGCCTGCTCCACCTTAGAAAAGTCGTCCTCATTCATATATTTGAGGCACAGGCGCTCCAGCTTGTCGTAGCTGTCCGCCATAATCTCGGGCGGCAGCTCATCGGCATGCTTATAGTGCTCCATCTCCGAGAACGGCTGGAGGGCGGAATCATGGGCGGTACGGGCTGCGGCATCCATCGAGGTCCCCTTCCCCTAGGCCCGCGGTACGATCGGGCGGTTAACTTTGGCTAGCATATCAGAAGCGCACGAATCGAGCGCCCAACTCCGGAAAGCCGAGAACTCCATGCGCGAACGCAAGCCCTCCAAATAGCGAATTGACCTGCTCAATTGCACACGGCCGGGGTTTTCGGCCATCGCGATGCGACGGGTGTCGTCAAACCCCGAAACGCGACAGAAGCCAAGCTCTTCGAAGATTCCCAGGCCACTTTCCACCGAGCGCTCGTCGACCGGCGTGCGGGCATCGATGGCAAGGCACATCTGCGCGATGTCGATATCGCTCGCGCTAAAGGAATCGTCCCCGGTCTTGCCGCGGTTGGAGCGCCACATGGTCTGCAGCGCGCGATAGAGCGTGACGAGCTCGTCGCGCTCGGGCGCATAGCAGTCGAGTAGGCGCTCGTTAATGCGGGCGTCGCGCGACGAATAGAGCAGGTGAATCACGGCGGGCTGTCCATCGCGACCGGCGCGGCCACTCATCTGGTTAAACTCAATCGCGCCAAACGGCATGTGATAGAGCACGACATGGCGAATATCGGGAAGGTTGACGCCCTCGCCAAAGGCAGAGGTCGAGACGATGCAGCTGAGGCTTCCGTCTCGGAATGCTTCCTCCACGCGGCGGCGATCGGAGCGCGCAAGCCCCGCGTTATAGAACGCGATATGGGTTGCGCAATCGGGCACACGCTTGCGCAACGTCTTGGCGAGCGCCACGGACTGGTCGCGCGAATTGACGTAAATGACGGTCTTCTCCCCCGTCGCCACGATCGACACCAAACGGTTCTCGCGGCTCGCAAGGTCGCGGTCGTCCTCGAGCTGCAGGTTCTCGCGCACCGTCTCGTCGACCACCGTGCGAGTAATCGGCAGCATGCGGGCAAGCTCGGCCACGACCGGAGCCGTCGCGGTGGCCGTCGCAGCCATAACAACCGGGTCGCCCAGGGCTTTGAGGATATCGGGCATGTCGAGATAGGCGCTGCGGTCGCCGCCCTTGGCAAGGCCGGCGTGGTGCGCCTCATCGATAACGACAAAGCCGATGCGGCCCGAACGCGCGAAGCGGTCACGGTGGATAGATAGGAACTCGGGCGTCGTGAGCACGATACCGGTGCGGCCCGAAGCTAGGCCGGCGAACACATCATCGCGTGCGGCCTCCACGGTCTCGCCGGTCAGCACGCCAACGCCAATGCCAAGCGCTGCCATCGTCGACGAGAGGTGATAGGCCTGGTCGGCAACAAGCGCACGCAGCGGATAGACAAAGATGCTCGCACGTCCGCGAAGGACAGCCTCGCGCGCAGCATGTACATGGAAGATGAGAGACTTGCCGCGGCCCGTTCCCATAACGGCCAAGACGCTCTGGTGGTCGGCGAGCGCGTCGAGTGCCTCGACCTGCGCGCGATGTGGCTGGTTCGAGCCGATAAAGCTATGGATAAGCGAGCGCGTGAGCTCGGTATAAGAAAGCTGGGCGAGCGTCTCGCGCTTACGAGACTCCAGGCGCAGGCCAGAATCCGCCGGCTGCACGCCGCGGCGAAGCTCGCATGCCGGATCGTCGATATTGGACGCCGCGGTATCGCGCACCAAGACATCTTTGATCATGAGCTTGGGCTTCACGCGTCCCTGCCAATGCTCGGCCACGGCCTCGAACACCAAGTCGACGGCGCTGTCGCAATTGATGAGCTTATCGATTTGCGGCACGCGGAACATAATGGCCGGCACACTCGCGGCGCCATCGGTCGCCACAAAGCGCATGTGCTCGCCGGTTTTGCCCACCACGGCGCGGTCGCACATCGTTACGCCCTCGGCAGCCAGCAGCGGCACCTTGTTGCCCTGGCCAAACGGCTCAAGACGGGAGATCTGCTCGATAGTCTCGATATTCAGCTCGGAAAGGTCGACGGTGGCGGCGACCTCGTCGGTGTCTTCAAAGTCCTCGGCGGGAAGCTCGGACAGCACGGCGGAAAGGCGGCGGCGGAACTCATCGAGCTTGGATGCCTCGATGGTCACACCCACCGCACCGGCATGTCCGCCGCGACGAATCAGCAGGTCGGAACAGCGCTCGACGGCGTCAAACAGGTTAACTTTGCCCACCGAGCGACCAGAGCCGCGCGCGATACCGTCCTCGATCGAGAACAGCAGCGCCGGCACGTGATAGCGGTTGGTCAGACGGCTTGCCACGATGCCCTTGACGCCCTCGTGCCAGCCCTCGCCACCCACGACGATTGCGCGTCCGCCGTCATAGGTCTTCTCGACCTTTGCCATGGCATCGCGCGTGAGCTCCGCCTCGATCTCACGGCGCTGGCGGTTGATTTCCTCGAGCTCAGCCGCCAGTGCGCTTGCTTCGATGGGATCGCGGGCAAGCAGCAGGTCGAGCGCCAGCTTGGGATCGGCCATGCGGCCGGCAGCATTCAGACGAGGGATGAGCGAAAACGACAGGCCGTCGGCCGTAATGGTAGAAAGGTCCGTCTTGGCGAGCGCAGCAAGCGCGATATAGCCGGGACGAGCGGTTACGCGCATCTGCTGGATGCCCTCGGCAACCAGCGCGCGGTTCTCGGGCGTGAGCGGCATCATGTCGGACACGGTGCCCAGCGCCGCGACCTCGATTAGCGAACGCCAATACGACGGCTTGCCCAGGCGCTCACCCAGGACTTGCACCAGCTTGAGCGCCACACCAGCACCGGCAAGTTCACGCGAGGGCCCCTCATCCTCGAGCTTGGGGTCGGTCAGGGGCACACCCTGCGGCACCTGGTCGGAGGGCTCGTGATGGTCCGTGACCACCAAATCGATCCCCAGGCTCTCCAGATAGGAAACCTCTTCCTTGGCGGCAATGCCGTTATCGACGGTCACGATCAGCTGGGGGCGAGCGAGCTCGTTAACGCGGTCGAGCGCCGCGCGCGAAAGACCGTAACCCTCGTCAAAGCGATGCGGAATAAACGGCGTGACATCGGCGCCAAACGTGCGTAGTGCCTCGGTCAACAGACAGGTCGACGTAATACCGTCAACGTCAAAATCGCCAAAGACCGCAATGTGCTCGTGGTTGCAAATAGCACGCTCGACGCGGTCGGCAACGACCGACATGCCCGGGATAATGAGTGGGTCGGCCCAGTCGCGATCGAGCGAAGGCGTCAAAAACAGCTGACCTTCTTCGATGGATGTAATGCCGTGCGCAACCATAATACGCGCCACCAGCCCGGGAATGCCCAGGCCAGCCGAAAGCTCCTTTTCGAGCTCGGGGTTTTGCTGAGCGACCGCCCAGCGATGCGTCGTCTTAAGCGATGACATAGGCGCCCACCCCCGATAGGGGCAGGTCGCCGCGATACCTCTCACGGTTCATAGCGATGAGTCCTCTGTGTATGCCCGCTTCGGCAGGCAGATCTGTTGAACGGATTTATTATACCGTGCAGAGCAGACGCAAATCGCCGCAGCACGCCGCGGTTTCGGTAAACGATGCCGGTAATAGCCTCGAAATATTCGAGCGTTTCTGACGCACGGACGCATGCGAGCGTCTAGCATATCCATTCAAAAACGGGTTCACGGGCAAAGGGAGTCACAAGCGCATATGAAGCAATGGGTTGGACTGGGCAAGTTTCTCGCGGGGCACATGCAGGTCATCGTTCCGATTTGCGTGGCACTCGGCGTGCTCTTTCCCCAACAGATTGGCGTACTCAAGCCCATCGTTCCCGCCCTGTTTGCCTTTATGACATTCCAAGGCGCGCTCAGCAACACTTTCCATCAGGTTACTGAGGTGTTCCGCCGTCCGCTGCATCTGATTGCGGCATTGCTCGTCTCGGCGGCACTCATCCCCCTTGCAGCCTATGCCGCAGGATCGTTGTTCTTTGGCTCCAACCCAAACCTTGTCTGCGGCATCGTGCTCGAGTACAGCGTACCCGTGGCAGTCACCGCCTTTATGTGGATTAGCATGTTCGGCGGCAACGGCCCGCTCGCGCTCACCATCATCCTGACGTCCTCGGTCATCTCGCCCGTCACGATTCCGCTCACGCTTAAGCTCCTGCTGGGTGCCACCGTTGCAATCGACGTGCCGAACATGATGCAGAACATGGCCTTTATGATCGCCATCCCCGCTGTGCTCGGTATTGTCATCAATGAACTCACGCGCGGCTGGGGCCACGAGAAACTCTCCCCCGCGCTCTCGCCCGCCTGCAAGTTCATGATGATGGGCGTCATCGCGTCCAACTCCACCGCTATGAGCGAGTACGTGCTACACATGAATGTTGAGCGCTTAGAAGTCGCGCTCTTTATCCTGGTGTTCGCCATCAGCGGCTTTATCATCGGCGTCCTGATCGCCCGGGCCCTGCACCTGCCGTATAGCGAGACGACCACCATGTGCTTTACCTGCGGCATGCGCAACATCTCTTCGGGTGCCGTCATCGCCACGCAGTATTTTCCCGGCGAAGTGGTATTCCCCGTCATGTGCGGCACGCTGTTTCAGCAGGTGTTGGCCTCAATTATCGGACACCTCTTTGAGCGCCTGACCGGCGAGGAGCGCGCCGCCCAGCGCAAGCGGGTCGAGGCTGGCCGCGACGCCATGGCGCGCTAGGCTGTCCGCATTACGCGGGTGTTAGTCTTGCTATACGAGCGTTTCCAGATGCGCACGCAGACGCTCAGCATCGATATCGAGCGTCGTCTCGGCATTGACTTGGGCCAAACGATAGCCGACAAAGTAGGGCGAAACCACCCAACGCGGCAGCGCCTTGGCAATGGTCCGACCGCCCAGGTGATAGAAGAACAAGTTGTACGACTCTGCGCGACCACCGTGGTGCCCGTTTAGGATATAGCGCAGAGCTACCTGGATCGCATCGGCAAAGAGATCCGCCTCGGCTTGGTCTCGCGCGTCATCGCTGGCGGCGATTCCCTGCGGGGCTGAAACGTTGACCTCAAAGAATCCCATGATCGGTTCGGTTGAGATATTGACCAAGATTCTCCCCTGTTGCCAGACATTGATTCCTTCGAAATTGGCGGAAGTCAGCGAAGCATAGCCGTCTTCCTGCTCCAAACCTACAATCTGCATGTGCGGATGAACGAGACTACCGCCCGAGAGCGGACCCTTGTTCTTGTACATGAGAACGCTGCGATACTGCTGTGAATCGATCATCTGCTGCCAGCAACCCAGGGCAAACCGTATCACATGGTGGAGTTCATCCGGCGCATAGGTCACCAGGTCGGCGTCGTGGTCGGACGACTCAATCAATACGGTCTGGCGAGTGGCCCGCAAGGTCTTAAACTTATTCTCGAGCCAGATGCAGCCACCGTCGCGCCGGATGATATTGGCGAGTTCCTCGGTATCGCAAAAGGGGCACGCGGTGCCGGGACGACGGTTGTCGTCGGGCTTACCGTTCGCCTGCTGAACGTCAAATACCAGCGCCACGGGTTATACCTCCAGCGGCACGATCTTGGTGCCATGGAGTTCGGAGACGCCCAGTGCCGCCGCCACGGTATCGCGATTGGCCGTGGAAATGCCGCCACCGGGAAGAATGGTCAGGCGGTCGCCCGCATACTCGACAAGACGCGACAGGTGCTCCAGGTTGTCCTCGATCGGCGTTCCGGCAGCACCACCATGCGTCAGGATGCGCGTGATGCCGCAGTCGGCGAGTGTGTCAATGGCATCGAGCTGAGCCTCGAGCGAGAGCTGGTCAAAGGCCATGTGAAAGGTGATATCGATGGCCCCGCGCTTGCACTCCTCGGTCGCGCAGCCCGTAGCCATCACGAGGGCGCCGAGGGTGAGCTCGTCGAGCGCCCAGCCGCCGGCACAGGGCTTGCAGCAGCCAAAGACCAGGCCGTCAACGCCGGCGCTCACGGCAAGACCCAAGTCCATCTCCATCATGCGCAGCTCGTCCTGGTTGTAGTGAAAGTCACCGCCACGCGGGCGAATCATGCACATCACTCGCGCGTCATGCTCGTGAGCATAGCTGACCGTAGTGCTGATAACGCCGGCCGAGGGCGTGGTACCACCGACGGCAAGGTTGTCGCACAACTCGATGCGCTTAGCACCGGCATCGATAGCCGCCGGCACACGCTCAAAGTTCTCGGCACAAAACTCGTACAGCATAGATAGCCCCCAGGAGACATTTCGATTTCCACACGGCATTGTCGCACGTTAAATAGCAACCCGCACGATGGAACAAAACCTTGACAAGGAGTGTCCCAAAGTGCCGGCACATAAGGAACGTCCCCAGGTGCCACCTTGAGCGATGGGTACTCATTTAAGTACGTCCCCAATGAGTACCCGCAGGGGACAGACAGACCGGACTCCCTATACGACAACTGTTGACATCATATACTATGTGTCATATAGTAGGTGTTACACAGTATACTACGAAAGGAGGTGTGCGGATGGAGGCACAGATGAAGCGCGGCTTCCTCGAGGCCTGCGTGCTCGCGGCCGTCTCGGGCGAGGAATCCTACGGCTATCAGATCGTGAAGGACGTGCCCGCGAGCATGGGGCTCACGGAGTCCACGCTCTATCCGTTGCTCAAGCGCCTGGAGAAGGCAGGGTGCATCACGGCGCGCTCCGCCGAGCACAACGGGCGGCTGCGAAGGTACTACCGCATCACGGACACCGGGCATGAGCGTATCGCCGAGTTCCTCGCCGAATGGCCATCCGTGCAGGAAATCTACAGTTACGTGAAGGGAGCGCACCATGACGCGCGATGAGTTCTTGAACCGGCTGGGCGAGCTTCTGGCCTGTCTGCCGGCAGATCAGGTAAAGGAAACGCAGGAGTTCTACGCGGAGGCCATCGCCGACCGTATGGAGGACGGCATGACGGAGGCCGAGGCTGTGGCCGCCATGGGCACGCTCGGTGAGGTCGCCGAGGCAACGCTCGACGAACTGCCCGCCGTGCCGCGCGCAATTGCGAGGACCAAGCGCAAGAGCACGGCGCTTCTATGGGCGCTCGCCATCGTGGGCTCTCCGGTATGGATTCCGCTGCTGTTCGCGTTCGTCGCCGTTGCCGCTACAGTCTACATCTGCATTTGGGTTCTTGCGCTCTGCGTGTGGATCGTGGCCGCGGCATTCGGGGGCGCGGGCGTGGTGGGGCTCCTGTTCACCGTGGACGGCATCATTATCGGGCATGTTCCGTACGTTTTAACCTCGATGGGAATGGGATTCGCTTCCATCGGTGTGGCGCTCCTCGCGGGAGCCGGTGCCTGGACGGCGTCCAAGCAGATCGCGCGCCTCTCTGCCCTTTGGGCGAAGAAAGCCGTTTCGCCCTTCTGGAAAGATCGAGGCAGTAAGAGCCGCAGGGGCGCTGAAGCGGCGCCGCTTACGGCATAGGAAGGAGTGCAAACATGTCCAGCGTAAAAAAGATTTACCTTGCCGTAGCGGGTGGGCTTGTTGCCACGGGGCTCGTCCTGGCTGCTATCGGATTTGTGGCCTCCGGCTTTAACCTCGCTGTGTTCAACACACAGATCGACCTGCGCGATGACACCATCATTCTGGGTGGTGTTGAAATAGACGACCCGACAGGGCTTCCGCTCATCGAGCAGCTTGCCGAGGTCGGCGAGATCCATATTGGATCTGCAACGGCTGGTTCGTCTTCTCCTCGCAAATGATCGAGCTCGTAGCAGCCATCCCCCTTCGGGCGCACCACGACGGGCGTGAGCACGCCGCGCTCGGAGCCTTTTGACCTAGTCGCTGGGGACGTTCTTAAACGACTAGTCATTCAAGAACGTCCCCAGCGACTAGGTCAAATGCCAGAACCAAAGCAACGCCGCAAGCAAAGGACGGACAGCGAGCGGGCACCAGAGCGAACAAATTGGCATGAAAAGAGGACGGCATAGACCTTCTGGTCATGCCGCCCTCTTTGAATGACAAGTTGTCGCTCTGGTGCCCGCGCAGCGTCGGCCGGTCCGCCGTTCGGTAGAACGGCGGAACCTCCTAGCCACCGAGATAGGCCTTGCGGACGTTATCGTCGTGCAGGAGCTCTTGGCCGGTGCCGGTCATGGTGATCTTGCCGGTCTCGAGCACGTAGCCGCGCGTGGCGATCGAAAGCGCCATCTGGGCGTTCTGCTCGACCAGAAGCACCGTGGTGCCGGCTTTGTGCAGGTCCTCGACAATCTGGAAGATCTGCTCGATCAGAATCGGCGCCAGACCCATGGAAGGTTCGTCGAGCATAAGCAGTTTGGGGTTACTCATAAGGGCGCGCCCCATAACGAGCATCTGCTGCTCGCCGCCCGAAAGGGTGCCGGCGACCTGGCGACGGCGCTCCTTCAGGCGCGGGAACTGCTCGTAGACGCGCTCAAGGCCCGGAGCAACCGTGGACTTGGGCTGCGTGTAGGCGCCCATCTCCAGGTTCTCCTCGACCGTCATCTGCAAAAAGGCGCGACGGCCCTCGGGGACCTGAGCCAGGCCCTTACCAACCAGCTTATCGGCGGGCGTATGAGTAATGTCCTCACCCATAAACTTGATGGAGCCGGTCTTGGAGCGCAGCAGGCCCGAGACCGTCTTGAGCGTTGTGGACTTGCCGGCACCGTTCGCACCGATCAGGGCCACGATCTCGCCCTCGTTAACGTTAAAGGAGATGTCCTTGATGGCGTGGATGGCGCCGTACCAGACGTTGATGTTGTAGACGGAAAGCATCGGCTCTGCCATTTAGTTCTCCCCCTTATCCTGCTTGCCCAGATACGCCTCAATAACAGCGTCGTTGTTCTGGATCTCCTCGGCCGTGCCCTTGGCGATGACCTTACCAAAGTTGAGCACGCAGATGCCCTCGCAGATGTTCATGACGAGCGACATGTCGTGCTCAATGAGCATGATGGCAATGCCAAAGGTGTCGCGAATCTTGACGATGTTCTCCATGAGCTCCGCGGTCTCGGACGGGTTCATGCCGGCGGCAGGCTCGTCGAGCAGCAGCAACTTGGGGTTGGTGGCAAGCGCGCGGACGATTTCCAGACGACGCTGGGCGCCGTAAGGCAGCGATCCGGCCTGTTCATTTGCCAGGTGCTCCATGTCAAAAATGGACAGCAGCTCCATGGCGCGCTCGTGGGCGGCCTTCTCGTGCTTCCAATACGTCGGCAGGCGCAGCACGCCCTCAAAACCGGAGTAGCGCTCCTGGTTGTGCAGGCCAACCTTAACGTTGTCCTCCACCGTCATAGTGTTGAACAGGCGAATGTTCTGGAACGTACGGGCAATACCCATGCGGTTGACCTGGTAGACCGACTTGCCCGAAGTGTCCTCACCGTCGAGCAGGATGGTGCCGTGCGTAGGCTGGTACACCTTGGTGAGCAGGTTGAAGACCGTGGTCTTGCCGGCACCGTTGGGGCCGATAAGACCGGCGATCTCGGTCTTGCCGATGGTCAGGCTAAAGTCATCGACTGCCTTAAGGCCGCCGAATTCAATGCCCAGGTGGATGCACTCGAGCGCCGGGCGCTGGCCCAAGTCGCGGTCGGGAACGATGGCGCCAGAAGGATACGGGACCATCTTGCCCTTGTTGAACTCAAACTTACTGGGCATCGGCTGCCACCTCCTTCTTGGAAGCAAAGCGGTCCTTAATGCGTGCGAAGAACGCCTTGAGCTGCGGGTTGTTGGTAAAGATCATGACCAGGATCAACACGATGGCGTAGATGAGCATGCGGTAGTCCGAGAACTGACGGAGCAGCTCGGGGAGCACCGTAAGCAGTGCGGCCGCGATGACGGAACCGCGCATGTTGCCCAGACCACCCAGGACCACGAACACCAGGATGAGGATGGACGTGTTGAAGTCGAACTTGGTGGCGGAGAGCTGCGAGAAGTTACCGCCGAAGAGGGCTCCGGCAGCGCCGGCGAGGGCGGCGGAAACCACGAAGGCGATCATGCGGTACTCGGTGACGGAGATGCCTACGGACTCGGCTGCAATCTTGTTATCGCGCACGGCCATGATGGCACGGCCGGTACGGCTGCGCACCAGGTTGAGCACGATCACGAGTGCGACCATGACCAAGATGGCACCGGCAAGGAAGGTCGAGTACGTCGACACGCCCGAGGCGCCCTGGGCGCCCTTGATGATGGCGGTGCCGTCCTCGAGCAGGTGCAGGTCGTCGATCGTGGAGTTGCCCGTGATGTTAAAGATCACATGCAGGCCGTGGGAGTCGACGCCCACGATAAGGCAGGTGACGATCTCTTTGATAATCTCGCCAAAGGCCAGCGTCACGATAGCCAGGTAATCGCCGCTCAGGCGAAGGACCGGGATGCCGATCAAGAAGCCCAGGATGGCGGCAGCGATGGCGCCGACCACGATGCTGATGACAAGACGTATCGGATCGGAGGGAACGGCGCTCTCGAGGGCGACCGCGGTAACGATGCCTGTATAGGCGCCGACGCTCATAAAGCCCGCGTGGCCCAGCGACAAGTCGCCCGCGATGCCGACGACGAGGTTAAGGGAGATAGCCATGACGATATAGGCCGTGATGGGAACCAGCTGACCGGCGATCATGCGCGGAATCATGTGGTTAGACTGCATAAAGAACACGATGGCGAACGCCACAAGGCACATGGCGTACGTAACAAAGTCGTGACGCGTCTGCTTGTCTTTAAGAAACTTCATAACGCTCACCTACACCTTCTCGGGGACGTACTTGCCCAAGAGGCCGGCAGGCTTGACGAGCAGGACGATGATCAAAACACCAAAGACGATGGAGTTGGCAAGGCTCGTGGAAATATAAGCCTGTGCCATCGCCTCGATGATACCGATGAGAATGCCACCGACAAAGGCACCGGGGATGGAGCCGATGCCACCGAAGACAGCGGCATCGAAGGCCTTGATGCCAGGCATGGCACCCGTCGTGGGCTGCAGCACCGGCGAGTAGGAGCACAGCAGCACGCCGGCGATGGCGGCAAGGGCGGAGCCGATGGCGAACGTCATCGAGATGGTGCGGTTGACGTTGATGCCCATGAGCTGAGCGGCGGCCTTGTCCTCGGACACGGCGCGCATGGCTTTGCCCATCTTGGTCTTACCTGTAAAGAACATCAGGCCGGCCATGATAACCAGGCAGGCGACGATGGTGACGAGCGAGACGGCGCTCACGTTGAACTTGGCCAAGAACTCCGGCACCGGGAAGGTGACGAGCGAAGTGAAGTTCTTGGGCGTGGCGCCCCACAGAAGCTGCGCGGCGTTCTGCAGGAAGTAAGACACACCGATGGCCGTGATCAGAACGGCCAGCGGGCCCGCCTGACGCAGCGGCTTGTATGCCAGACCCTCGATGAGAACACCGAGAACGGTACAGACCACACAAGAGAGAATTACAGATGCCCAGCCCGGGAGGCCGAGATACGACGTGGCACAGAACGAGACATAGGCACCGACCATGATGACGTCGCCGTGAGCGAAGTTCAGCATCTTGGCGATACCGTAGACCATGGTGTAGCCCAACGCGATGATGGCGTAGACGCTGCCCATGGACAGGCCGTTGACCAGGTATTGGATAAAGACCGTCATGTTCCACATCCCCCTTTCGAATAGGTTTCCAGTTAATGTATGAAACAGGGACGTTACACTGTCCCTAGATACCAAGCAAGCAGGGAAGGCCAAAACCTCCCCTGCTTGGGATCAAAACCGCTCAATGTAAGGCGGTCTATTAGGCCTGTACGTACTTGCCGTCGGTGATAACGTACGCCGTGGGGTCCTTCTGGACCTGGCCCTTATCGTTCCAGGTGAGCTTGCCGGTCAGACCGTCAACGGTAATCTTGAGCATAGCCTTGGGCAGCTTCTCGGCGACCTCGGTCGGGTCGGCGTCGACACCAAGACCGGCCTCCTTGAGGGCCTCGGCCACCGCGTGCACGCCATCGTAGGCGTCGGCGGCAAACTGGTCGGGGGTATCGCCGTACTTATCCTTGTAAGCGTTGACGAAGTCGGCGTTCTTCTCATCGTCGGCGGAGAACGGGGTCATGAGCAGCAGACCCTCGGCAAGAGAGGTGTCGAAGCCCTCAACGCCCAGGATGCCGTCCATGCCGTCGCAGCCCATCATCTTGACGTCGTAGCCCATGTCCTTGGCGTTCTTGAGCAGGACGGACGCCGGCGTGTAGTAGATCGGCGCAAAGATCATGGTGGCGCCTGCCTGCTTGGCCTTGGTCAGCTGGTTGGTAAAGCTCGTGGCGGAGTCGTCCTTAAAGGTCTCCTCGTCGACAATCTCAAGCTTAGACTTAGCGGCCTGGGCCTTAAAGGAATCTGCGATGCCCGAAGAATAGGCATCGCCGGAGTTATAGAACAGCACGAACTTCTCGTTCGCATACTTCTCTGCCAGGAACTTGGCAGCGTTGACACCTTGGTTGGGGTCGGTAAAGCAAACCTGGAAGACGCAATCCTTGCCCTTGGTAACGTCCTCGGAGGACGCGGACGGGGTGATCATGAACGTCTCGGGGTCGTTGCCGCACTCGGCGGCAACGGCGACCGACGCACCCGTGGTGGTCGGACCGACGAGGGCCTGCATGCCCCAGTCGAGCAGGGTGTTGAAGGCGTTGACGGCCTTCTCGCCGTCAGCCTGGTCGTCCTCGGCCTTGCTGACAAGCGGCAGCTCCTTGGTCGAGAAATCCTTGCAGCCAAGCTCGACAGCCTGTGTAACGGACTTGCCGTAGGACGCGTTGGCGCCGGTCAGCGGGCCGATGGTGCCGATCTTAAACGAAGCGTCGCCCGACGCGGAACCGCTGTCGCCGCCGTTGGAGGAGCAGCCAGCTAGAATGGACATCGCCCCCAGACCTGCTGCGCTCGCGATAACGCTCCTGCGATTCATAACAGGGTTCAATGACTTACCGGTGAGGCTCGACATGCGGCTCTCCTCTCAAATCTCGTCGGGTTTTGGTTGCCCGACAGGCCATCCTTCGCCGTGTTCGGCGTTCGCAAAATAGTAGACGCTTTAGTTAGGAAAAGTGGCGATTATTTCAACTTTTCTTTGGATTTGTTCATTTATCCATATTTCTGCGTATTTCTATTATTTTATGCAGTAATGCCACTTTATTGTGTAAAAGTAATGTTTCCATTCTGTTACAGGCGTCCCCGCCCTGAATAAAACAGCCTCACCGGTAGCGTTTTATGCGCACTTAGGCGGCGATGTACTTGCCGTCCTGGATCACATAGGCCGTAGCGGGCTTTTCGACCTGGCCCTCGTCATTCCACGTCAGCTCGCCCGTCAGGCCCTCGATCTTGATCTTGCGCATGGCGCGGGCAAGGTCGTCGGCAATGTCGGCACCGTCAGCCGTAATGTCGATGCCCGCTTTATCGATAGCCTCGGCAATCGCATGGACGCAGTCATAGGCATCGGCGGCAAACTGATTGGGCGTCTCGTCGTAGGCGTCCTTATAGGCCTTGACGAAGTCGGCGTTCTTCTCATCGTCAGCAGAGAACGGGGTCATGAGCAGCACGCCCTCGGCAAGAGAGGTATCGAAGCCCTCAACGGAGAGCAGGCCGTCCATGCCGTCGGTGCCCATAAGCGTCATGTCGTATCCCATGTCCTTGGCGTTCTTGAGCAGGACGGACGCCGGCGTGTAATAGATCGGAGCAAAGATAAGCGTGGCACCGGCCTCCTTGGCCTTGGTGAGCAGGTTGGTAAAGCTCGTGGAAGAGTCGTCCTTAAAGGTCTCGGTATCGACGACATCGAGCTTGGATGCCTTGGCCTGCTCGGCAAAGGCGTCGGCAACGCCCGAGCTGTACGTATCGCCGGAGTTGTAGAACAGGGCGATCTTGGCGTCCGCGTACTTCTCGGCCAAGAACTTCGCGGCGCTGGCGCCCATGGTGGGGTCGGTGAAGCAAACCTGAAAGACCGTGGTCTTTCCCTTGGTGACATCGAGCGACGAGGCCGAAGGCGTGACCATGAGCATATCGTCGGCGATCTCGCCCGAGACGGCGACGGCGGCGCCGGTGGTAACGGGGCCGACAAGCGCCTGCATGCCCCAGTCGCACAAGGTATTGAAGGCGTTGATGGCCTTCTCGCCGTCGGCGACGTCGTCCTCGGACTTAAGCGAGAGTTTGAGGTCCTTGGTCGAGAAATCCTCGGCGGCGAGCTTGGCACCCTTCTCGGCCGAAACGCCATAGGTTGCCGCGGCGCCGGTCAGAGGGCCGATAACACCGATCTTGAAGGTCTTGCCGTCATCGGCGGAGCCGCCGTCAGAGCCACTCGAAGAGCAGCCAGCGAGCGCGGCGGTGCTGCCGAGCGCCGCGGCTCCTGCCAAGAAACTCCTACGGCTCAGTGCGTTGTTGATACTAAACATGGTGTCCCCCTTTTCGCTGGCCGCGGTGCGGCTGTTTTGCGGTACGGGGCAAACCTTATGGCGCAAACGTTGACAGTTTGTTACGGAAGTTCATTTGTAGCGAGCATGTTTCCAATGTTTCCGCAGCGTTTCGGGGGTGCCGTTTTGTGCGACTCCTGTTGCCTGGCGAGCATGCGCCCTCGGTTCACGCTAGAATGCACTCAACCTTTAAGCGGTTAATCCATCCATAAGATGCACGAAGGAGCTATCTATGAGCGAACCCCTGCGCACCGTGAACGTCGGTCTGATCGGCCTGGGAACCGTCGGCGGCGGCGTGGCCCGTCTGATCAAGAGCCACCACGATGAGTACCTGGCAGCCTACGGCATCGACCTTAAGCTGACCCGCGCCTGCGCGCTTGCTTGGGAGCAGGCCGAGGCAGCCGGCATTGAGCGCGAGGCCTTTACAAGCGACTGGCACGATGTCGTCACCGACCCCGCCATCGACATCGTCGTCGAGCTGATCGGCGGCGAGCATCCCGCAACCGAGATCTTCACCACCGCCTTTGAGCACGGCAAGCATGTCGTCTCTGCCAACAAGGCTCTGCTGGGCCGTCACGTCGAGACGCTTGCCGAGAAGGCGCGCGCGTGCGGCGTGCAGATTAAGTGCGAGGCCAGCTGCGGCGGCGGCATCCCCATCGTCAGCACGCTCGAGCACGACCTGGTGGGCAACAAGATCCTGACCATCGCCGGCATCCTCAACGGCACCACCAACTACATCCTGTCGCGCATGGACGCCGAGGGCGCCGATTACGCCGACGTGCTCGCCGATGCACAGGCCAAGGGCTATGCCGAGGCCAACCCGTCCGCCGACGTCGACGGCTTCGATGCCGCCAGCAAGACGGCCATCCTCGCCTCCATCGGCTTTGGCACCCGCGTTACCACCGACGATGTGTACCAGCAGGGTATCCGTACCATCGGCGCCGAGGACATCGCCCAGGCCCGCGAGCTCGGCTACACCATTAAGCTGCTCGGCATCGCCCGCAACACCGACGCCGGCGTCGACGTCCGTGTGCATCCCACGCTGATCCCCGCCGACCACATGCTTGCCAAGGTCAACGGCGCCATGAACGCTGTCTACGTGGTAGGCGACGCCGTGGGCGAGACCATGTTCTACGGTGCCGGCGCAGGCTCCTTCCCCACCGCGAGCGCCGTCGTGGGCGATATCCTGTCGCTCTCCGAGCAGATCAGCCGCGGCGTGTCTCCGCTGCCCGAGATTGAGCCCTATGGCCACAACCTCGCCTTTAAGCCCATGGACGAGCTCCAGACCAAGTACTATGTGCGCCTGAAGGTCGCCGACCGCGTGGGCGCCCTGTCCGAGACGGTCGATATCTTTGCCAAGCACAACATCTCGATCTCGCTCATTAACCAGGTCGAGGACGGCAAGTCGGGCGTCAGCGATGCCTGCTCGGTCATCTTCTTGACGCATCGCGCGCTCGAGAAGGACATCCAGGCTGCCGCCGCCGAACTCGCCGGCATCGACTGCGTGGCCGAGGTCGCCAACGTCCTGCGCATCGAGGACGTCGAGGCCTGGTCCGAAGGCGTTATGGCCAACTAATTCGATTTTCGCTCTACGACCTATATGTGTGAGGGGCTCCCGTTCAGCAGTGGACGGGAGCCCCTTTGCTTGCGCGCATGGGGCGTATTGGCGCAATCCGCATTTGAACGACTTGGCCGCTCCTGACAGCCGGGGGTACCGTTCGCCGACATGCAGCCGGAGTCGATTTTGGCTGCCGTTATGCTGTGCTGTGTATATCCGCCCGCAAAGAGAGGAAGCACCATGTTGCTCGAGGGCAAGAAAGCAATCATCACCGGCGGCACGCGCGGTATCGGCTATGCCATCGCCTGCCGTTTTATCGAGGAAGGTGCTGCCGTCACCGTCTTTGGCTCGCGCCAGGAGACTGCCGACGCTGCCGTTGAGAAACTGACGACCGCCTATCCCGAGGCCAAGGTTTGGGGCCGCTCCTGCGACCTCACCTCGCTCGAGGCCGTAACCGAGGCCTTTACCCAGGCTGCCGCCGATATGGGCGGCCTGGACACGGTCGTCAACAATGCCGGCATCTCCCAGCGTTCTCCCCTTTTGGACTACACGGCCGAAGAGTTTGCAAAGGTCATGGACCTCAACGTCGTCGCCGTCTTTAACGGCCACCAGGCTGCCGCCAAGATCATGACCGAGGCCGGCCACGGCGGCACCATCACCACCACGAGCTCGATGGTCGCCAAGTATGGCCAGCCCTCCGGCGTCGGCTATCCCACGTCCAAGTTTGCCGTCAACGGCATGGTCCAGTCGCTCTCGCGCGAGCTCGCCCCCATGGGCATTCGCGTCAACGCCGTCGCACCCGGCGTGACCAAGACCGATATGGTCGCCAACCTGCCCGAAGAGGTCATCAAGCCTATCATCGCCACCATTCCGCTGGGCCGCATGGGCGAGCCCGAGGATGTCGCCAACGCCTTCGTCTTCTTGGCGAGCGACATGTCCGCCTACGTCACGGGCGCCGTGCTCCCCGTCGACGGAGCCGCCCGCTCCTAAGAGGCCACAAGCTTTGACCCCTGGCCCCAACATAGCTCAACCAAAAAAGGCGCGCTGCCCGCATCGACCGCGGGCAGCGCGCCTTCTTCTGTTTGAAGGGAAACTGCGTCCCGTTTCGCGTCCGTCCTCAAACGGGAATGTCACCTCCGCACCAGCGTCGGCTATTTGCCGTCGTCCTCGTCGGCTTCTTCATGCGCATAAAGCTCCAGCATGCGACGGCGGTACTCATGCACGGCGAGCTTGGCGCGCTCTAGGCGGCGACGCTCGCGCGGGGTGAGCTCGGACGGATCTATCTCGTCGCCATAGGTCTTATCGGCAAGCAGGTGCGCCGCATCCACAATGCGCGCATCGATGCGCTCGCTCGCCGCCCGGTCAGAAAGGCGCTCGGCAATCGTATCGAGCGTAGGCAGGCCCTCGAATACGCGACCATGGCCATGCGAGGTCAACAGCTCGTGCTCGCGGGCAAGAAGACTTGCCAGGTCGTGATGGGCGCGCAGGATATTGAGCGCATCGGAAGGATGCTCGGCAACCTCCGCCACGGCGGCGACCGGCGCGGCATCGACTACGCGGTAGAAGAGCTGCGCGAGCAGTGGCATCAGGAACACCGTGATGGCGCCGGCCGCCACCATAACCGAAGCGACGCTCTGAGATAATGCGCCGGCATTGACGGCAACGCTCGTCACGGCGACGATAATCGGCAGCGCCGTGGTGCAGTAGAGCGCTACGGTAATGCGGCCGTGGGCAGAAACATCGCGCGTCTTGGGGCAGATGCCCATGGAGACAACGATGGGCACGGCACGGATAACCAGCAACGCCATGATAAAGCCCACGAGCAGGCCGGGGCGCGATGCTACAGCCGTCAGGTCGATCTTGGCACCCGAAACGGTAAAGAACACCGGGATCAAAAAGCCATAGGCAAGGCCATCGAGTTTAAGCTCGAGCGTATGGTTGCCCTCGGGGATGATATAGCGCAGGACAAAGCCCGCGGCAAAAGCGCCCAACACGATATCGAGGCTAAAAATGGCCGAGAAGGCCACGAGCGTGACCAGGATGAGCACTGTGAGGCGCACGAACGTCTGAGAAGTCGTATCGGCGCGCTCCTGAATAAAGGCAAAGAAGCGGCTGCCGATACGCTTGGAGCGGCTGGGGACCACGGCAAGCAGCACGCACACCACGGCGAACAGGCCCAAGATCAACAGCGTCTCGACACCCGTACGGGCAGACAGCAGCACCGACATGGCGAGCACAGGCCCGAGCTCGCCCCACGTACCATAGGCAAGAATCGAATCGCCGACGCGCGTCCCGGCAAGCGACCGCTCGCGCAAGATGGGCATGAGCGCCCCAAGCGCCGTCGAGGTCAACGCCAGCGTCACGGCGATGCCATCAAAATGACTGACCGAAAACCACGGGGTAAAGCGCACGGCAAGCCAGGCGATGCCAAACGTGACGACCCACGTCGCCATGCCGTAACGCCCCTCGATGCCCGTGATGTTCTTGGGATCAATCTCAAAGCCGGCAAGCAGGAACAAAAAGGCCAGGCCGAGCTCGGACACGAGCGAGACCTCGGCATCCACATGGATAATGCCGAGCATATGAGGTCCCAGCACCGCACCGAACACGAGCAAAAAGACCGTCTCGGGAACGGGTTTTCCGGGAATCGCCGAGGCGATGAAGGGGCTTGCAAAGGCCACGAGTGCGATGATGGCGAGCGAAACAAATGCCATGTGATGCCTTTCTCTTGTTTGCGCTCCACTGTAGCACCCTCGCCGTCCTCAACGCGCCACGAGCTGTCGTATCATAGTGAGGTTTAAAAGTATGCGGCTCAAGGCGACCGCGAGGCTTGCCCCGCAAACCGACCGCTGCCGCATACCGCACCGTACGCCCAACCGATCAGGAAGGCAGGAACCAATGGTCTCTCGTATCTACGTGGAGAAGAAACCCGGGTTCGACGTCGAGGCTCAGCAGCTCAAGGGCGAGCTGACCGAGATCCTCGGCATCAAGGGCATCGAGGCCCTGAGGATCATCAACCGCTACGACGTCGAGGGCATCGACGAGGAGCTTTTCCGCTCCTGCGTGCCGACCGTCTTTAGCGAGCCCCAGGTCGATGTGACCTACGACGAGCTCCCCGCAAGCGATGGCGCCGTCTTTGCCGTCGAATTCCTGCCTGGCCAGTTTGACCAGCGCGCCGACTCCGCCAGCGAGTGCGTGCAACTCATCAGCCAGGGCGAGCGCCCCGCCGTGCGCTCCGCCAAGGTCTATATGATCTCGGGCGCTCTGGACGAGGCCTCCATCGATGCCATCAAGCACTACGTGGTGAACCCCGTCGAGGCGCGCATCGCCTCGCTCGACCTGCCCGAGACGCTGTACATGGAGACCCCCGAGCCCCAGCCCGTCGAGGTGCTCGACGGCTTCCGTGAGCTCGACGAGGCCGGCCTTGCCGCCTTTATCGCCGATCGCGGCCTTGCCATGGACGAGGCGGACATCGCCTTCTGCCAGCAGTACTTCCGCGATGAGGACCGCGACCCCACCATCACCGAGATCCGCGTGATCGACACCTATTGGTCCGACCACTGCCGCCACACCACCTTCGGCACCGTCCTGGACGACGTGACGATCGACGACGCCGTGGTGCAGCAGGCCTTCGACCGGTACATGGAGATGCGCCACGAACTCGGTCGCGACACCAAGCCCGTCTGCCTCATGGATATGGGCACCATCGGCGCCAAGTATCTCAAGAAGACCGGCATCATGACCGATGTCGACGAGTCCGAGGAGATCAACGCCTGCACCGTCAAGGTGAAGGTCGATGTCGACGGCGAGGACCAGGACTGGCTGTTCCTCTTTAAGAACGAGACCCACAATCACCCGACCGAGATCGAGCCCTTCGGCGGTGCCGCCACCTGCGTGGGCGGCGCTATTCGTGACCCGCTCTCGGGCCGCAGCTATGTGTATCAGGCCATGCGCGTCACCGGCGCCGGCGACCCCACCGTCCCGGTTTCCGAGACGCTCGAGGGCAAGCTGCCGCAGCGCAAGCTCGTGACCACTGCCGCCGCCGGCTACTCCAGCTACGGCAACCAGATCGGCCTTGCCACCGGTCAGGTCAACGAGCTCTATCACCCCGGCTACGTGGCCAAGCGCATGGAGGTCGGCGCCGTCGTGGGCGCTACCCCGGCAAACCACGTGCGTCGCGAGTGCCCCGCCCCCACCGACAAGATCATTCTGCTGGGCGGCCGCACCGGCCGTGACGGCATCGGCGGCGCCACCGGCTCCTCCAAGACCCAGAACACCGAGTCGATCGAGACCTCGGGTGCCGAGGTCCAGAAGGGCAACGCCCCGGTCGAGCGCAAGCTGCAGCGTCTGTTCCGCCGCGGCGACGCCTGCCGTCTGATCAAGCGCTGCAACGACTTTGGCGCCGGCGGCGTCTCGGTCGCCGTGGGCGAGCTTGCCGACGGCCTGTATGTCGACCTTGATACCGTGACCAAGAAGTACGACGGCCTGGACGGCACCGAGCTCGCCATTTCCGAGTCCCAGGAGCGCATGGCCTGCGCCGTCGCCGACGGTGACGTCGAGGAGTTCATGGGCTACGCCGCCGAGGAGAACCTGGAGGCAACCGTCATCGCCGAGGTTACCGCCGAGCCGCGCATGCGCATGGCCTGGAACGGTGTCGCCATCGTCGACCTGTCCCGCGAGTTCCTCAACTCCAACGGCGCGCCCAAGCACCAGGTCGCCCACGTGTGCGCCCGCAGCGTGTGGCAGCCCAGCTGGGCCGGCACCACGCTTGCCGAGCGCATGACCTCGCTGGTCACCGACCTCAACGTCGCCTCCAACAAGGGCCTTTCCGAGCGCTTCGACTCCACCATCGGTGCCGCGACCGTGCTCATGCCCTTTGGCGGCAAGACACAACTCACCCCCAGCTCGGCCATGGTCGCCAAGTTCCCCGTGGACGGCGAGACCACCACGGCAAGCGCCATGGCATGGGGCTTCAACCCCTACCTGATGGAAGCCGACCAGTTTGCCGGCGCCTACCTGTCCGTGGTCGAGTCCATCGCCAAGCTCGTGGCTGCCGGCTTTGAGCACAAGCGCGCTTACCTCTCCTTCCAAGAGTACTTTGAGCGTCTGCGCACCGAGGCCGAGCGCTGGGGCAAGCCCATGGCAGCCGTCCTGGGCGCCCTTATGGCCCAGGTCGACCTGGATGCCGGCGCCATCGGCGGCAAGGACTCTATGAGCGGTTCGTTTGAGGACGAGGCCGGCGAGCTCAACGTTCCGCCGACCCTCATCAGCTTCGCCGTGGCCGTGGGCAAGGCGGCCCGCGCCGTCTCCCCCGAGTTCAAGGGCCTGACGCACCGCGTTGTCCGTATCGCCCCCGCCACCTATGGCCAGGACTACCGTCCCGATGCCCAGCAGCTTCTCGCCGCATTTGACGCCGTCGAGGCGCTCACCGCCACTGGCGACGCCCTGGCCGTCTCCACGCCCGGCTACGGCTGCGGCGCCGAGAGCCTCTTTAAGATGTGCGTCGGCAACCAGATCGGTATCGAGCTTGCCGAGGACGTGGACGTGGAGAGCCTCTTCACCCCGCTCTACGGCAGCTTTATCGTCGAGCTCGCCGAGGATGCCGAGCTGCCCGAGGTTGCCGACGGCGTTGTCGTCGAGCCCCTAGGCACCACCGTCGAGGGCTATGTCATCGATACCGGCTCCGAGGTCATCGAGCTCTCCGAGCTCCAGGAGGCCTGGGAGAGCGGCATCGAGGGCGTCTTTGCCTACCGCAGCGCCGGCGAGGCCGCCGAGGTCGAGACCATCGACTTCCGTGCCAAGGATATCCACGTGTACGGCGGCGCCAAGATCGCCCGCCCGCGCGTGGTAATCCCCGTGTTCCCCGGCAACAACTGCGAGTACGATAGCGTCCGCGCCTTCCGTGCCGCCGGTGCCGAAGCCGACACCTTCGTGATCAACAACCTCACGCCCGAGGCCGTCGCCGAGAGCACCCACGAGCTTGCCCGCCGCATCCGTGCAAGCCAGATTGTCATGATCCCCGGCGGCTTCTCGGGCGGCGACGAGCCCGACGGCTCCGCCAAGTTCATCACGGCGTTCTTCCGCGCCCCCGAGGTCACCGAGGCAGTCCGCGACCTGCTCAAGGCCCGCGACGGCCTGATGCTGGGCATTTGCAACGGCTTCCAGGCCCTGATCAAGCTCGGTCTGGTGCCCTACGGCGACATCGTCGACGCCACGCCGGATGCACCCACGCTGACCTTTAACACCATCGGCCGCCACCAGAGCCGTCTGGTGCGCACTCGCATCTCGTCCAATCTGTCCCCGTGGCTGTCGCAGTGCAGCCTGGACGACCCCTACACCGTCGCCATCAGCCACGGCGAGGGCCGCTTTGTCGCCAACGACGAGGTGCTCGCCCAGCTCATCGCCAACGGCCAGGTCGCCACGCAGTACGTGGGCGAGGACGGCAAGCCCAGCATGGATCTTTCCGTCAACCCCAACGGCTCCGCACTTGCCATCGAGGGCATCACGAGCCCCGACGGCCGCGTCCTGGGCAAGATGGGCCATGCCGAGCGTCGCGGCGACAACCTGTACCGCAACGTGCCCGAGCATGTCCCCGGCGACAAGTTCATGCCGATCTTTGAGAGCGGCGTAGCCTACTTCGCTTAAAGCTTTCCCATCGGGTACAATCCCCTCGGGTAACAACACCCGCCACCGGCACGCCCGGTGGCGGGTTCTTTTTTGCTTTGCGCGTATAGGAGAAGGACATCATGGAAAGCCGCAAAACGCATCTCGCCACCCTGTCTGGACTCATCCTGGGCTGCCTTGTTTGTTGCGCGCTCTGGGGGTCGGCTTTTCCCTGCATCAAGATCGGCTACGCACTCTTTGGTATCCCGGCGCACGATAGCGCCTCGCAGCTGCTCTTTGCGGGCTTGCGCTTCACGCTTGCCGGCGCCCTGGTTATCGTTGGGATGAGTGCGGCCCAACGCCGCCCCCTCATTCCGCAGGCTCGCGACATCAAGCCCATCTTTGTCTTGTCGCTCTTCCAGACTATCGGGCAGTACTTCTTTTTCTATCTGGGCCTCTCGCACGCCAGCGCCATGTCGAGCTCCATCATCGAGGCCAGCGCCAACTTCCTCGCAATCCTCTTTGCCGCCCTGGCATTTCACACCGAGAAGCTCAATACGGCCAAGGTGCTTGGCTGTGCGCTGGGCTTTGCCGGCGTCGCGCTCGTCAACCTCTCGGGCGCAGATGGCACCTTTGGCTTCAGGCTCGATGGCGAGGGCTTTATCCTAGCCTCCACAGTCGCGGGTGCTCTTTCGACCTGCCTGATCGGCATCTTCTCGCGCAAGCACGACGGCGTCTTGCTTGCCGGGTGGCAGTTCTTGGTCGGCGGCCTGGTCCTCACCGCCATCGGCTTTTTGATGGGTGGCGCGCTCTCCCCCACAGCGATTGTCCCCGCCATCGTGCTCATCATCTACATGGCGCTTATCTCCGCGGTCGCCTACTCGCTGTGGTCGCGCCTGCTTGCCGTCAACCCCGTCAGCCGCGTCTCGGTCTTTGGGTTTATGAACCCGGTCTTTGGCGTACTGCTGAGCGCACTGCTGCTTGGCGAGGGCGCCGGCACGAGCCCCGTTACCGTCATCGTTGCCCTGCTCTTGGTCTGCAGCGGCATCATCATCGTCAACAAACCCAAAAAAGCCTAGCGAACTGCCCTTATTTAGCAGAGAGATTCACATACTTTAGTTTAATGGAGTACATCGGTGAGCTGAAGGCCACCACGCACGCAAGCGTGCGCCCCTTTTTCTAGCGTATCTGGACGCCGGCTTTCTTTTTCTCGGCCTTGACGCGGTAGAGCTCCGCATCGGCAGCGCGAAGCAAGTCTTGCCAGGTATCGACACCGTCACCGACCCGTGCGTAGCCGATGGACATCCGCAACAGATACGGCACGTCGGCACGTGCGAGCTCATCGTTGATTGCCGCACACAGGCTTATGATGTCCTGCTCCGCCGTCGCCTTTTGGAGCACCACGAACTCATCGCCGCCATAACGTGCGATAAAGCCGCCAGACGCCGAGCAGACTTCTTTGAGCGCAGCGGATATGACCTGAAGAGCGTGGTCGCCCTCCACATGCCCATAGCGATCGTTAATCTGCTTAAAGCCGTCGGCGTCCATCATAAGCAGATATACATCTTCGGCCTGATCCACATTTGAGAAGAGCGACAGCATATAGGTCTCAAAACGGTTGCGATTGTTAAGTCCAGTCAACGGGTCGGTCGAGATGAGCTGCTCCTGGTAGATGATGTAGAGCAGCAACATGCTAATCATTATGCCGACACAAAGGCCGGGCACCGAGTATACGACCTGAAAGGTACCGCCCACCAGGGCTGGAATGGCGAAAAATGCCAAGGTTCGATAGATGGCCTTCGTCTGCAGGCTCTCGACCCTGCGAGATTGCACAAACGCATGCAGGGACGTATGTATAACGTAACAGTAGCTGACGATGGGCTGGATCATATAGGCAAAGCCACGACGATATACGCCCTGCGCATCGATATAGAACATAGTGTGCGTCCAGTAGCTGGTAAATGCCAGCACGACCACCAGAGCCGTAGGCAACGCTACAAGCACCACCCTATAGCGCGAGGTCAAAAGGCGAGAACCCTGCACCGTCTCGGAATAGATAAACCAAATGAGACACGCGATAGCAAAGAGCGAAAACGAAACCGCGTTGGAAATCCAGTTGGCAGCAATGCCCAACGTGCCGTCCACACCGTCCGAAAGCGTCCAGATCATATCGAATAATATGTACGCGGCAGAGGTGTAGCCAAGCATGCTAAACAATAGCTGCTGGGTGCTCGAGAACAAGGAGCGACGACTTCGCACGGCAAGCCCGATAAGAACAATCATGCATAGCACGAATATCTCAATCTTGAGTGCCTTAACCACTAGCGCCATCCCTTCAATACCCAAGTGGTCAGAATCGCCCAATTCGAATCAGGGCAATAAACACCCCTTTACTCCGCAGGGGTAAAGGGGATAATAGCAGAGCGCCCGAACATCACTGCAAAACAGTTTCTGTTCGGGCGCCCATACGGCGCGAATTGCACACGCCGGCATCATTGATGGGTATCGGTTGCTACTCGCCATCGATGTCAGTCGCGACGGCCTCCTCTATGGCCTCGACACCGACAGGCGACAGATCCTCCTTGCCTTGGCAGAACTTCTTGTCGACCCAGCCAGTCAGAATCGGAGCCATAATCGCCGTGATGATAACGGCGGTGGCGATCTGCGCATACGCGGTGGGCGCAAGCTCGGCATAGCGCGGCGCGACCTCAGCAAGAGCAACCGGCGTGGTCATAGCCGTGCCGGCGATGGTGGAGCAAGCAACGGCGGCCTTGCCGTTGCCGCCGCACAAGCGCTCGAAGGCAAAGGTGATGGGACCGACGACAAACAGCGTGACAAGGCCCAGCAAGATGCCGGAAATACCGCCGGTGATAAAGCTCGACAGGCTCATGGACGCACCGAGCTGAAATCCGATGACGGCAATCGCGGGATTGGCACCGGGAACCAGCAGGTTCTTGATAAACGGGAACAGGTTGCCCAGAACCATGCCAATAACGAGTGGCAAGATGGAGCCGATAATGGTGCCAATTGGAATGTTGGCGAGGCCGGAAACACCGAGGATGATCATCGTGACGGCGGGGCCAGCCGTAAAGAACAGGATACCGACGGCGCCCTGCTCGGACTCATCGCCGAACTCGCCCATGATGCCCGTATAGAGCGCCATGTTGCAAAACGTGATGCCGCCGATGATAGACACGGAGCTCAGACCCAGGAAGTTGTCGTTAAAGAAATATGCCACGCCCAGGCCGAGAGCCGCTGCGACGACCAGCTTGGGAATCAGCACGACGATGCCGGTCTTGATAGCGCCCGGCGTGGACTTAAAGCTGATGCCGGCGCCCACAAACAGCAGGATCGCGGCGACGATGGTATTGGAGCCACCGCGGCAGGCAGCCGTAAAGAATCCGCCGATCTCAAAAACCTGCGGGCAGAAGGTGTTGAGCAAAAGACCGACGATCATCGGATAAATCATGATGTCGCCCGGGATGCGCGGGACCTTGAATTTCTTTTGCTCGTTGGCGGTTGCTTCCTGTGCCATGAAACCCCCATTTCCGCTGACGGGGTACAAAAGCCCACGTCACGCTTTGCTACAGTAAAGTTTGACCATGGTACCAGAAGAAATAGACCAGCTCGGTGAAAAACTCGACAAGTTGGGATGGAACGAGATTCGGCGCCCGCGACGCCACCCCTATATAAGGCTCAAGACGATATAGAGTACGATGCCCGAGACGCAGCACCACAGCATCGATTTTGTCTTGACCGCCACGACCACGACGCCGGCGGCCGCAATCCAGGGAACCAAGGCAGGCCAGAGCCCCGCGTCGAACGCGCCGGGACTCACCAAGTCGTTGGCGACCAGCGCGGCAAAGGCAGCGGGCGGGATATAGCCCAGGGCCTCGGTAATACGGGGCGACAGGGTCCGCCCGCGCAAGGCGAACGCCGGCGCGATGCGAAAGAACGCGATAGCAGCCCACGACGACAGCCACAGAACCAAGAACTCGTTAACGGGCATCGCGGGCACCTCTTCCGTCTAATACAGCATCGCACGCCAGCGCAATGGTAATGCCGACCACGACGCTTGCCGGCACGGCAATATTCACGAGGCCCAAGAACTTGCATACGGCGACGGACACCGCGCCCGAAACCGCCGCGACAACGTTGCCGCGCGACAGCCGCTGCGAAAAGAGCAGGCAGATAAAGAGCGAGGTGCAGACAAAGGCTGCAATGGCGGTGGGAACATCGACAACGGCGCCGACGATGGCGCCCGTCGTACACGATACGCCCCATGTTGCGATAAGGATCACGTTGAGCACAAAGGACTCGCGCGGGCCCCAATCCTCCCCTTCAACCAACTTGGCAAGCGAGATGCCATATGCCTCCTCGGTAAGTGTCGCGGCAACAGCCAGCGTCTGACTCTTCGAGGCACCCGTCAGATGCGACGTGATCGATGCCGAGTAAAGCGCAAAGCGCGAGGAGATGGCAGCAACGCTCGCGACGATCGACGCCGCAGGCACACCTGCCAGCCACAGATTGCAGATCATAAACTGCCCGCTGCCCGTCACGAACGTGCTGCTCAGAGCAAAGACCATCCAGGGTTCCATTCCCGTCTGCCCCATGATCATTCCGCACGGCGCGCCTATTGCAACATAGGTAAGCATCACTGGCCAGACGGTTCTAACGATTTTGAGCACCATACGCTTCTCATCCTGACAAGGTCTCCGAGCCGCATGTAGCGACACGGCAGAATCATCATCCGACAGCAACCGAGTTCACCTACAATTGCCACCGGATCGAAAGACACAACTTTTTAGGAAGTCATTATGACAGCTATCGATCGAGACCGGGCGCGCGCGGCCTTCAAAAGCTACACCGATGCCTACGACGCCACTAACCCACGCATCGCGCTCAAAATCGAGCATACGTACCACGTGGCCGAGGCATGCGATGCCGTAGCGCGCGAGCAGGGCTGGTCGTCAGAAGATATTGACCTGGCATGGCTTTGCGGCCTGCTACACGATATGGGCCGCTTTGAGCAGCTGCGGCGCTGGGACACCTTTAAGGACGCCGAGAGCATGAGCCATGCGGCGCTGGGCATCGAGGTCCTCTTTGGCGAGAATTCCGCCGATGCACCCGCCGTAACGAGCATCCGCGACTTTATCGATGACCCGGCAGAAGATGAGCTCATCCGAGCGAGCATTGCCTATCACAGCGATTTCCGTCTACCCTCGCAGCTCGACGAGCGCACGCGGAGCTTCTGCGATATCGTGCGCGATGGTGACAAGATCGACATTATGCGCACCATCGCCGACAGCACCGTCGACACCATCCTCAAGGTTGATGAGGACACATTTCTCGCCAGCCGGTTCTCGACGCCGGCACTCACCGCCTTTGACGAGCATCGCTGCGTCGCGCGTGACGAGCGCAACGAGCCGGCGGACTACCTGGTGGGGCTCATCTGCTTTATGTTTGAGCTCGTCCATCCGGCAAGCCGTGCGCTGGCGCGCGAGCAAGGCGATATCTATCGCCTGCTCGACGCGCCCTTCGGCATTACGCGGCCCTTTACCGACCCCACCACGCAGGCAACCTGGAGCCGCCTTAAGGACGAGCTGCGCCGCTGGCTGGCAAGCGCTTAGCACTCGAGCTGAGCCAGCAACTCCTCAACGACCTCGACGGCGTCCCCAACAACCTTGTACTGGGCAGCACCAAAAATGGGGGCATCCGGGTCCTCATTGATGGCGATAATGCACTCCGTCCCACCGATGCCGGCAAGATGCTGGATGGCGCCCGAAACACCGATACTCACGAGAAGCTTGGGCGAGACCGATACACCCGTTTGGCCAATCTGGTGGCGATACTCCAGCCAACCCGCCTCCACGACGGGACGCGTGCAACCAAGCTCGGCACCCAGGGCATCGGCGAGTTTTCGCATCAGGGGCAGATTCTTCTTGGAGCCAATGCCGCGGCCCACCACGACCAAGCGCTCGGCATCGGCGATCGAGGCCTGCTGCCCCCACTCCTCGGCGGGAATCGAGATCTCGACACGGGCCTTAACGTCATCCGCAAGCACTACCTGGATAATCGTGCCGGAGCGGCTATAGTCAAACTCGGGCGCCTTAAAGATGCCGGGGCGCACCGTTGCCATCTGAGGACGGTGGTTGGGGCAGATAATGGTGGCCATCAGGTTGCCGCCAAACGCCGGGCGCGTCTGCTGCAGCAGACCCGTCTCCGTATCCATAGAAAGCACCGTGCAATCGGCCGTAAGGCCCGTCTGCAAGCGCACGGCCACACCGGGCGCCAGCTCGCGACCAAAGGCGGTCGCGCCGTACAGAATTGCCTCGGGCTTGCGCTCGGCTACCAAATCGCAGATCAGCCGGGCGTAGACCTCCGCATCGTTCTGGCACAGGCGCTCGTCGCGACAGACTAGGACCTCGTCCGCACCGGCACAAACCAGGTGTTCGAGGTCCCCGAGCGAGCCCTCGGGGCTCATGCCGACCAGTGCCACCAGACGGCGGCCGCGGGCATCGGCAAGCTCGCGCCCCTTGCCCATGAGCTCGTAGGCCACAGGAGCCACAGCATCGTGCTCGTCAGTTTGCACGAAGACCCAAATGTCTCGATACGCGTCAAGGTCTACCGCACCGGTGGCCCCATCGCGCTCGATCGAGATGGCGTTGACGGGGCAGGCGTCGACGCACCCGCCGCACAGGATACAGCCGTCGGTTACGCGGGCGCAGCGATTGGGGCGCTCACCCTCCACCACAATGCCGCCCGAGGCGCAGGCGCGAACGCAGCGACCGCAGCCGATACAGGCTTCGCTATCGATAATCAGCCCGCTCATCTATGCCATCCCCTCGATAATCTTGACAAGTTTTACCGCCTGCTCGGACGCCGTTCCCTCAACGGCCTCGCACGTTTGGTCACGGTCGGGCACAAACGATCGCACGACCTGCGTCGGTGATCCGGCAAGGCCGCAACGCGAGGGATCGGCGTTTACGTCGGCAGCGCTAGCCACGCGCACGCCTGCATCCTCGACCGCGCGAATACCGGCAATACTCGGCATGCGCAGCTGGCCAATCTCCTTGGCGGTCGTCATCGCACACGGCATCTCCAGGTACACCGTCTCCTCGCCGGCATCGCAGCCGTGGACGAGCGCCAGCGAGCCACACGTCGTAAAGCCCGCGCTCTGCACACAGCTCACGTCGGTCACGCAGGGGATCTCAAAGGCGCCGGCCAGCTCGGGGCCAATCTGGGCCGTATCGCCGTCCACTGCCATCTTGCCGCAGATGAGCAGGTCAAAGTCCTCATCGAGCGCCTCGATGCCGCATTTGAGGGCATAGGTGGTGGCTAGGGTATCGGCGCCCGCAAAGGCTCGGTCGGTCAGCAGCAGCGCGTCGTCGGCACCGCGGGCGATGCAGTCGCGCAGCAGCGATTCGGTCGCGGGGATGCCCATCGACACCACCGTCACACGCACGTCCATGCCAAAGCCGATAAAGTCGTCCTTCAGCGCTAGCGCACATTCGAGGGCACTTGCATCGAAGGGATTAACGACCGCCTGCTTGCCATCACGCACGATAGTATTGGTCTTGGGGTCCATCTTGACCTCGGTGCTTCCGGGCACCGCCTTGACGCACACCACCATATGAAAATCACTCATCTTCACGCGCCCCCTTTCTGGACGAGTTCATCCAAGAGCTTCTCCGTAAACAGGTTGCCGCGACCCAGCTGGCCGGCAGGATCGAGCTGGAGTTTGAGACGCGCCGACTCGACCATGGCCTCGTGGCCGTACATCGTCTCCAAGAAGCCCGCCTTGATCTTGCCGACGCCGTGTTCGGCAGAAACAGCACCGCCCATGGCCGTGACCTCCGCAGCCCACTGGGCAAACAGCTCGCCACCGCGACGGTAGTCTTGCGCATCGCGCGGCAGGATGTTCACATGCAGATGGTTGTTCCCGATGTGTCCCCAGGCAGCAGACTCAAGCCCGCTTTCGGCCAGCGTGCGGCGATAGAGGGCCACGACATCGGCAAGGCGTGCATTGGGCACCGACATATCCGATCCCAGCTTGGTAATGGTGGGGTCGGTGCGGCGACGCTGGTCAATGAGCATGTTGACACTCTCGGGGACCGCGTGGCGGAAGAACCGCTGGCATTCGCGATCGACTTCGGTGCGGGCGACCCATGTCGCATCGTCGCGGCCGCCCGCAAGCTCCAGCACCCATCCCAGGTGGTACAGCTCCTCGGTCACCTGCGCCTCGTCGTCGCAGTCAAGCTCCACGTAGACACAGACCTTTGCCTCGTCGTCGAGCGCCGGCAGCGAGGCAAACGCCGTCGACTGCTCGCGCTGGCGACGTAGAATATCCAGGGCGCCAGCATCGAAGTACTCGATGGCAGCCGCATGGGACAGGACAGGGCGCACGGAATCGGTAAAGGACACCGCCTTGTCCTCGCTATCGAAAAAGCAACTCACACCCCATACGACCGAAGGTGCCGCCTGCAGGGCAATCTCGAGCTCGGTGATAACGCCGAGCGTGCCGCACGCGCCGATAAAGAGGTCGATGGCGTCCATTTCGTCCGCAACGAAATAGCCTGAGGCATTTTTTGTCTCGGGCATGGTATAGCCGGGAAGATCGAGCTCGAGCGTACGGCCCGCTGCCGTCACGAGCGACAGGTGGCGGCCCTGGGCAAAAGCCTCGCCGCGCTGAAGCTCAAGCAAATCGCCATCAGCCAGTGCGACGTGGAGTCCCGTGATATGTGGGCGCATGGGACCGTAGGCGTAGCTGCGGGCACCAGAGGCGTTACATGCCGCCATGCCGCCCAGACAGGCAGACGCCTCGGTGGGATCGGTGGGAAAGAACTGCTCGGGGGCCTCTTGGAACTCCTCGTAGGCCTCAAGCGATGCCTGGTCCCAACCAGCAGTCGGCAGCACCTTCTTGCTCAGCTGCTTGCGCAGCTCCGAGAGCACAACGCCCGGCTCCACGCGCAGCAGAAATTGGCCTTGTTCATCGCGGCGAAGGCCCAAGTAGCGATTCATACGGGAAGTATTGAGGATATGCCCGCCGTGGGGCACGGCACCGGCAGCAAGGCCGGTTCGGGCGCCCTGAACCGTTACCGGGACACGCTCGGCATGGAGCTTTTCCAAAATGGCACGGACCTCGTCTTCCGTTGTCGGAAACGAGATGCTCGAGGCCTCGCCCGATATGCGAGACTCATCGCGACCATACTCTTCGAACTCGTCGGTGAAGGGTTTGATGGTTGCAGACACGCGAACTCCCCCTTTAGCTAACTACAGTGTTTGCAGGGAGATGTTACCGCATCGTTTCGTCGACGTGTTCGAGACCGTCTCCATAATTGGCGTTTTTTACGTTCGTGCAATTCGGCGAACGGCAAGGCTTCCTCGGCAGACGATGCTTTTGACACATATCGCCCCGCCGTCGCCGACCGCTCGATTGTCGCTCGAAAAAAGTTGAAGTAATTTTTCCCACCTTTTACCTGTGGAGATGTCAATCCGTCAAGCATTTGGTCAGAAATTGGTCAAGTAGCGGCTGATACGGTCGGCATCGACAGCCAAAACCGATAGAAGTTTGGCCCCAGAAGCAGGGAGGTTCCCATGGCATATTACTGGCCCCAGTACGGCGTCGCCATCGAGGTCGACGACGATCCCTATCTCCTGCCTTTCGACGAAGAGGCGTTCCCCGATACGGCGGTCTACCACGTCACCACCGATGTTATCTGCGACCCCGAGTCGTTCTCGGCGCTCGCCCACCACATCGCGCGTATCCACGACATCGAGCTCCCTCACGACTTTGACGAGCTCATCTACTCGCGCCGCCTGATGCTTCACATGCTCTTTGGAGCGGACCCGTCCACGTTCGCACGTGTCTACACCACCAAGGACGCCGCATGAGTGCGAAGAAGCCGCCCCGCCTTGCAGGACTGGGGCGTCGCAAGAAACTCGTCGTTGTCTGCCTGGCTATCGTCTGCGCCCTCATCGCCGTAGGGCTATACGCCTGGCAGTCGCAGCCCGTGCCCGAAGCGGGCGCCTCAGTCACGACGGCAGAGGGTAAATCGCGACAAGAAATCCAAGATGAGCTCGATGCCATCGTCCGCGACAACATGATGACGATTTCGGTCGCGCCGGTCGCTCAGCTACAGGAGGACGGCAAGCTACGCGTCAACGTGCAAAACGTCCAAGACAATAAATTTCCCCAGCGATTCCGCGTCATCCAAAACGACGAGACCATGTACGAATCCGGTGTGGTCGAGACCGGCAAGACAATCGAGACGTGCCCCGCCGGCGACATCAAAGAAGGCGAGGCGTACATCGAGATCCAGGCACTCGATGCCAAGACCCTCGACAGCCACGGCAATCCGACACGTGTCAAGGTACGGGTTGAGCAAACCGAGAACTAGCTTTTTCAGCCGACGCGGCACCGCACGCAATTCACCAGCATTCGTCCAATCATCGCGGGGACGGCCCGCGGCGAATAGAAAGGAACGACCATGGACATCACCAGGAACATGAACGGAGCCAGAGCGCTCGTCGTGGGCGCAGGGCTCGCGCTCGTGCTCGCAATGGGCGCCGCCCCGACGCCAGCTATGGCAGCCGGGCGCGTTGGAACCACAAAGGTAATGGTCAGGACCCAGATCGACAACGTTGAGTTCAAAGTTCCGACGGTTATTCCCTTCGTCGCCAAGGCCGACGGCACGCTTCAGGGCCCCTCGGAAGACGCGACCACCATCGACAATCATTCGGCCTACGGCATCCATGTCACCAACATGAAGATCGACGCCATGAACACCTGGACCATTGCCGCCGATGCCAAGGCCGGAACCGCGCAGAACTCCATCGACTTTAAGGTCGGCCCCGACGGCGCACTCCAGAACGCCAGCGCCGCAATGCAGGGGACGGGCCTCGATCTTTCCAAGAATGCAGCCTTCGACATGGGCTACCAGGGCATTGCCGGCGGCACGGACAAAATTAAGCTCAAGACAAGCGGAAACGTCGCCCGTGTCACGCGCGACATCTTCCACGTAACCGGCGAAGGCGATCAGGTTGCAACGATCACCTGGACGGTCGAGCCCGGTGCGCACACGGCATAAGGCCGTCGCCCTGGCCGCCGCCGTCAGTATCCTAGCGTTTGCGCCAGCCATGGCCTTTGCCCAGCAAGAACAGGCGCAGGCCGCCACGCAAGTGACGGTCGACCTCTCGGAGCTCGACCGCGGCAACCGCGAGGAACCGTTGGCACAGACAGACGACAGACGATGGCTCTTGGCAACAGGCGCCACGGCAGCAGGCGCGGGAACCGCCGGCCTCGGTCTGCACATCAAACGCAGCCAGAAACGAAACACGGACAGGCCGCACTAAATTAGCTAAGGAGACCCCATGGCATCGAAGAACCTTTTGCCCGTCGTCGCACTCTGCGGCGCGCTCGCAACCGGAACGCCTGTCGCCGCTTGGGCGACTCCCGTCATGGCAGACTCCTTACCAGCAGCCCTAAGCTCCGCACCAAATCCGTCGAGCGCCATTGCGTGCAAGCGTTTTTCGATCGCACAGGCCGCAATCTCAACCTCGGGATGCCTTCGTCGTAATACGGACGGCTCGATAGTCGTGGATATCAATCGTTCGAACAAGGCAAACGGCTCCCAGGCGGGGTGCGCTGTCTGCACATGGCGCTCGGTTGTGCTCGATGCAGATGGCGATCCATGCAATTTAGAGCTGCGCATCGACATCGCTTCGGTCGATGACTCGGCGAACGGAGCGAAGGTCGCCTTCGACGGTGCGTTTTTCGAGAAAGGAGGCGGTATATGTCTGGGCTGCGCCGCCGCGAATGCAGACGACACGCAGCCCACCCTCTCATTCACGGCATCGTTGCGGCTGACCAAAGCCGACACCGATGCCATCGCGGCGGGAGAAGCATCCCTGCTGTTCTACGCCGCCAGTACCGAAGACACAGACATTCATTTCGAGAAGCCGGCCGGATCGCTCAGCCTTACACGAGGGACAGAGGCAGGCCCTATTGAAATCGATGCCCACGCGCAAAGCAGGCAACGCATTCTTGCCGACCCGGCGCTTCTCGAAATGGAGTGGAACGGATCCGGAGCCATCGGAATTCTCCCCTCCGCGCTTGACGCCAAGACGCTCCCCTCAAACGACGAACCCATCAACGCAACCATACAAGAAGAGAGCACGGACAAAGAAGCAGGTGCGGGCGACACGCCGTCGCCGACAAACAGCGTCCCAACTTCTTTCGAAGCACCGAATGAGCCCGCTACCGGTCCAAACGATCCCGAGCTCGCGGACAGTCTGGGGCTTGCTGATCCTCAGGAGATCGATGAAGGTAACTGTTGCGTGCTTGCCGCCCTCGACCACACAGAGGTCATCGATGCTGCAAACATCGAAGTTGCCGCCGCCAATCAGCCCGTCCGCAAGTCGGCCATCATCGCATTTCCCGAATCCATCGAAGTCGTCTTTTTGCCATCGGGCGAGGTCGTGGCCCCAACACTGCTCACCTTGTTGGGCGCCAAGAATACTCGAAACGAAATTAAAAAGGTCACGGTTGTCGACCCTGCAACCACCGCTAAACTGCGTCTATACGCCGTTGCCCCAGACGGAGGCAAGACCTTGGAATTCGATGGCGACACACTTCTAGCCTGGCGCCGTCTGGACATTATGCAAGACGTCTCGTATCAGATCGAACTCGAAGGGTTTGATCGTGCCCGCGATGCCAATATCATCGCCGCGGCTATTGAATCCCCACAGCGGCTTATGACACTGCGCTTTGACTACTATCCCTATGTCCCGACAACCACCTGAGGCTTAAATGCTGCGCATCATTCCTAATACCACTTATATAACGTATTAGATGAGTCGCGATGTGCCTCGCATTTCGTTCTGCTACGATTGCCACGTTGGCGTCAATACAGGAGGGCTCATGCCGGGCTTGGGAACAATCATCAACGTTGCGCTTTTAGTTGCGGGCGGTCTTTTGGGATTAGCGGGCGGCCGCTTCATTACACCGCGCATCCAAGACACGCTCATGAAAGCATCGGGGCTGTGCGTCCTGTTTATCGGCCTGGGCGGCACCATGCAAAAGATGCTCATCATCGATGGAAAGGCGCTAGCGACCACCGGTACCACCATGCTCATCGTCTCATTTGCGCTCGGTTCGCTCATCGGCGAGGCCATCAACTTGGAGGCCGCCATCGAGAACCTTGGCGAATGGCTCAAGCGCAAGACTGGCAGTGAGGGCGATAACAAGTTCACCAACGCTTTTGTCTCGACTTCACTCACCGTGTGCATCGGCGCCATGGCCATTGTGGGATCGATCCAGGACGGCCTGCTCGGCGACTGGTCAACGCTTGCCCTCAAGGGCGCACTGGACTGCATCATCGTCTGCACCATGACGGCCTCGCTTGGCCGCGGCTGCATCTTCTCCGCCCTGCCCGTCGCCGTGTTCCAGGGGACGATCACGTTGTTTGCCGGCGCGCTCTCCCCCATCATGACCACAGCAGCCCTCAACAGCCTTTCGCTCGTAGGCTCCATGCTCATCTTCTGCGTCGGCGTCAACCTCATCCGTCCTCAGACCTTCCGCACGGCCAATATGCTTCCCTCCGTCGTCATCGCCGTCATATACGCCCTCCTGTTCTAAATCTATCAACGCAGCGGTATCTCGAACATCTGTTTGATGCTGTGCTATGATATGAGGTCACCGTAGCTGCGTTCGAGAGGAGGAGCGGTGGCCGACCAGGACATCAAGATGCTCATCGAGCGCATTATGGCCGAGGCCCGGACCCATCAGTCCGCCCGCTTCTCAAACGAAACCTACGCAGACGAGCCGATTCTCAAAACCGGCCGACAGATGCAGAATTTCCTCCCCAACCAGTACCGTAAAATGCGCGAGATATCGCGCTGGCAGGATGACCCCAAGGGCGGTGCGGGCCGCTGGCTTTCGGAAGCCGAGCTTTTTTACCGCCAGGGCCTGCTGATGGCCGACTTTGAGGACGACTGTCCCTACAACGGCACCTTTAAGTCGTACTTTCCCACCTACAACGCCATGAGCGACCGGCAACTGCGCGGCTACTTTACCTGGCGTGCCCAAGTGCGCCGCGGAACCGTCGAGGAAACGTCTACGTCCTTTGCCTTTCTGTATCTCTATGAGCTGATCTGCGGCATTGGCGTAAATAATCCACTCGATGGTTTTAACAAGATCAAGGCTTTTTGGGATGTCTATCGCGCCTTCGAGCCCAGCATCGACCGGTTTGCGCGCGTGTGGCTGCAAGATTACGCCGTGTTCCACGGGCTCGACCCCAAGCTGCTTCGCGACTCTAAAACCGTCATGTTCGATAACGCCCTTATCGAACTGCGGCGCGCGGCACGAGACCTTGTACCGGCACCGTCCGGCCAGACCCCTAAGCGTCGCAAAACCTCCGAGCCCACGCTCCCCCTTCCGCCCGATGAGGTGCGCGAGGAGCGACTCATGGCCGCCATCAACGCCCTCTCCACGTACAACCTAAGTAGCTCGCGGCTCGACCGCAGCCACCACCGCGATCTGCGCCACGTGGCGTGCGCCGTGTATGTCCGCATGGCGCGCTACTATGACACGCACCGAAAGACCGGCATCGTGGCAAGTTTATTTGGGGAGGAGACGGCCATGCCCTACACCATGTTTGCCTCGGCCGTATTCTTTGCGCCCGAGCGCCACGAGGACTGCGAATACCGTCTGGACCCCATCCATATCTACCGTTGCCAAAACGGTTTTTGGGAATGCATGCGGATTCACGGCAGCAGACAAAAGAGCAGCAAACTTGGCGAGATGATGCGCGCCTGCGACCAACGCCTGCGCCTGGCCCTGGACCCTGCCCATCCCCTTAAGGAAGAAAAGGTCCCCAAATATCTGGCCAAGATTATCGATGACGAGATTGTGGCATGGCTTTCGTGGGACGCCGCACACCAGCCCGTCAAGATCGATATCGATTTGAGCCAGCTGGGGCACATTCGGAGCGCTGCCGCACAAACGCGCGAAGCGCTTTTGATTGACGAGGAACGCGAGGACGGCGCGTCCGCAGAAGCCGAGGCAGCGGACTCAGGGCAACCGGAAGCCGAGCCCGTAGCCGACGCGACGGTCGAGGCGGTCGCGGCGGCCGCAGGGCAGGACGAGTCCGACGAGCCGACCATATCCACCGAACAGTTTGGTGTCGTGGCACCGCTTCTCGCGCCGACGCCCGCGTTCGCAGCTGCTGCGCCCGCTGACGCCACGAACGAACTCGCGCTCGCCGCAGACGCCTATCTCCGCGCGCTGCTCGAGCACAACGCAGTACAGGCGGAATCGGCGGTAGCGCAATCGGGGCAGAGCGAGGACATGCTCGTCGATACCATCAACGAGGCGCTCTTTGACCTGGTGGGCGACACCGTAATTGAATTTAGCGCGGCAGGGCCGCAGATTATTGAGGACTACGAAGCAGACGTGAGAGGATACCTAGACCATGAGTGATACCGCATCCGCAGCACCCCGCGTGCCCAAGCGCGTCGCTGCCGTCATTCTCAACTCGCTCAAGGGCGGCGTGGTCCCGCGCATCGGCCTTCCCTACATTACCGTAGGGCGCGAGGTCGAGATCCGCGCCCTGCTCACCGATCTGAGTCTCATCGCCGACGGTGGGGCGAGCTTCCGCTTCCTGGTCGGTCGCTACGGCGCCGGCAAGAGCTTTTTGCTCCAAACCATCCGAACGCATGCCATGGGCGAGGGATTCGTCGTCGCTGATGCCGACCTGTCGCCCGAGCGCCGCCTGCAGGGCGGTCAGGGACAGGGCCTTGCCACCTACCGCGAGCTCATCCGCAATATATCGACCAAGACGCGCCCCGAGGGCGGTGCGCTCAACCTTATTCTGGATCGCTGGGTCGCCTCGTGTGCCGACGTCGACGAGTCGGTCGTCAATGCCCAACTGGCCCCGCTCGAGGAGATGGTCCACGGCTTCGACTTCACCCGCATGCTCCGCCGCTATCGCATGGCCGCATCCGGGGGCGACGAAGAGGCCATGAGCCGCGTGACCAAATGGATTCGCGGCGAATACCGCACCAAGAGCGAGGCACGCGCCGAGCTGGGCTCCTCGACCATCATCAGCGATGACGACTGGTACGACTACGTTAAGCTCATTGCGCGCTTTTTGGTCTGCAGCGGCTACAAGGGCATGCTGGTGCTCATCGACGAACTCGTGAATCTGTATAAGATTCCCAACGCCATCACGCGCCAATACAACTACGAGAAGATCCTGACCATGTACAACGACACGCTCCAAGGCAAGGCGCAGTACCTGGGCATGATCATGGGCGGCACGCCAACCTCCATCGAAGACCGCCGCCGCGGCGTGTTCTCCTACGAGGCCCTGCGCAGCCGACTCGCTCAGGGCCGCTTTGCGCGCGAAGACCTTAAGGACATGCTCGCGCCCATCATCCGCCTGCAGCCGCTCACCTACGAGGAGCTGCTGGTGCTGATCGAAAAACTCATGCAAATTCACGCCGGCTACTTTGGCTGGACGCCCACGCTTACCGAGGACGACTTGGTGGACTTCCTCAAGATCGAGTTCGGTCGCGTGGGAGCCGACACGCATCTGACGCCGCGTGAAGTCATTCGTGACTTTATCGAGCTGCTCGACATCCTATGCCAAAACCCCGACGCCAACGTGGCCGAGCTGCTGCAAAGCGTCGGCGGCGACGCGTTGGCGCCGGCAACCGCAACAGGCGACACCGATACCGCAGGCGGCGACCGTAACTTCGCCGAATTCACCATCTAACCTGCCAATAAGAGACAGGTTTATTTTGGCAGGTTTTATCTGGGTAAACGTTGAGACTGTAATGCAGCAAGCCGTTATCGGCAGCGTTGAGAAATTCGTTTTTGAGAGGAGGCCCCGTGAACGCCTTTGACCGCTACGCCCCGTTTATCCAAGACTTCATCTACTCCCACGATTGGGAGAGTCTGCGCTCCATCCAGGTTGCGGCGGCAGATGCCATCTTCAACACGCAAGACAATGTGCTCCTGACGGCATCCACGGCTTCCGGCAAAACCGAGGCAGCCTTCTTTCCCATCCTGACCGAGTTTTGGGAGAACCCGCCCGCGAGCGTGGGCGCCCTCTACATTGGCCCCCTCAAAGCACTCATCAACGACCAGTTCGTTCGCCTCAACGACCTCTGCGAAGAGGCCGATATCCCTGTCTGGCACTGGCACGGCGATGTCTCGCAGTCGCACAAGGCCAAGCTCATCAAAAAACCGAGCGGCATCCTACAGATTACGCCCGAGTCGCTCGAGGCGCTCCTGATCCATAAGCACATGGCGATCCCTCGTATGTTTTGCGACCTGCGCTATGTGGTTATCGACGAAGTCCATTCGCTCATGCGCGGCGACCGCGGCGGGCAGACGCTCTGTCTTATCGAGCGCCTCTCACGCATGGCAGGCGTGCAGCCCCGCCGCATTGGCCTTTCGGCCACCATCGGCGACCCCGAGCGCACGGGCGCCTTTCTCTCGCAGGGAACGGGGCGCGACTGCGTTATCCCCCGCTTTGAGGAACCGCGCCGCGTGTGGCGCATCTCCATGGAGCACTTCTACAACTCGGGCCCCCAGGCTCAGCAACGAGGATTCGAGAGTGCAGGCCCCCAAGAGGCCGAGGTGCTTGCTTGCGAGCGTATTGAGACGGCGGCGCCCGCGGCGCTGCCCGCATCCGGACAAGACATGTGCCACAGCGGACAGCTTACACAGGAAGAACACCGTCAACGTCGTGAGCAGGCGCGGGACAAGGCCGCCCCCAAAGACCGTCGCACTTCCTCGGCCCCCGAGGGCGAAGTCGACATCCCGCGAGCGACCGAGCAGGCGCTTCTCAACCCCACCGACACGGCGCCCGACAACGCCGACCCCGGCATGGGCTATATCTTTGAGCATACGCGCGGCCGCAAATGCCTGGTCTTTGCCAACTCGCGCGAGGAGGCAGAGGCCGTGTGCTCCATGCTGCGCAGCTACTGCGAGAGCCGGCACGAGCCCGACCGTTTTCTCATCCATCACGGCAATCTTTCGGCATCGCTACGCGAGACGGCCGAGGAGCTCATGCGCGACGAGGAGCAGACGCAGACAACCGTCACCACCTCTACGTTGGAGCTGGGTATCGATATCGGCCGCCTGGAGCGCGCCTTCCAGATTGACGCGCCGTTTACCGTCAGCTCCTTTTTGCAGCGCATGGGGCGCACAGGCCGTCGCGATCTTCCGCCCGAGATGTGGTTTGTCATGCGCGAGGAAGAGCCCGAGCCGCGCACGATGATGCCCGAAACCATTCCCTGGAAGCTCCTGCAGGGTATCGCGCTCGTACAACTCTATCGCGAGGAAAAGTGGGTCGAGCCGCCCGAGCTCGATCGACTCCCCTACAGTCTGCTCTATCACCAGACCATGTCGACGCTTGCCAGCACCGGAGAGCTCACGCCGGCAGAGCTTGCCCAGCGCGTGCTCACGCTCAGCTATTTCCATCGCATCTCGGCCGATGACTATCGCGTACTGCTGCGTCACCTCATTAAGATCGACCATATCCAAGTCACCGAGGGTGGCGGGCTCATCGTGGGTCTCGCGGGCGAGCGCATCATTAACAACTTTAAGTTTTACGCCGTGTTCCAGGAAAACGAGGAGTTCACCGTTCGCAGCGAGTCGGCCGAGTTGGGCACGATCGTCAATCCGCCACCGCCCGGTGAGCGCATCGCCATCGCCGGACACTGCTGGATTGTCGAGGAAGTGGACTGGAAGCGTCATACCGTCTTTGCCACGCAGGTCAAGGGCCGGGTGCCGGCCTACTTTGGCGACTGTCCCGGTGACATCAATACACACGTACTCGAGCGCATGCGCAAGGCGCTCAACGAACACGCCGCGTATCCGTACCTTATGGGTAACGCACGGGCCCGCCTTGCGCAGGCTCGTCATACGGCCGAGATTTCGGGCGCGGGAACTAAACCGCTCATTAACCTGGGCGGCGATACCTGGGTGCTCTTCCCCTGGCTGGGCAGCTACGCCTTTTTGGCCCTCGAGCGCATGCTCAAGATTAAATGTGCCGCGGAGTTGGGCCTTCGCGGACTCGACCCATCACGCCCGTACTTTATGCAGTTTAAGATGAAGGCCGACGAGGAGACGTTCTTTGAGGTGCTCGCCGCCGAGGCCGAGAAGGACTTCGATCCCATCGAGCTCGTCTATCCCGACGAGGTGCCTTATTTTGACCGCTACGACGAGTTTGTTCCCGAAGAGCTCGTGCGCAAGGGCTTTGCCGAAGGCGTGCTCGACATAGAGGGCATGAAGCAGCGTGTCCGCAGCTGGAGCGACCACGCCTAAGACCCGTCTTTTTGGGACGGAGAGACTTACTTGTCGTGAAGGACGGTGCCGAGGAAGTCGGCGTCGAAGGGCACGGCTTCGGCAAAGGCATAATCGCCGTCACTGGCGACGAGCAGGTAGTTTTCCTCGCCGCCGAACTCCGCGTCGCCGCATGGGACCACCCAGGCGTGGGCGAATACCTCGAGTGCCGCGGCAACGCAATCGCGCAGGAACGTCACGCCGCTCCCCCTGTTCGCACTCACGATATTGGCAACATAGATGCCCCCGGGGTTCAGGCTGCCTCGCACCAAACGCAATGCCTCAACCGTCGCCAGCTCGCGTACGGGCTCGGCACCGCCAAAGCAATCGCTCACGACCACGTCGTAGCGACGATGACCCACGCTCGTCACGCCCAGATACGAGCGAGCCTCAGCGGTAATCACTCGCAGGCGATCGCCCACCGTGCGCTCCAGCTCGTCCAGGTAGAACCAACGGCGCGCCAGGCGCGTAATCTCGGCATCGTACTCAATGACGTCCATGCGCAAGCTCTCGTGCGACATCAGTGCAAACTTGGGATAGGCAAACCCGCCGCCGCCCAGCATGAGCATACGGTCGATACCATGCCCGTAAGCATCACGCATTGCGTCCTCAGCCTCAAACACGTCGTCAAACGCGCGATAGTACGCAAAGACGGGCTCCGCCCAACGCTCGCCAACGTAGCTTGCGCTTTGGTAAACGCCGCCTTGCACCAATACACGGACTTCGTCGCCTCCCTCATCGTGCACGCGTTTCACACGCGCCAACCCATGGCGGGTTCGCGCAACCTGCAGACAGGCAGCACGGACAGCGACAGCGGCCGCGCCAAGCGCCGCGGCCCCCAGAGCAACGCCGGCAACGACGCCGGCAGAAACACTCGGCTTGTTCATCTAGAGCTCCTTTTGCAGATAAAGGCCATGGTCATAAAATCCAAGATGACGATAGTACTCACGTGTGCCAATCGCGCTAATCACGTTGATACGCGCATAACCCGCATCCCGGGCAATCTCGCACGCACGTTCTACGAGCAAACGCCCTAACCCGTGATGCTGCGCCGCCTGGCCTTGATCGCCCACGCGCGCCGCCATGCCATACACGTGAACCTCGCGAATCATCGCCTCGTCCGACACCGTCGGCAACTCGTCCGCATGCGCGGCAACAAACGCGCGGTCGGGCAGCGACAGGCGCAAAAAGCCCGCGATTTTGCCCTGCGGTGTCACCCACTGCAAAAAGCGCTCGTGCGTCACCGGCGTCTCGTACGCCACTTCCTCGTCAAGGGTCAACTCGTCCAGGTCGGCGCCCGCCGTGCTGATCTCGCGATAGCGAATCTCACGCACCGTCGCACCGTCACCCCAAGCAGCCAAGCGGTTCTCAACGAGCTGGCGCAGGTTGGGTTTCTTGTTGCCCACCATGATGTCATCGGAGCTAAAGTCGCGGATCATGCGGCTGATGCGGCAGAACGCCGGCGTCACCACGATGTCGTCGGCCAACACATCGAGCAGCTCGTCCTCGGTATAGGGGCGCCACTCGCCACGCTCGTAACAGCCCACCAGACGCGAGCCCTCGATGAGCGCGCACGGGTAGACCTTGACCTCGTCGGGCATAAAGGCGCCCTCGGTCATAAAGCGCTCGTAGTCGCACTTGTCCCCATCAGGCGTGGCGCCCAGCAAGTTGAGCATAAAGTGCGCGTGGATCTTAAAGCCAAACAGGCGCGCGAGCGAAAACGCCCGCTCGATCTGCGCCACCGAAATGCGGCGCTCGTTGATATCGAGTAGATGCTGGTCAAGACTCTGAATACCCATCTGAATCTTGGTGCAACCCAGGCGGCGGATGAGCGTGAGGGCCTGCGGCGTTACGGCATCGGGGCGCGTCTCGATAACGAGCCCCACCACGCGATGCTTCGCCGTCTCGTTGATGCGCTGCTGGCGCTCGAGCTCCTCCATCGTTGCTGTCTGCCACTCGGCGACCTCGCCCCACGGCGTGCCAGGGCCGTACAGACGACGCACCGCGCGGTTATAGCCGCCCACGGCAGCATCCACACGCCCCTGCTCGTCGGCAACGCCGGCAGCGAGCTCGGCCTCGTCTGTCGCAATGCCGGCGGCCCGATAGCGCTCGCGACGCTCCGCTACCACCGGCGGCAGCGCATCGGCGGGAGCGTCATCGAGCAGGCGCCCTGCCTCGGCACGGCTGATGCCCGGACGCGCTAACATGGGGTTGGCCGCCACGCCGGCGACGGCATCGTCATTGAGCGCACGGAAGAGCTCCGACATAAACCATGTCTGATAGCCTTCCGGATAGTCGCTCCAGGTACCGCCAAGCACAATGAGCTCGATCTTATCGGTCGCATGTCCCATCTGCGAAAGCGCCGTCAAACGGGCGCTCACCTGCAGATACGGATCGAAGCAGTTTTGCTCCGCACGGGCGCACGCGGGCTCAGCATGCAGATAGCTCTTGGGCATGCGCAGGTCGTTGGGGCAAAACAGGCAATCGCCCGAGCATGGCCAGGGCTTGGTGATGACGGTAATGGTCGCCACGCCCGAAGCCGTGCGACGCGGCTTCATGCGCAACACCTGCAGCAGTTGACCCTCCAACTCGGCATCGACATTCCACGCAGCCCACCGAGCCGGCTCCTCACGTTTAACCCGCTGGCAGAACGGCAGCAGACGGCGCTTGGCCAAATCGCGTTTGTCGGCACCCTCACGGCGCGCCTCGGCATGTATCAGTTTGACGAGCGCTTTGTCGTCCACGGTCTCGCCGCGACGCAGAGCCTCGAGTATGTTCAAGATAATCTGTTCCATGCCCCCATTGTAAAGGCAAAGGCGCCGGAGCCGTGACGGGCTCCGGCGCCTCCATCAAAGAGCGTGCCTATATGTACCGATCTCCGAAAACCTCATGTCACTCCGGATCAAACGACATGTCGCCCGAACCGACCTTAAAACGATACGTGGCTGACTTATCACCGTTGTCGAATTCAAGATTCAATATGGTCTCGCCATCGTAGCCAAGCGGAAGGAAATCGCTCTCGAAGTCACCACTGCCCACGGTGAGGCTCGCCTTAAAGCCCGTAGAGTTTGGAACCGTTATCTCCACATCGCCCGAGTCCACGCTTACGTCCATCGACTTCGCGGGGGCCTGGTAGAGCTCGAACGTCACATCGCCCGAACCGACCTCAGCACTGAGCGCATCAGTCACGCTGCCTGTAAACTCTACATCTCCCGCACCCAGGAAAAGGTCAAAACCATCACAGATGACACCGGCAATCTGCAAATCACCCGAGCCCACGTGCGCGTTGATCCCCTTCAGATGTTCGGCAACACGGCGCGGCAGCTCAACCGTAACCGAGCGATCGATTGCCTTACCGTCATCACTTCCAAACTGGGAAACCTTAAGCGTCGAGTCCTCGACGGATGCGATGTTTTGCGCCGCGGCCTTGGAGGCATCCATACCCTTGGCAACGCGCCCCCGCTCGATAACGCGAGCCTTGTTGCCATCAACAACCTTGACGTCCACCGAACCCGCATTGATATCGAAATCGAGGTAGCGGAACATATCGGCATCAAAAGTCGTACTCGAAAGCTGCTGAGGCTGAGCGGAATAGCCGCCGCCATCGTTCATAAAATCGTCATCGTCAACCACATCGTCCCTACCGGACAGGCCGGATACAACATCGTCGAGATCCCACGGGCCATCAAAATGAATCAATGTCCGCGAAACGCCAAATACAAGCCCAACAATGAGCACGAACGCTCCGATGCCAACGCTCAAGCGTACCTTGGATTCATGCGAAAGCTTCATCATTCATCACCCTCTTTGGCGATCGGGCCAGCGGTAGTCGCGGTAGCCACGCCAGCATCAACCGCAGCGGAAGCATCCTGCACCTGAGTCCTAGCCGTCACCGGTGCCGAACCAACCTGAATATCCCCGCGCGCCCAATCACCATCGAGTGCACGCGCCACCCAGTGATAGATGGGAATCGTAAAGAAGATCAGCGCGGCAAAGGGGCCGGCACCAAACAGGAACATCAGCAAAAAGAACAGCAGCCAACACACAGCCCAATACGGGAACGACTGGAACGGGCCCTTCACCGGAGTCGAGCCAACCGCACCGCCACTCGTCGCCTGCGCCGTAGCGGCATTGGCGGCCTGTGCACTCCAGCTTGCCGCTTGCGCCGCCTTGGCCGCAGCATCACTCGCCTGCGTTGCCGCCTCGGTAGCGCGTGCCGCCGCCTCGTGGGTACGGGCACGCTCCGCCGCCTCGGCCTCGCGCTGACGGGCGCGGTCCTCGTTCTCAAACTCGATATCGTCCTCGATCTCATCGCTCGGATTGAGCAGCTCATCCAGACTCACACCATAGAGCTTGGCGAGCGAAATCAGGTTCTCGGTATCGGGCGAGCTCTCCGCGCGCTCCCATTTGCTGACCGCTTGGCGCGACAGTCCCAGCTTTCGTGCCAGCCCTTCTTGACTAAAGCCTTTGCTGCGGCGAAGGTCGGCGAGCCGCTGCGCAGTTTCTACATTCATGGTTCCTCCTATGTGATGCCAGCCGTGCCGCCGGACCGTTTTTGTTCTTAAGGCGCCTTGCACAGTTAAAAATCTATCCGCCACCGCCAAAAGCACGCCACCTATTCTAGTGAGATTTTTGACAACCGGCGGTTGCGAGTGCATATGAGCTGCGGAAATGTGTCCAAACAAAGCAATGACCCGTAGCTTGGTTGTCCCCGTTGCGGCGTTAACGGTAGTATGGTCGTACTGTTTATTCCGCACCGCCAACGAAGGGAGTTCCGCGCCGTGAACCGCGATTTCGCCTCGTCGCTCATCCAGCTCAACAACACGTTCTATCGCGAGCACTCCGCCTCCTTTTCCGATACGCGCCAGGCCCCGTGGCCCGGCTGGGTGCGCACCATGGACATCGCGCTTGAGCAGCTCGATGTGGCCACGATCGAGCATCCCGTCCGCGTCTTCGACCTTGCCTGCGGCAATATGCGATTCGAGAACTTTGCCGCCGGCGGGGCACTTGCCGCCAAGGGCGTCGACGGCGCAAACCCCTCGGCAGATGCCAGCTGCCCGTTTGAGTTCTATGGTGTCGACTCGTGCCAAGATCTGGCAATAGACGCCCACGGCCACGCCCTGCGCATTCCCAACCTGCACTTCCAGGAACTTGATGCGCTCGACGCCCTCATGAAGCTCAACCCCGCCGAGACGCCCGATGTGCTTTTCGATGCCCCGCTCGCCGATATCTCGGTCTGCTTTGGCTTTATGCACCACGTACCATCGTGCGAGTACCGCGTACGCGTACTTGATGCCTTGGTGCGCCAAACGCGCCCGGGTGGCATCATCGCTATCAGCTTTTGGGAGTTTATGAACGACGAGCGCATGGCGCGCAAGGCCGTTCGCGCCGAAGCCCGCGCCGAGCTCACCCCGCCGTTTGAGGGTTACGATTCCGCGCAGTTTGAAGCCGGCGACCACCTCATTGGCTGGCAAAACGACCGCCACGCCTACCGCTATTGTCATCACTTTGACGATCAGCAGATCACCGACCTGGTGCGCGGCGTCCGTACGTTCTACAAGAGCGGCGAGGTCCCCGTGCGCGAGCTCGAGCGTTTCCATGCCGACGGTCGCAGCGGCGAGCTCAACCGCTATGTAATCCTCAAGCGCCTGTAGGCATCGACGACTCGCCGCCGGGCCGCACCGCAACGTTCGGGCAAACTATGCCCATCTTTTTCCAACCCATTGACGGAACGCGCCTGCAATGTGTTCCATACGTATGACCAAGGAGCCTCATGGGAGCCGTTCACGTTCGCACCCCTAAGAACTTTGTGCTCGAGGAGCGCCTGGAGCGCTACGCCGATGCGATTGAGACGAACCCCGAGGCCTATGCCGGAGATTGGCGCAAGGCCTGTGCGCCCGCAGGCAGCAAGCCTTTCGAACACCTTCACCTGGACCTTGGCTGTGGCAAGGGAACGTACCTTGTAGAGCGCGCGGCCCACGAGCCAAACACGCTCTTTATCGGTATGGACCAGGAGCCCATCTGCATCGCCTATGCCGCACAGAAAATCTGCGAGCAGAGGCTGTCCAACGCACTCGTCCTGCCCCGAGGTGCCGCATCGCTGCCGCAGCTATTTGCCGCAGGCGAGCTCGATGCCATCACCATCAACTTTCCCACGCCGCAGCCCAAGGCCAAGTACGCCAAAACGCGACTCGTCCATGTCGACCATCTGATGCTCTACCGTCCGCTCTTTTCAGCCGGTGCCACCGTCACACTGCGAACCGACAGTAAGCCATTGCGCGACTACGCCTTGGGGCAGTTTGCTGCGGCCGGCTACGACACGCTTTGGGTAAGCGACGACGTCCGCCGCGACCATCCCGAGCACCCCGAGACCGAATACGAGCGTCGCACGCGCGAGATGGGTGCCGTCGTCTATGGCATTTGCGCCACACCCGGCGCACATCCCAGTGACGATGTGCTCACGGCGGGTCACATGCAGGAGCAAAGTCTTGCCTGCTACCTGCCCGATAACCTCGATGAGCTCACCTATGTGCCTCTGGGCATGGAAGAAGCCGTCGAGAACTTTAGAAACCGCGCCCGCAAGGGCAAGAAGCGCCTGCCGCAGGAGTCCTAGGGGCTTTTGACAGTCGCTGCGCCGGTAACCAAACGCAAATAGGTGCCGACGAACGGCCCTCAAACCTAAGTGAGTAGACTTTTTGGCAACAACCAAGCACAACCCGTATGGCGAAAACTAAAACCGCAGGTAGAGCCCTTGCGTAAAAACCATGTGCTCGCGATATCGCAAAAAGTCTACTCACTTAGCTGGCGACTGCACCAAACGGCTGGCAGAACGCCCATTTCCTGCATTTTCTTGCCTGCGAACGCATCGATGCGACGCTACGCCATAATGGATGGCGGACAAACGCGAGAGAAAGTTACCACATGACGCAAAGCACGACAGATACCGCCGCCAGCACCGTCTCCGGCGCCGGCGCTGCCAGCTCATTCTCGGGCGGCACGGGAACCGAGGCAGAGTTCGGCTCGCTCGGCGCACTCTCCCCCACCTGGTGGGAGCCCGAGGACGGCAGCGAGCCCGAGCCGTGGCTCACGCCCGATCAGTCCTTCGAACGCTTCTTTGAATGGACGAGCGACCGCGGCATTGAGCTGTGGGACCACCAGGAAGAGGCCCTCATGGACCTGGCCGCCGGCGATCACGTCATCTTAGGCACGCCGACCGGCTCGGGTAAGTCGCTTGTCGCGCTGGGCATGCTCTTTATGGGCATGGCGCAGGGCAAGCGCTGTTATTACACGGCCCCCATCAAGGCCCTGGTCAGCGAAAAGTTTTTCGACCTGGTGCAGGTGCTCGGCCGCGATAACGTAGGCATGATTACCGGCGACACGCATATCAACACCAAGGCGCCCGTCATCTGCTGCACGGCCGAAATCCTTGCCAACGATGCGCTGCGCGAGGGCGAGGACGCCGACGTGGGCTGCGTGGCCATGGACGAGTTCCACTACTTTGCCGACCCCGACCGCGGCTGGGCCTGGCAGGTGCCACTGCTCACCCTGCCCCACACGCAGTTTATGCTCATGAGCGCCACGCTCGGCAATGTCACCGCCATCGCTGCCTCACTCGAGGAGCACACCGGTGCCACGTGCGACCTAGTCGTCGATGCCCCGCGCCCTGTTCCGCTGAGCTACGGCTATGTGACGACCTCCCTCGAAGGCACGGTCGAGCTCGCGATGCGCCGCGGCGAGGCCCCGCTCTATATCGTGCACTTTAGCCAGGATGCCGCACTTGCGACGGCACAGTCGCTCGCCAACTTCGGCATTGCCAGCAAGGAGCAGCGCGAGGCCATCAAGGAGGCAGCCAAGGGCACGAGCTTCTCGACGGCCTTCGGCAAAATCCTCAAGCGCTTGCTCGGATGCGGCGTCGGCGTGCACCATGCTGGCATGTTGCCGCGCTACCGCCTGCTGGTCGAGCGCTTGGCGCAGCAGGGCCTGCTACCCGTCATCTGCGGCACCGATACGCTCGGCGTCGGTATCAACGTGCCCATCCACACCGTGGTGCTCACCGCGCTCACCAAGTTCGATGGCTACAAGATGCGTCGTCTGCGCGCCCGCGAGTTCCATCAGATTGCCGGTCGTGCCGGCCGCTCGGGCTTCGATACCGAGGGCATGGTCATCGCCGAGGCACCCGAGCACGAGATCGAGAATGCCAAGCTTATGGCCAAGGCGGGCGACGACCCCAAAAAGCTCCGCAAGATTAAAAAGAAGAAGGCCCCCGAGGGCTTTGTCACCTGGAACAAGCAGACGTTCGAGCGCCTGATCGAGACGCAGCCCGAGACACTCAAGCCGCGCCTGCGCATCACGCACTCCATGGTGATTAGCGTGGTCGAGCAGGGTGGCGATGCCCGAGCCCGCGTACACGACCTCATCGAGACGAGCCTGCAGACCCCCGAGGAAAAGGCTAAGCTCGAGGTTCGTGCCGACGAGATCTTCGCCACGCTCATCGATTCCGGCGTCGTCGTGCGCACCGAGGTGCCGCCCGCACCCGACGCTCCGGCTGACGCCGCGCCGGACATCGACTACGCACTGACGGTCGACCTGCCCGAGGACTTTGCGCTCGACCAGCCGCTCTCGCCGTTTTTGCTTGCCGCGTTGGAGCTGCTCGATCCCGAGAGCGAGACCTATACCATGGACCTGATCTCGATGGTCGAGGCAACGCTCGAGGATCCCAAGCAGGTGCTGCGCGCTCAGGAGCGCGCAGCGCGCGACCGCGCGATGGCCGAAATGAAGGCTGACGGCGTCGAATATGAAGAGCGTCTGGAGCGCATTCAAGACGTCACGTATGAAAAGCCGCTCGAGGATTTGCTCGACGCCGCCTTTGACAAGTACTGCCAGGAAGTGCCCTGGGCAAACGACTACCAGCTCTCTCCCAAGAGCGTTCTGCGCGATATGCTGGAAAGCGCGAGCGATTTTAAGGGCTACATTCAAAAGCTCGGCATCGCCCGCTCCGAGGGCATTTTGCTGCGCTACCTGGCAGAGGCCTATCGTTCGCTCGACCGCACCGTGCCCATCGAGAAGCGCGACGAACGCCTGCGCGACATTATCTCGTGGCTGGGCTTTGTGGTGCGCTCGGTGGACTCGAGCCTGGTGGACGAGTGGGAGAACGCCGGCAACCCCGCTGCACTCGACGCCGCACCGCCGCAGGGCATCGATGAAGTCGTGGCAGACCGCCGTGGCTGCACCCTGCTGGTGCGCAACGCACTCTTCCGCCGCGTGACCCTTGCCGCCCGCGAGCACATTCGCGACCTGGGCGAACTCGACGACGACTGGGGCATGAGCGAGATCCGCTGGCAAAAGGCCCTCGATGCCTACCATGAGCAGCATGAGGAAATTCTCACCGACGGAGACGCCCGCAGTGCCGCGATGTTTTCCATCGATGAGTCCGACGAGAAGACCGCGCACGTATGGCACGTGCACCAGATCTTTGCCGACGAGGATGGCGACCACGATTTTGGCATCATGGGCGATGTCGATCTGGACGCCACGCAAGACGGCGGCGAGGTAATCTTCAAAAACTACCGCGTCGGCTTTATCGAGGACCTGCTCGAGAACTAGCCAAACATACTGGAACGGAATAAAACGGGGCCGTTGGCACTATCGCCAGCGGCCCCGTTTTGCACTATCCGCTATGCCTTACTCGGCATCCTCGACCTCATACGAATCCGCCTCGGCTGGCTCATCGTTTGTCTCTGCCGCAGCCCCGCGTGCCTCGTCAAACGCCGCCTTCATGGTCTTGTTGCCCCACGTGAGCTTGCGAATGGTAAGATCGTCGGCTTTCTTGTTGGCAAGGCGCAGATTGTTCTCGGAGGACAGCAACGCCTCCTTGGTTTTCTGCAGATGGCTAATCGTCTTGTCGATCTCATCGATTGCCGTTTGGAACTTGCGGCTCGCGATCTCGTAGTTGCGGCCGAAATCGTTCTTGAACTTCTCCATCTTGGCTTCGAAGTTCGTGACATCGATATTCTGCTGCTTGTACTCCGCCAGCTCCTGCTTATAGCGAAGCGAACCCATGGCGGCATTGCGCAGCAGCGTAATGATGGGAATGAAGAACTGCGGGCGGATCACATACATCTTCTCGTAGCGATAGCTCACGTCCACGATTCCCGCGTTGTAAAGCTCGCTCTCGGGCTCGAGCAGCGTGCAGAGCACCGCGTACTCACAGCTTTTCTGGCGACGATCGTGATCGAGTTTCTTAAAGAAGTCCTCGTTTTTATGCTTGGTCGCGGTCTCGTCATTCTCGTTTTTCATCTCGAACATAATTGAGATGACCTCGTTGCCGCTCGCGTCGCACTCACGGAAAATGAAGTCTCCCTTGGTGCCCTCGGATGCATCGTTATCTTTCTCGAAGTACGCATTGGGAAACGCCGTCATGCGCAGACGGTTAAACTCGGTCTCGCAGTGCTGCTCGAGCGACTCGCCCACCATCTTGGTGGACAGGCGAACCTTCATGTCCTTAAGGCGCTCAATCTCTTCATCCTTGTAGCGAATCAGGTCATCGCTCGCGCGCTTGGCCTGCGCAAGCTCGAGCTCGTGTGCCGCCTTGGCTTGCTCCTCGCGAGAATCGCGCACCGCCAGCTCGCTCGTCAGTTTGGCACGTGCCTCATCGCGCTCTCGCTCCGCCGCGGCGACCGCCTCTGACAGGTTCATTTTTGCCATCAGTTCCTGCTCGCGCAGCTGGGCACGCAGGCCCTCGGCCTCTTGCTCGGACTGAGCCTTTGCGGCGGAAAACTTCTCTTGCACCTTCGCGCGATAGTCAGTAAGCGCGCGCTCGGCCTCGCTGCGAGCGGCATCGAGATCACGCTGCGACTCTGCCGCGGCGGCGGCAAGCGCCATCTCCTGGGCCTTGTCCGCCGCGGCGATCCTGGCCTGCAGCTCGGCAATCTGAGCGTCGCGCGCGGACAGGTCGTTTTGAGCAGCATTGCGTGCCGCCGCCTCGGCAAGCCTGGCTTCATCATCTTTGCGCTCCAACTGCGCACGTAAATTGTCGATCTCGCGCTGAAGCTCGGCATTCTCCTTTTGAGCATCGGAACGGGCCTCAACCGCCGCGCGCTGACTTGCACTCTCGCGCTCTGCGGCAGCGCCTTCGAGCTTGGCGCGCAGCTCGGCAAGCTCAGCGTCGCGCTTGGCAACCTCTTGTGCCAGCTGCTGAGCTGCAGCGTTCTTCTGCTCGACAAGCTGAGCGTCGCGCTGAGACTCTGCCTTTTGCAAAGCAGCCGTCGAGCGCGAGCGCTCAAGCTCCAGTGCCTGCTCACCCTCGCGCTGGACCGCCTTCACGCGCTCATCCAGGTCGCGCGAGAACTCGGCATCGCGCACCTGTTTGACGATATCTGCATAGCCGGACGCATCGACCTTAAACACTTCGCCGCAATGCGGGCACTTGATCTCGTTCATGGCAGCTCCTCGATGGACGCAAATTTAAACCGTCTACACTCTACCGCGCCGCGCGGACAAAAAAGGCGCCGCTGTCATAATGGCAACGGCGCCAGAGCCACCACAAAGGTGCCTGTCCCCTTTGTGGTGGCTCTGGCGCCCTATAACCCAAAGAAGCTAAGAATCTGATCGCGGCTTACGGGCTTGTACTCGTTGGCATCGAGACCGACATCGTAGCGAAAGATAGGGCGTTCGCGATCGCGGTTGCGCACGTTGGTGCGGTCTCCCCTGCTGTGGATATGCCCGTGTAGCATGATGGCGCCACGCGCCTTGCCGTTCCAGCTGAGCATGGGGTAATGGCTCAAAACCAGGCGATGGCCCTTGGCATAGCCAGGAGCAATCTCCAGGTAATCGCGCACGTCTTCCCAAATCTGCGGTACGTCGGGATCTTCCCAGTCGCTGTCATGGTTACCACGGATGAGCGTCACATTCTGGCATTCGATGCACTCGCGCAGGCGCACCGCCTCCGCCAGGGGCAAACGATAGGTAAAGTCTCCCAAGATATAGAGGCGGTCGTCCACAGCCACGCACTCATTGATGGCATCGATGACCTTGCGGTTCATCTCCTCGACCAAATCAAACGGTCGATCCATGTCGTGCAAGATATTCGTATCGCCCAGGTGCAGGTCGGCGGTAAACCACATCATCGTCTCTGTCCTCATTTCGCAACGCGTCTAACACGTGCCTAGTATACAGATGCAGCGATGCGACAGTTACCCAAAGAGCCCGCCGAACAGACCTCGGCGGCGCTTGTCCTTTTTATTCGAACCTTTATCCTGGGTGTTCTTATCCTTTTGCTTTTTGCGATCCTGCTCCAGCTCATCGTCATCGAGCAGCATATCCCACTCAAACGGATCGTCCGTCAAATCGAACAGGTCGTCGTCAAACATGGCAGCCTCCATTGCCGACTAGCGAGCATCCACCACATAGAGCCCAACGCGCACCTGATGCCACGGGCTGCGCTCGGGGGCAACCTGTTGCACACGGGCCTCAAATACGTCCTCGTGGCCGTAATACATCATCAAGGACAGTGGGCCGACCTCGTTTCCCGGAACGTAGCCAAGTTTGGTCTTGCCATAGTAGATCGCAACTGCCTCGGGGTCATGAGGATTATCGCGCTCGGCACACAGCGTCAGTTTATCGCCCGCTTTAAGATCACCTAGGACCAAAGCGCCGTCGGCATATTGAAATCCTGCAATGTGAAATGACAGAAGAACACGTGAAGGCTCGTACATAGCAACTCCCCTAACGGCCGGATAAACCGGCGTTTAACCTTACAGAGAAGTCTACGAACTCGCGCGGACACAAATTCGCCCCACCCGTGCCTTTTCGACCGTTTGTCGCTACACCATCTGATTCTAATGCACAAACATGCGCACGAACTTGTGCTTCCAGCTTGCGTAAGGAGCGTAGCGGAATGGCACGTCCAGCCACGTTGCCTTGTTCACGATGCTCTTCTTGTGGCTAAACGTATCGAAGCTCTCGCGTCCATGGTACTGCCCCATACCGCTCGCTCCCATGCCGCCAAAGCCCATATGGCTCGTAGCCAGATGCATGATGGTGTCGTTAACGCAGCCGCCGCCAAAGGGCACGTAGCGCACAAAGCGCTGCTGAACCGCGCGATCCCGACTAAAGATATACAGGGCCAGCGGCGTCGGGCGATTAGTGATGAACGCCTCGGCCTCGTCTAGGCTCTCAAACGTCAGCACCGGCAAGATGGGACCGAAGATCTCCTCCTGCATCACGGCGTCATCGGGGGTCACGCCGTCTAGGATCGTCGGCTCAATCTTGAGCGACGACTCGCGCGCCGTGCCTCCCAGCACAACCTTATCGGGGTCGATCAGCCCGCGCACGCGCGCAAAATGCTTGGCGTTGACAATATGACCGTAGTCCTCGTTGTCGAGCGGGTGCTCGCCAAACATACGGCGGGCCTCTTCCCTGATGAGGTCCAGCAGCTCGTCGTGCACGCGCGCATCGACCAGCAGGTAGTCGGGCGCCACGCAGGTCTGCCCTACGTTGAGCCATTTACCAAAGGCGATACGCCGTGCCGCGACCTTCAAGTTTGCCGTCGCATCAACGATGCAGGGGCTCTTGCCGCCCAGCTCAAGCGTCACGGGCGTGAGGTTTTTGCTCGCGCGCTCCATGACGAGCTTGCCGACCGGAACGCTACCGGTAAAGAAGATCTTGTCCCAGCACTCGTCGAGCAGCGCTTCGTTTTCGGCGCGGCCGCCCTCGACAACCGTCACCAGACGCGGATCAAACGCCTCTTCACAGATCCGCTTGAGCACCGCGCTTGATGCCGGAGCATAGGCGCTCGGCTTGATGACCACGGTATTGCCCGCGGCAAGGGCGCCGGCAAGCGGCTCGAGCGTTAGCAAAAACGGGTAGTTCCAGGGCGCCATAATGAGCGTGACGCCATAGGGCACGGCTTGCGTTTTGCACACACTCACGGCGTTGGCGAGGTCACACGGACGCAGGCGCGGACGACTCCATCGAGCCACATGCGCAATCTGATGACGAATCTCGGAAAGCGAGGTGCCGGTCTCACACATATAGGCCTCGTCATGCGACTTTCCCAAATCGGTCTTGAGCGCATGGGCAATATCGGGTTCGTGCGCCCGCACTGCGTCGCGCAAGCTCACGAGCGCGCGACGGCGAGCGTTAACGTCAAACGTGGCGTGCGTCTTAAAGTAGGCGCGCTGATCGCCGACGATGCGCGCAATTTCCTCGGTGTTCATGGGCCCTCCTAATTCTCGTCTTCAAACATACCACCCGCAACGACCTCGTACATATGGTCGAGCTCCAGACGGTCCATTAAAAGCGGAACGGGGTACAGCGGATTGGCCTCGGCATCGGCATGGGCCGCCATTTGCGGAATATCGGAGCGGCGAATGCCCGTCACATATTTGGGAATGCCCAAGGCGGCATTCATGCGGTCGACCCAATCGATAAAGGCCTCGGCCGCCAGGCTGTCCTGCGCGTTAGCCGGCGCAATGCCTGCCATGCGAGCAAGATCGGCAAGCTTGGGGGCGGCGGCGTCACCATAAGCGCGAAGCATGTGCGGCAGGATGATCGCGTTGGCCAAGCCGTGCGGAATCCCGTATCGTCCGCCCAGGCTGTGTGCAATGGCATGCACGTAGCCCACGTATGAGCGCGTAAAGGCAACACCCGCTTTATACGCCGCCGAAAGCATATTGCGGCGCGCACGCATGTTGTCGCCATGCTCATAGGCCTCGAGCAAATTATCGCGGATGAGTTGCACCGCCTGACGCGCCATCTTGCGCGTATAGGGCGTGGTGCTGCGCCCGATAAAGGCCTCGACGGCATGCGTCAGAGCATCCATGCCCGTCTGCCCCGTAATGGAGGCGGGCAGGCCGCGCGTAAACTCGGGGTCGTGCACCGCAAAGCGCGGGATAAGCACAAAGTCGTTAATGGGGTACTTGTAGTGCGACTCGTCATCGGTGATAACCGCCGCGAGCGTGACTTCGCTTCCCGTACCGGCGGTAGTGGGAACCGCAATAAGCAGCGGCAGGAGACGGTGGACGCGCAACAGGCCACGCATCTTGTTGATGGGCTTATTTGGCTGTGCGATGCGTGCGCCCACGCCCTTGGCGCAGTCCATGGCCGAACCGCCGCCAAAGCCGATAATGGCCTGGCAGGCGCTCTCGCGATACAGGGACGCCGCTTCCTCCACGTTTGAGACCGTGGGGTTCGCACGCGTTTCGGCATAGACCGTAACGCCAATCCCCTGAGCCGTAAGCGCACGCTCGAGTGATGCCGTGAGCCCCAAACGTGCAATACCAGGGTCTGTCACGATAAGGACCTTCTGGATCGAGCGCTTTTGAAGCACTGCGGGCACATCCTCGGCATGCTCCAAAATGCGCGGCTCGGTATAGGGCAGGATCGGCAATGCGATGCGAAAAACCGTCTGATATGTTCGGCACCAGGCACGACGGGCTAGATGCATAAAGGAAACTCCTTCATTTGTTGATAGGTCAACATTTGCTCGCCCGATTGTACTCATCGGAGGCCGCACGAGGTCTAGCAATCGTTAATCAATCAACATCTTCACATGCCCAAAATTGTTTTATTAAAAATCATTCCTAATAGGCTTCACATTCGGTCTCATTTATGGATAATAGAACTCGTCAAGACGCACGTCCGGAGAGGGCCCTTACGGGACCGGACGAGCGCGCCATCGCCATCGATCGAAAGGATCGAATCATGAAGTTTGTTTGCCCCGTTTGCGGTTATGTGGAAGAGTTCGACGGCGACCAGCTGCCCGAGGATTTCAAGTGCCCCCAGTGCGGCGTTCCCGGTTCTCGTTTCCTGAAGCAGGAGGAGGGCCAGCTCGAGTGGGCTGCCGAGCACGTCGTGGGCGTCGCCAAGATGGAGGGCGTCTCCGAGGACATCGTTGCCGACCTGCGCGCCAACTTTGAGGGCGAGTGCTCCGAGGTCGGTATGTACCTGGCCATGGCTCGCGTCGCCCATCGCGAGGGCTATCCCGAGATCGGCCTGTACTGGGAGAAGGCTGCCCACGAGGAGGCCGAGCACGCCGCCAAGTTCGCCGAGCTCCTGGGCGAGGTCGTGACCGACTCCACCAAGAAGAACCTCGAGATGCGCGTTGAGGCCGAGAATGGCGCCACCGCCGGCAAGACCGATCTTGCCAAGCGCGCCAAGGCCGCTGGTCTCGATGCCATCCACGACACCGTGCACGAGATGGCTCGCGACGAGGCTCGCCACGGCAAGGCTTTCGCCGGTCTGCTCAAGCGCTACTTTGGTTAAGCCAACCGCCTGAGAGACAATCTCTAGCTCGATAAGGCCCGGACCGCAAGATCCGGGCCTTTTTCGTGTCTAGCGAACCAGTTAACGTCCCAAAAAAGGACCACCTTCGGCATCGGCTTCGCGTCAAAAACTAAGTGAGTAGCCTTTTGGGAACTTGTCGAGCAGACCATCCGTATTGCTTTATAAAACCGCAGGTAGACAGCTTGCCGCAAAATAATCTGGTCGCCATCACGCTAAAAGTCTACTCACTTAGATTTGCAACCGTCCATGATCGGGCCTTTTTGTGTCTAACGGGCATCTTTTTGTCGATTTCTCCCAGTTTTGACCAGTCAACGAATAGCTCAGACCGAAGTAATGCCTCGGCCCCTTGCTCCTCCAAGCTTTTATCGCGATATTCAACATCGAGCAACCTGCACACGGCCTTAACAATCGCGTGGAATCTATCCTCATCGGATATCTGTCCGTGTGTCAGGAGAAATACATCGTAGCCCATGGCCTGAAGCGCCGTCATGCGGTCGGCGTCGCGCAAGCCATCCCCGGCTCGCCCGTGTGAGCCCTTTCCTTGGCATTCAATGGCCACCTGTCGCTCTCCGTCCGGCGAAGACAGAAGTAGGTCAATGTATACGCGGGACTTGCCTACAATCGCCCGAGCACTTGCGCTTAGCGCCACTTCGACATTGAGCTCTATGCCGCAAAAACCTTCGCCTCCCAGGGATCGTGGCAACCCAAGCAACAAATACGTCTCAACCTCAAAAGGCGATGCGGCACCCAGTGGAACGAGATGAGATACCGCGACAAATCGCTTGCCGTAACGCATCCCACAAACATCTGAGCAAAAACGGTCAAGGTCTTCGCCCAAAACCAAAGCGTCGCGCCGCCATAAATTTGAGGCGGCGCCGTCCTCGGACGGACAGCGCGCCCAACCCAAGGTTGCCGGAATCGCGCCCGACTCAATTGCACGCGAAAGCTCTGCCTCGAGTGCTGCTGGCAAGGCACAAACCGTAAACAAGCCGCACATCTCCGCCAACACCAAAACAAGCTGGAGATCCGTCAGATGCCGCGACATGATGAATGCCGTCAGCAGAGGAGACGTAACCAAAAACCCATGTTCCGTTTCCAGCACGGATTCCCTGGGGAACTCGCCTAGGAACAGCCGCTGCCTAATGCTGACAGGGCAAGTCCGCTTGCCTCTCGTCCGAACCAATGTATACAGCGGAAAGCCGAGCACAACCGTAGCCGTCGGGTTACGGGCGAGCTCGCATCGCCGCCGGTCTTCTTCCGGTCGCGGGAGCGGCGGACACAGAGCGCGGGCCTGAGGGGGCAAGCGCCAGTACTTAAAAGCCGATATGTCACAAAGTAGATCCTTCATAGGCACAGGAAAACACGAATTTCAACCCGGGCGCTCACGCATTGGCGCGAACGCGCCGAAAAGGGCGCCGAACGGACTACTTAGTTTTCAACAGCCCTCCCCAACTGGCCAAAAGCTTGCCAAAAGCTGGACGGAGCGCTGTTGAAAACTCATTTTTCGCTCATGCGGAAGCCTTGCACAGCAAGTGAGTAGACTATTTAGGACCCGCCGAGCAGACCGCCCATACTGCTTTACAAAATCGCAGGTAGATGGATTGCTTCAAAACGGTCTGGTCGCCAAGGCGCCAAAAGTCTACTCACTTAGGTTGCAGGGCGTTCCCGTCAACTGCGAATCCAGGGTTTTTAGCTCTTTTGGACTCAGGTCGTCATACTGGACAAGAATTCGAGTTGATTTTTCTGGGACAGATACGCCATTGGCGCACCAAAAACAGTCACCGATATCGGTAAAAGGAATATTCGAACGCGTGAGGGCATGCGTAATAGAGTTTTCATCCGTGTCACGCCCTGCGGCTACGACGCAGTAAAGGCCAGCGTCTGCGTGCTCGATCGAAACCTCCCCCGCCGGAAATGCCTTCCGTACAAGCGTCGCCAGGCCATCACGCGCCTCGCGAGCACGAACGCGTACGCGGTTCACATGTCGCTCGTAATCGCCCGATTCCAGCAAACGAGCCAAAGCGACCTGGTCAACAGAACTCACCGACGAGGCGTAAAAGCCAAGGTTGCGCCTAAACCGTTCCATCAGCTCATCGGGCAGGACCATATACGCCAAACGCAGGGCCGACGACAGACTTTTTGAAAACGTGTTGGTGTAGATGACCGATTGGGCGGCATCGATCGACGCAAGCGCGGGAATCGGCTTACCGGCAAGGCGAAACTCGCAATCAAAGTCATCTTCGATGAGATACCGGTCCGGCTGCTCGGCGGCCCAGCCCAGCAGGGCATAGCGACGCGCAATGCTCGTCACAAGGCCGGTCGGATACTGATGGGACGGCATCAGGTGAAGGACATCCGCCCCAGTTTTCTGCAGAGCGCTCAAGTCCACGCCCTCACCGTCCAACGGGATATGCCGCACTTCGCAACCCATGGCCTGATAGATGCGCGTCAGGCGCAAATAGCCCGGGTCCTCAACGGCATACACCTTGTCCGCGCCAAGCAGCTGAACCAACATGGTATCGAGCAACTGGGCGCCCGCACCGATAACGATGTTGTCGGGATCGACATTCATACCCCTTGTCCCGCGCAGATGGTGAGCAATTGCGCGTCGTAGCCGAACGGTGCCCTGCGCCGGCGCGGGCGAAAAGATTTCGCGCTCGTCTTCGGACGTCAGTGTCGCCCGTAGCGCGCTTTGCCAAAGCCGCGCCGCCTCCAAAGCGGAAGGAGAAAGAGCCTCGAACTGCTCGGTCTGTCCGTCGGAATCATGCGCGCTGGGGCCAGCAGAGACAGCATCTCGGTCGATATCCCCCGCGGCCAAAGACAAAACCGGCGCATCGGGAAGCTCGCACGCGTAGTAACCACGCCGCGGCTTTGAGCAAATATAACCCTCGGCAAGCAACTGGCTATATGCATTCTCGATGGTAATGACACTGATTCCCAGATGACTCGCAAAGGCACGCTTGGACGGCAGATGCTCCCCCGCCGCAATACGTCCAGCTACGATATCATCTCGAATTTGCTGGTAAATATACTCATAGAGCGATGCTTCGCCGCGGTTTTCCAAATTATAGTCAAGCATGAGTTTGTCACCTGACCTTATCGAGTCATTCAATCTGGTATTAGTCTGACCTTGTTATTATCTCGAAAACTGAGTATTTCGCCATGCCCAGCTCCCCGATAGGATATTCCGTCAAGCAATGCACATGCCAACCAAGGGAGCAACCATGGCAGAACAGACCAGCAAGGCCGATCGCGTTAAACTCAACCGCGAGCTCGCGCAGATGCTCAAGGGCGGCGTCATCATGGACGTCACCACGCCCGAGCAGGCACGCATCGCCGAAGAGGCGGGCGCCTGTGCCGTCATGGGACTCGAGCGCATCCCGGCCGACATCCGCGCCGCCGGCGGCGTGTCGCGCATGAGTGACCCCAAGATGATCAAGGGCATTCAGGAGGCCGTCTCGATCCCCGTCATGGCAAAGTGCCGCATCGGTCACATCGTCGAGGCGCAGGTCCTTCAGGCCATCGAGATCGACTACATCGACGAATCCGAGGTCCTCTCCCCCGCCGACGATGTCTACCACATCGACAAGACCCAGTTTGACGTGCCGTTTGTCTGTGGCGCCCGCGATCTGGGCGAGGCGCTGCGCCGTGTTGCCGAGGGCGCCACGATGATCCGCACCAAAGGCGAGCCGGGCACGGGCGACGTCGTTCAGGCCGTGCGTCACATGCGCAAGATCCAAAAGCAGATCCGCGACGTTGTCGCCCTGCGCGATGATGAGTTGTTCGAGGCGGCCAAGCAGTTGCAGGTTCCGATCGAGCTGGTGCGCGAGGTCCATACTACGGGCAAGCTTCCCGTCGTAAACTTTGCCGCCGGCGGCATAGCGACCCCCGCCGACGCCGCATTGATGATGCAACTGGGCGCCGAGGGCGTCTTTGTCGGCTCGGGCATCTTTAAGAGCGGCGACCCCGCCAAGCGCGCCGCCGCCATCGTCAAGGCCGTGGCAAACTTCACCGACGCCAAGCTCATCGCCGAGCTTTCGGAGGACCTGGGCGAGGCCATGGTGGGCATCAACGCTGACGAGATCGAGATCATCATGGAGGAGCGCGGACGCTAGTCCGGCAGAAAGGATCGCACATGAGTGATTACGCAGACCAGACGGTCGCCGTGCTGGCGATCCAAGGTGCTTTTGCCGAGCACGAAGCGAGGCTGTCCGAGCTGGGCGCACGTTGTATTGAGCTGAGGCAGGCGGCTGATTTGAAGCAGGACTTTGGCCGTCTGGTACTTCCCGGCGGCGAGTCTACCGTTCAAGGGAAACTGCTTGATGAGTTGGGCATGCTCGAGGAGCTTCGTGCCCGCATCGCTGAAGGCATGCCCGTCCTGGGCACCTGCGCCGGCCTGATTCTGCTGGCTCACGACCTTGCCGCCCATGACGATAAGGGCACGCCGCGTTTGGCAACCATGGATGTACTTGTCGAGCGCAATGCCTATGGCAGGCAGCTCGGCAGCTTTCGCACTCAAGGATCTGTCGCCGGCATCGACGGTGAAGTGCCGCTGACGTTTATCCGCGCGCCCCGCATCGTCGAAGTGCACGGCGACACTGAGGCCCTAGCCGAAGTCGACGGTCGCATCGTCGCCGCCCGCCAAGGCAACCAGCTCGGCGTCACCTTCCACCCCGAGCTCGACGAAGACACCCACCTCCACGAACTGTTCCTGCAAATGTAGGCAGAATTTAAACGAGCGTGGATTTTCGGACATACAACAAATGAGAGTGGATAATCTCCCACTTTGAGCTTGAATGCAGGCTCAAACCGGGAGATTATCCACTCTCATCCTATGTAGTCGTTGGGGACGTTCTTAAACGACTAGTCAAACAAGAACGTCCAACGACCATATTGCGATAGACGACCACGTTTGCCCAGATAAAACCGACCAAATAAACCTGTCCCCTTTTGGTAGGTTTGGATCAAGGCAACGCCGATGCCTTGGTACCGACAGCGAAAACCCGCCAGAGCGAGCAAGGTGCCTTGAAACGAGGCGGCATTGACCTTCTGGTCATGCCGCCGAAGTTGAAAGGCAGATTGCCGCCCTGGCGGGCTTGCAGCGTCGAGCAGTTACGGCGTTTGGTAAAACGCCGTAACTCAACTAGAAGCGGTTGCCGCGGAAGCCGCCGCCGTTGCGGCCGCCACGGTCGCCACCGCGACCGCCGCGGTCGTTACCACGGTTGCCGCCGAAGCCACCACGGTTGCCACCGCGATCGCCATAGCCACCACGGTTGCCACCAAAGCCGCCGCGACCGCCACGGTCGCCGCCACGGTCGCCAAAGCCGCCACGGCCACCGCGATCGCCACCGCGACCGCCACGGCCACCGCGGTCACCAAAGCCGCCACGGCCGCCACGGTCGCCGCCACGGCCACCGCGATCGTCACGGCCGCCGCGAGGACCGCGGTCCTCGTCCAGGCCCATGGCGACGAGCGGAGCGATAACCTTATCGAGAGCGGCCATCAGCTCGGTGGCCTCCTCGTAAGAAAGCTCGGGCAGGAGCTTCTCCTTCTTATTGGCAAGCTCGACCAGGCCCTCAGCGGCATCCTCGGCAGCGAAGACAACGATCTTGCGCATATCGCCCTCGGCGTCGTCGATGCGGCCGACCAGGTCGGCAGCCTCGGCCTCGGCCATCAGACCATCGAGCTCACGAAGGCGCATGCCCAGCAGGTCGGACATTTCCTTCTGCTCCATCTTGGGCTTGAGGTCAAGAAGCTTGATGGCGCGCTCGATGTTCGCCATGCGCTCGGCCTTGGCCTCCTCCTCCTTGGAAATAGCAAAGCGACGGCTGCGCAGCAGGCGGGCGGCCTTCTGCATCTTGTCCATCAGCTCTTCGTCATCGTAATCAGCGGCGGCCTCGACAACCTCGGCCTCCTCGGCGGAAACCTCGTCAGCAGCCTCAACCTCAGCAGCTTCGGTCTCCACGGTCTCGACTGCCTCGACCTCGGCAGCCATGGTCTCGTTCTCGGTCTCGTTCATGATCTCTTCGTTCTCAGACATGAGACTCCTTCTTGGCCCTCTCGGGCATCATCGCCCCATTCGCGGGGCCCGTCGCGCACTCTTTGCGCTTTATACATTCATGCCTCTCGGCAAAACGTCCATTAGTTTATGGTGTCGCCATCCAATCTAGCTGCAGAATCTATGTGCACACATTAATGCGACATGTGCGACTCGCGGCGAGCGTACACCAGCGACACCGCGAACCCGACAACGGCAATCACGGCCGCCACGCGCACGGCGGCTGCAAATCCTATCGCCTGGGCAACGTCCGACGCAACGCCTGCGGCGCCAGCAGCCACCGCAGAACTCGAAAGCAGGCCGATAAACAGCGACGGACCAAACGACGCGGCAATCATGTTCCACATGTTAAGCAATGCCGTTCCGTGAGGATGCTCAGCGGCGGGAAGCGTCTCCAAACCGGCGGTCTGCGAGGGGCTCAGTACCAAACCGACGCCGGCATACACCACAACGGTCAGCAGCACGACAACGCCGATGTTCATGCTTGCCGCGGTCATCGAGATTGCCGTCTGCCCCACAGCGATCAGGGCAAAGCCGACCGGCAGCAGCGGCCACGCACCACGGGCATCCATCACGCGTCCGCCCACAATCGAGGTCACGGCGTTGCAGGCGATCGCCGGCAAAATGAGCAAACCCGCGACAAGTGCGGTCATGCCGTATGCGCCCTCAAAATAGAGCGGCAACAAAACGCTCATCGAGAACGTCGTCATCATCGACACCACCACAAGCAGGCATGCAGGCCAAAAACGAACGCTCGCCATGGGACGCACGTTAAGCACCGGATGCTCGAGCTTGAGCTGACGAACCGCAAACAGGCCGAGCACCACAACAGCGGCGAAAAGCGCCACGATACCGGCCATCACATTGGTCGAGAACTCGCCTACGGAATACACGAACGCCGTAATGCCGGCAGCGAGCAAAACAACCGACAGAATATCAAGCGTGGTGTTCGAGCGCTCTCCGACATTCCGAACGAGCTTTGCTGCCGCCGCGGCGACCACGACACCGCCCACCAGCGGCACTACGAACACCGCCCTCCAGCCAAACAACGTGCACATAAGACCACTAATCACGGGCCCAAACGCCGGCCCTAGCGTAATGCAGGCACCGCCCAGGCTCAGATACAGACCGAGCTTCTCGCGCGGAGCACAAGATAGCACCACATTCATCATGAGCGGAAACAAGATGCCCGATCCCGCAGCCTGCAAAATACGACTTGGCAGCAAAACGGTAAACGACGGGGCGACCAGGCACAGAACTTCTCCGGCGACCATGCATCCGCATGCGAAAAACAGCAGCTTGCGCGTCGAGAAACGACCGGACAGAAAGGCCATGATGGCCGTAAAGATCGACGTCACGATCATGTATCCCGAAACGAGCCACTGCGCCGTGGTGGCACTCACCGAAAAGGCCGCCATGATATCGTGCAGTGCCACGTTAATGATGTTCTCGTTAAACGCGGCGACAAAGGCTGCAATATACATTACGACGAGGAACGCCGAAGTGGCCGATGGCGTTGCTTGAACTTGTTGCTGAGATTTGCTCCCCATGCATTTCCTTCCTCTTGGAACGACAGTCGCATCGCCCCAGAGGAACAGTCCAGGGCGAGCATGAGCCCTAGACTTACGTCAGACGCCGCACGCGACGGATCCGACAACATGGTCCAACGTTGAAAGATTGTAACGCTGACGCGCAGCTTTCCTTCCGCGCTATTATTAAAAGTCCACGAAAGCACGAGACATGAGGAGCCCGCCATGATTAAGCCCATCATGAAATCCGAGTTCTTTTTGCGCCTGCCTTCCGAAGACGCGGGACCCGACGATGCCGCGACCGGGCAGGACCTCCTGGATACGCTCCTCGAGCATGAGCACGAGTGCGTTGGCCTCGCCGCCAACATGATCGGCGTGCGCAAACGCATCATCTGCGTAAAGGACGGCAACAGGGCGCTGCTGATGTACAACCCTCAAATTCTTGAGCAGGTCAATGCCTATCAGACGAGCGAAGGATGCCTCTCGTTGATCGGCGAGCGCCCCTGTACCCGCTACCGTCGCATTAAGGTGGAGTATTTGGACGAGAACTTCGTCCACCGCATCAAGAACTTCTCGGGCTATACCGCCGAGATCATCCAACACGAAATCGACCACTGTTGCGGAATCGTTATATAGTTCCGCCGATTCAAGAAAGCTCCCTGCAGCAAAACAACTGCAGGGAGCTTTTCATAGTGCGGAGCTTCTATCCCACTAGCTCTGGCGGTAATGATCGAAGAAGTCGGCCAAGTCCTCAAGCGACTCTTTGAGCACTTCCATGCGCGGCAGGTACACGATGCGGAAGTGGTCGGGCTCGGCCCAGTTAAAGCCGCCGCCGCGGGTGATCAGGATCTTCTTCTCGTGTAGCAGGTCAAGGGCAAACTGCTCGTCATCGGTGATGTTGAATTTCTTGACATCCATCTTGGGGAAGATATAGAACGCCGCGCGGGGCTTGACCACCGAGATGCCATCGATCTTGCTGAGTGCCTCGTACACAAAGTTGCGCTGCTCATACACACGACCGCCAGGACGGATGTAGTCGTTGACCGACTGGTGTCCGCCGAGCGCCGTCTGGACGATTGACTGAGCCGGCACGTTGGAGCACAGGCGCATGTTCGAGAGCATGTTGATGCCCATAATAAAGTCGCTCATGCAGCGCTGGTTGCCCGAAAGCACCATCCAGCCAATACGATAGCCCGCAATCATGTGCGACTTGGAAAGGCCGCTAAAGGTGACGCAGGGCAGGTCGGGAGCGAGCGAGGCAATCGAGACGTGCTCGTAGCCGTCCATGCACAGGCGGTCGTAGATCTCGTCGGCAAAAATCATCAGCTGGTGCCTGCGCGCGATCTCAACGATACCCTCGAGCACCTCGCGCGGATAGACGGAACCCGTGGGGTTGTTGGGATTGATGATGACGAGGGCTTTGGTCGCGCTCGTGATCTTGGACTCCATATCCTCCAGGTCGGGATACCAATCCGCCTGCTCATCGCACAGATAGTGCACGGGATGACCGCCGGCAAGGGTCGCGCACGCCGTCCAGAGCGGATAGTCGGGGCTGGGGATCAGAATCTCGTCGCCATTGTCGAGCAGTGCGTTCATCGAAAGCTGAATGAGCTCGGACACGCCGTTGCCCGTGTAGATATGCTCCATCTGAACGTTGGGCAGGCCCTTGATCTGCGAATACTGCATGATTGCCTTGCGCGCGGAGAACAGGCCACGCGAGTTGGAATAGCCTTCGCAGTCGGGCAGCTGCTGGCGCATGTCCTTGATGACCTCATCGGGCGTGCGGAAACCGAAGGGCGCCGGGTTGCCGATGTTGAGCTTGAGAATGCGCTCTCCCTCGTCCTCCATACGGGCGGCCTCGTCGACGACGGGACCGCGCACGTCATACAGGACGTTCTCGAGTTTGGCGGATTTAGAAAAAGTACGCATGGTGGTGCTCCTTGCAATTTGAGCTGAGGGATGGGGTTCGGGCTTGGAATCGTTGCGGGGTGATGATGCCTCGCCTTGATCGGCGTCGCCGGCAAGCAGCCAGGTAACATCGACCTCCAAAATACGGGCGAGCAGCTCAGCCACATCGCGCCGCGGAATCGTCTTGCCGCTCACATATTGGCTCATCTGACTCTTGCCGAGTTTTTTGCCGAGCATCTCCGATGCGCGGATCACGTCCGACTGGCGAACGTCGCGATCGGACATAGTCTGTCGCAGGCGATCGCTAAACGTCTCTTGGGCCACAGGAACCTCCTTGCTGGCAAAGTTCAATTTATAGAACACGAATTGAACCATGGTTCAATTTAGCAAGCAGTATAACGCGGCACCTCATTCGAAAGTTCAATTTCATAAGAAAACGTACCGGACTCCGAGATTTGCCCAAAGCGGACAATGACGTGTACGCGTTTAGAGGTATTCAAGGAATCGAGCGGCGGCAAGCGAAACGTCAGCCGTGCGATATATCGCATTGATCTGCCGATGGGGATGTCCCTCGAGCGAACGCACGGCAACATCGAACTGGCAGCGGCGCAAGATGAGCGCGGGAAGAATGCTCACGCCCAGGCCGTCCTCGACCATGGCCATAATCGCATAGTCATCCCAGGTCGACAGCTTGGAGCACACCGTCAGTCCCGCCCGACGGAATAGCGGCGTAATCTCGTCATCAGTGCCGCGTTCTAGCAGAATAAACTGCTCGTTGGCTAAATCGGCAAGAGAAACGACCTCCGCCGTGGCAAGCGAGGAGTCCGCTGGCACCACGGCCATCAACTCGTCTTGCACCAACGGTCGCGACGCCATGCCGGCGCCGCGTGGCTCGCGCGGAATAAAGCCCAGGTCGCAGCGGCCTTCCGCCACCCATTGCTCAATCTCGGAGTAATCACCCATCAGCAGCTCGTAATCGACATCCGGATGATCGGCGCGAAAGCGCGCAATCACCGGCGGCAGTACATGGGTCGCCACACTCGAAAACGTACCAATGCAGATCTTGCCGCGCATGAGCCCACGCATCTCGTCCACGTGTCGCTGCAGGCGGCCAAACTCCTCGCAGAGCGCCTCAACCGCCGGCATGATCTGCCGCCCATCGGCAGAAAGCACCACACCCTCGCGGCTGCGGTCGAGCACCTTAAAACCCCAATCGGTCTCAAGGTCGCCCACCATGCGGCTCACGCCCGACTGCGAATAGCTCAGCCGCTCGGCGGCGCGCGTAAAACTGCCGGCCCGCACGGTCTCGAGCAGCACCTGCATCTTTTGAATATTCGTTTCCACGGCACCCCTCCACCTTTACATGAGTTTTTGTCATGTTATCCATGCATTATATTCGCTTTTCTTCTAAAGCCAGTTCACCCATAGTGAACATGCTCGGATATAGAGGGGATGTCAGCACATGAACAACGGATTGTTTACGTACTTAGCAGCATTGCTATTGTTTGGCTCCAACGGCATCATCGCCGCTGCCATCGCGCTGCCGAGCTCCGATATCGTACTGTTGCGCACGTTTTTGGGCGCTCTCACCCTTGCCGCCATCCTCTTCATAACCAAGCGCCATAACCTGCAGGCTCCGTCTCGCCCCCGCGAGGCCGCAGCGCTCATCGTCTCGGGCGCCGCGCTGGGCGCCAGCTGGATTTTCCTGTTCCGCGCCTATCAGACGATCGGCGTTGGTATCTCCTCGCTGTTGTATTACTGTGGCCCCATCATCGTTATGGCCCTCTCCCCGCTCATTTTTGGCGAAAAGCTGACCGGCGGCAAAATCGCCGGCTTTGTCGCCGTTGCTTGTGGTGCTTTTCTCATTGCAGCGCAAGGTCTAGGCGGCAATATGCCCATTGCGGGCATCGTCTGTGGAATCGCCTCGGCCTTCTGCTATGCATTGATGGTCATCGCCAGCAAGGGTGCGCCGCACATCGAGGGCCTCGAGAACTCCGCACTCCAAGTGAGCGCCGCCTTTGTGACCGCACTGGCCCTCACGCTCATCACGCAGGGCGCTCCCTCGTTCCTGTCCGCCGGCGTCGCCGCCAGCATTGATTGGCGCGCCGTCGCTATGCTCGGCGTCGTCAACACCGGCATTGGTTGCCTGCTCTACTTTAGCGCCGTCGCCAAGCTGCCCGTCCAGACCGTCGCCGTCGTCGGCTACCTCGAGCCGCTTTCGGCGGTCGTGTTCTCGGCCGCCCTTTTGGGTGAAGCCATAACACCGGTCCGCCTGATGGGCGCCGCACTTATCATCGGCGGCGCGGTTTTTTGCGAACTCGCCGGCAAACGCGCAAACGCCAAGGCTGGCATCGCCCAGACAGCACGTGCTTAAAAGCCCCTGCTTTGAAATGCTACCTGCGTAGATAAATAATCCCCAGCTGAGGATTATTGTCTAAAATAACCCGATGTGCCAAACTGCTCTTGTATGTATAAAGACGGCATAAAGTTTTTTGTCCTAGACAGATAACCGGATGTCTAAGGGAGTCCTCGTGGCACACAACAAACTGGAGGCAAACCTCCAAGACCAGCGCGGGCAAGGCGGGCACGGAGCCATCCCCCTCTCCGCTGGCATGCTGCTCGTAACGCTCGGCGTCGTCTATGGCGACATCGGCACGAGCCCCATGTACACCATGAAATCAATCGTCGCCAACAACGGCGGCATCGGTACCGTCAGCGAGGACATGATCCTGGGCGCGCTTTCGCTCGTCATCTGGACCATGACGCTCGTGACCACGGTCAAGTACGTGGTAATCGCCATGAAGGCCGACAACCACAACGAAGGCGGCATCTTCGCCCTGTTCAGTCTCGTGCGCAAGGTGGCGCCATGGCTGATTCTCCCCGCCATGATCGGCGGCGCGGCACTGCTTGCCGACGGCATCCTCACCCCCGCCGTCACGGTCACCACAGCCATCGAGGGTCTGCGCACCATCGAATGGGGCCATGCGCTGCTGGGCGACGGCCAGACCAACGTCATCATCATCACCATCATCATTATCTGCGGCCTATTTGCCATGCAGCGCGCCGGCACCTCGTCAATCGGCAAGCTCTTCGGCCCGCTCATGACGCTGTGGTTCCTGTTCCTGGCAGGCGCCGGTCTGTTCAACATGCTCGGCAACCTGTCCATCTTGCGCGCGCTCAACCCCATCCGCGGCATTATGTTCCTGTTCTCGCCCATCAACCATTCGGGCATCATGGTGCTCGGCTTTGTCTTCCTGTCGACAACCGGTGCCGAGGCACTCTACTCGGACATGGGCCACGTGGGCAAGGCAAACATCTATGCATCCTGGCCATTTGTTAAGGCGGCCCTTATCCTCAACTATCTGGGTCAGGGAGCTTGGCTACTCGCCAATAACTCCAACCCCCAGATGCTCGCGATGGATATCGTCAACCCGTTCTATATGATGCTCCCCGAGCCCCTACGCCCCTTTGCCATCGTACTTTCGGCCGTGGCGGCCATCATCGCCTCACAGGCGCTCATCACCGGCTCGTTCTCGCTGGTATCCGAGGCAACGCGCCTCAACCTTATGCCGCACCTGCGCATCCACTACCCCAGCGACACCAAAGGTCAGCTCTATATTCCACTCGTCAATAACATCATGTGGGTCGGCTGCATCTTCATCGTGCTGCTGTTCCAAAACTCCGAGCGCATGGAGAGTGCCTACGGCCTCGCCATTACCGTGACCATGCTTATGACCACCACGCTTTTGACGAGCTATATCGCCGGCATTCTCAAGCACAAGCTGGGCGCCTGCGTCTTCGCCCTGCTCTTCGGCGCCATTGAGCTGTGCTTTTTCGCCTCGTGCCTCACCATGTTCTTTGACGGCGGCTATGTGATGATCTTCTTGGCCGCACTGCTGTTTGGCCTTATGTATGTGTGGCGTCGCGGCACCGCCATCGAGCGCACGCAGACGATTCTGCTGCCCGTCTCCAAGTACATCGACCAGCTCAATCGCCTGCGCAATGACGAGACCTATCCCGTGCTCGCCGACAATCTGGTATTTCTCACCAACAGCCCCGACCCGCTCACACTCGACCGCGACGTGCTCTATTCCATCCTGGACAAGCACCCCAAGCGCGCCAAGGCATATTGGTTCATCAACGTGCACGTTACCGACGAACCCTATACGCACGAGTATTCCGTCGAGACCTTTGGCACGGACTTTTTGTTCCGCGTGCGCCTGGACTTGGGCTTTAAGGTCAACCAGCGCGTCAACGCCTATCTGCGTCAGATCGTCGGCGACTTGATGGCATCGGGCGAGCTGCCGCCGCAACATCACACCTACTCCATCTACGAGACGCGCGGCAACGTAGGTGACTTCCGCTTTTGCATGCTGCGCAAGATGCTTGCCCCCGAAACGGACATCAACCGCAATGACCACCGCGTGATGGCCATCAAGTACGCCGTCCGCCGCGCCTGCGGAAGCCCGGCACGCTGGTACGGTCTCGAGAACTCGGCCATCATCATTGAGTACGTACCGCTCTTTGCCCGCATGCGCCCGGCCGTCAAACTTGTGCGCACCCAGGTGCCGCTCGAGGTTCAGATCGAAGAGGCCGAGGAAATGGAGGTCGACATTTTCTCGGACGACTTGGTCAACGGCAACGAGGCCGGCAAGAGCATGAACGTCGATCCCACCGAGCTGCTCGAGAGCGTCGCCGATACGCCCGAACAGCAACTCGACGGACTCGAGAGCACCCAGTTCAACGACGCCAACTTCTAACACGCCACCAGCCATTGACGACAACGGCCTCGCATCTCATAAGAGGTGCGAGGCCGTTTTATGTCGCAACGGACCAGTGAGCTACGAACGGCGCGGCTCGGGAACCACGAGCCTATCGGGGCTCGCGCCCTCGGCATCCATCAGGCTCACGTAGCGAATCGACGGATCCCCATACATCGCGTAGTAATAATTGCCCGTGCGCGCGCTAAAGCATCCGGTATAGATAGTCTTCTCGAACTTGCCATCGCCCATCCTGGACGCTCCCTCGATCATCACCACGCCCTCGAGCGAGCGGAACATGCGAACGACGTTTTCGGTCTCGCTCTCCTTTTGCGGGTAATTGGCATTGAGGTACGCCGCCTTTACAAAACGGCTCGGCGAATAGCAATCGCCCGGAATGCCGCGCATGCCGGCACCGGCTCCATAGGGCTTAAGCTCGGCGCCACGCCATGTCGCCGTCTGCGGAAAATCGCTTGTGGCGGTGATATAGGTGCGCAGGTTTTCCATGTGCCACGGGAAGGTCGGCTGGTTGGCAAGGGTGTCGACCGGATCGTCGTATACATGCAGGCCGTCAGCCATCATCTCGACCACGATGCTGCGCTGGCTGTCGCCGATAATCCAATGGAGCAGCGACACGCCCAGCCCCTCTCCGGCAGATTTGGCGACAATCACCGTGTCGCGCAGCGCGGCCTCGACCTCATCGACCGTCGAGAACGTCGCTGCCACCCACAGGGGAAACTCATAGGCCGCGATATTGGTCTTTCCATCAACCGGGCCCTCGGCATACTCGGCATAGCCGGGAAAGTTGAGCCCCGCCACAGCCAGACCCGCATCGTTACCACAGTCGAAAAACATGGGATAGTTCTTGTAATCGATGCACATGCCGATTACCGCGTGTGCCGCCGACGCATCGTCGATAAACGAATACGGGATGTGAAACCCGCGCGGCATCACGCGAACCTGTTGGCCGTAGTCAAAGCTCCAGTCGAGGTTGCGGCCTAGATACATGTGGCCAGAATTATCGGTAAATCGAATGCTCGTACACATAGCGCCTCCTAGCTTTACGTTCTTGCTAAGCTCATTGTCACCAAACAAAAAGGCGCTAAACACAAAAGCCCGGACATGACAACAATGTCACGCCCGGACCAAAAGAGACGAAGTGCGGTGCTTTGGTCCCCTTAGACCAACTTTCCAAGACAGTGGTCGATCATATGCTGGACCATCTGCGCCTCGAAGCCCACAAAGTCCTGCTTGCGCTCGCGCATCTTGCCATCGACGATCTGGTCAAAGGCAACCTTGCACTTGATATAGCGCGTGGACTTGGTGACCTCCTCGTGCGTCAGGCAGCTCTCCTCCATCTTGCTGGCGCCCAGGCCAAACACCAGACGGGGGTTGTAGAGCACGTGGGGCTCGCCGGCATCGTCCAGGTAGACGCAGACCTTCTTGGTAACGCCAATCTGATTGGCGGCCAAGCAGCCGGCATCATCGAGCGACTTGATGGTATCAATCAGATCCTGAGCGACCGATTCGTCCTCGACAGTCGCAACCTCGCAACGCTGAGACAGGATAGCCTCGTCGCGGCAGAGCTCTTTAATCATACGTTCCTCCATAGGGGTCGTTGTAACCGCTTAAGTATACGGTACCTACACAATTTCATGCGAAAGATACCGCCCGTCCGTTACAAACCGCCGAACATCAACATGTGAGGAACACCAACTTCACAAAGGCGATATAGTGGGTGAGTTCGTGTCAATCGGCCTAAACTCGGGGCCGAACAAGGAAAGGGTATGCATGGACGAACTATTTCACGTCAGTGAGCGCAAGTCCACAATCGGGACCGAACTTCGCGCTGGACTGACAACATTCCTGGCGATGGCCTACATCATCGCCGTCAACCCCGCGGTACTCTCGGGCGCTGGCATCGATGCGGGAGCGCTCGCCTGCGCCACCTGCCTGGGCGCCGGCATCATGACCATCTGCATGGGCATCTTCGCAAACCGCCCGCTCGCCTGCGCGTCGGGCCTGGGCATCAACGCCATGATCGCGGGCATCGCCACCACCATGTGCGGCGGCGACTGGCACGTGGCCATGAGCGTTATCTTCCTCGAGGGCATCGTCATCTTGCTGCTCGTCCTATGCGGCCTGCGCGAGGCCATCATGGACGCCATCCCCGTGGTCCTGCGCCACGCCATCTCGGTGGGTCTGGGCCTGTTTATCGCCATGATCGGCCTGTGCGACGCCGGCATCATCACCGCTGGCGCCGGTACGCTTGTCGGCCTGGGCGACATCACCTCCCCCACCTTTATCGTCGGCATCATCTCCATCGTCGTGACGGTCGCCCTGGCTTCCCGCAACGTGCCGGGCTCGCTGCTCATCGGCATCATCGTCGCCGTTATCGCCGGTATCCCGCTGGGCGTCACTCATGCGCCCGAGGGCCTCATCGCACCGCTCGACTTCTCGACCTTTGGCGCCCCGTTTGCCAGCACCGCCGATGGCAACATGGCCATCGTGAAGGTTCTGACCGACCCGATGCTGCTCGTCGTGGCCTTCTCGCTGCTCATGAGTGACTTCTTCGACACCATGGGCACCGCGATGGCCGTCGCCAAGCAGGGCGAGTTCCTGACCGAGGACGGCAATGTCGAGGACATCCGTCCCATCCTGGTCGTCGACTCCGTGGCCGCTGCTGCCGGTGGCTTTATGGGCGTCTCCTCCATCACCACTTTCGTCGAGTCCACGTCCGGCGCTGCCGACGGTGGCCGCACGGGTCTCACCTCCGTCACCACCGGCGTGCTGTTCATCCTCGCCGCGTTCTTCTCCCCCATCGTCACCATCGTTTCCAGCGCCGCCACCTGCGGTGCTCTGGTCTACGTCGGCTACCTCATGATGAGCGAGGCCTCCGAGATCGACTGGTCCGACGTGTCGCAAGGTTTCCCGGCGTTCATGATTGTCGCCGGCGTGCCCTTCACTTACTCCATCTCTGCCGGCATTGGCCTGGGCTTTATCGCCTACGTGATCGTCGCGCTCTTTAAGGGCGAGGCCTCCAAGATCAAGCCGCTCATGTGGATCGCAGCACTTGCCTTCCTCGTCTACTTCTTTGTAGCGTAGGCGCAAGATTTGCAATACCAAACAGCAAAGCGCGGAGTCGCATCGAGCGGCTCCGCGCTTTGCTTTTAAAGCCAGGCGCCACACGGACGCGCGATGTATTGCTTCGCAAGTTTTGGACGTTTTGCTCTCCAAACGGCACTACCGCCGGCTACATCCTGCAGATATGCTGGGCGTAATCGCATAGGCCCTATGAGGATGGGAGTAACCATGGCCGCCTTGTTCACGACCCCCAAGCGCAATGACAAAACCTCTGGAGCCCATTTTGTCGAGCCCGACGTGCGCCGTCGCACGCTGCTCGCACACGGCAGCTGGCGCCGCGTGACACGCCGCATCGTTGTAGGCGCCGTATGCGCGCTCACGGTAAGTTCGCTGCTCATGCCGAGCGTCTCGCTCGCGGCCGAGTGGGTGGACGTCGGCGGCACCCAATACAACGCCGGCACCGCGGCGGGCGACGCCGCCGGCACCTGGAGCTGGGACGGCGCCAACGACATGAAGCTCAACGGCTATAACGGCGGCGCGATCGAGGCAGCGGGCAAGCTCAACGTGAGCTACGAGGGCAACAACACCGTCACTAACGACAACGGCCGCGGCATCAAGGTTAAGGATGGCGCGAACGAGAACGCCGAGCTTAATATTCAGGGCGACGCGTCCAGCACGCTCAACGTGACATCTTCTCGTGACGCCATCACTTCCGTCGGCAACATCAACATCGACGGCGCTGGCACTGTCAACGCCACGAGCACCGAGCACGATGCCATCGATGCCGGGGGCGATGTCACCATCAAGGGCTCGGGAAACGTTAACGCCACGGGCGATTCGGATGGCATCAGGGCCGACGGCAACATCACGATCGACAACAGCGGAACCGTCACCGCCAAGGCCACCGAGGATCAGGGTATCGATGCTAACGAGAACCTCATCATAAAGGGCGGCGGCAAGGTAGAGGCAAGCTCTATCAAAGACAATGCGATTTGGGCCGACGGCAACATCGAGATCTCGGGTGGCAGCCAGGTCAAGGCAAGCTCCGAGGAAGACGCCGCCATCGACGGTAAAAACAGCCTCACGGTCACGAACGCTTCCCTCAACGCAAGTGGCGTTGGGTATGGCATCTATGTCTACAAGGGCATCACGCTCGATGGCGCGACCGTGACGGTCCGCGCAAGCTCAGATGGCGGGGAAGCCAGCGCACTCTTCACCGATGAGGACGACATCGTCATCAAGAACGGCTCGACTGTGGATGCGCTCGCAGAAGGCAGGTTCTCGGTTGCAATCTCCACCAGTAATTTCTACTCCGACGAAGCGGGTGGCCATATCTACATCAGCGACTCCGTTGTCAAGGCCATAGCCCGCTATGCCGAGACCGGCGGCGACGGCCCCGACCACTACAGTGGAGACCAAAACGACGAAATCATCCCTGAGTCCGAGGGCCTGAACATCGGCATCTTCGCGCAGACCGAGAAGGGCATCACGCCCGCGACCATCTCGATCGTCCGCAGCAAGGTCACGGCCGAGGGAGACACGGCGGCTATCTTCGCCCTTGCCATGAGCGCGGACGGCAAGGCGATCGGCACCATCGAAATCAAGGACGCCATCATCCAGACGCCTGCAGGCGGCAAAGTCATTGACTATCGCAACAAGGAAGAGCTCAGCGACGGCATCGTCTACGAGGCGGGGCAGACCATTGGCACGGGCGATGCCACGATTGACTCCCCCTATGACGCCGCTGTCGCCAAGAGCACGGTCATCGTGCCTCCCGAGGAGACCAAGCCCGAGGAAAAGCACGGCAAGACCAAGCCCGAGGGTTCCAAGTCCGAGGGCACGAAGACAACCAAGACCGTTGCAGTTGCAGCCAAGGGAGCCAAGACCGTCGGCAAGCTCGCGGCAACCGGCGACACCTCGAACACAGCCATCGTGGCAGCCGCCCTTGCGGGAACAGCCGCCATCGCCGCAGGCGCCCTGGCGAGTCGCAAACGTTCGTAAACACTTTTTCGCACAGGACGGGTGGATCGCAGCCCTTGCCTTCCCCGTCTACTTCTTCGTAGCGTAAGGGCAAGGCTGCAAAAGCTGAACAATAAAGCGCGGAGTCGCCATGCGGCCCCGCGCTTTTCTTTTAGCGTCAGTCCCTGCGCCGGCGTGCGGCCTATTTCTCCCCCATTTTGGCCATTTTGCCCTCCAAACGGCACTACCGCCGGCAACATCCAGCAGATACGCTGAACCTAGCCGTATAGGCCCTATGAGAACGGGAGCAACCATGGCAGCCTTGTTCACGACCCCCAAACGCAATGACACTACCGCCGGAACCCATGTTGCCGAACCCGACGTTCGCCGTCGCATAGGACTCGCGCACGGCAGCTGGCGCCGCGTGACGCGCCGCATCGTCGTAGGCGCCGTGTGCGCGCTCACGGTGAGCTCGCTGCTCATGCCGAGCGTCTCGCTCGCGGCGGAATGGGTCAAGGTCGGCGAAACCAAATACAACGCCGGCACTGCGGCGGGCGACGAGACCGGCACCTGGTCGTGGGACGGCGCCGACGACTTGAAGCTCAACAACTATAACGGCGGCGAGATCCAGGCCGCAGGCAAGCTCAACGTGAATTACTCGGGAAACAACATCGTCACTGCCGACTGGATCGAAGGCATCAAGGCTTCTCATGGCAAGAATGAGAACGCCGAGCTCAATATCCAAGGCGACGCGGGCAGCACGCTCAGCGTGACATCTACTGAGGACGCTATCCTCTCCACGGGTAATATCAACATCGACGGAGCCGGATCCGTCAACGCCACGAGCGCTGGGTTTGATGCCATCGACGCCGAGGGCGATCTCGCTATCAAAGGTTCGGGCAACGTCAACGCCACGGGCGTATCGGATGGCATCAGGGCAAACGGCAATATCACGATTGACGACAGCGGGGCCGTCACCGCCAGGGCTACCAAGGACAAGGGTATCGGAACCGACAAGAACCTCACCATCAAGGGTGGCGGCACAGTCGAGGCAAGCTCAGCCGATGGTGAGGCCATTTGGAGCGGCGGCAACATCAATATCTCGGACGGCAGCCAGGTCAAGGCGAGCTCCGAGAAAGACGCCGCCGTCGAGGCCAAGGGCAGCCTCGCAGCCACAAACGCCTCCCTCAACGCAAACGGTGTTGAATATGGCGTCTATGCCCACAAGGGCATCACACTCGATCATGCAAACGTGACAGTCCGCGCAAGTAAAGGCAGATACGGTGACGCCATTGCCCTCTTCACCTACCAAGACGATATCGTCGTCAAGAACGGCTCCACCGTGGACGCGTTTGCGGAAGGCGAGGTTTCGGCTGCATTCTCCACCAGAAACGATCGACCCAACGAGGAGGGTGGCCACATCTACATCAGCGACTCCGTTGTCAAGGCCATAGCCCGCTATGTCGAGAACGGCGACGGCCCCATCCCCTACAGCGAAAACCAAGATGGTGAGACGAGCCCCGAGCCCCAAGGCGAGAACATCGGCATCATCGCCCAGACCAGCGAGGGCGTCACACCCGCAGTCATCTCGATCATCCGCAGCAAGGTAACGGCCGAAGGAGATACAGCGGCAATCTTTGCCCGTGCCATGAGCGCTGACGGCAAGACAATCGGCACCATCAAGATTGAGAACGCCGCCATCCAGACGCCCGAAGGCGGCAAGGTCATTGACTATCGCAAGCTCCGTGACGGCATCTACGAGGCAGGCCAAGCCATCGGCACGGGCGACGCTGTGATCGACTCCCCCTATAACGAAGCTGTCGCCAAGAGCATGGTCATCGCACTTCCCGAGGTAGCCAAGCCGGAAGACCCCAAGCCCGACGAGACCAAGCCCGCAGAAAGCAAGCCCGCGGAGTCCAAGCAGAACCCCAAGCCTGAGGGCTCAAAGCCGACCAAGGCCGCTGCGGCTTCAATCACGAAAGCCAAGACTACCGGCGTGCTCGCGGCAACCGGCGACACCTCGGGTGCGGCCATCGTGGCAACCGTCCTTGCGGGAACAGCCGCTATCGCCGCAGGCACCATGGCGAGCCGCAAGCGCTCTTAGACGCCTCTGCGCACATGGCAGCTCCCGCGAAGGCCCCGAGTCCCAGCACCGTTTAACAACGCCACCGCCGAGCTCCCCTCCGGCGGTGGCGTTTTCCATATGCGTCCGCAGGGTATGCACGAGATTGTCTTTGGTCTAGCCCAACCTGCATGAGCCGGCGTGCGACAATGGGGGCCGTCGATATCACAACGCCGAGAGAAGCCCGTCATGGAAGCGCATCAAAAGCAGATAACCGTTCATGCACAGCATGCCGAAAGCGCACCAGTCATCTATCTTCCCGTGGTCATGGGCGACGGCACGGAGGTTTATGAACGCTGCCGAGAGCTCAACTGCCCGCCCTTCACGCTTGTCGGCATTGGCAGCCTCAACTGGAATCGCGAGCTGAGCCCCTGGGAATGCGACGGAACCGTGCGCGATGCCGAGCCCTTTGGCGGTCAGGCATCCGGATTTCTCGATGAGCTGTTGAACTGGATAATCCCAGAGGCCGAGTCGTCGCTTCCTCAGCCGCCCACCTGGCGCGGCATTGCCGGCTACTCGCTCGCGGGCCTCTTCGCGCTCTGGTCCCTCTGGCAAACCGACGCCTTTAGCCGCGCCGCAAGCGCATCGGGGTCGTTGTGGTTTCCCGACTTTGTCGATCGCGCCAGCACGGCCCCTTTTGCCGGCAACCCACAGGCCGTCTATCTGTCACTCGGCAAAAAGGAAACCAAGACGCCCAACCGCATGATGCGGCACGTGCTCGACGATACGCGCGCGATGGAAGAGCTGTTTATCGAGCGTGACATTCCAACAATGCTGGAGCTCAACCCCGGCAACCACTTTGCCCAAACCGACCTGCGCATGGCGCGCGGCATCCACTGGGTTCTTGCGCACTAAAAAGCCGGCCATGCGCATCGGACGCATGGCCGGCTTTTTTAACTGATTTGGACACAGCCGCTATTCGGTGGACTCCTCGAGCTCGGAGACATCAAACTCAAAGTCGTTACCCGGCAGAATCGCGTTGAGCACGATACCCACCAGCGAGCCCACGGCAAGGCCGGAAAGCGAAATCGTCACGCCGCCCAGCTCCAGCACGATGGCACCGGCGGTGCTACAGGCAATGCCGAGCGAAAGCACGAGCACCAGAGCTGCCACCAGCACGTTGCGGTTGTTCTGGAAATCGACCTGGTTTTCGATAAGGTTGCGTACGCCCACGGCACTGATCATGCCATAGAGCACGAGCGACACGCCGCCGATTACACACGCCGGCATGGCCGCAATGACGGCCGCGAACTTGGGGCAGAACGAAAGCACGATGGCGCAGCACGCGGCAATGCGAATCACGCGCGGGTCGAACACACGCGTCAGAGCAAGCACGCCGGTGTTCTCGCCATAGGTAGTGTTGGCCGGAGCACCAAAGAGCGAAGCCAGAATCGTGGCAAGGCCATCGCCGAGCAGCGTGCGATGCAGGCCGGGATCGGCGATGTAGTTACGCTCGCAAGTGGAGCCAATAGCGGAGATATCACCGATATGCTCGATCATGGTTGCGAAGGCCAGCGGCATGATAGTGATGATGGCCGTCGTGGCGAGGCCGCTATCAAACTGCGGCCCAAAGAGTGCAAACACTGTGTTGTCCCACACGACGGGCAAGCCAACCCAGGGAGCGGCGGCAACGCCCGAAAAATCGACCTCGCCCAGCGCGGTCGCAACGGCATAGCTCACCACAACGCCCAGCAAAATCGGCACAATCTTGACCATGCCGCGACCCCAAATATTGCAGATGACGATTACGGCGACGGCAACCACGGCAACGAGCCAGTTGGTCTGGCAGTTGGCAATAGCGGAGCTTGCCAGGATCAGACCGATCGAAATGACGATGGGGCCCGTCACCACCGGCGGGAAGAAGCGCATGACGCGCTTGGCACCAAACGCACGGAAGAGCGCCGCGAGCACCGGATAGAGCAATCCGGCGCAGGCAACGCCCAGACAAGCGTAAGGCAATAGCTCGGCCTCGCCGTTGGGTGCAATGGCAGCATAACCGGCAATAAAGGCAAACGATGAGCCCAAGAATGCGGGGACCTTACCGCGCGACAGGAAATGGAACAGCAGCGTGCCCAAGCCGGCAAACAAAAGCGTTGCCGAAACCGAGAGACCAGTGAGCACGGGCACCAGCACCGTGGCACCAAACATGGCAAACAGGTGCTGTAGGCCGAGCAAAAACATGCGCGGGCGACCGAGCGACGATGCATCGTAGATGGCATCGGTGACGGCGGGTGTCGAAGACTGGGACATGGAAGTCCTTTCGAATGGAAGGGCGATCAGGCATATCGGATAACCTGCCCGAACGATACGATCCGAACCATTGTACGCGATACGCCACGTCTCGCACGCGCCGCCACCTGCAAACGCTAGCGCTATTTCCAAACGCGCTCGGCAATGCGCTTGACCAGCGCGATCTTTGCCCACTGTTCGTCCTCAGTCAGCTTGTTGCCAATCTCGCAGCTGGCAAAGCCACACTGGGGCGACAGGTACAGGTTCTCGAGCGGCACGTACTTTGCGGCTTCGCGGATGCGCTCGACGATAACATCCTCGTTCTCGAGCTCTGCCGCCTTGGTGGTTACCAAGCCCAGCACGACCTTCTTGCCCGGGGCAACGTACTTGAGCGGCTCAAAACCACCGGCGCGCGGCGTGTCGAACTCCAGATAGAAAGCGTCGACGTCCTCATGCGCAAACAGATATGGAGCGATGGGATCGTAGCCGCCTTCAAAAGCGTAGGTGGAGTGGTAGTTGCCGCGGCATACATGCGTGTTGATGACCAAATCGTCGGGCTTGCCCGCGATGGCAGCATTGTTGAGCGCCACGCCCAGCTCGCTCACCTTTTGCAGGTCAACCGGACTCATACCGGTCTTGGACACAAAGTCGGTATCGCAATAGATGCCCCAGGTGCAGTCATCAAATTGAATGTTGCGGCAGCCTGCGGCATACAGGTCGGCAATCACGGTGCGATATACTGCGGCGATGGCATCGGCGAGCTCTTCGTCGGTCTTGTAGACGGCGCGCAGGCTCTCCTGCTGGCCATCGCAGCGATCGAGCGTGACCTCAGAGAACGTCTGGATCGGCGCCGGAATGGTTTGCCGTGCGACCTGGCCCTCCCCCTCGAGCGCCTTGACAAATTTAAAGTGCTCGACGAACGGATGATTCTCGCCGCTAATGGAACCGGTTACCACGGCGGTGTCGGCGGTAGTCTCCTCATCGTGGAACATATAGCCCGTACGCGAGGTGCGACGCTCGACGCCGTTCAGCCCCCACATAAAATCGAGGTGCCAGTAGCTGCGGCGAAACTCGCCATCGGTGATGACCTGCAGGCCGGCGGCCTTTTGCTTGGCCACTAAGTCGCGGATGGCCTCGTCCTCGACGGCCTTAAGGCCGGAAGCGTCGAGTTTACCCGCGACATAGGCGGCACGGGCGTCCTTTACAGCCTGCGGACGAAGAAAGCTGCCGACGATATCGGCGCGAAACGGCGCGTTCGGTTGAATCGAAGTGCTCATGGATATCTCCCTTTGCATTGGTTGCTTTACTGGGACAGAGTATGAGCGCTCATATGGCCATCGTAAAATATATGTTTATAACAGTTTGATATAGATGTTTCCTATATCAGCTAGGACTGCCATAAAGAGATTTGACCCGTGCAGAACGCAGCAGTCTAGATGTGCTGACGAATCGCTTCGATATAGGCCTGCCCGTAGCGCGTAAGTGTCGTGTTCTTGCGCGTGATGATGCCGATCTCCATGTACTCGTCTACATCGAGCGGAATGGAGATAATGCCGGGGCCGTTAAGTTCATGGCTGATCACGCCCGAACAAACCGTGTAGCCGTTAAGGCCCATAGCTAGGTTGAACAGCGTCGCACGGTCGCGCACGCGGATATTCTTGCGGCGCTCAAAGGTCGAGGTCAGCTCCTCGGAATAGTAAAACGAGTTGTAGCTGCCCTGCTCATAGGACAGGAACGGGTAGTCTTCCAAGTCCTCGAGCGTCACACTCGAGCGACCCGCCAGCGGATGGTCGGAGCACACAAAGACATGCGGCGTAGCGCAGAAGAGTCCTTCGAATACGAGCTCGTTGGCCGCCAGCATGCGCTCGATGACCTCGCGATTGTGCTCCGACAGATACAGGATGCCGAGCTCGCTTTTCATATGCGCGACGTCCTCGATAATCTCGTGGGTCTGTTCCTCGCGCAGGGTAAAGTCGTAGCGCGCGGCATCGAACTCGCGGATCACATCGACAAATGCATTAACGGCAAAGGAATAATGCTGGCAGCTCACACTAAAGTGCGGCACCTGCTCGGACGTGCCTTTGTACTTGCCCTCGAGCAGGTCGGCCTGGTCGAGCACCTGGCGCGCGTAGCCCAAGAAGGTCTCGCCTTCCTCGGACACAATGACGCCCTTGTTGGTGCGCTCAAAGATGTGTACACCCATCTCGTTTTCGAGATCGCGAATTGACGCGGTAATCGAAGGCTGCGACACAAAGAGCCGGCGCGAGGCCTCGGTGATGCTGCCGCATTCGGCAACTTTGACGACATATCTGAGCTGCTGGAGCTTCATGGCTTTCTCCCTAGACGTTCGTGACGTCGAAACCCGTCGCGTCCATCTGACGCATAAACGACGGCATCTCCCCCGTCGCGGCGCAGGCGGCAATCTGATGCAGAGCCCCGGCAACCGCATCATCTGCCGCAGCGCCGATATGCCAGCGCGCGGCAGCCGTGACGGCCTCGTTGGCATTGGCGACTGCAACGGAATTGGGAACGGCATCGATCATGGGCAAATCGTTATCGGAATCGCCGAATACGGCCACCTCGTCGGGCGTCAGGCCCAAAGCGCGCGCCAGCTCCAGCGCAGCACAGCCCTTGTCCCAGCCGGTCGGAAGAACGTCGAACAGGCGCACGCGGTTGTTGGGAAACACGAGCGAGAGCTCCGGCACCTCGGCGGCAACACGCTCGCGCAGCTCGGCGAGTTCCTCGCGCGAACGGGCACTCCAGATATTCGCCTTGTATACCGGGGCATCGTCAACGACAGGGCGACAGGGAGCCTCTTCGCCCTTGAGCCACGCGTTGCCGCCTGACTCCATGGCGCGACGCACACGCTCGGGATCGCTTGTCACGCAATAGGCGTCGTTGTCCCAAAAGTCATCACCCAGACGGTAGACCTTCAAATAGGTATCGTCGGTCTCTTGCTCCAGGTAGTCGGCCAGGTGCATAAGGGCATCGTTATCAGTTGCGCGCGAGGCAACCGCCTCGCCATCGACAAACATCACCTGGCCGTTGCAAAACGCACCGGTCGAGAAGCACTCGGAGCGATTGCGGAACATCCAGCTCATCGCGGACGGCTGGCGACCCGAAACCGGGCCAAAATGCAGGCCCGCCGCCTGCATGGCATGAATGCCCTCGATGGCGCAGTCGCTGGCGCCATCGTGTCCAGCAGGAATCAGCGTATCGTCCATATCGGTCAGCACAAGTTTGATCATAAGGTCCCCTCGGTCATTCTTTATCCCGTCTATTGTAACGACCTGCCAATAAGGGACAGGTTTATCTTGGCAGGTTTTATCTGGGAAAATGCAGCGCCCCTGTTGCCACCTGCCAAAATAAACCTGTCCCATATTGGCAGGTGCGCTAGTATAGGGAACAACAGATTCGATGCGGGAGTGTCGGCGGTGCAAACCACAAGGCTGAGAGGGCATAGGGCCCAATCCTTTGAACCTGTCAGTTAATGCTGGCGTAGGGAGCATGCCGCCTTTACAGGGGCGCTGTCTATGCACAGCGCCCCTTTTCTATGCCAAGGAGGCATGTGCAGTGATTGATTCGGAACAGCTTAAGCAACATATGGTCAAGGCCGTAGAGGAGATTCGAGCCACCAATCCGATGGCCGGCTCCATCACCAACACGGTGACGATCGACTTTGTCGCCAACGCGCAGCTCGCCGTGGGCGGTTCGGCCGCCATGGTCTATCTGCCCGACGAGGGCGAGGCGCTCGTTGCCGGCGGCGGCGCCATCTATCTCAACATGGGCACGCTCTTCCCCATCTACGAGCAGACGATTCCCCGCGCGGCCAAGGCGGCACACGACGCCGGCAAGCCCTGGGTGCTCGATCCGGTGGGTCTGGGCATCGGTAGCCTGCGCACCCAGCTGGTAAACGAGCTCAAGCAGTACAAGCCCGCCATCGTACGCGGCAACGCCTCCGAGATCATCGCACTCTCCGGCCTGTGGGGTCTTGAGGGCGAGTCGGCCGATCTGAGCCGCGTGCGCGGTGTCGATACCACCGACACGGTCGACGCCGCCCGCGATGCCGCCGTGGCGCTCGCTCGCTACACCGGCGGCGCCGTTGTGGTCTCGGGCGAAGTCGACCTGATTACCGACGGCACGACCGTGGCCAAATCCCACGGCGGCAGCCCGCTCATGTCCAAGATCACCGGCTGCGGTTGCTCGCAGGGCGGCGTGCTGGCCGTGTACGCCTGTGCTACCGATCCGTTTACGGCAGCAGCCTGCGGCACCGCCGTCTACAACGTTGCCGGCACGCGTGCCGCCGCCGTCGCCGATGCCCCGGCAAGCTTTAAGGTCGCCTTTATCGACGAGCTCTACCGCGCAACCGCCCAGGATATTGCCGACAACCGACTCGAGCTCGAGGAGGCATAAGCGATGTCCGAACCCGCAACCAATGCCGGCATGAACACGCTCGTCGCCGTGGCCATCGCCCCATGCGGCACCGGCGACGAGCTGTCCGCCGAGGTCGCCGAGGTCGTGCGCGTCATTCGCGAGAGCGGCCTCCCCAACCGCACCACCTCGATGTTCACCGAGATCGAGGGCGACTGGGACGAGGTCATGCAGGTCGTGCGCGACGCGACCTTTGTGTTGGCGAGCAAGGGCATCCGCACCGAAGTCGTGCTCAAAGCCGATATTCGACCCGGATTTACCGACACCATGACCGGCAAACTCAAGCGCATGGAAGCACAGATCAAAAAGCAGGAGGAAGCACAATGAGCATCCGCGACAACCTTGATATCTCGGCCTATCTGGTACTCGGCCCCGAAAACACCCTCGGACGCCCCGTGGGCGATGTGGTGGCCCAGGCACTCGACGCCGGCTTTACCTGCATCCAGGTGCGCTCCAAGGTGGCAAGCGCCCGCGAGATCATTGCGCTGACCGACGACGCCGCGCAGGCAATCGCACAGGCCGGCAAGACCGGTCAGGTCGCCCTGTTAATCGATGACCGTCTGGACTGTGTGCTTGCCGCGCGCGAGCAGGGCATTGCCGTCGATGGCGTGCACGTAGGCCAGAGCGACATTCCCGTCGAGGTCTGCCGCAAGCTGCTGGGCCCCGACGCCATCGTGGGCCTTTCGGCCCGTTGCGAGGAGATGCTCGAATACGTCAAGACCGCCGACATGAGCCTGGTCGACTACCTGGGCATCGGCCCGCTCCACGAGACCGAGACCAAGCGCGACTGCGGACGCGCGGCCGACGGCTCTATCATCACCAAGAGCTTTGAGGACCTTGCCGCACTCCACGCGGCAAGCCCCGTGCCCATCGTGGTGGGCGGCGGCGTTAAGACGGCCGACTTGCCGCAGCTTAAGGCCACCGGCGTCGACGGCTTCTTTGTGGTAAGCGCCGTCTGCAGCGCCGACGACCCCCATGCCGCAGCCAAGGAGCTTGTCGACACCTGGCAGCAGGCATAGGCATAGGCCGAACAGCTGATTCGCAGCCTCATATCTTCAGCAATGGAAAGCGCATCCCAGTTTGGGCCTCCATTCCGGGATGCGCTTTCCGTATGCGACCCTTACCCCGCCAGATACGCTTCCAACGCCGGCAAAGTCGCCTCTGCATCGTGGCGGCCGACCTGGTAGATGCGCTCGAGCTCATCCGGTTCGCGGCACAGCGACGGCACCTTCACCGATTCGCTCGGCCGCACCACAAAGATTTCGCCGGCAGCCTCTCGACGTGCCAGGTCATCGAGCGTGGCATTGTAGACCTCATGCCGATGCTCAAGCGCTGCAACAAACTCCGGATAGTGACGGAACACGCGCCGCAGCATGGGCATCACGCTGTTGGGCTGCTTCACAAAGCCCGCCGGCTGCGTGAGTACCACGATATTGCGGTCATACCCCTGCGCAAACAGCCATGCGCTGGGAATAGAATCAGCCACGCCACCATCCAGATACTTATGCTCGTCAATAGCAACGGGACGCGTCGCCACAGGAATGGCAGACGACGCCCGGATCCACTCGATATCGCGCTCGTCGCCATACGGTAGATCGTGGTAGACGGCCTTGCCCGTCTCGATATCGGTACACACGCACGTAAATCGCATGGGGCAGGCGCGATACGCCTCCAAGTCGATGGGATCGCGCTCGATAGGCACCTCGTGATAGGCAAAATCGGCATTGAACATATCGCCGGTTCGCAGCCAGCTGGTCACGCTCGCATAGCGCTTGTCGGCGCAATAGGCCTTGTTGTAACGAATGGCACGGCCGATCTGGCGCGATTTAAAGTTGTAGCCAAACGCCGCACCCGCCGAGACACCCACCATATGGTCGCAGGTCAAACCGCGCTCCATCCAAACGTCGAGCACGCCCGCCGTATACATACCGCGGTAGCCGCCTCCCTCGAGCGCAAGCCCCACCGTGCGCGTCGTATCCGGCTGTGCCATGTGACCATCTCCGTTCCTGCGTTTTAAAACGGGACAAGTATACCCGTCAACATATATCGACTCAGTCGCATTTTTCATGCGCACCCAGGCGTTGCCGTTTGGCGAATAATAGCCGTCCACAGCATGTGCGCCCATATATAATTGTGCACTGTTGTCTATACTACTCAGCTGTTATCAACAGCGAACATTAGCCGGCAAAGTAACTCAACAACGCAGCAAGGCGGGGGCCTGGATACACGCAAGGCGCCGAGCAACGACGCGTGTACACTACGAGCTCGCCCGACGCCATCCGCCCCGACCTCAGAAAGCCGCTTACAACATGGACACCGCCAGCAATTACACCGAAACGCTCGAAAAGACCGTCCGTGACCTTCTCGAGCGTCAGGATGATCTGATTAGGACGGCCTTTACCGACCAGCTCACCGGACTTGGCAACCGCGGCGGCTTTGCCCGTTCCCTAGAGGAAATCTGGGAGCAGGAACTGCCCGTGACCATGGCGTTTATCGACATCGATAACCTTAAGCACTGCAACGACGTCTTTGGGCATGACGAGGGCAACCGCTATATCTTGCAGGTAAGTCTCTATCTCAAGCTGTATATGAAAGTGGACGAGGCGGCGTTTCGCATAGGCGGCGACGAGTTTGCCATCCTGTCTACGATTGCGACCGAGGACGACCTCGCCGAGCGCCTGGAACACTGCCGAACGGTCCTACTCAAAAACAACGATTCCGAGATGCCTCACTCGTTTAGCTACGGAGTGTCGCACGCCGACCCCGCCCTGGGTGAAGTCTCCAATCGCATGACACTCGATGCCGACCATCGCATGTACGACTACAAGCTACGCCATGCCATGCATCTTGATCGACGCAATATCGCGCAAGTCCACACCGACGACTTCGAAATAAGCGATCGCGTTTTTGACGCCTTTTCGATGCTCAACGAAGGCCGTTATTGCTTTATCGAGAACTTGGACAAACATCGCACCCTATGGTCACAAGGCGCCCTGCGCGATCTCGGTCTTCCTTCTGAGCATGTAGACAACTGCCACGATTACTGGAAAACGCGCGTCCACCCCGATGACCTTGAGGCCTACATCAACGACATCGACCAAATCTATAATGGCTCCAAACACCGCCGCGTCATGCAGTACCGCATGCGCAATGCCGCGGGCGACTACGTCCTCTGCCGCGCTCGCGGGTTTCGCATCGACGGCGACGGAAATACCCCCTCGCTCTATGTCGGCGAACTTGTTAACCACTCACTCGCCGAGACCGTCGACGCCGCCACGGGCCTCGGAACGCAGCGTATGCTGATCAACGCTATCGATGCCTGCCGTCGCGACCGTTGCGAGACGGGGCTTATAGCGGTCCGCATTTGTGGCACGGCAAAGTTCAACGAGCTCTACGGGGCCGAGGCTGTCGACAACATGCTCGCCGAATACGCAGGCCGCATGCTATCGATCACCCGCGGCAGAAGTCGCGTCTTCCGCTCGCGAAACGCCCAGTTCGTCGTGCTCAGCAACGATCTGGACCACGAGGCATTCGAGCAACTGACCCATCATCTTAAAGAGGCCGTTTTCGCTCCTGTTCGAATCGCGAACGACACCATTACCCCCGTCTGTCTTGTCGTCCCGGCCTTTTACGAGCGCTTAATCAATCAAGCGACCGCTGTTTTAGGCGAACTCGACCGTCGTCTTCGCGCCGCCGGCGGGCTTGCACCCAACGACAGCCTCCCCATACCCGAGATTGAGCGTAAAAGCGCCGTCGCCGAACGCATCGATACGCTCACGGGCCTCTATCGACCCAGCGAGTTTATGCGGCGTGCCAACGCATTTCTTAAGACAAGGCGCGACGCCGCTTGGTGTATCGCCACCGTCGACATGGGTCATATGCGACTGTTCAACGAATGGCACGGACAGGCCGAGGGCGACCGCGTGCTCGCCGATGTGGGCACGGTCCTCAAAGACATCGAGAATGCCGAGATGGGCGTCGCAGGATACTGGGGCCAAGACGACTTTTGCATTCTCATCCCCTTTGAGCACAACACCGTCCATCAAATCTATAACCGCGTTCGTGCCGCCGTGGCCAAGCATGATGACGGCGTGGGTTTCTGGCCGTCCATGGGCGTTTGCCCCATCGACCCCAACGAGGAAATCACCATCGACGCGCAGGCCAAGGCCATGTTTACCAATCGGCGCGCCAAAAACGATTTTAAGGATCGCATCGCCGTCTTTCGCCCCGAGGAATACAAGCGCGAGGTGGCGTTTCACCGCACCCTCACCGAGTTCCAGTATGCGCTCTCAAACGACCGCATCACCTACTACCTGCAGCCCCAGGTTGATATGGAAACCGGCGAGATCATTGGCGCCGAAGCACTCACCCGCCGGATTGACAAGGACGGCTCTCTCATTTCGCCCGCAACGTTTATCCCCGCACTCGAGGAAAGCGGCTTTGTGGTGACGCTCGACAAGTACATTTGGCAGGGTGTCGCCTCGTGGCTGCGCGGGCGCATCGATCGAGGACTTCGCGTGGTTCCGGTCTCGCTTAATGTGTCGCGCGTGGATATCCTTGCCTGCGACGTTGCCGAACATATGGGGGCGCTCGCCGCCCAATACAACCTACCGCCCGAGCTCATGCGTATCGAGATCACCGAGACGGCTTATACGGGGGAGTCCGAGGCCGTGGACAAACTGACAGCCGACCTGCACACCCGCGGCTTCTCGACCTATATGGACGATTTTGGCACCGGCCAGTCCACGCTCGCGATGCTCAAGAACGTCAACGTCGACGTCATCAAGCTCGACCGCACCTTTGTGCCCACCGACCGCGATCAAGGCCGCAGCGCGCAGATCGTGTCATCGATGCTCGAGATGGCGCAGTCGCTCCATCTGCCCGTCGTGGTCGAAGGCGTCGAGACAAATGAGCAGGCAAACATACTACGCCACATGGGCGCCCGCTACGCTCAGGGCTTCCTCTACTACCGCCCTATGCCGGCGAATGATTTTGAGGCATTGCTCGATGGTGGCAAAAACAACTGATACGCTCGCGCGCAAAACACCACCGCCGAAGGGGACATTTGTCTCCATTAGCTAACTTATATCCCCAATTCAAACCGAATTGGGGATATGATACAAACCGTTGTTCTGCCCAAGGAGGTTATTCATCATGAACGAGTCATATCGCTTGGGCGAGCAATCGATTATTGCCTATCTTCAGCGACTTGCGAATGGTGTCTCGACCGCCGAACTCGATGTTTCCGTGCTACCTGCTGAGCTACGCGCCGTTGGTGAGCAACTGCAAAAGACGCATGCCATCCTGCAACAAGAGCGCCAGCTGCTTGAGTGCAACGCCTATATCGATCCGCTCACCAACTTGGACAACCGTGGCGGACTCGACCGTCACGTCGAGCAGCTCTGGCGCAAAGGCGACCCCTTCACCTGCGCCTATATTGACATCGACCATCTCAAGCATTGCAATGATAGGTTTGGCCACGCCGAAGGCAATCGCTATATTCTGAGCATCTGTCGCACGCTCTCCGAAACCATGGAGCACGATGAGATGCTGTTCCGTATCGGTGGAGACGAGTTTGTGCTTATCTCGCTCTCTGCAAACGAGACTGAACTCGAGCAGCGCTTGGAGCAGGTACGTGCCGGGCTGATCGAGGCGAGCTCAGGTGGCAAGGCGCCCATGATCGCTAGCTTTAGCTTTGGCTGCTCGCGCGTCAATCCACTTGCCGGCGACACGCGTCGCCAGATGACGATGGATGCCGATCGCAAGATGTATCGCTATAAGCTTATGCATCGTGTGCAGCAACCGAAAGACAATGACGCGCCGCCACACCCAATTGCCGAGCAGCTTCCGTGCAACGACCGCGTATTCCAAGCGATCTCTATGAGCTCCGAGACGCGCTATCCGTTTATCCTCAATCTCGATACGGGCGAATCACAATGGTCGGTTAATGCCGTACGCGATTTTGACCTGCCCTCCCAGCATCCCTACAACTCACTCGACTTGTGGCTTGCCCGCGTTCACCCCGAGGACCGCGACAACGTACGCGCCGAGCTCGACATGGTGATAAACGGTACGTGGCACTTCCACTACATGCAGTATCGCGTGATGGATGCCACCGAAGCATACGTGCTTTGCGACTGCACGGGCTACCGCTTGGACGGCACCGATACCGAGCCCAACATGTACGTGGGCATGATTATCAACCGCAGCTTGGCAGATACGACCGATTCCGTGACCGGCCTGGGCGACATCCACGCCCTGGTCAACGCCATTGGCGAAATGCGTCGCGTCGCGCGCAAGGCGGGCTTGGTCGCCATTAAAATCGACGATATCGCTCAGGTCAATGCCCGCTTTGGCTTTGATGCAGGCGACCGCGTTTTGGCGGAGAGCGCCGCCTGCCTCATGGATTGTTCGCGCGGTAAGGGTCGTCTGTTCCGCTCGACCGGACCGATGTTCGTGGCGCTTTTCGACGAATTCGATCCCGAAGAGACCGACGCGATCGCAAAGGAAATCGAGCGGTTCCTGGGCTCTCCCGTGCTCTTTGGCTCGTTTGAATATCAGCCGCCCCTTCGCGTGGCCACGCTTCATCTGGATACCGTCGACCGACAGCCCGTTTCCATTTTGAACGAGCTCAAAGTGTTGCTCGGGAAAGCCGTGCAGGTGCCAGGTACCAAACTGGATTAGCACCACGCCCGCACCGCCTCCCCCATCGTGCGATAATCCTCTGCAGAAGTCACCAACAGCAGAGGGAGTTTGTGATGAAGGTTCTTTTGGTCAATGGCAGCCCCAAGGCAAACGGCAACACCGCTCGCGCGCTCGCCGAAGTCGCCGAGCAACTTAAAGCCGAGGGCATCGACAGCGAGGTATTCCAACTGGGCGCCAAGCCCATCCGCGACTGCATCGGTTGCGGTCAGTGCGGCAAGCTTGGCGGTCGCTGCACCTTTGACGACGACGTGGTGAACGAGCTCATCGCTGCCGCCGAGCAGGCAGATGGCTTTGTCTTTGGCTCCCCCGTCTACTATGCGCATCCCAGCGGACGCATCCTCTCGGCTCTCGACCGCGCATTCTATGCTGGCAGCAAGGCCTTTGTGCACAAGCCGGGTGCCGCGGTCGCCGTCGCCCGTCGCGGCGGCACGTCGACCACCTTCGATGTACTCAACAAATACTTCACTATCAACCAGATGCCCGTGGTGGCCTCCACATACTGGAACAACGTCTTTGGTGCCATGCCGGGCGAGGCCGCCCAGGACGCCGAGGGCCTGGCCACCATGCGCAACATCGGCAAGAACATGGCTTGGCTCCTGCATTGTATCGAGGCAGGGCAGGCTGCCGGCATCGAAGCCCCCGAAGCCGATCGCGAGCGCACCAACTTCATTCGTTAGAACGGCGGAACATGAATATCCAGATTTTTGGCACCAAGAAGTCCTTCGATACCAAGAAGGCCCAGCGCTATTTTAAGGAGCGCCGCATCAAGGTGCAGTTTATCGACCTTAAGGAAAAGGAGATGAGCAAAGGCGAGCTCACGAGCGTGATGCAGGCGGTCGGCGGCATCGACAAGCTGCTCAACCCCAAGGCCAAGGACGAGGAGACGCTCGCGCTCATCCAGCACCTCACCCCTAGCCAGCGCTTCGACAAGTTGCTCGAGAACCAGCAGGTTCTAGCCGAGCCCATCGTGCGCAACGGCAAAAAGGCCACCGTCGGTTATTGCCCCGATGTATGGGGAGCCTGGGAGTAGCCTGTGTTATTTGCCGGCGCGTGGGTATAAGAGCAGGCGTTTGGCATAAGATTCAACTGTAAGCCATGTCTAACAAAGGAGGGCACATGCCCAACAAACCCGTGAAGATCATCATGCTTACCGGATACCTCGGTGCCGGCAAGACCACACTGCTCAACCACATCCTCGCTAACGACGGCGGCATCCGCGCCGCCGTGATCGTCAACGATATCGGCGAGATCAACGTCGACGCCAGCCTCATCGCCGACGGCGGCCTTTCCGAGACCGACGACCTCATCCCGCTCACCAACGGCTGCATCTGCTGCACGCTTTCGGACGACCTTGCCAACCAGCTGCAGGGCATCGCCGATTCGGGCAAGTTCGACTACATCATCATCGAGGCCTCGGGTATCTGCGAGCCTATCCCCATCGCCTACACCATCTCGAGCTTCTGCGACGAGGCCAAGGTGGGCGGCCAGCCCAAGCTTGCACTCGACAACATCGTGGCTGTGGTCGATTGCGCCCGCATGTACGACGAGTTCAACGGCGGCCGCGACCTGTTGGCCGAGGATATCGACGAGGACGACATCGAGAGCCTGCTCATCCAGCAGATCGAGTTCTGCTCCACGCTGATCCTTAACAAGACCGATACCGTGAGCCCTGAGCAGATTGCCGAGCTCAAGGCTATCGTGCGCAGCCTGCAGAAGGACGCCGTGATTGTCGAGGCCCAAAACGGCGAGGTCCCCATGGAGGAGCTGCTCGACACCGACCGCTTCGACTTTATGCGCGCCTACAACTCCGCCGCCTGGATCGAGGCCATGGAGCATCCCGAGGAGCACGACGACCCCGAGGTGCTCGAATACGACATCGAGACCTTTGTGTACTCGCGCCGCAAGCCGTTTGACCTGCAGAAGTTCACCGATTTTGTTGAGCAGGAGTGGCCCGACGAGGTCATCCGCGTCAAGGGTCCGCTGTGGCAGGCCAGCAATCCGGACATGTGCTACATGTTCGAGCAGGCCGGCCACCAGATGCGCCTGATGGAGAACGGCCTGTTCGTTGATTCCGCACCCGAGGGCGAGAAGCAGAAGATCATCGACGAGAACCCCGAGATCATGCAGATTTGGGACGACGAGACGGGCGACCGCATGACGAGCCTGTGCATCATCGGCCGTCACATGGACAAGGATGCGCTCATCGCCTCCCTCGATGCCTGCCTGACCGACTGGCACCGCGCCTAGGTTTATCCAAGCGGGCATTTTTCCGCCTACGTAACCGCCAAACCACCACGAAGGTACCTGTCCCCTTCGTGGTGGTTTTTCGTTCTGAGCCAAGGAGATTCATGTTCAACATTGTGCTGTATGCGCCCGAGATTCCGGCCAATACGGGCAATATCGGCCGCACCTGCGTGGTTACCGGCGCCCGCCTGCATCTGGTGGAGCCGCTGGGGTTTTCGCTCGACGACAAGACGGTGCGTCGCGCCGGCCTGGGCTACTGGCAAAATTTGGACGTGACGACCTATGCCGGCTGGGAGGATTTCCTTGCGCGCAACGGCCTCTCCCCCGCCGACGAACGCCTGCATCTGCTGACCAAAAAGGCGCGCCGCACCTATGCGCAAAGTACCTACCGCGACGGTGACTTTTTGGTCTTTGGCAGCGAGAGCTCGGGGATTCCCGAGCCACTGCTTGCCGCGGCGCCCGAGCGCTGCGAGCGCATCCCCATGTTGCGCGATTGCGACTCGCTCGAAAACGCCGACGCCTGGGAGGCCCACGAGGAGTCGCTCGGGCATACCGAGGACAGCCACGAAGCCATCCTTCGACAGGATATCTGCGGCAACTTCGTCGACCCGGACGACTACCGCATCAGCGCTCTCAACCTCTCCAACAGCGCCGCCATCGTCCTCTACGAGGCCCTGCGCCAAACAGGCTTTCCGGGAATGTGACAAAGGAACTGTCCCTTTGTCACATTCGGTTATAGGTAGCGGCCGGTGATGCTTGCGGGGCAGGCCACGATGTCGCCCGGCGTGCCGGCGCAGACGATTTGCCCGCCCGCGTCACCGCCGCCCGGGCCCATGTCGATCACATAGTCGGCGTTGCGGATAAGGTCGAGGTCGTGTTCGATCACGACAACTGTGGCGCCCTTGGCGACGAGGCCGTCAAACACACTCAGCAACACCTGAACATCGAGCGGATGCAGGCCGATCGTGGGCTCGTCAAATACGAATACGGCATCGTCCTGCACGCGGCCCATCTCGCTCGCAAGCTTAAGACGCTGCGCCTCGCCGCCCGAAAGCGCCGGCGTGGGCTCACCGAGCGTGAGATAACCCAATCCCAGGTCGTGCAAGGTCTGCAAGCGCGCCTGAACCTTCTTGAGCCCCACCGTGGCGTCGAGCGCTTCGTCCACACTCATGTCCATGAGCTGCGGCAACGTAAGCAGGCTCCCGTCCTTGCCCTCGCGATGGATATGCGAAGCCGCGTCTACATAACGTGAGCCGCGACATGCCGGGCAGACGATCTCGACGTCGGGCAAAAACTGCACGTCGAGCGATATCGAACCCGTGCCATCGCACGTAGGGCAGCGCAAAGCGCCAGTGTTGTAGCTAAATGCGCCTGCCTTGTAGCCGGCTGCCTTGGCCTCGGGCGTGCGGGCGAAGGCGCGACGCAGTTCATCATGGATGTCGGCATAAGTCGCTACCGTCGAACGCACGTTGGCACCGATGGGCGTGGCGTCTATCAGGTTGGCACGTGCAATGCCCTCGGCATCGACCCAACGCACGTGTTTTGGCAGGCGCTCGCTGGCTGCCTGCGCCTTAAGTGCCGGGATGAGTGTCTCGAGCACCAACGTCGTCTTACCCGAACCCGAAACGCCCGTCACCGCGACAAGGCGACCGCGCGGTATATCGACTTCGAGCGGTTTGACGGTATGGATGGCATCGGTCGCCATGCGGATATGGCCCCGGTCAAACATTTCGTCGTCAGGCACCTGCGGACGCAAGCGCTCAGGCTCCGAGCGCAAAAATGGGGCGATGCGGCTGCCCTGCGATTCTTCGACCTCGCCTACCGCGCCCGCGGCGATCACATTGCCGCCGCCTGCTCCGGCAACGGGGCCCATCTCGACCAGATAGTCGGCTTCCGCCAGTACGCGCGTGTCGTGGTCGACAACGACCACGGTGTTGCCGTCATCCACCAAATCGCGCATCACGCCTACCAGGCCGCCGACATTGGCAGGATGCAAGCCAATCGAGGGCTCGTCCAGCACATAGAGCACGCCCGTCGATCGGTTACGCACCACGCGGGCGAGCTGCACGCGCTGACGCTCGCCCGTGGAGAGCGTGGCACCGGCGCGGTCGAGTGAAAGGTAATCGAGGCCCAGATCGACCAGTCGACGGGCCGTGCTCAAAAACGAATCGCAGATATCCGTCGCCATGGGCTGCATCTCGGCCGGCAAGGATGCGGGCACCCCGCGCACCCACTCAATCGCCTCACCCAGCGTCATAGCCGCGGCCTGCGCCAGATTGATACCGCGCACCTGGGGATGGCGTGCGGCCTCGGAGAGACGCGTGCCGCCACAGTCACGGCATGGCCCCTCGCGCAAAAAGCGCGCCACGCGCTTGAGGCCCTTGTCGTCCTTAACCTTGGCGAGCGCATTCTCGACGGTATAGACAGCGTTGTAATAGGTAAAATCGAGCGGCGTGGCGCCCTCGCCGTTTTTGGGAACGTAGAGAATGTGCTTTTTAACCGCCGGACCGTGGAACACGATGTCGCGCTCTTGAGGCGTGAGCTGGTTAAACGGCACGTCGGTGCGCACGCCCATCTCGCCGGCTACCTGCTTCATCAGATCCCACATGAGCGTACCCCAGGGAAGCACCGCGCCTTCGTTGATGGTCTTTGACTCGTCGGGCACCAGGCTCGCTTCGTCCACCTCGCGCATGACACCGGTGCCGCCGCAGGTAGGGCACGCACCGCCGCTGTTAAAGGCAAGGTCCTCGGCACTCGGCGCGTAGAACTCGCGGCCGCATGCGGGGCACGTGAGCGACAGGCCCGCAGCCACGTTAAGGCTCGGCTCCACACGCGCCCCGCAATGTGGGCACACGTGATGGGCACAGCGGCTAAAGAGCAAACGCAGACTGTTGTTGAGCTCGGTCATGGTACCAAAGGTCGAGCGCACGCCTGGCACACTGGGACGCTGATGCAACGCGAGTGCCGCCGGTACGTGCAATACCTCGTCCACCTGGGCGTGCTCGGCCTGCGTCAGGCGACGTCGAGTATAGGTGCTGAGCGCCTCCAGGTAACGGCGCGAGCCCTCGGCATAAAGAACTCCCAGCGCCAGCGAGCTCTTGCCCGAGCCCGACACGCCGGCAATGCCCACGAGCCTCCCCAGCGGAATATCGATATCGATGTCCTTGAGATTGTGGACACGTGCACCGCGCACCTCGATAGCCTGCGGGCTCATCTTCTGTTCCGTCACCTTTATCACCCTACTCATGCCATAAAACGCGGTCGCGGATATACTCGCCCAGCATGGGCACGGTAAACCGCACAAGGCCGTATCCGGCGGCCTCGATGACGCGCTCGCGAATCAGGCTTGCGCGATATTTACTCGCCCAGCTCTGGGTACGGTCGCAGCGCTCAATGATATCCGCCGTGCGCGTCGGCTTGTCCTCGTCAACCGCCATAGCCTCGATAAAGAGGCGCTGAGGGCTGCGCAGACCGTAATACAGAGGTGCGTCAACCGCTTCGTAGAACTCGGAGACGGCATCCGCATGGCCATTCTCGACATCGCGCCTTTCGATGACCTGCGAGCCACGCCGGACAGCAGACCGCCACATGTAATAGCCCACCAGCTGAACCATATAGGGATGCCCCATGCTCTTGCGCGCCGCAAGGTCCGCCGTCTCCGCGTCAACGTAAAGACCAGCGTCTTTGACCGTCTGGATATACGAATCGCGCACTTTGGGCAAAGATATTGCCCCCAACGTACGCTGCTGGGCACGCCGCAAAAACGTCACGCTCGGCTCTTCGAGCAGATCGTCAACCATACTGGGCAAGCCGGCGAACGCCAGCGCAAGACCGCGCTGGTCGCTATCGGGCAAGCCCGTGGCATCCTGGTCTCCGAGCACCTGCTGATAGAGGACGGCAAGAGCCGCCAGTTCCTCGATAGACACCGATTGTGCCTCGTCAATCGCAAACAAGACGCCCTTGCCCGGACCGAGCTTCTTGAGACGCTCGTTGACCAGCCCTCGCAATGTCTCGCCTTTTGCCCGCGCCGCCTCGACCGACATCCGGCCAAACGACGGCCCAAACTCCATTGACGTCACAACGGGTTTATTCGAGCGAAGCGCGTCGGCCAAGCGGTCGCACAAACCAAGCGAAGCGGAATCGGAGACAACCGCCCATCCGCGCTCGCTGGCTAGACGTTGCAGCTCCCGCAGGAGAACCGTTTTGCCACAGCCGCGGTTTCCCGTAATGAGCATGAGCCTGCCCGGCGCTCCGGCGCCGTTGTCGAGCCCTTCCTCAAAATCTTCGATGACCGACTCGCGACCGATGAGTATCGGAGGCCGCTTACCAGCTGTGGGCTTAAAGGGATTTGGATTCATATCGGCCTCCTCGGATTGGCAAACCCTGGTAACAGTTATACCAACTTATACCGAGTTATACCAATAGCATGTGACAGAGGAACTGTCCCTTTGTCACATGTGGCCGAAAAACTCGGCGTCTGCTGCTCGCCAGGGGCGGAAGGTGGCGGGATCGATCTTTACGTGCGCCGCGGCGGGTACGTCGTACCATTTGACCGTGTAACCGGCGCCGTGAGAGCAAAAGACCGAATCGGGCGTGTTGGGCAGATCGGCCTCGGGCTCATAGGCGGCCGTCACGATGACGCGCTCGGCATCATGGCAAGCCGCATAACCGGCGAACTCCAGGTACAGATGACCGCGCCCGCTCGTGTAGGCAGCCACCTCCAGCGCGTAATCCTGCACCTCGGATGCCGGCACGCGACCCACAAGCTTCGCTCGGTCTCCCGCCATCGTCGGCGGCTCGTACTCGGCACCCATGCGTGTGGCATCTGACAACGCCCGGCCCACGCACTCCCCCGGCACCTCGAGCTCAAAGTGGTACCACGGCTCCAGCAACACGTCTGCGCCGACCTCGCGCGCCTGCATCAAACCCTGGCGAATCGCGCGATACGTGGCCTGGCGAAAATCGCCGCCCTCGGTGTGTTTGGTATGCGCGCGGCCGCCCGTGAGCGTAATGCGCACATCGGTGATGGGCGAGCCCGTCAGCACGCCCAGGTGGTCGCGCTCCATAGCGTTGGTGAGTGCCAAACGCTGCCAGTTAAGATCGAGCTCGTCGGTCGAGGTCACGGTGCCAAACTGCACACCCGAACCCGCCGGCAACGGCTCCAGGCGCAGATGCACCTCGGCATAGTGACGCAGCGGCTCAAAGTGGCCCACGCCCTCGACCGGCCGCGAAATAGTCTCCTTATAGAGAATGCCGCCGGGCTCAAACGCAACCGAAAGGCCAAAGCGATCGGCCAACACCCGCTGCACGACCTCGAGTTGCACGGCGCCCATCAACTGCAAATGGATCTGCTCAAGATGCGTATTCCAGCTTACGCCGAGCATGGGGTCTTCGTCCGCCAACTCACTCAGCGCTTTAAACACCGCATGAACGTCGTGTTCGCCCGGCAGCACCGTATAGGTGAGGACCGGAGCGATGACGGGCGCATCGCCCGCGGGCTCCGTGCCCAGGGCGTCCCCTGGGCGAACGTGCGCAAGACCCGTCACGGCGCAAATACCGCCAGCAGCAACTTCTTGGGCAAGCTCATACTTCTCGCCGTTATAGATGCGCACCTGATCGACCTTCTGTTCCCACGCCTCGGCACTGGAATGCCCGCTGATCATCTGTTTTGCGCGCAGCGTGCCGCCGGTCACTTTAACCCAAGCCAAGCGCTCGCCACGATCCCCGCGGCTGACACGATAGACGCGCGCGGCAAACTCCGGGAGCCACGCCTGCTCACGCATCAGCGCGCATATGCCGTCCAGCAGCTCGTCAACGCCTTGGTCCTTGAGCGCCGAGCCGGCAAAGCAGGGAAAGAGCTTGCGCTCGGCAACCATGCGCGACAGCGTTGCGACAGAAAGCTCACCCGCTTCAAGAAACTCCTCGAGCGCCGCTTCGTCCAACGCAGCAGCGTCCTCCTGAACGGCGCCGCCCGCCAGCAGCTCGTTGGCATCCAGGCAGCCCTCGGAAAGACGCTGCCCGAGTTGTGCCAGCAAAACATCGCGGCCGGGATTCTCCAAATCGATCTTGTTGATGAAGATGAACGTCGGGATGTCATAGCGTGCAAGCAGGCGCCACAGGGTTTCGGTGTGCCCCTGCACGCCATCGTTGGCGCCCACCACCAGAATCGCGTAGTCCAGGGCACGCAGTGTGCGCTCCGCCTCGGCAGAAAAATCGACATGGCCGGGAGCATCCACGAGCATGACGTGGGTATCGCCGTGGTCGAGCACGGCCTGCGACGAGAAAATCGTGATGCCGCGCTCGCGCTCGATCGTGTTAGTGTCCAGATGCGAATCGCCATCGTCCACGCGGCCACGCTTGCGAATGCGGCCCGCGTTGAACAGCATGGCCTCGGCCAACGTGGTCTTGCCGGCATCGACATGCGCCAAGATTCCAACGACCGCTTGCTTCGACATGGCTCTCCTCTTATTGCAAGCCCATCGCACGCGGCAACGGGCGTTCACGCTCCACACTGGATGATACAATTTACGGGCCGGTGGGCGAAGCGGGCCCTATCCCCCGACCGAGCTCATCGCCCCGCGTTGCCGCGCGGCGATTTTCGTAGGTTCGCGCCTTGCGAAAGCCGGCACCTCCCCTTTTTGTCTGCCCGGGTTCATCTGGGGCGGTAACAATGCGAGTCCCACAACGACGCGTTTTACCAAAAATGGCCCCACTCGGGGCCATTTTTTATTTGAGCTGGGTGATGATACGTGCCTTGGCTCCTACGCCTCGCGCAGCCAATCAAACGCGACACGCGCCGTGCCGTCGGACACATAGACGATACCGACACGCTCGAACCCCGCCTTGGCGATGGCGCCCTGCATGGGCAAGTTGTCCTCGTGCGTGTCAATACGCAGATGGTCGGCGCATTCCTTGGCAAAGGCAAACATCGCCGCCGCGATACCGTGCACGGTGCCGTCGGATGCCACACGGTGCAGCACGGCGTACGGAGTGTCGCTGCGCCACCGACCGTCCTCAATTACGTCATAGCACTCGTCCGGACCCGGTAAAAAGGCAAACGTCGCTACCACGTGACCGTCAACTTCGCACACATAGCTGCCACCAGCGGCGATATCGGCAGCCAGCTGCTCGGCCGAAGGCGTGCCCTCGGGCCACTGCGTGGCGTTGCCATGCGCGCGCATAAAAGCGCGGGCCGCGTCATAGATAGCCATGACGGCGGGAATGTCGGTATCGAGGGTTTTTCTGATCATCACGCGGCGACCTCACGTTTATTGGTATCACTTTGATTGAGCAATGATACCAGCGTTTGAAGAGGGGCGCGAAGCAGATGGGGAGCAAAAAGCGAGCCGCCTGGTCAAAGGCAAAGAGCGAGTTTTTGGGCGCTGCCACCGGCGGCGATATGAGCGATCTGTTTGCGCGCGAAGACGAGCGCCGCGACGCACTAGACGCCGAGCGCGATGAAGCCTGGCGCTACAAGTCGTGCGAACGCAAAAACCGTTACGACACGCGCGCCGAGGCCGAGGCAGTTATGGCCGACTGCGAAAACCGCGGGCGGCGCGGCCTTGCCTGCTACAAATGCGAATACTGCGGCGGATGGCATCTGACGTCGCACCCCTGGAAATAGACCCCGCATCGGCACGGCGCTGGCGAAGCGCCGGCCATCGCACGCAAGCTACGGGCGCGGCGGCACCAAAACATCGTAGCGAACGGCCTTGCCCGCAAGCTGATAGCTCGGCTTAACGCCGGCAAGCAGCGGCCCCTTCACCGGCCGTTTGATAACGACCTTGCGCGGCCGCACTGCAAGCGCAGCTTTAACCAGCGTCTCCTCATCGGCACACGGCTGTTCCAGATGGTGCAAGAGCTGGAACTTCTTTTTGACCGCCGCGCTCTTGGTGCGCTCAGGAAACATGGGGTCCAGATACACCACGTCGGGAGCCGCGAGCTCATCGCGCTCGACCAGCTCAGCCGTATGGCGAAGGCCGGCAATGCTGTCCTCGCCCGCATGTAAGTGCATGCGCGCCACGGCGGCCGCAAGCGCCGGATCATCTGCCGCGCGATCCAGGGCATCCTGGAGCAGCGCCGCGATCACGCAATCCTGCTCATACAGATCGACGGTAAAACCCGCGGCCGCCAGCAGCAGCGAGTCCTCGCCAAAGCCTGCTGTGGCATCAATCGCCCATGGTTGTTCGATGCCTTTTGTGCGCGCAGCCTTTACCAACAGCTCTTGCTGCAGACGACCCTGCTTGAGCCGTGGAAGCATGCGGCCAAAATCGGCACGCAACTCCATCGTGCCGTCGGTGAGCGTAAGGCCCTCGGACGTCCGCACGAGCTCGAGCCCAGCAGCCCGAGCAACAGAAAAGGGATCGACGACGCCCATGGACACTCCTTAGCAAACAAAACGAATACGTGAGCGCCATTCATGTCGGCACCCAACCGTCCGTTATTGTCCCACATGCGACATGGTCCACAGCATCCCAATGCAAAGCACAGCCATCAATACCGTGCACACGGCAGCGATCACAGAATCACTCATGCGCCTTCCCAGCGACCGCGGCTCATCCACTTGCTTGACTCCGTACATCATGGCTCCTCCTTCGGTCCAGCTCTTACCATGGCCTCATCATCGCAGCGCCGCGCATGCGCTGCCATCGATTTGACTTACGTCCAGCTTTCCTTTTTGAAAGGTTGAACCGTGCAGGCAAGAGACGCTTTCAGGCGCATGCATCGCCGCGTTGAACTACAATGTGCTTCACCATATGTGCAGCACATAGGGCGCGCCAGGTTGGCGTACTCGTATCGAAAGGACCAGCCATGAGCTTCACTCGCAAGACTCTCAAAATCCTTGCCCTGATTTATTTTGTTCTGGGCATCGCCAGTCTCGTCATTGGAATCGCCGGCATCGCGACCGGCAAGTTCGAGTCCACCTACGGATCGAACGCCATGCTCGCCGCGGCCGTGATTATCGCCAAGGGCCTCATCGATCTTGCCGCGGGCGTTGCGGGCATCAAGGGTGCCAACAAGCCTTCGCAGGTTGACGGCGCGTTTAAGCTCGGTATCGTTGCTGCAGTCGCCACGCTTGCCCAGGCGGTGCTCACGCTTCCCGCGTTTGGCGGCGACGCCATCAACTTTGGCGCCTTTGTCATCGTGGTGTACGACCTGTTCTTTGTTCAGCAGGCGCACGCCGTTAAGGCCGAAAACAAGGACCGCCTGTAAGCGCTCGCTTCTCATAACCTCTGCAGCCAAGCAACTAAAAAGGGCCGATCGCGCATCTCCGCGGTCGGCCCTTTACGTTTGCCCAGATAAAACCTGCCAAAATAAACCTGTCCCTATTTGGTAGGTGTTAGCTGTGACGGTACTCGGCGATGATGAAGTCGATATCGGTCTGAAGGGTTTCCAGGTTTGCCAGGCGCTCTTTGTCGGCAGGGCGCGTGCGGTAGTAGTAGGGCGTCATCTGGAACACTGCCTCGATATCGGCCTGCGTCTGGAGGGTGATAGAAGCTGTCACCCGCTGCGTTCCGATTAACTCGAGCTCGGTGGTCTGCGGCAGCTTCTCGTCGTTAAGGTACGGCGTATCGTAGAGCACCTCCTTGAGCCCAAAGAGATGACGGGCACCCGGCACCACGGTGTAGAGAAAGCCCTCGGGTGCCAGCACGCGGGCAAACTCGCGCTCGTTAAAGGGGGCAAAGAGCTCGGTCACCATATCGAAGGCACCATCGGCCACGGGGATATCCTTCATGTTGGCCACGAAGTAGGTCGCATCGCCGCGCTTGGCGGCAAGGCGCACCATCTCTTTACCCAGGTCAAAGCCATAAGCATCCACGCCCGGTACCGCGCCCATGGCACTGGTGTAGTAGCCCTCGCCGCAGCAAATATCGAGCAGCGTCATGGGGCCATTCGCAGACGTTGCACGCCCAGACACCTGCTCGCGCACCAGCTCGACCATTGCATCGCGCAACGGCGCATAGTATCCGCGGTTCAGAAAGTCACGACGGCTGCGCGCCTGCGACTTGGGATCGCCCATGGAGTCGCCGCTCTTGGACGAGCGCAGCAGATACAGATAGCCCTCGCGCGCACGGTCAAATCGATGTCCGCCCGCGCATGCAGCACCGCGCTCGTCGTCCACCAATGGCTTATGGCAAACGGGACACAACAACATGGCAACTCCTTAGCGCGAACAACACAACGCCCACCATTGTCGCACGCCTCCCCCGCCTCGTCATTGGGGACGTTCTTGTTCGACTAGTCATTTAAGAACGTCCCCAATGACTAGTCTGAAGGAGTGTCCCCAACTGCCGGCAGAAAAGGAACGTCCCTAAGTGCCGACTAGTCGATTAGGAGTATCATCGTCTGCGCAAATAAGCACGAAAGAGCATATTAGAGATTGAGAGCGTATGGCAGACACCGCATCTAAGCACATTGACATGACCACCGGCTCGCTGTGGCGCAATATTCCCCTGTTCGCCTTCCCCGTGGCCGCCACGAGCATCTTGGAGCAGCTATCGAACCTCATCGCCACGGTCATCATCGGTAACTTCTCAGGCGACCAGGGAACCCTCGCCATGGCGGCGGTCGGCTCCAATGTTCCGCTTACCAGTCTTATGCTCAACCTGTTTATCGGCATGTCGCTTGGCTCCAACGTGGTCATTGCCAACGCTATCGGCCGCAACGATCAGAACATGGTCAAACGCGCCGTCCATACCTCGATTTTAATGGCGCTCGTGGGCTTTGTCGTCATCGCCCTGGGCGAGATCTTTGCCGAGCCCATGCTCGCCGCGCTCAACGTTCCCGCTGAGACCATGCCGCTCGCCTCACTCTACCTACGCGTCTTTTTGCTGAGCATGCCCTCGATTTTGCTTTACAACTTTGAGGCCGCGATCTTCCGCTCCGTCGGCATCACCCGCATGCCGCTGCAGGCGCTTGCCGTGTCCACCGTCCTCAGCATATGCCTGGACCTCGTCTTTGTCCCCGTACTCCACTGGGGTGTGGCGGGCGTCGCCATCGCCACCGCCATCGCCTACACCGTCAGCGCCGCGACGCTCTTTATCCGCCTGCTCAAGACCGACTCCGTCGTCCGCGTCACCCCACGCGACTTAGGCTTAGACCCCGTCGCCCTCAAGCGCATCGTCAAGATCGGCCTGCCCGCCGGCATCCAAAGCGCCGTCTTTGCCGTCGCCAACATCATCATCCAGTCTGCCATCAACAGCCTGGGCACCGAGGTCATGGCGGCTTCGAGCGCCGCCATGAGCCTGGAGTACGTGTGCTACAACCTGCTCAACAGCTTTAGCCAGGCTTGCACCACCTTTGTGGGACAAAATCACGGCGCCCGCCAGATCGACCGCTGCACCAAGACGCTCAAGGTCTGCCTGGTCGAAGGCGGTATCGTTGCACTCACCACGATCATCGTTATTGTCGGCCTGGGACGCGAGATCCTATCGCTGTTCAACAGCGATCCCAACATCGTCTCGATCGGCTATATCCGCGTGTGTTCGATCTTCCCGGCGTACGCCTTTAGCATGTTCTACGAAAACATGTCAGGCTACCTGCGCGGCTTTGGTATCTCGCTCACGCCCGCCCTCATCACCATGATCTGTGTCTGCGGCATCCGCTTCTATTGGGTGTTCTGCGTGTTCCCGCACTTCCGCACCTTTGCGAACATCATGATGGTCTACCCCATCAGCCTGGGCACCACGGCGTTCTTTATGGTCGTGGCGGTATTGCTCTGCCATCCGGCACACACCTACCGTCTGACGCAAGCCAAAGCGACAGCCCGCTAATCACCACACTCAACGCCACGCTAGTCATTAATTGACAATATGCGAGCTCATATAGTCGATAAAGTGCCTCGTGGCGATAGGCATGGTGTCCCAGCTGCGCCAGGCTGCCACTACGTCACGCGAGGGAGCGTGCACGATGGGACGCACGCGAATATCGGCCCTCATGCCCTCGACGGTACGGCGATACAGCATACTCACGCCTAGGCCCTCCTCCACCATCGCCATGATGGTGTAGTCATCGGTCACCTCGCTCGTCACGTGCGGCGACAGCCCATGCGCCGCGAATGCATCGAGCACCAGGCTCTGTTCGCCCTCATCCAGCAGCACAAACGGCTCGGATGCCAGGTCGGCGAGCGTCACTTTCTCCTTTGCCGCCAGCGGATGTGTAGCCGGCAACAATGCCACCAACTCGTCGTGATAGACCACGCGTTTCTCGAGCCCGGCGGTAAATCCGCGCGCCGTAAAGCAAAAGTCGACCACGCCATCGTGGACCCACTGGGCGTTGCGCGTGTAATCGCCCTGCTTGAGGGTAAAGTGCACGCCCGGATGCAAGGTCCCAAAATCACGGATCACACGCGGCAACACGGTACGGCTCACATTGGTAAACGTCGCAATGCGAATGTCGGTCGACGAAAGCCCCAGCAACTCCTGACGCTTACCCTCAAGCTCGGCCTCGGCCGTTACGATCTGGCGCAGATACGGTAAATACTGTTTGCCGTCGCGCGTAAGCGAGACGCCTTGCTTGCCGCGCTCGATAATCGTGGTGCCCAGCTCGCGCTCGAGCGCCTTGACGGCCTGGCTCACCGCGCTTTGCGTATAGCCCAGCTCGTCGGCCGCGCCTTTAAGGCTGCCGCAATCGACCACCATACATACAATCTGATACCGCGATGCCATCGTGCCTCCACATCAAGGTAGCCATAAAACGTTTTGCCAGGGCCTTTTCTTCCAACATTAGTATTTCTTAATCATACTGAAGATACATTCGCTTTACTACATCCACATCTGGGAGCAGAATCCTTTTTGCGAAACCGTTCTGTAACAAAAGGAGTCCCATGGATCGCAAAAAAGCAATCGCGCTCTCGTTTTCCGTTCCCGTCGCATGGGGCTTTTCGTACCCCCTCATGAAGATCGGCATGGACAGCATGAACGCCACGAGCATCGTCGCGCTGCGCTGCATCATCGCCTTTGCGGCCTGCGTGCTGCTCTTCCACAAGCACGCGGTGCGCATCAACCGCGACGTGATGGTTCGTTCCGCCATCATCGGCGCCATCATGGCAACCGAGCTCACCTGCATGTGCTTGGGCTCCAGCCTCACCTCGGCCTCCACCGCCGGCTTTTTGCAGAGCCTGACGGTCGTGATCGTGCCGTTTGCCAACGCGGCCCTGCTGCGTCGCGCCCCCGAGCGCAAGGTGCTCATCGGCACCGCCATCGTCACCTGCGGCATGTTGCTGCTCTCGGGCGCCGACTTTACCAGCCTGAATCCCGGCGCGATCATCATGCTGCTCTCGGCCTTTATCTATGCCGGCCACATTATCGTCGCCAAGCGCTTTGTCGAAGAGGTCGATCCACTGGCCCTGGGCGTTTGGCAGCTGGGCTTCGGCGGCCTGTTCTCGGGTATCGCCGCATGCACCTTTGGCGGCTTTACGCTTCCCAGCACGCCGAACGAGATCGTCGTTGTCGTTGCGCTCGCACTCATCTGCTCCGCCTACGGCTTTATCACCCAGACGCTCGTGCAGCCCCACGTACCTGCCGAGACCACCGGCTTCGCCTTCTCGCTCGAGCCGGTTTGCTCCGCCGCCTTCTCGTTCTTCCTGGTCGGCGAGGTCCTGAGCCCCATCGCCTTCTTTGGCGCCGCCCTCATCCTCACCGGCGTCATGGTGGCAACCGTCGAGCTTCCGCGCCTTCACGCACATGGGCACACTCGCATGGCAGGGGCGCCCGAGCACGTCTCGTAGGCCCCACTTCTCATGCAGCCGCGTCATAAAGGTCTCTGGGCGCCTTTACAATAGATGCCAACAAAGCATCTACCCTAAAGGAGTTCCATGGACGCTGCAACTCGCGACCGCAACATAGCAACTTGGTTGGGCGATGCGCCGCAGCCGGTACGTGACACTACGGACCAGCTGCTCGAGCGCATCGCCCTTCTGCGTGCCGAGCAGACCATCTACCCGGCACAAGACGACATCCTCAATGCCCTCGCCTTTACGCCAGCCGACCAGGTCAAGGTTATCATCCTGGGCCAAGACCCCTATCACGGACCCAACCAGGCCATGGGGCTGTCGTTCTCGGTCCCCGCGACGCAAACCAAGTTGCCGCCGAGCCTGCGCAACATCTATAAGGAACTCAACGCCGATCTGGGCTGCCCCATTCCCGCCACGGGAGATCTAACCCCCTGGGCACAACAGGGCGTCCTGCTTCTCAACACGACGCTCACCGTGCGCGAGCATGCCGCGAACTCACACGCCAAGCTGGGCTGGAGCACGCTCACCGACTACATTATCGAACGCTGCTGTCAGCTGCCCCAGCCGGTCGTCTTTTTGGCATGGGGCCGCTTTGCCCAGCAGATGGTTGAGGGCAAGCTCGCCGCGACTGGCACGGGCAAGACAACCGGCAAGTTCTGCCTTGCCTCCACGCACCCCTCGCCGCTTTCGGCCAACCGTGCCACGGCAGAACTCCCCGCTTTTATGGGGTCGCGTCCCTTCTCGGCAGCCAATCGGCTACTCGAACAGCACGGCTCGACCACCGTCAACTGGACTTGCCTCGGCTAAAAATCGATACATCAAAAACGCGCCCGACGGCATCCATCGGGCGCGTTTCCTATTCGGGCCAAATAAACTGCGTGCGGCCGGCCTCGCCGCCGTCAATGAGCAGGCTCTGCCCGGTCATAAACCGGTTGGTCACGCCCACAAAGTAGATCCACTCGGCGATCTCTTGGGCGGTGGCCCAGCGCTTAAGCGGCGTGAGCTCCATAATCTGGCTCCACAGGTGCTCGTCCTCCATCACGCAACGGTTGAGCGGCGTGATGACGCCACCCGGGTCCACGCTGTTGGCGATGGCCTGCGGCGCCAAGCGGTTTGCAAGGTTCTTGGTGTAGGCGATAACGCCGCCCTTGCTGGCAGCATAGGCGGGAAACTCCGATCCCGTATGCCCGCTCGCCGACCCCACATTGACCACGGATGTAATAGCCGGCGCCGGCTTGGCGGCAAGCCCCTCCCCCACAAAGGCGTAGCGCTCGGTCACGTTGATGGTGCCGCACAGGTTGGCGGCAATATCGTCGGCCGAGTCCTGCGTACCAGCAACATTCACGATCACCTGGGGTTCAAGCTCGCCTGGAAACGAGTCCGGCTCGCGGGCATCGACGATCAGATGGCGATAGCACTCGTGCTCGATCGCTGCCGGCAGCAAATCAAAGCCCACGACCTCGTGGCCCTCGTCCAAAAAACGCTGCACGCACGCGGCTCCGATACCGCCCGAGGCACCCGTGATCAAAACCCGCATGCTTGCTCCTTAGGCGGTTGCGTGGCGCTCGAGGTACTCGGCGCCCACATTCTCGCGCTCCCAGCCGCGCACGACCTTGTAGCCCACGGGGCTCAGGAAGACCTCGCACAGCAGCTCGGCGACAGCACCGGTCAGCGAACACATAAGGACCTGTACCCAGGTCCAACCAAAGAACGTGTGGCTCACCACAATGGCAAAGACCAGGTTGTCGATAAACTGGCCAACACCCGTGGACACATAGGAACGGAAGGCAAAGCTCGCAAAGTTATTCTTTTTGAGCATGCGGCCGAGCGACTGGTTGAGCGTGGAGTTAACCACGGCAGAAACGAGCATGGCGAGCGAAGATCCAAACACCACGTACCAGGTGCCGCCGATGGTGGCGTTAAGGGCAGTGTTGACCTCGATCATGCCCGTGTCATAGTAGGCGCCCCACATGCCGGGCGTGAGCGAGCACAGCCAAAAGCACAGGCTTACGGCCAGGTTGACCGCCAACGCGAGGATAGAGATTTTGATGGATGCCTTGGCGCCAAAGCGCTTGCAGATCATGTCCTGGCACAAAAACGAGACCCAGCTCACCACAAAGCCGCAGTCGAGTGCCAGATACGGCAGGCTGATAAGCTCTTTGTTGGCCAGCAGATTCATCATGATAACGCTCACGATAAACAGCGAAACCGTTGCCGCGGGAATGCTCCGCAACAGGACCTTGTAGTCCTCCATGACCTTCTTGATCATTATGTGCTCCTTTGGTTTTAGGTTTAACGAGCAGGATATCGGACCCGAACTGCTCGAACGTCTCGGTCTTGAGACGACGGTGGGTATGATAGCCGCTCACGCGGCATCAGGCAAGCAATCGGCGCGGCGGCCCCGCAGGGCCACCGCACTGGTGCGTTAAAAGGCTACGTTGCCAAACTCCGACAGGATAAGGTCGGGGTTGTGGTCAGTTGCCCAATCCACGTTCCACGGGCTCGTGAACAGCAGCAGCTTACCGCCGCGCATGTCCTCGACGCGCAGGGTGTCGCGCGTGAGCGAAAGAGCCGGAATGTCAATGGTATCAGGGTCGTTCTGGATCCAGCGAATGTCCGTATAGGGCAGCGGCTGGCGACGAACCTCAACACGATATTCGGCCTTGAGGCGGCGCTCGAGCACCTCAAACTGCAGTACGCCGACCACGCCCACGATGACGCTCTCCATGCCGGCACCAAGCTCGCGGAAGATCTGGATGGCGCCCTCCTGGGCAAGCTCCTCCATACCCTTGACGAACTGCTTGCGCTTGAGCGTGTCGACCTGCGTAATGCGAGCGAACATCTCGGGGGCAAACGTCGGGATCTGCGGATACTGAACGTGGCGCTTGCCGGAGCACACGGTGTCGCCGATGCTAAAGATACCCGGGTCGAACAGGCCCACGATATCGCCCGCATAGGCCTCGTCCACGATGGCGCGGTCGTCGGCCATCATCGAGGTGCCCGTCGCCAGCTTGAGCTTGCGGTTACCCTGCATGTGGAAGGCGTCCATACCGCGCTCGAACTTGCCCGAGCAAATGCGCACGAAGGCAATGCGGTCGCGGTGGTTCTTGTCCATGTTGGCCTGGATCTTAAACACGAAGCCGCTAAAGTCGTTCTCGGCGGGCGCGACCGGCTCGCTGGTGAGCGTATCGGTATAGGCGCGCGGCGTCGGGGCCAGACGCAGGAACTCCTTGAGGAAGGGCTCCACGCCAAAGTTGGTGAGCGCCGAGCCAAAGAACGCCGGGCTCAGCTTGCCGCAGGCCACGGCATCCAGGTCGAGCTCGTCACCGGCGCCATCGAGCAACTCGATGTCGTCCATCAGGTTCTTATGGTTCTCCTCGCCAATGAGCTCGTCCATGGACGGATCGCCCAGCTCGGCCTCGACCTCGGCGACCTTCTTGGTGGCGTTGGCGTGGCCGTCGCCCTCAAACGCGATAACGCGACGGGTCTGGCGGTCGAACACGCCGCGGAAGTTGCGGCCGCTGCCGATCGGCCAGTTCATGGGATACGTATTGATGCCCAGGACGTTCTCGATCTCTTCCATGAGCTCAAAGGGGTCGCGAGCCTCGTGGTCGAGCTTGTTCACAAAGGTAAAGATGGGAATATGGCGCAGCGTACAGACCTTAAAGAGCTTTTTGGTCTGGGCCTCGACGCCCTTGGCGCCGTCGATAACCATGACCGCGGCGTCGGCGGCCATAAGCGTACGGTAGGTATCCTCCGAGAAGTCCTGGTGGCCGGGGGTATCGAGAATGTTGACGCAGGCGCCGTTGTAGGTGAACTGCAGCACCGAGGAGGTAACGGAAATGCCGCGCTCCTTCTCGATGTCCATCCAGTCCGAGACGGCATGCTTAGCCGAGCTCTTGCCCTTGACCGAGCCGGCGGTCTGGATGCTGCCGGTATAGAGCAGCAGCTTCTCGGTAAGCGTGGTCTTACCGGCGTCCGGGTGGCTGATGATCGCGAATGTGCGGCGCGACGAGATTTCATCCGACAGGCTTGCCATGCGGATCCTTTCTTGCATTGAGTGCATTACGTCGTTGTAACCGCACTATTGTAGCCGCGAAATCCCGCTCTAGGGCACCTATCAGGACAAATTCATCAGTCAGAACGTGAACGGCTAGTTATCGGAAGTATTCTGCAGCAGACTGTCTCAATCTGTAACAGCAGAGCTTATTTGCCCCCCATCTGTTACAGATTGAGACAAACGAACTTGTCCGCCGGCACAATCTCAATCTGTAACACCTGGCCGCCCAAATTGGGTCTAGCTGTTACAAATCGAGATAAACGGAAAGGCAGGCAGCCAATGTCTCGTTCTGTAACATCTAGCCGCGCAAATCGACTCTTACTGTTACAGATTGAGACAAATAGGCAGGCGGGAAAATAACATCTCAATCTGTAACAGCTGGCGACCAAAAACGGACCCAGATGTTACAGATTGAGATTGTTTTGGAGCAAGCGCGGCGCCGATGGTCTATTCCACATTTAGCTCTTGCATAACTGTGCATAGTGTATATATACTGTGCTTACCGGTTATATACACGTGTAGCCCAACAGCTAAGGAGCCGCTGTGGACATCATCCTATCCAATTCGAGCGATAAGCCCATCTACGAACAGATATCCTCGCAGGTCAAAGCTCAAATCCTTTCGGGCACGCTCACTGCGGGAGCCAAACTCCCCAGCATCCGTGCGCTCGCGAGCGATCTTGGCGTGAGCGTCATCACCACCAAGCGCGCCTACGCCGACCTAGAGCAACTCGGGTTTATCTGCACCGTGCAGGGCAAGGGCTGCTTTGTCGCCGAGGGCAACCAGGAACTCTTGCGCGAAAACCAGCTCTGCCATATCGAAGAGCTACTTGCGAAAGCGGCGAGCCAAGCCGAAACCCTGGGCGTCACGCGCGACAAACTGCACGAGATGCTCGACCTGGTAGCCCCCGAAACCATGCAGTAGCCATCTGAAAGAAAGGCTATACCATGCAAAACCTTTTAGAACTCAAAGGCATCTCACGCCGTGTGAGCGACCGCTTTTCACTACGCGACGTCACACTCGCTGTGGAGCCCGGCCAGATCGTTGGCTTTGTAGGCGCAAACGGCGCCGGCAAGACAACGACCATTCGCGCCGCGCTCGGGCTTATAAAGCTCGATGCCGGCGAGGTGCACCTGTTTGGGCAGCGCTGTGGCGCCGACGCGCCCGATGAATCGCAACGCCATCTACGCTCCCGCGTCGGTCTTGTCCTGGACACGTGCCCCTTCCCCTCCACGCTCAGGGTGGGCCAGATCGAGTCGCTCGTAGGCCCGACGTACCCCACATGGGACCGCGAAACGTTCGCCGGATTCATCAACCGATTTGGCCTCGATCCCAAGACAAAGGTCAAGGACCTCTCCCGCGGCATGGGCATGAAACTGCAGCTTGCCTGTGCACTCAGCCACAATGCCAAGCTGCTCGTTTTGGACGAAGCCACCGCGGGCCTCGATCCCATGGCACGCGAGGAGCTGCTCGATGAGCTGCTTGCCTTTGTCGCCGACGGCCAGCACAGCGTGCTGCTCTCGAGCCACATTACGTCCGACCTCGATCGTGCCGCCGACCGCATCATCTGCATCGATAACGGTTCGATTGTGTTTGATCTGCCGCGCGAGGACATTACCGACCGCGCCGGCATCGCCCACTGCACCCAAGCACAGGCCGCCGAGCTTATGGCTTGCGTCGAAGGTGCCCGTGCCGCCCACCACGCCTATAGCGTGGACGTGCTCGTGCCCAACCGTCGCGAAACGCTCGAGGCCTTCCCCGAGATTCCCTACGATCGGGCAACCATTGACGACTATCTGCGCCTCATGCTGAAAGGGGCTTCGAAATGAAACGCGCCTTTATGTCCGAGCTCGCTATCGTTCGCACGCTCGTCCCGAGCATCGCGGGCGTCGGCCTGTTCATATTCGTCGTGCTGACCCTTGCCAACGCATCGGACGGCGATTCCGGCATGAGCGCTGGCGCCTGCGCGGTCAGTGCCATGTCACCCATCATGGTCATGAGCTCGCTGGCCGGCTTCGACAATCAAAACGGTTGGGAGCGCTATCGCGCAACGCTGTCTCTCTCGCGTAAAGACATCATCTGCGCACGCTACCTGAGCGTTATTGTCTTCTCCGCCCTCATGGCATGTGCAGCTACGCTTTTGAGCATCGCCTCCATCCCGCTCTTCAATGGCGCGGGCATTCCTTCGACGGGACAGACGGTCTTTGAAATCGCAATCGCCTCGGCAGCATCGATGCTCATCTCCCTCATGATGGTGTTTTTGGCACAGCCGCTGTTCTTTCGATTTGGACACATGGAGGCGCTGCGCCTATCCGTTGGCCTGTTTGCCATGCTCGGATGCCTTGCCATGGCCACGCTGAGCTCCTCCAACCCCATCAGCAACTGGCTCATGTCGATTGCCGGAGCGAATCCCGATCCCGCCGTTCTGGGCTGTCTGTGTGCAGGCATCGCCGCACTTACCCTCGCGCTATGTGCAATCAGCTGCGCAGTCAGCACCAAGGTCTATCGGGCACGCGACCTGTAATCGACAGCCAAAGGGCTTGGGCTGCACGCCACCTCATTTACTAGATAAGACGAAGCAACAACAACGCCGCCGCCCTTCGAAGCATGCCGTTTAGATCTTGGAAACCAAAGAGAAGTCGACAGCATATCGACAATTCGAGCCTTCACCAAATGGCTCCCCGGAACATAACCCCCGTCTCGCCGCGGCCATATCAAACCTTCATGGTGGGGCGGTATCCTCATGTCCATAAAACTCGCAGGATAAACCCATTATCCAAGGAGGCACCGCACCCGTGTCGTGGGTTGTCGCAGCATTTGCGTCAGCATTCTTTGCCGGCATCACATCCATCTTGGCCAAATGCGGCATCAAGCAGACCGACTCCGATGTCGCGACGGCCATTCGCACCTGCGTGGTGCTCGTTTTCGCCTGGGCAATGGCGGGCATTTCTGGATCCATTGGAACCATTGGCAGCATCGAACCCAGATCCTGGCTCTTTCTCGTCCTCTCGGGACTCGCTACCGGTGCTTCGTGGATCTGTTACTTTAAGGCGTTGAGCATCGGAAATGTCAATAAGGTCGTACCGGTCGACAAGATGAGCACCGTGCTCGCCGCGCTGGTCGCCATCGCGCTTTTTGACGAGACGAGCAACCTTGCGGTTAAGCTCGTGGGAACCGCTGCCATCACCCTCGGCACGTTTTTAATGATCGAGAAGAAGCAGTCCGCCGAACCCGAGCAGCAGCAAGACCGAACCTGGCTCGCTTACGCCCTCGGCGCCGCCGTGTTCGCGGCACTCACCTCCGTCCTCGCCAAGATCGGCATCGAAGGCGTCGAGTCAAACCTGGCCACGGCAATCCGCACCTGCGTGGTACTGGTTATGGCATGGGCAATCGTGGCAGCCAAGGGAAAACTGGAGCAGGTCGCGCACGTTGACCGGCGCGAACTCACATTTCTCGCAACATCGGGCATCGCGACTGGAGCATCGTGGCTGCTCTATTACTATGCCATCGCTGCAGGCCAGGTGAGTGTCGTGGTGCAGATCGACAAACTATCGATTGTCGTATCGGTGCTATTTGCGCGCCTGGCATTCAACGAAAAACTCTCCCGCCGCAGCGCCATCGGTCTCGCCCTCATCGTACTGGGCACCGCCGCGCTTGCAATTTGGAAGTAGCGCCGATACCGAACGAAATCCAGTCCACCCGCAAATCCGTGACACAGCGCCCGCACCGGACTTGAGATGTTTGTACTGACTGCGCGCTACCGTGCTACTTGCGCAGCGGCTTGGGCAGCGGGATGCCGGCGGCGATGACGGCCGCGATAATCATGCAGACGATACCCTTGAGTGGGAAACACATAAGCAGCAGGCCCACAACCATGACAGGCTGGCGCATGACGGCGCCCATCGTCGATGCCGTGCAGACGGCGACGCAAAAGACCGGATCTGCGCCGGTGAGGATGGCAAGGCCATAGCCCAGGCTTACGCCCGAGAAGATAACGGGGAAGAAGTGGCCGCCGCGCCAACCAAGGTTGATGAGGGCGGGCGTCAGCATGGCCTTAACAAGACCGGTCGCGATAAGCACGCCGGCAGGAATGGTCAGATAGGTTTCCATGAGCACGTCGGCCTGGGTCTCGCCAGCAAACATGGTGTAGGGCAGGACCGTGCCGCAGATAGCAAGCGCCAAACCGGCTAGCATGGCCTTGACGACAGGACGCTCCCCTATTGCATGTGACAGTGCCTCGCTCGCATGCTCGGAGACAAAGTACAGCCAACCGCATACGGTGCCGACCAACGCCAGCGGAATGAGCCAGACAAGTTCCAGATTGCCCACCTCGGCGGACTCGAACCTGGGCATGCCCATGCCGCCGCCCACAAGCTGGCCAAGCAGCAGGTAGGTGCCCAGACCGCCGGCAATCGCGATGCCGTAGACCACCGTCTTTTGCGCCTTGGGCAACTTGATGGTGATCTCGCCGGACGCGGACTCATCGTCGGCGTCTTCGCCCTGGCCATCGGCGCTACCGGCAAGCGGTGCCACAAAGCCAAAGACGGGCGCGGTAAAGAGCGCCGTCAGGGCAGCCTGGGTACCCAGCAGCGTAAGCTCCCTAAACTCGGCGCCAAAGCGACGCATGCGGTCGCCGACCCAGCTGCACAGACCAGCGATAACGCCGGTCAGGCCGGCCTCCGGTCCAATGCTTCCGCCAAACAGCAGCGGCAGCAATGCCGCGAGCGAAAGCTTGCCCAGTTTGTCGTACGGGTAGCGCCCGTCTTGCTTAACCTTAGCCATCACCTGGTTGAGGTCATCGGTCTTGGTGCCTGTCATCTTTTCGTACAGACCGATTAACAGGCCGCCCAGCAGGCAGACGAAAAACGGGTACGGCAAAAAGCCAAACGGGCCGCTGGCGAGTTCGGGCGACGCCGCGCCCAGCATGTGGGGGATCTCGGTCCACAGATAGTCGATACCGTGCTCCATCGCAAAAAAGAACAGCCAGACCGCGGCACCTGCGAACGCACCGGTCACGGCAACGCTAACTAAAAACAGCGCGCGGTTTGTGGGTTTGGCAAGGTTGTCCATCGGGTCCTCCCGCGGTCAAAGTCGACATAATTACGTTTTATTGTAGAGCGAGCGTTGCCCAGACAAGCCAACCATCTGCGCCACAAACGGCACCATTGGGAGTCATAGTGGGGCAGGCTCAAGACTTATCCGTTGATAATCGAGACAATCTCGCGCAAATCGTCGGCAAAGTAGATGCCTTGCTGGCGCCTCGGGCTCGAAAGCCCCTTATCAATCATGTGCCCGAGCAGCGCCTTGAGGTCGTTGTAGTAACCGTCAAGGTTATACAGGATGCACGGAGCACTCAGGTGCCCCAACGACACCGCGGACATGACCTCGGCAATCTCCTCGAGCGTGCCCGTGCCGCCCGGAAATGCGATGAACGCATCACCGAGCTCGATCATCTTGTCCTTACGCTCGGCCATATCGCTCGTCACGATGAGGTCATCGATGCCGTCGTGCTGAAACTCGGCCTCTATAAAAAAGCTCGGCTCAACACCCGTCACGTGTCCACCTGCCTCGAGTACGCTATCGGCGAGCGCGCCCATCAGGCCCGATTTGGACCCGCCGTATACCAGCGCGTGCCCGTTGGAGCCAATCCAGTTGCCCAGCTCTTGCACCGCAGGCAGAAATGCTGGGTCGTTACCAACGCTGGCGCCCAGGTATACCGTGATATTCATATTCAGTCCCCCTCGTCATGACGCGCAGCGCCCGTTCTAGCGCTGGCGTCGACGATACTCGCGCACACGACGCGAAAGATCGGCGAGCTCGTCGCGATCGAGCTCTTCCAAATGCTCCAGATCGTCCATAAAGCGCGCCATGGTGTCCTTTTGGCGCATCTTGATGAGCGTATTGCAGTAGTTCACCGCCACGCCCGTGAGCATGGCAATGTAGAAGATGCTGATAACGCTCAGGACAACGGTAATCGCGCGGGCGACCGGCGTTTCGGCCGGGATATCGCCAAAGCCGATGGTCGAGACCGTCTCAAAGCTAAACCAGAGACCATCGCCAAACGTAAGGGTCGTGGGCTCGGACAACCAGACGGCCGTCGAGCACAGCAGATAGAAGATGAGGAACAGGCCCGTGATACGCACGAAACCGGCCTGGCGCAAAACATCAGCAAGCGTCCTGAGCTTTTTCATCGCGACCCCTTTTCTCAGACGTCCAATCACATTCGCTCGGTATTGTCCCACGCCTCTCCCGCAAACGAAACTAGTCATTGGGGACGTTCTTAAATGACTAGTCAAACAAGAACGTCCCCAATGACTAGTCGTTTAAGAACGTCCCCAATGACTACCAGCTGCCGCCTGGGCAGGCTGGGCTGGTATCCTTATGCGGTAATGTCTCGATTCGTTAGGATTGCATGTGAGAGCTGCCACTGTCCTTCGTTCAGTTATATGTCGCGCCCTGGCCATTGTGCTCGCCGCGCTTGCCGTGCTGAGTTCTATCGCGCCTGTCCAGGCTTTTGCCGCTGACTCTAGCCAGCCAGTCAAGACGGTCCGCGTTGGTTGGCTCGTCAACAACGAGGGCTTCCAGGACGGCACCCCCGGCGAGCGTCTATCGGGATGGGGTTACGAGTACCTCCAGACCCTGTCGTACTACACGCCCGGCTGGCGGTACGAATACGTCTCCGGCACCTTCACCGAGCTTATGGACATGCTCGAGGCAGGCGAAATCGACCTCATGCCCAACATCTCCTACTCCGAGGAACGCACCCAAAAGCTGCTCTTTTCCTCGAACCCCGAGGGCACCGAGCGCTACTACATCTACGCCAAGCCCGATCGCGACGACCTGGCCAAGGGTGACCTCCAAGCGCTCCAGGGCCTTACCATCGGTTGCAACTCCGGTGTTATGCAAACCTTCGTTGGCCAGCAGTGGCTCGCCAACGAAGGAATCACCTGCACATACAGGGAGTATGACGGAGGCTCCATGCTCTTTGACGCACTCGCAAACGACGAAGTCGACGCCGTCATCATGAACGACACCATCTCGTCACCCGATGCGTCGCCCATGTTCTACGTTGGCTCGAGTGACTACTATTTTGCCGTCCCCAAAAGCCGCCCCGACCTGATGAACGATATCAATGCCGCCATGACGGCAATCGCCCGCGTCAACCCACGTTATAACGACGAGGTCAAGGCGAATTACTCGGCCCAAAACAGCGGCTCATCATCGCTCACCGGCCCCGAGCGCTCCTGGCTCAAAGCAAACGACAACACCATCACGATCGGCTATCTTAAAAACAAACTCCCCTACTGCACGCAAAATGACGACGGCGAAATGGAAGGGTCGCTCGCCTCGCTTGCGACGACGCTACACGATAAATTTGGCATTACGGTCAAAACCGTCGCCTTTGATAGCTACAAGATGATGTCAAAGGCCCTGTCAAAGGGAAGCATAGACGTTGCGCTGCCGGTATACCGAGATTACTGGTTTGCCGAGCAAACAGGCGTTGTGCAGTCGATATCGTTGGGGACCATATCCCTCACCGCCATCTACACCGGCAGCAACCTGAACAAAGACCTTCAGAACATCGCCTGTACCAAATCATCGTTTGTCAACAAAAATGCACTTGAAAGCCTGTTCCCCACAGCGACCGTAACCGAATACCAATCCGACGATGAAGCGTTCGACGCCCTCAGGAAGGGAACGGCGCACTGCATCGTCGCTCCCAGTTCACGCGTAAAAACCATCGGTGACCGTTACGATCTCGAGGACTGCGAGACGGTCGAGCTCCCTGACACCTGTGAGCTCTCGTGCTGGATTTCGCGCGGAAAGCCCGAGCTGCTGGGAATCATCAACAAGGGCATCATCAATGCCGGAGAATCGCTCTCCGCAAGCAATTTCTCCTCCACGTCGTACACGGCCCAGGAATCCAACACGCTTCAATTCCTTTATCGCAACCGCACCGCCATTGCAGCTACCCTCATCGGTATGTTGTCGGTCGGCATCGTCCTGCTCATCTGGGCGCTCGTGCGCGCTCGAACCGAGCGCAAAAAAGCCGATGCTGCCAACGCCGCTAAGACGGCATTCCTCACGCGCATGAGCCACGACATCCGAACGCCGCTCAACGGTATCCTGGGCCTTATCGAGATCGAGGAATTGAAGGAAGGCGATATCCAGGTCGCCCGCGAGAGCCGTGCCAAGGCGCGCGTTGCCGCCAATCACCTGCTCTCGCTGATCAACGACATCCTCGAGATGGGCAAAATCGAAGACCGCAAGCTAACACTGGAGCATACGCCTTTTAACCTCAAAGAGCTCTGTGATAATACGCTGGTGCTGTGCAAGCTCCGCGCGTCCAGTAACGGCATCACCATGCAGGACAATAGTCTGCCGTACGCCACGGGGCCATACATGATCGGCAGTCCCACCCATATCCGACAGATCATGATCAACCTATTAGACAACAGCATTAAGTACAACAAGCACGGCGGCTCCGTCACCTTTAGCTCAAAGACCAAGCCACTCGATAACGGGCGCGCGCTCTTTTGCTTTAGCGTTTCGGATACCGGCATTGGCATGACTCCCAAGTTTTTAAAGCATATCTATGAGCCGTTTGCCCAAGAAGGTGACGATGCGCGCAGCAAGTTCCAAGGAACCGGCATGGGCATGCCAATCGTCAAGTCGCTTATTGAACTGATGGGCGGTACGATTGAGATTTCGAGTGAGGTTGGCGTGGGGAGTACGTTCAACGTCCAGATTCCGCTCGATATCGACAAGAACCCTCAGGCGCGGGCAGATACGGTCGAGAGGGTGCTCGACTGCTCGCTCGCCGACATGAACGTGTTGCTCGCCGAAGACAACGAATTGAATGCCGAGATTGCCCAGACGCTGCTAGAATCCGAGGGCGTCGTGGTCACCTGCGCCGCCAATGGTAACGAAGTCGTCGATCTGTACCTGTCACATCCCGCCGGCAGCTTCGATGCGATTCTGATGGACATCATGATGCCGGGCATGGACGGCTATGAGGCAACCCGCGCGATTCGTCTGAGCGAGAAGGTCGATGCAGCCGATATCCCCATCATCGCGCTCACCGCCAACGCCTTTGCCGAGGACGCCAAGGCGGCACACGATGCCGGCATGAACGCCCATCTGTCCAAACCGCTCGACTTTAACAAGCTCAAAAACATACTCGCCCGCATCAAGAAAAACGGATCCGTTTCGCTATAGTTTGTGCTCAATCACCACGCACGACCAGAAAGGAAACCAACGATGTTTAGGCCCTTACGTCGAAAGAAACGCGCCATCACTGACGAGGAAGCGCGCGAACTGCTCGCTACCTGCAAGCGCGGCGTCTTTGCCGTCAACGGCGACGATGGCTACCCGTACGCCATTCCCGTCAACTACTTCTTTGACGCCGAGCACGACAAGATTTATTTCCATGGCGCCAAGGCTGGCCACAAGGTCGACGCACTCAAGCGCGATGACAAGGTCTGCTTTACCGTTTACGGCAACGAGTGGTACAAGGACGGTGACTGGGCTCCCTACGTTATGAGTACCGTAGTCTTTGGCCGTTGTCGCCTGGCGAATGACACCCCCGCGTTTATCGAGGATAAAGTTCGCCAGCTCGCGCTTAAGTACTACCCTTCTGCCGAAGAAGTCGAAGAGGAAATCGCCAAGGACATTAAGGGCGTCCAGCTCTACGAGATTACGATTGAGCATCTTTGCGGCAAGCAGATTCATGAAAAGTAGCGAATGCGGAAAACGCGCTCGCTACCCTCTGCGCCCCATGTGCCCACGCATTTTGACGGCGTGGGCATATGGGGCAGCACTCGAATCGAGCGTCCCCTATACCCCAAAAACGTAGCGGTCCAGGCGCTCACACGCCTCCTTTACCCGCGAAAGCGGCAGCGCCAGATTCACGCGAATGTGGCAGGGTCCGTGGAACGGACGGCCGTCCTGATACCCCACGCCCACGCGCGCCCCCTCGTCGAGCAACCACTGAATATCGCGGCCATGCTCGCGACACCACTCGGTGCAGTCCAGGAACACCATGTACGTGCCCTGCGGGCGCGAATAGGACACGCCCTCAAAATGCTCGTCCACGTAACTGCAGAAGTACTCGATATTACCGGCAAGCACCTGGTTGAGCTCATCAACCCACTCGTAGCCTTGCGGCTGGTAGGCACCGATAAGCGCATGCATGGAGAGGACATTCATCTCGTTGTAGTGGGTCTTGTTGGACACGGCGCACACGCGGTCGCGCAGCGTCTCGTTATAGATGATGTGGTAGCTGCCGACCAGGCCCGCCAGGTTAAACGTCTTGCTGGGCGCGTAGAGGGCAACCGTGCGCATGCGGGCATCCTCGCTCACCGACTGCGTCGGGATATGCTTGTGACCCGGCAGGATGATATCGGACCAAATCTCGTCCGATATCACCACGCAATCGTGCTGTCGATAGATGTCCATGGCGCGTTCGATCTCATCGCGCTCCCATACGCGGCCGCAGGGATTGTGCGGCGAGCAGAACACCGCGGCATGGATGTGGTTTTGGGCGAGCTTTTGCTCCATGTCCTCAAAGTCCATACGCCACACGCCTTGGTCGTCGAGCCTAAGCGGGCTGTGGACAATGCGATAGCCCGCGGCTTCGATAGACTTGGTAAAGCCGATGTAGGTGGGGCTGTGGACCAGCACCGCATCGCCCGGCTGGACGTACGCGCGCAGCGTCGACACGACACCGCCCAGCACACCGTTTTCGTAGCCGATATGCTCCGGCGCCAAGCCCTCAACGCCGTTGCGACGGCTCTGCCATTCGATGATGCGGTCAAAGTACTCGTCGCGCGGATCGAAATAGCCAAACATGGGATGCTGGGCGCGCTGAATGATGTGCTCCTGAACCGTGGGCACCGTGGCAAAGTTCATGTCCGCTACCCACATGGGGATGCGGTCGAAGCCCTCGTCGGGTGCGTTCGGAGCCATACCGGGAATCTCACCCCAGGAGTCAACGGCGATGGAGTCCATTCCGTGGCGGTCGATAAGCGAGGTAAAGTCGTATTTCATGCTGAGCTCCCGTGCAAAGCGGATTGTTTTGGTAGGCGTTATTGTCCACCAGCGTGGGCGGTTTTGGCATGGGGCTTGGCGCTTAATTTGACGGGTGCGGACGAATGGCTGGTTAGTCTTGCGCGTCGGTGATGGCGGTTATCGTCAACCTGGTTCCGTCGACCGTAAACGATATGTCGAGCCCAGCGTAAGCCAAATGGTAAATGCGGTTTGGCTCGTGCTTGCTGCCCGCGCGGCGCGGATCCTGGTGAAGAACCTCAACCAAGCCAGAAATCTTTGCGGGCGGGACCATATCCTGCAGCGCTTGCGGAAACTCGACGTCGAGCTCTTGCCACGGCGCATCCTCAATCCAGCCGCCGGTCGCATCCGGGTGACAGTCCGCAAACGGAATGTAGGGCTTGACATCGTAGATGGGCGTGCCGTCACGCAGATCGGCCCCCAGCACATGAATGATGGGACCATCGTCAGTGAGCTCGACACGATCGAGCTTGACACAGGTGAGCCCGATGGGATTAGGGCGAAACGGACTGCGCGTGGCAAACACGCCCACGCGCTCGGCTCCGCCCAGACGCGGCGGACGCACGGTTTTCGACCATTTTGCGTTGGTGCCGGACCTGTCCTGCGTTTTGGCATCGGCGGCAATATCCTTAGCCGTGCCGCCGGGCGTGCCGTTTTCGAAGCGCCAGAGCAGCCATAGGTGAGAGAAGGAGTCCAGACCCTCAACCGCTGCGTTGGAGGCAAATTCCGGCTCAAAAACGATGCGTCCCTGCAGGTGAGGCGCCAAAAAGCTGTTGCGCGGGATGCCGAACTTCTGCGGCAGGTCGGTATGTATGTGTGCGATAGGTTCCATGTCGGTCATTGTACGGCATGGAGGTGTGGGACGTTACGCGCAATTCTTCGCCGCGGTCCCCCGTCGTGCAACCAACGGTTGCTTGGAAGGGCGCCCGCCGCCGCTTATGCTTAAGCCATCAACCAGCAGAAAGGAGCCGTTATGGCCTTTGCAGAAAAGCTCATCGCCGTCCGTCGTGCCCATCACCTTACTCAGGAGCAGCTCGCCGCCAAGCTCTTCGTCACACGCCAAGCCGTCAGCCGTTGGGAGCGCGGCGAGGTCACCCCGGGCATCGACATGATGAAGCTCATTGCCGCCGTGACCGGCGAGCCACTGTCTCATCTGCTCGAAATGCCCGAGCACTATTGCCAGAGCTGCGGCATGATACTCACGCCCGACGATTGCGGTACCGATGCCCACGGCGCCACGACCGACCATTACTGCAAGTGGTGCTACGACCACGGCAAGTACACCTACGAGACCACGATGGAGGCCATGATTGAGGATTGTGCCCCGCGCCTGGCACAAAACACCGGCATGTCGCTCGACGAAGCCGTCTCGCTTATGGGCGCTGTCCTGCCACAACTGGAGCGCTGGCGTACCGTGCAGGAAAACGAGGAGCGCTACGGTGCCGAGGCGCGGGCGCGCTATGGCGATGAGGCTATCGATGCAGCAAACGAAACGTTACTGGACATGGATCCTCAGACATGGAACGACATGAAGGAACTTGAACGCGCTATTCTGGGTCAACTCTCGATTGCCATGGGCGACGGCGACCCAAAGAGCAACGAAGCCCGCAAGCTTGTCGCAATGCACCGTCGATGGATTGGCCTTAACTGGGGGCACGAACCTCAAGACGAAGCATACCTAGGCCTCGCCCACGGCTATCTTGCCGATCAGCGCTTTATCGACTACTATGACAAGCCCTGCGGCACCGGAGCCACGGCTTTTCTGGTCCAGGCAATCGAGTCGTCGTCGGCTCACGCATAGACCGCAGCGGCTTTGGGTATTTCAATCGAAACCTCAACCGATTGGAGACCCATGGCTACTGATCACGAGCTCGCACTGTACGTTATGACCGGCTGCCCGTATTGCATAAGGGTCAAGCACTTTTTGGCCGATAACGGCGTGACCATTCCCGAGCGCAATATCTCGACCGACCCCGATGCCGAGCAGACGCTCATCGCCGTCGGCGGAAAGCGCCAGGTTCCCTGCCTGTTCATCGACGGTAAACCGCTCTACGAGTCGAGCGACATCATCGCGTGGGTGCAGAAGAACCTGCTCTAGCACGCGCACTGCGGCCAGTTCGCGCCAACCGAGCCGAACCCATACGAACCAAACATGTACGCCAGCATCCAAAGTCGACATTTTCCGACATCTTTGGATGCTGACGTACAGCTTTTCAATCTAGTCATTGGGGACGTTCTTGAATGACTAGTCGTTAAAGAACGTCCCCAACGACTAGTAGCCACAAAAGCGGGCAACAGGCGCAAGCGGCTGCTCGCGAAAGACGCGCTCGACAGCAGCGCGGTATTCATCGACCTTTTTGGTCTTGCGAACGAGCTTGTGAACGGTCGCGGGATCGGCGAAGGCGCATTTGGCGTAGAACCACCACTCCTTCATGCGAAAGACCGCGTTGTCCCCAATCTCGTCCGCATAGGCCGCAAACAGCATGTCGTGGAAGCGCTGCAGCTCAGCGGCCGTGGCAGCAGGGCCGCCCTTAACCATGCGAGCCAGCGCGGGGTTCGCGAGCAAGCCGCGCCCCAACATTACGTGGCGTGTTCCGGGATAGGCCCCCACCAGCGCATCCATGTCCTCAAGATCAAAGATGTCGCCGTTATAGGCCACGGGAAACGGCGCCCGCTCCAACGTCTCGCCGTAAAACTCTTTACGCGGCGAGCCCGTATAACGGTCCTTTTGCACGCGCGGATGCACGATCAGCTCTGCCAGCGGCATGCGGCAATAGAGGTCGAGCACGCGTTCGTACTCGTCATCGCTTTCCAACCCCAGCCTGGTCTTGACCGACACCGGCAAGGGTGAGCGTTCGCACACGTCGCTCAAGAACACCTCGAGCTCATCCAGGTTGCGCAGAAAGCCCGAACCCTTGCCTTTGGCAACAACCGTACCCGAGGGGCAGCCAAGGTTGAGATTGACCTCGCGGTACCCCATCTCGGCGAGCACCTGCGCCGCCCACACAAACTCGTCCGCATTCTTGGACATCAGCTGAGGTACTACGTTAAGCCCCTGGTTATTGGCAGGATCGACCTCTTTAAACGCCTTGCCACCAAAGCGGTTGCCCACCCGCGGCGGCGGCAAAAACGGCGTGTAATAACAATCGAGTGCGCCAAAGCACTCCGCATGCACGCGACGGAACACATGCCCGGTAATCCCCTCCATAGGGGCCAGCGATAAATTCATCAACATCCACTCTCAAATCAATGTGACAAAGGGACAGTCCCTTTGTCACATCCCATTCAAGCGGTTCAGGAACTCTTCGCAGGCGCGAGAACGCAGGCGATATTTTTTCCACACCAGATACGATGCAATGGTGAAGGGGCAAAAGGGCAGTCCCTTTGCCCCAAGTGCCGGCTACCGGACGCAAGCTAGTTGCCGTTCGCGAACGCCGCCCATATTTCGAGGTCTAATACTTTTCCCGAGAAGTGAACGGCTGTATTTGGACCCCCGAAGCATTGACATTTTTAGGCGTCAAAACCGCAGGATTTGACTGGCAAAACCGCAGGAAATTGCACGCCAAAAGTGTCGATGCTTCGGGAGTCCGTTTTCACTCGTTCACTTCTCGGGAAAAGTATTAGACCTCGATTCCGCAGTCCCCGATGTGACAAAGGAACAGTCCATTTGTCACATTCAGAATTGACCCCCCCCCGCAATAGCTCATCGATGGCGGGATTCTCTATACTGGGTCACATATGACGGTATCGCGCCAAAGGAGAACGCCGTGACCACGTCGCAGATATCCCTGCTCGCGCTCATCTTGGTTGGGGGCATCGGCATCCTGCTTATCGGAGTGAGCGCGCTCATGAAGGCCGCCGCCCGCAAGAAAGCCAAGGCCTGTACCGCCGTGACCATGGGGACGGTCATCGACCATCGCTTTATGGGTGAAGGCAGAATGAATCCCGTTTTGGAATACACCGTCGACGGCACGCAATACCGCGCGAAAAAACAATTCCGTGGCATAAAGACCAAAAGCTTGTCGGGACTCCCCATCCGCACGCAAGCCACCGCCTACGAAGACGCCAAGGGCTGGCTGCACGTGCAGACAGGCCCCATCGCCCGCCTAGGCACCCTCGCGGAGCAGCTTTGGCCCCTCGGTAGCCAAATGACCGTGTACTACAACCCCAGCAACCCAGACAAAAGCTATGTCGAACGCCCCATCGTGGGCAACTTTGCCACACTGATGTTTAACATCGCAGGCTTCTTGCTCATCGCGATGAGCATCTTGCTCTATGTTCTTATCCAGCGCTAGCTCAAACTGATGCGCCCCGCGCCCCATGCGCCGCAACGACCGTTACGACACCAAGGATCAGCCATGGCAACACTTTCCGAACAAGAACGTAAGCGCATCCAGCGATACTGCATCTGTCCCAAGGTTGCCGGCGCGGCGCTTGCCATGGCATTCGTGCTGCCCTTATTGATTATTCCTTTCGAAATGATCGACGACATCGTCTTCCATCACGAAGGCTTCCAAGAGACGGGCATGATGACCGCCTTGGTGCTCACCGCCATCGAGCTCGTCATATTCTGCTACTGTGCCCTCGCGCCGCGTTTTGGCATGCGCGGCAAGCAGTGGAAGGAAATGCAGAACCGGCTCGCCATCGAGCAGAGCGAGAAAGACCGCTCGGCACAAATCGCAGGCGTTGTTGGCACGCAGGCCGCCGCACGCCTGCTCAAGAACAGCGACAACGAGACCGCACGCAACCTGGGCGGCGCGGCAGAAGTCGCCGCTGCCGTAGGCGCCGTCGCCACCGCGGCAGACGTGCTTGCCGAAAGCTTCGCCAACGCAAGGGCCATGGCAGAGGCCTGTGGCGTGCCTGTCCCCCGTGCAAAGAAGTGGGTCGTCGCGCTTGTGGCGCTGCCCCTCGCGATCGTGTGCGGCGCCTATATCCCGCAGCTGGCGCAGGGAAACATCGAGATGCAGGAGAACGCCGCGGCCGCGGCCGAGCAGATCGCCATCGCACGCAAGGCATTAGAGCCCTCATGCGAGTACGTGTCCGCCGATGACCCCTACGAGCGATATCAAGATTACGGCTATCACGTCCGCGGCTATCTGCACGACGGCGACTCCGATGCCCAGAAGACCTATACGTACCTGGATTTTGACAACAAGGGAACGCTCACGGAAGTGAGCTACGCGGCAGAGATCGACCCCGACGCGAGCCTTGAGGACAACCTCGCCCGCATCGAGCTCGACTTGGACGAACTTTCCTCTGTCGTCCAAACCGTAGACGTCAAGACCGTGAGTCCCGAGCTCCTAGCACCGCAAAAGCTCCCCGAAGAGTTTAGGCAGGCTTTTTTGAACGGTTCGCTCTACGAGAGAATCTCCATCAGGACGAGTGACAACCCCATCAAAACGTACTATTCGTTTGACACGGATCCCGAGGATGAATTTGACGAGTACACCCATCCAAGCATCCGTATCACATTGATGGGCAAAACGAGCTAGCCACCCAATGTGACAAAGGGACTGTCCCTTTGTCACATTATTCGGAGCGTAGGGCTTCCACAGGGTCTTTCTTGGATGCGCTGCGAGCCGGCAGCAGGCCGGCAACGACCGTCAGCAGCACCGAAATTACAATGAGCATCAGCGCGTCTTGAACGGGCAGGCTCATCAGGTTGGGCACCTGCTTGGCCGCAAGCGCCCAGGCATTAACCGGAAAGCTCACGGCCACCACGACGACAATGGCAAAGACGCCGGCAATGAGGCCTTCGATAAAGGTCTCGGCATTAAATACGTTGGCCACGTTGCGCTTTGACGCGCCGATCGCGCGCAGGATGCCAATCTCCTTTTTGCGCTCCAGCACGCTGATGTAGGTGATGATGCCGATCATGATGGAGCTCACCACCAAACTGATACTCACGAATGCGATGAGCACCAAGCTGATAGTATTCACGATGTCGGTCACCGAGCCCATGATGATGCCCATGTAGTCGGTATACGAGATTGCCTGCTCATCGTGGCCAGCAGCTTTGACCTGCTTGTTGTACGCATCGATGTAATCGAGCACGCGCTCCTTGGCCTCAAAGTCGCGCGGGAAAATCTTGACCGAAATGGGGTCCGCCTCGTCCGCATAGCCCAACGTGGTCAGATTGTTGTCGTAGGTGAGCTTCGACGCCTTGGCATAGCTCATCATGAGCGAGCTCAGATCCTCGGCGTCCATGTTGAAGTGGATGGCACGAGCAAAGGCGCCCGCATCCACGCGCATGGCGCTCGCCAGGTTGGCAAAACTCGAAGACATCTGCGTCGCCATTTGGTCCATGAACCCTGCCGCACCCGCCTTGAGCTGGGTTGATACCGTCGTCGCAATCTGCTCGCTGACCGCCTTCATCACCTGATCCATAGACTGCTGCAAATACGGAGCCAGCTGCTTTTGCACATAGTCGCCCATCACCTGCTGCAGACGCTCGGCCAAGGCATCGCCGCCCAACGCCTTGAGCTGAGCCAGGCATTGCTGGGCTGCGGCATCATTCTCAAGATACGCCGAGAATGCGGCAGCAAGCTTTGACGCGTCCTTAAGATCTTCGGGCGACAGCGCCTTAAACTGATCAGACTGCAGAAAGCCCTCAAACAGCTGGTTGGCAAGCGTTCCTACCTGCTGCATCTGCTCGGGCGTGAGTTCCAGACCGTCAAAGATGCCCGAGAAATCTGGGGCCGGCGCTTTGGCCATGATGTCGCTGAAGTCGATGTCCTTCCCAACGCCCGAAAGGTCAAGGTCCAGCCCGGACAAGTCGATACCAGAAAGGTCTATACCGCCGGCCGCACCCGAGAGCGCCGACGTATCGAACGAGAACGCACTCTTCAGCGCCGCTTCGTCCACACCGAACATGCTGCCCAAATCCACGCCCTGTTTGGCCTCGCCTTGCAGTTCATCGAAAGACTTGCCCGTAAAGACATCCGTCTCGGGGTGGGCAAGCTGCTCCTGCACGATTTGCGAATCGGCAGCACGCTCCATAAGCTGGCGAGTCAGCGCATGCGTATAGGCAATGCCCGGGGACAATGCGCTCGCGTTTGCCGCCTCGTTGGGTCGCACCACGCCCACAATGCGCACGTCAATACCGTCGGCAACCTTGGCTTTCATAAAGTCGGCGTCGCCAGACATGTCAGTCCACATGCCGGTCTCTTCGTTTTTGCGATAGGCATCGGCCGGCGACAACACCTTAAACGTCGTGGACAGTGCATCGTCGTAGGTAAAGTCGGTACCGGTCTCGGGCGCTTCGACGCCACCGTCAGCCGTCATAGCGCTGTTAACCAGGTCGTTGAGCTCATTGATATCCAGCGCACCGATGCTGTAGAGCGTGTAGTCGCCCACCGTTCCGCGGCTCGAAAGCACCATCACGGCCTCGTTGGCGGACGTAGGCCAATGGCCGGCAACGACATCGTACTGGCTGTCGAGCAGGCTCTGGTCGTCAATCATCTCGTTAAAGACCGACGTTCCCATGGAATCCATGCTCACCGTTGCCGCCGAGCTCGCGCCTCCGCTCATGGCCTCGGTCATAGCGTTGGGAACAAGGCGAACGGGCTTCTCGTCGCCCTTACTCGAACGATAGACAACCGGCGTCACGCCGTAACCATACTGAATAGCGTTGACCTCTTTGTCGATACCGTTGCCGCCGTCGTCAAGCCATGCCTTAAAGCTCGTCATATCGTTAGATTTAACACTTGCGAACATGTCCTTTACGGCCGTGACCACAGGGATCTTATCGGTCCCCTGAGCCTTGCCGCCGGTAGCGCCATCGGACGAGTCCTCGCCCTTGGACGCCTCCTCATCCGTGCCCCCCTGTCCGCCCATCATAGACGACAGGTCGTAATCTTGTTTGGAAATCGTAAGCGGGTAGCTTGAGAGCGTGTCCTCCTCGACCTTTTTGATGTAGCCGTTTACGCCGTTGGAGAGCGCCAGAATCGCCGCGATGCCAATAATGCCAATCGAACCTGCAAAGGCAGTCATGGCCGTACGGCCCTTCTTGGTCATGAGGTTTCGGGCAGAAAGCCCCAGCGCAGTCATAAAGCTCATCGAGGTTTTGCGCGTGGGTTTTGCCTCGCGATGTGCGACCGTGGCCACATCAAAGGGGTCGGAATCGTCGGTGACCTTGCCGTCCGCCAGGCTGACGATGCGCGTGGCGTACTGGTACGCCAGCTCGGGATTGTGCGTGACCATGATGACCAGACGATCGCGCGCAACGTCCTTGAGCAAATCCATAACCTGCACGGACGTCGTTGAATCCAAGGCGCCGGTCGGCTCGTCAGCCAGCACAATCTCGGGGTCGTTGATCAAGGCGCGGGCAATGGCCACGCGCTGCATCTGCCCGCCCGAAAGCTGGTTCGGGCGTTTGTCAACGTGCTCGCCCAGACCAACCGTCTCGAGCGCCTTACGCGCACGCTGGCGGCGCTCGGCATGTCCCACGCCCGTGAGCGTAAGCGCCAGCTCCACGTTTTCCAAAATGCTCTGGTGCGGAATGAGGTTGTAGCTCTGAAACACAAAGCCAATGCGATTGTTTCTGTAGGCATCCCAATCGCGGTCGCTGAAATCCTTGGTCGAGATGCCATCGATCAGCAGGTCGCCGGAATCGAAATGGTCGAGTCCACCAATGACGTTGAGCATCGTAGTTTTACCCGAACCCGAGGGACCCAGGATGGCTACAAACTCGTTATCGCGAAAAGACAGGCTTACGCTGTCGAGCGCTACCTGCGTAAACGACTGCGTAACGTACCTTTTGCAAATAACTCTGAGATCCAGCATGGACGGCAACCTCTCTCGCGCGGGCGCGCTCGCCCGCTCCCCCGCCGTTCACGTTCGGCGCGTTTGTCCTACTCTATCCTCATTTTTGGCCGATACCAGTGAGGAATGTAACGAACCGCGCCAAAAAACGAACGGGACAGCACGCCGCATGGCGCACCATCCCGCATATAACATCCCCGATGCGACAAAGAGGCTGTCACTTTGTCACATTCCAATGCGCGCTACTTTTCGAGCCCGCACGGCATAACGTTAGCGCTGCCGCGGCGAGCCTCAGTCACGGCTGCAAAGAAGCGATAGCCGCCCGAGAAGTTAAAGCACTCAAAGCCATGCTGCGCCAAAATGCGGCAAGCAATGTAGCTGCGAATGCCGCTCTGGCAAATCACGTAGACCGGCTTGGCCCGGTCGAGCTCGCTCAGGCGATTGCGCAGATCATCGACGGGAATGTTTACGAAACCATCGATATGCCCGCGCTCATACTCCCCTTCCGTACGAACATCGAGCAGCTGCACGCTGCCATCGCGTGGCAAGTTGGGCTCATCCTCCCAATGCCACTGCGCCAGTATGCCGCGATTGAGGTTCTCGATCATAAAGCCCGCCATATTGACGGGATCCTTCGCCGATGAATACGGCGGCGCGTATGCTAGGTCCAAATCCTTAAGCCTATCGCCGCGCATGCCTGCCTGGATGGCAGTCGCCAGAACGTCGATACGCTTGTCCACACCATCGATGCCCACGATTTGCGCACCCAGCAGGCGCAATCCCTGCTTCTCGAAGACAACCTTCATGGTCATGGGCGTTGCACCCGGATAATAACCCGCATGCGAACCGGGCGACAGGACCACGCTGTCGCAGTCAATTCCCGCCGCGTGTGCCGCCTTTTCGGATAGTCCCGTGCTTGCCGCCGTCAAGTCGAATACCTTGATAACCGATGAGCCCAACGATCCGAGGTAGCAGCTGTCCATGCCGGCTATGACATCGGCGACGACACGCCCCTGCTTGTTGGCGGGGCCGGCGAGCGAAATGACCGCGTCCTCGCCGGTCACCTGATGCGTGACCTGCACGGCATCGCCCACGGCATACACGTCGGCAGCAGAGGTCTCCATGCGGTCGTTGACCACAATAGCCCCCTTGATGCCCAGTTCGAGCCCCGCCTCTTGCGCCAGATGGCTCTCAGGTGCCACGCCAATGGCAAGCAGCACCATATCGGCTCCGATAGGGTCATCGCCCGCAACATGGGTGACAACGCGGCCATCAACTTCCTCAAAACCTGTCACATCGGCCTTGAGGCGCAGATCGATACCGTGCTCACGCACCTCGGTATGCAAAAGGGTCGCCATGTCGTAATCCAGGTTGTTCATAAGCTGGACGGGACGCTGCAGAAGGGTCACCTGGAGCCCCAGCTCGCACAGATTCTCCGCCGTCTCGACGCCAATGAAGCCGCCGCCGATCACGACGGCACTGCTCGGTCGCCGCTCTCGAACATAGCTGTGAATACGCAGCGTGTCCTCAACGGTGCGTAGGCTAAAGATTTTATCCGAGTCGATGCCCGGCAACGCAGGGCGGATCGGCTTTGCACCCGGCGACAGGATGAGCTTGTCATACGTCTCGACAAATTCCTCGCCCGTCAGCATATTGCGAACCTCGACCGTATGCGAATCGGGATGGATGGCAAACACCTCGTGACTCGTCTTGACCGCAATGCGAAAGCGATCCCAAAAGCCCTTGGGAGACTGCAGCGTCAATGCGCTCTCTTCTTCTATCACGCCGCCAATGTAGTACGGAAGCCCACAATTGGCATACGATACAAAACCCGTGCGCTCAAAGATGACAATTTGGGCCTGCTCGTCGAGTCTGCGCAAACGTGCCGCCGCCGATGCGCCGCCCGCGACGCCTCCAACGATAACCACCTTCATAGCTAACGCACCACCTTTCCCGTGTAGCCGCTTATGCCGCCGATATTCTTGACACTGCCATACCCAGAACGCTTAAGAAAACTCACAGCTTGGTTGCTTCGCGCACCGCTCGGGCAATGCACGAAAAGCTGCGTGCCCTTTCGACGTATACCCATGATGCTACCCCGAAGCAGAAAAAAGAGTCGCTGTTTCCAGCGACTCCCCTTCAGTTGTCTGTCCCACGGACTTACTGTTCGCTCTTCGCGAGTGCCTGATCGATCAGTTTGTTGAGCGCCTCGCGCTGCTCAGCGGAGTTGATGCCGCCCATGATCGGCTCTCCCACAATGTTACCGTTCTGGTCGATCACGTAGGTGGTCGGGAACGAGTACAGGTTGGAGGTGAACTTTCCGGCCTCGCTGTCCGACTTAAACCAGATGTTCTTATACGTCACGCCCTTCTTGGAAAGCACGTCCTTGGCATCGGCCACCTCGTCTTTGTTGCCATCGAGCGTAAAGGAATTAACGCCCACGACCTGGCCGCCCTTCTCGGCAAGCTCCTTGTTGAGCTTCTCCAGATCGCCCAGCTCTCCCACGCACGGCTTGCAGGTGGTAAACCAGAAGTTCATGACGGTGACCTTGTTCTTGGAGAACAGCTCGTCGCTGTTTACATCGTTGCCGTCCAAGTCCTTGCCCTTAAAGCTGGGGAACTTCGTCTCCCCGCTCTCGCCGTTAGTCATGCCTGCGGTCGAGGCATCGACGCTCTCCCCCTCGCCGGGCGTGCTGCCGCATCCGGGGAACTCCTTCTCCAGCGCCATGAGCTTGTCCTCGATCTCCTTGACCTGCTGCGCGCCGGCCTTAAGCGTCTTAAGCTCGTCAGCCGCAAACTGATCCTTGGCGCCCTCGATGGTATCGAGCAAGAAGTCACCGTAGTTCTTGCCGTCCTCAATCATGGGAGTGTCTTTGTTGGCCGCAAGGAACACCTTTTCCCATAGGGCGTTATCGCTCGCAAAGATCTCGTTTTCCTTTTGCAGCAGCTGCTGGTACAGCTCGGCCGCCTCCTCGGCACTCGACGGCTTTTGCGCTATGAGCTCGGCAATCTGCGCATCGCCGCTCGTAGCACCCTTCGCGTCGCCCTTGGGGGCAGAGCACGCCGCGAGAGTCAGCGCCAGCACGGGCAGCATCAACAGAGCTGCAATTTTTGACAGTTTCATGGTTCCTCCGTTTATATCGAAACTTATATAGGTACCTATTTGTTTTCGCAGGCTTGCGTGGACTGCGCGGGTTTGTCGCCCGTCACACCCAGCCCATAGCGAAAGCTAATAGCATCGACGGGGCACGCGCCCACGCATTTGCCGCAACGAATGCACTCGGCATGGTCGGGCGTACGCGTAACGTCCACGTCCATTTGACACACCTTGGCGCACTTGCCGCACGAGACGCATTTGCACTGGTCAACCTGGATCCCCAGCAAAGACACCTTGTTCATGAGCGCATAAAATGCGCCGAGGGGGCAAATCCATTTGCAGAAGGGGCGATAGAACAGCACGCTCAGCACCGCAACCACAATGAGGATCGCGAGCTTCCAGGAAAAGAGCTTTCCCAGCGCGGAGCGGATTCCCACGTTCATGATGGACAGCGGAATCGCGCCCTCGAGCACACCTTGCGGGCAGATGTACTTGCAAAAGAACGGGTCGCCCATACCCACATCGTTAACCACCAAGACGGGCAGCAGCACCACGGCAAACAGCAGCACGGCATACTTGATGTACGTGAGCGGCTTGAGCTTTTTCGTGGAGAGCTTTTTGCTGGGAATCTTATGCAAAAGCTCTTGTAGCCATCCAAACGGGCACAAAAAGCCGCATACAAAACGTCCCAGCAGCACGCCGATCAGAATGAGCGTTCCGGTGACGTAATACGAGAAGCTAAACTTAGACGAGCCCACCACCGACTGAAACGACCCGATGGGGCACGCACCCGAGGCCGCTGGACACGAGTAGCAGTTGAGGCCCGGCACGCAGACGGCTTTGCCCGCTCCCTGGTAGATGCCGCCCTTGGCAAAGTTAGGCAGGTGAATATTGGTCGCAAGCGTCGCCGCCGCCTGAATCAATCCACGAAATCGCGCTAAAAGATGCGATGCAGTGTTTTTTCTTTTATCCAATTCCGATACACTCCAAGCACAGCCTGATTGCCTTGGCCAGCACGGCATCTGCCTCGCCGCGCATAATTCCAAAGCCAACCATGGCTACCCCAACGATCAGCAAAGCCACCTGCGCCACAGGCTTAATCGCTTTGAACAATCTGACCACTCCTTTCGTTTCGCGACCCATTGGACCATACCGACTATAAAATCCGTGTTAAGCGTGAATGATTATGCAAGGAGAACGTTATGCGCATCTTGGTCATCGAGGACGAGCGGGCGCTGTGCGATGCGATCGCACGCAGCCTGCGCAACTTGGCCTATAGCGTCGACTGCTGCTACGACGGGCAGCAGGCCCTCGATCTGCTCGATGTCGAGACCTTTGATCTTGTCGTGCTCGACCTCAATCTCCCCCATGTCGACGGCATGACCGTGCTCAGGCAACTCAGGACAGCTGATTGTGAGACCAAGGTGCTTGTGCTCTCGGCACGTGGCGAGGTCTCCGACAAGGTAGCGGGGCTCGATGCGGGCGCCAACGACTACCTCACCAAGCCGTTTCATCTTGACGAGCTTGCGGCAAGGATTCGCAGCCTTACCCTCAGACGCTTTACACAAAGCGACGTTGTTCTAACCTGTGGATCGCTGAGCTTTGACACCAAGGCGCGCCTCGCCACAGTGGGCGACGAGATCCTGTCCCTCACGCGCAAGGAGACCGGCATCTTGGAATACCTGATGCTTAACCAGGGGCGGCCGGTGAGCCAGGAGGAGCTCATCGACCACGTATGGGACAGCAGCGTCAACAGCTTTAGCAACGCGACCCGCGTGCACATCTCGTCGCTGCGCAAAAAGCTGCGCGGCGCGTTGGGGCACGACCCCATCCGCAACCGAATCGGCGAAGGCTACGTTATGGAGGATGGCAAATGAAGCGGTTGTCGCTGCAGTGGCGCATCACGTTGATGACGGCACTGCTGATATGTTCGACCTGCGTACTTATGAATTGCCTGGTTGGCTACTCCGGCATGCGCTACATGGACTCGATTGGTGCAGAAGCGTCGGCGCACAGCAAGGTGGAGGCGGCCTCGCCCAGCTCATTTGACCCGACAAACAAAGAGCTCGACGACGCGCTGACCATCGTCGTGAACGACGCCCAAGAATCGTTTGGCGCGACGAGCTGGTATATAACTGCGGCGGTGACGCTGCTCGGCGGCGTGCTGGCCTACTTTGTAAGCGGACATGCGCTGCGGCCGTTGCGCTTCTTTGCGACGCAAGTCGAGAGCGTGCGGCCCGACAACCTCGCCGACACAAAAATCAGCGAGGACGTGCCCTCTGAACTCAGGCGCTGCAGCGCGTCGTTTAACGACATGATTGCCCGCCTTGACGAGGGATTTTCCGCACAAAGACAGTTTACGGGCAATGCGGCGCACGAGCTGCGCACGCCACTTGCGCTCATGCAGGCCCAGGTCGAGCTGTTTTGCGCCGAGCACCCCGACGTCGACGCCGATACAGCGAGCCTGCTCGGGCTGCTGCAGGAGCAGACCGAGCGAATGACGCACATGACAAAGACCCTGCTCGAGATGAGCGAGCTGCGCAGTGTCCCTTGCAACGATGTGATTGACCTAGCGCCGATGATCGAAGAAGTGCTCACGGACCTGGCACCCCTTGCCGAGCAAAAAGACATCACGCTTACAAGTGAGGGCGACGCGCAAACGATCGGCAGCGACACGCTGATCTATCGGTTGCTGTTCAACTTGACCGAAAACGCCATACGCTATAGCGCGCCCAACTCGACCGTGCAAATCAACGCCTGCGCCGAAGGCGACCGCGTGCTGCTACGCGTGCGCGACCAGGGGCCGGGCATTCCCGAGCAATACCAGACGAGCATCTTTCAGCCCTTCTATCGCGTCGACAAATCGCGCAGCAGGGCATACGGCGGCGTGGGGCTGGGGCTTGCGCTGGTCTGGGAGATCGCCGCACTTCACGGCGGCTCCATCGAGGTCGAAAAGAGCTCGGAGCGCGGAACGACCATGCTCGTGACTCTTCCCACTCGCGCACTCGGCTCATTAAAATAACGAACGGGATGGCACGCCGCGTGGCGTACCATCCCGCACATAATATCGAGGATGTGACAAAGGGACTGTCCCTTTGTCACATCTGCTAGTTCTCGTCGCCTACCAGCTGAGTTAGCTTACTCCCACTCGACCGTGCCGACGGGCTTCGGCGTGAGGTCGTAGCACACTCGGCAGATGCCGGGAACCTCGGCGGTGACGCGAGCGGTAATACGCTTGAGCAGCGCCCAGTCGAGCTCGGGCACCTCGGCGGTCATGACGTCAACGGTGTTGATGCAGCGGATGATGCAGGGCCAGTCGTAGGCGCGCTTACCCTCGCGCACGCCGGTGGCGCGGAAGTCGGGCACGACGGCAAAATACTGCCAGATGGTCAGACCTGCCTTGTCGATCTCCTCGCGCACGATGGCGTCGGCTTCGCGCAGCGCCTCAAGACGGTCGCGGGTGATGGCGCCAAGGCAGCGGACGCCCAGGCCAGGACCGGGGAACGGCTGACGCTCAACCATGTTCTCGGGCAGGCCGAGCTCGCGGCCCACGACGCGCACCTCGTCCTTGTACAGCAGCTTGACGGGCTCGCAGAGCTCAAACTGCAGGTCATCGGGCAGGCCGCCCACGTTGTGGTGAGCCTTCACGCCATCCTGGGACTCCAGGATGTCGGGATAGATGGTGCCCTGGGCGAGGAAGCTAACCTCGTCGCCAACCTTGCGGGCCTCCTCCTCGAACACGCGAATGAACTCGGCGCCGATAATCTTACGCTTGGCCTCGGGCTCCTCGACGTCCACGAGCTTATCCAGGAAGCGATCAGTCGCGTCAACATAGACCAGGTTGGCGTCCATCTGGTTCTTGAAGACGTCGACGACCTGCTCGCTCTCGCCCTTGCGCATCAGGCCGTGGTTCACGTGCACGCAGATGAGTTGCTTGCCGATGGCCTTGATGAGCAAGGCCGCGACAACCGAGCTGTCAACGCCGCCCGAAAGGGCCAGCAGGACCTTCTTGTCGCCGATCTGCTCGCGGATTGCAGCGACCTGCTCTTCGATGAACGCCTGGGCAAGTTCGGGAGTGGTGATACGCACCATGTCGTCGGGACGCTTGTTGGGATCCATGCAGAGCTCCTTTTCGGTTCGATGGGAATGCGTTACACGTATGCAAACGCACCGTCACATGACCTCATTATATGCAGAACGAGATGCGTTTCCCATCGCTGCGACAGAGCTTTTTGCAGGGGCGGCAGTTTTTCTATATCCCAAGGTCAGCTAGACTTCGGTAGCCACCTTGGGAGCATCGCCAATAGACTCTTCCTTTATACGTTCGGCACAATCGTAGGCGATACCCACAAATTCCAGTCCCGAGCAACAAGAGTACAATTGCTGCTAGTGTTGCCAGCTGTTGGGAGATGGAAGATGGACTGCGATGGCTACCCATGCGTTCCCATGCCGTTGATGTGCACCGCCTTTGTGCCGGGGCAGATTGACGCTGCGGTTGCAGGCATTTCCGACCCCGATTCACGCGCCATCGCCACGGCAGAAGCGCTGTACTTTCGCGGACAGGCCGCACTCGCCGCCAAGACGGCGCACCCCTATCTTGACGTCACCGATCCCGCGCTGCGCTATTCCGCATGCTTTATCTGCGGATACGCCAGTCTGTCGCTCAACCGTATCGCCGACGCCCGCCGGTGCCTTGCGGGCATCCTCGATACGCCGGCCGACGAGGAATCGCCCGCCGTCCACGCCACGCATATCCTGTTCGCCTCGGCCGCGAGCGTCCTGCTGCACTTGCCTTCCCCGTATTCTGCCGAAGAGTTTTATCCACTTGCGGCGCATCTGCCCGAAGGCCTGCGACTGTTCGCCAGCTACGTGATGGCGCACGCCTTGTATCTGCGCGGCGAATACGGCCGCAGCCTGGGCATGGCGGAAAACGCCCTAATTATGAAACAGGGAAGCTATCCCATCTCGGAACTGTTCCTGCACCTGGCAGCTTCCATGGCATGCATGAGCCTCAAGGACATCGACGCCGCAAAAGCGCATTTTGGAGCCGCTTGGGACATTGCGCGCCCCGACGGCCTTATCGAGCTCATTGGCGAGCACCACGGCCTTTTGCAGGGGCTCATCGAGGCATGCCTAAAAACGCAATACCCTGACGACTTCGCACGCATCATCGAGATCACGTACCGCTTCAGCTACGGCTGGCGGCGCATCCACAACCCCGATTCGGGCGAGGACGTTGCCGACGATTTAACGACTACAGAGTTCACCATGGCCATGCTCGCCTGCCGCGGATGGACCAACGCTGAAATCGCAGGCCATATGGGAGTATCGCCGGGCACCGTCAAAAACCGCCTATCCGGCGTATACGCAAAGCTTGGCATCGGCACACGCGCCGAGCTGGTCGCGCACATGTTGCGTTAGCGACCGGGCTCTGCCAAGCGCATCGAACGCGTTCCGGAACCCGGCGCTTCGCTCGATCAATTTGGACATTTTGACCCTTGAACGGCACTACCGCCACGAAGCGTCTTCTCGCAAAATTGGATTATTTCCACCGATATTTGCGGGATGGGAGCCCAAGATGCTTGATCGCCGTTCGTTACTTGTTGCTGGAGCGTCCTCGCTGGCGAGCATTATGTTGCCTCGCGTGCCGGGAAGCGAAAATGCCTTCCTGCTGCCGTTCGCGCCCACCGCGGCCTATGCCGACGAAGAAGATCCCTTCAAGGTGCTCGTTCTCTCGCGCACCATGTTTGGTGTGGTCGTGGTCGACGTCGCCAACAAGAATACGCCTATCGCTGGCGCCAAGGTCACGCTCACGTCGCGCTACGCCGCAGGCAAGCAGCTCGCCGCCACGACCGATGACGAAGGCACCGCCATCTTTGAGATTGCCTCGCTTTCGGAAGGCTACGTAGACGAGGCAAAGCTCCTTGACGCGTACGACTTTAACGGCGGCATCTCCATTAGCATGGCGGGCTACCGCGATGTCGAGATTCCCCTTGCGCGTATCCAGGGCGGCACCGCCATAACCGCGCCCACGCGTCCGCTTTCCGACGGCGAGCCGTACTTCCGCCAGCTCACATTCGACGAATGGGACATCCAGTACGCTGAAGCCACGTTCATGGCATTGCCGAAGGACGACACGGCAAACGAGCAGCCCGATACGCACGCATTTACCGTGCAGGCTCATCTGCCGCAGGGCGGGCAGGCAACATTGCATATCAATAAAGTGATGCCCGCTGCGGGCAGCTCAACCGAAACCGTCACGCAGATTGGTCAGATCAAGGCCAGCGCATCGGGCGCGGATAATCTGGCGACGTTCACACTCGAAGACAAGTTCCTCGATGCAGCGTCGAGCCTTCTGGAAGAAGGATGCAAGCTGCGCTTTGTCCTCGACTACCAGGGCAAAACCTACACGCTCTCCTCCCCCATGGTCGTTGTTACCGCGCCGGCGGCAAAGGCGGAATCCGGATCGACCACTATCGTCCCCACCACTATGGACCAAGAGATCACTCCGTTTGATTTCCCCGCATCGTTTCCCGGCATCGGTGGTAATAAGTTCACGTGCTGGATGCCCACATTTCCGATCCTCTTCGATTTCTCGTTTGCTGGATACGTGCTGTTTGGTGGAGGATACAAACCAGCCAGCTATATGAACGATTCGGGCAACCCTGATCCGGAATACTGGAAGAAATCGCCGCGCGAGTCGGGCGCCAAGCAGGCAAACCGCTACCTCGACGAGATGGAGGGGAAGTGGAATCAGTACAAGAGTATGAGTGCCGGTTCGGGCACCGATCCAAGAAACACCAAGCTCCTTCGCCACCATTGCACGCCGCTGTTCACGATGGATATCGCCACACAGCTGTACGGCTCGCTTGCCTACGATTGGGTGGGCAAAACCTGGGGTAACAACAACGACCCCGCATACGGCAATATTAAGGCCCTCTTCCAGGTAAGAACCGACCTCAATTGGACCGAGCAGTTTACCCTAGGACCGGTGCCATTTTTCCTAAACGTCAACCCTTGGGTGCTGGCGAAGCTGGCGCTCGCTGTGGGTGCCCACACGCACGGTAGCGGCGCGGCGTTTTTTAAAAACATTTCGCTCGACTATTCAAACACGTCGGGCTCGTTCACCATCCAGATCGGGCTTGCCGTCACCTTTGGCGCCGGCGTTGCAGGCGTCGCTTCGTCTGCCGTGCGCGGCGCCGCATCCCTCACGCTGTTCATTGGGTACGAGAAGGCAGATGGACACCAGCTTCCGCGGCTGCGCGTAGGTGCAGACGTCGATGTCGATGTGATACTCCAGTTCGTAATGTTCAAGTGGACCACCAAGGCTTGGTCGGGGTCGTGGCCCACACTCATCGATTCGTGGAATATATCGGTGAACAATGGCGCCCAGTATGTGCTCCAACGCTCTGAGCTGGCATTGGGTGGAGATACGCCTTATACGCTGGATGCCTGTTTCGGCTCGGCCGGCAACGCCGAGGCAGGTGGTGTGCCGCAGTTTATCGCATCGGCCACCATCGTCACCAACGCCGAGCTGCTCGCACGCGCCGAGGTTAAGGCCACTGCCGTAAACGCCGCGCCTGTCGTGCGCGATTGGGATCAAACGGTCACGCGCATTGAGCTCGAGACGAACGCGGAGAGCGACGACACGGGACAGGTCGAACATTTCGTCCACGCGCTGATGGAGAACGACGAAAATGCCGCGCCGATGCATGAGTACACCTACATCGGTCAGTCAACGAACGCCGTTGCGGACCCGAACGCCAATTCTGCCGGCGTGTCGGAGGACGAGCGTGGCGGCATAAAACCCTCGAGCGACAACGTGCTGTTTTCCGGCGTGCTCAGCGAAGCCCACATGAAGCTAACGATGATTGCCAGCGTAGAATGCCTGTTCCGTATCGCCTCGGTGCGCTACGGCGACAATGGCCGCTCGCGCCTGGTGGTGCACACAAAGGCAAACGGCACGTGGTCCGCTCCCACGCCCGTGGACTTTCCCCTTGGGTTTGGCGAGGGCGACGTGGAGCGCGACGGCATATTCGATTACGACTTCGACGTGGTGGAATATACGGACGGAAGAGGAAACCAGGACGCCTACGTGCTGCTGGTCTCGGGCGAGCGCCCCGCCGGCGACAACACCCTTTTCGATACGGCAAGCACAGCCGGCATACTGTCCGTTGTGCGCCTGCGCATAAGTAATGACGAGATCCGCGTGGTGTCGCATACGTCATGGCGCAGCATCTCGCGCGGCCGCCTGCAAGAGGATGGCTACCATTGCCTGCAGTGCCCGCGCATCACGGTAGGCAAGACGCTGGTCGACGGACGCCTGTCGGGTGCCTACCTCCACCGCCGCGGAACCACCGCAGAGAAGGCGCTCGGCAGCGAGGCCGAGGTTGCGCTGGAATGCTTTACCCTGTGGTCGGATGATTTGGGCGACAGCCTGACGTTCCGCCAAGTTCTTCGCTTTCCGCAAGCACCGTCGAGTATCGAGCTGAGCGAGCCCGAGAATATCAACGGCAAAATGGTGGTGCCCGTTGCGTACGAGACCGCAGACGGTTGCGGCTGCGCATCGTACGCCGTGATCGGCCAGTCCATTGCGGGCTGGGGCGTTATGCCACCAGACGCCACGGTGCCCCATGCGGTGCCGTGGCCACAACATTCGGGCTTTTTGGCCACCGTCAACGAGCAGCTGCAGCATATTACTTGGACGCGAGGCGCATCGGCATTTGCAACGCAGCCCGTGGGTGCCGCAGGCTGTGGCCCGGCATCGTTTAGCGTAAGCAACAACGGCAGGTGCGCGCTCTATGTAGAGAACACCGATGGCAAGGTGGGGCAAACCTACGACGAAGAAGGCAACCCGGTAGCAGTAATGGGCAAGCACTTCCGCATCTTCGCCAGCACCTTGGCAGGCGATCTGTTCACGGAGCCGTTCGTGATGTGCGAGCTGGACCATCCCGTCGATCAGATAACGACATTTTTGACGTCGGGAGGCATGCTCTCCGCGCTCGCCACGCACATTGTGAGTGCCGAGCAGAGCAAGGCGGAGCTGCACGGCATCGAAGTGCCCTTGGTGGCGTGTGCCACTCCGACGGGCGCGGTCGCTACCTCGGGCGCGGTGGTACCCGGAGCAGCAGGCGAATCCTTCATGGTCACGGTGCGAAACGACGGCAACACCTTGCTGACCGCCGGCACGATCGATCTGTACCGAGAGGGCTCCAGTCAGCCGTTCTCCAGCGCATCCATCGGATTCGGAGTGAACGCACGCATGGCTTCGATCTACGATCCAGAGCTTGCCGAGGACGCTTCGGCCAACGACATGGCACACGTGAAGTACGCACTCGAGACGCTGGGCACACGTTTTGCAACGCACCCGCTGGTAGCCGACAACGGCAACGCCGTGCTGGCACCGGGTTGCACGGCACAGTTCCGCATGAGCTTCGCCATCCCCGAGAGTTGGAGCGACGAAGTGGGCAAACGCGTAACGCTGTATGCGAAGGCGCGTAATCTGGTGGCGCTCGATCCCGTAACGCTCGAGGAAATTCGACCGGGCGCAAACTCGGCGCTGGGTGCCGTACTGCACGAGCTTCATGTGCCCGACGCGGCATGCGAACGCTCGGAAGTTCAGGTCGGTGTATGCGACAGCGCGGATACGACAGGACTTCACGACGCCCCGATGCCGGCGGACGGCGATGGTGGCTCAAGTGGCGGCGGTACTGACGAGGGCGGCGGCTCCGGCGGAAGCAGCTCCGGCAGTGGCAAGGACCACGACAATAACAAGCGCTCCGGAAAAGCGGGCGCACTTGCGGGCACGGGCGATGTCAACGCTCCCCTTACGGCAGCCGCTGCAGCACTCGCCGCGGCAGGCGCCGGCCTCGTCGCCTACAGCGCCCGCCGCACGGCGCTCGAAACCGACACCGCCAATGAGGTCAATTCGGATAGGCCTCGCTAGCTCCTACTTACTTTTGTGAGAGGCGCCGACTCGGCTAATCGAACATCAAAATGGGCTGGTTCTGGATACCCAGAGCCGGCCCATTGCGCATTAGATGTCGTCTGAGGAGTCGAGTTCTGCCTCGAGCTTGGCACGGCGTCTTTTCGCCGTGAAAAACGTTGCACACAGGACAGCAAACGTGGCCGCGAAAATCGTCGCACCGCAGAACACGCCCGTGGCCAGGTTCGCCAACCAAAAGACGCTTTCGAGCGGTACGATCTGCGCCTCAGCGACACAGCGCATTGCGGCAATAACAAGCGCGAACGCGGCGCCGCTAAGACCGCTGACAAGCAGGAAATATCCAACAGGAAGATGCTCGGTTTGCCCAAAACGATTGGTATCGACATAGCCCTTCCGCGTTTGCAGTCCTGCGCAAATCAACATCACGAGAACGAGCCACAAATACATGGCTGCCTCGAATGGCGTTGCAAAGCCATGCGGCATTTCACTGGCGTCGCTGTGAACCCACGCAACCTGTCGAGCTATAAACTGGTAGAAAAAGATCATCAACATGCCAAACGAAAGCAGCACGAAACCAATCTTGTAGATCTTCGCGTTCTCAGCCTCCAGGCGTTCATCCTTTGGGCCGGCATATTCACGCCACTTTTGCACGATTTTCAGATCTTCAAATTTCATAGTGAACTCCTAAAGAGCGTTGGGGTCGGCTTTGGTCTCGTCGTCCCAAAACAAGTCGTTCAACGTAACGCGCAGCGCTTTGCAGATTGCCACGCACAGGTTGAGCGTGGGGTTGTAGCCGCCCGCCTCGATAAGGCCGATGGTCTGGCGCGTAACGCCCACGGCTTGGGCTAAATCGGCTTGCGAAAGGCCAGCCGCCGCGCGCGCCGCCTTCATGCGGAGGTTCTTTTTGCCCGGCATAAAGTTCCTTTCGTCATATTGGACAAATATCCGTTGCAACATGCCAGAAATATATTGCATCGACTAATTGATGTCAACTATATCTGTCATCGGTATACGGATATAGCAGTTTCGATTCGCCATTCAGTCTTACCCGGACAGAACCGACTCGGTTTTGTCCGGGTAAGACTGGGCATCCGCGAACTCATCGAATTTCTGAATCGTGTCACCCATAATCGTTCGATTTTGTTTAGTAAAACTAGGTCCCTATTAAATAAAATTCGTTTGTATCCAAATTTGTTTAACAATGCCGCGCTACCACTAAACACTATACCCGTTAATTCGAACGATTGTTCGATGGATTTCGTGTTGGTTGGAATCGTCTGTGGGCTGGGCTATGCTACCTTGACTATCTATATGACTAAAACGCAGCAAAGGAGCATCGAGAGAGCGAGCATGGCAAAAAACACCGCAAACTATGGTAACGACAGTATTCGTCAGCTCAAGGATGAGGAGCGCGTACGCCTGCGCCCCGCCGTCATCTTTGGCTCGGACGGACTCGATGGCTGCGCGCATGCTGCCTTCGAGATCCTGTCCAACGCCGTTGACGAGGCGCGCCAGGGCTACGGCAAGCTCATCACCCTTACCGCCTTTCGCGATGGCTCTATTCAGGTGGAGGACAACGGCCGCGGCTGCCCGCTCGACTGGAACCCCTCCGAAAAGCGCTTTAACTGGGAGCTCGTCTTTTGCGAGCTCTACGCCGGCGGCAAGTACAACAACAACCAGGGTGGCGACTACGACTTCTCGCTCGGCACCAACGGCTTGGGCTCGTGCGCGACCCAGTATGCCTCCGAGTATATGGACGTCACGGTTTGGCGCGACGGCAACAAGTACTCCCTGCACTTTAAGAAGGGCAAGGTCGTCGGTGCCAAAAAGAAGGCGCTCGAGATTGAGCCCAGCGACGAGGACCGCACCGGCACCACCATCAAGTGGCGCCCCGATCTTGAGGTCTTTACCTCCATCAGCATCCCCCACGAGTGGTATCGCGAGACCATGCGCCGCCAGGCCGTGGTCAACGCCAACGTTACCTTCCGCCTGCGCATTGAGGGCGACGATGGCGAGTTTTCCGAAGAGGACTTTTGCTATCCCAAGGGCATCGAGGACTACGTGCTCGAGAAGGTCGGTGCCGACTACCTCACCGAGCCCTTCTTTATCGAGGCCGACCGTCGCGGTCGCGACCGCGAGGACCTGCCCGACTACAACGTAAAGATCACCGCGTGCATGTGCTTCTCGCGCACCCTCACAATGCAGGAGTACTACCACAACTCATCATGGCTCGAGAACGGTGGCTCGCCGGAGAAGGCGGCCCGCAGCGCCCTGACCAGCGCCATCGATGCCTACATCAAGAGCCAGGGCAAGTACAACAAAAACGAGAGCGGCATTAAGTGGCAAGACGTCCAGGACTGTCTGGTGTTGGTGACCAACTGTTTCTCCACCCAGACGTCCTACGAAAACCAGACCAAGAAGGCCATCAATAACCGCTTTATCCAGCAGGCTATGACGGCATTCTTTAAGGAGCGCCTCTCGACCTACCTGATCGAGAACAAAGACGCCGCCAACAAGATCATGGAGCAGGTGCTCATCAACAAGCGCTCGCGCGAGAACGCCGAGAAGACGCGTCAGAGCATCAAGACCAACCTGCAGCAAAAGACCGACATGGCCAACCGCGTGCAAAAGTTCATCGATTGCCGCTCCAAGGACAAGAACCGTCGTGAGATCTACATCGTAGAGGGCGACTCGGCAGCAGGCGCCATTCGCACCTCGCGCGATGCCGAGTTCCAGGGTGTTATGCCCGTCCGCGGCAAGATCCTCAATTGCCTGAAGGAGGACTATCCGCGCATCTTTAAGTCCGACATCATCATGGACCTTATGCGCGTGCTGGGCTGCGGCGTGGAGATTAAGGACAAGCGCATCAAGAACCTCGGTGCCTTTGACCTGGACAACCTCAACTGGAACAAGGTCATCATCTGTACGGACGCCGACGTCGACGGCTACCACATCCGCACGCTCGTGCTCACCATGCTCTACCGCCTGGTGCCCACACTTATCGACGAGGGCTACGTGTATATCGCCGAGTCGCCGCTCTACGAGATCAACTGCAAAGAGAAGACCTACTTTGCCTACACCGAGCTCGAGAAGAACGGCATCCTCAAGGAGATCGGCGACCAGAAGTGCTCCATCAACCGCTCCAAGGGTCTTGGTGAGAACGATCCGGACATGATGTGGCTCACCACCATGAACCCCGAGACGCGCCGTCTGATCAAGGTGGAGCCCGAGGACGTCACCAAGATGGAAACCATGTTCAACCTGTTGCTGGGCAACGACGAGGCGGGCCGCAAGCGCCATATCTCCGAGCACGGCAAGGAATACCTGGACCAGCTGGACCTGCAATAGCAGCAAATCGATAACGACGGCCCACAAATAGTTCAAGAGGAAATCGTGGCAAAGAAGAAGACGAAGAACCAGCCAAAGAAAAAGCAGGTCAACGCCGAGAACGTCATCGGCCTGCACTCCGAGGTCACCGACCAGCCGATTACGCAGACGCTCGAGGTCAACTACATGCCCTACGCTATGAGCGTCAACGTCTCGCGTGCATTCCCCGAGATCGACGGCTTTAAGCCCTCGCACCGCAAGCTGCTCTACACTATGTACAAGATGGGCCTGCTCAAGGGCGAGCGCCAAAAGAGCGCCAACATCGTGGGCCAGACCATGAAGCTCAACCCGCACGGCGATGCCGCAATCTACGAGACGATGGTGCGCCTGGCAACCGGCAACGAGGCACTGCTCGCCCCCTTCGTGGAGTCGAAGGGCAACTTTGGCAAGTATTATTCGGGCGACCTGAGCTACGCCGCCTCGCGTTACACCGAGGCCAAGCTCTCCCCCATCAGCGCCGAGATCTTCAAGGACATCGATAAGGACCCGGTCGACTTCGTCGACAGCTACGACGGCGCCATGAAGGAGCCGCGCCTGTTGCCCACCACGTTCCCCAACATCCTCGTCTCGGCCAATAAGGGCATCGGCGTCGCCATGGCGTCCGACATCTGCGGTTTCAACCTCAACGAGGTCTGTACCGCCACGATGCACTACCTCAAGGACCCCGACTGCAATCTGCTCGAGTACATGCCCATGCCCGACTTCTCGACCGGCGGCGAGATCATCTACCGCCGCGAGGAGATGGAGAAGATCGTCGAGACCGGCCTTGGCAGCTTCCAAATCCGCTCCCGTTGGCGCTGGATTCCCGAAGAGCGCATTATCGAGGTCTACGAGATCCCCTACACCACCAAGACCGATGTCATCATCGAGCGCATCGTCAAGCTCTCCAAAGAGGGCAAAGTCAAAGAGATCGCCGACATCCGCGACGAGACCGACCTTTCGGGCCTGCGCATCGCCATCGACCTTAAGCGCGGTGTCGACCCCGACAAGCTCATGGCCAAGCTCTATCGCTCGACCACGCTGCAGGATTCGTTCTCGTGCAACTTCAATGTGCTCGTCGACGGCTATCCCCGTGTTATGGGCGTGCGCCAGATCCTGCACGAGTGGGTCAAGTGGCGTATTGAGTCCACGCGTCGCCGCATCAACTTTGACCTGGGCAAAAAGTCCGAGCGCCTGCACTTGCTGCACGGCCTCGAGGCGATTCTGCTCGACATCGACAAGGCCATCGCCATCATCCGCGGCACCAAACTCGAGGCCGAGGTCGTGCCCAACCTTATGAAGGGTTTCGACATCGACGAGACCCAGGCCGAGTTTGTTGCCGAGCTCAAGCTCCGCAACATCAACGAGGAGTACATCCTCAACCGCACCAAGGACATCGCTAAGCTCGAGGGCGAGATTGCCGAGCTTGAGGAGATCCTCTCCAGCGAGGAGAACATCAAGAAGGTCATCAGCGACGAGCTGGCCGCGGTCAACAAGAAGTACGTGATGCCGCGCCGCACGGGCAGGATCGAGCCCCATGAGGTTATCGAGGTAAGCTTGGAGCCCGAGGTCGAGGAGTACCCGGTCACCATCATGCTCTCGCGCGATGGCTACCTAAAGAAGATGACGGACCGCGTGCTCAAGAAGGCGACCACGCTCAAGTACAAGGACGGCGACAAACCCTTTATCGAGTTCCCGTCCTCCAACACCCACGAGCTGCTGGTCTTTACCAACAAGAGCCAGGTGTACAAGTGCAAGGTCGCGGCGTTTGAGGACACCAAGTCGGCCCAGCTGGGCTCGTACCTTCCGACCGATCTTGAGATGGAACCCGACGAGAGCGTCATCTGGGCCATCGACCCCGAGGACTACAAGGCCGACGTGCTGTTCGTCTTTGAGAACGGCCGCGTGGTGCGTGTCGCGCTTTCTGGATACGCTACCAAGACCAACCGCAAGCGCCTTAAGAACGCCATCTACGGCGGCAGCAAGCTGCTGTATGCGCAGGTGCTCAAGGAGGACCGCGACCTCGCGCTGGTCTCGAGCGACTACCGCCTGATGAACTTCAACACGTCGCTGCTCAAGACCAAGACGACCACCAACACGCAGGGCGTCCAGGCCTTTACGGCCAAGAAGGGCCGCTCGGTCACCACCGTCGGCACGACCGAGGAAATCCTTGGCGCCGGCGTCTCGGCCGAGAAGTTCACCGCGCAGAGCCTGCCCTCCGCCGGCGCCCTCATGAAGGAAAATGACATGCCGAGTTTGTTTGACTAAAACAACGGCGACTAAACCGTCATGGTTTTACAAAGCAGCGGGGCCCGGAGCGCAGTAAACGCTGCGCCCCGGGCCCCATGCATTACACCAGCATCATCCCTATAGACAAAATGCCGCATAAAGCGGAACAGACATAAGCCCATCATTCATTCCAAAGGGCTTAGTCGATAGCCTGATAAGGCGCACGCCCGGATGGGTCTTTTTAAGTGAGGACAGACTTCGAGATCTTGTGTTCTCCCCCGCCTTGACTTCAATCGCAGACAAGCATCCCTGCTTCTCTACTACAAAGTCGATTTCCGCACGATTATCTCGCGCCCAATAATGCAGTGGATAACCCATGGCTGAAAGCTGTTGGGCAACGTAGTTTTCGGTAAGTGCACCCATGAATGTGCCGCCGATACCGGCAAGAATATCGGCGCGTTGAGCACCGGCCTTGGAGACCAGCAGCCCTATATCCGCCTGATAGATTTTAAAAGCAGAAGGGTTAACGAAGGCCTCTAAGGGGCTTTCGATCTGCCCGACTAGGCTGCAGCGCGCCACCGTACCCGACAATACAAGCCAATCGAGAGCATCTCCAAAGAGAGACGCATTGCCCCCCGCTCGCACTACCTTGTATTGAAATTTACGATTCTCTTTGGCAAGCTGCTGTGGAATGGAATCGAAGCACGCACGCGTCTTTGCACTCAAGCGTTCATCAGCATATTTATTGGTGTCGGCGGAATATCCGTCGAGAATAATCCGATGCTTTTCGGCCACATCAATGATTGACTGATCATCGATGTACGTTTGGACCGCCTCGGGCATTCCGCCAACAACAAGATACTGTCGATAGAGCCCAAGCGCCTTTTCATGAAGGCTTGGCGCAAGAGGACCCATTATCTCGAATGATGAGCGTATCTCGTCGACCAGCTGATCGTGCCCCATCGCCCAGAGAAACTCCTCGAAATCGAGTGGAGTCATCTCAATCAAGTCGGTCTTTCCGACGGGGAACGAATACGACTGATGGTTAATGGCAACCCCAAGAAGCGACCCGGCAGCCGCAACGTAATACTCGGGAGCATCTTCGCAAAAGTATTTAAGGGAAGTGAGCGCTTCCTCGCATGCCTGGATCTCGTCAATGAACAGTAAGGTTTTGCCAGGCACGATACGCTGTCCCGTACGAGCCTCGATCGCACGTACGATCGAATGAGGGTCAAGACCGCCCGAAAAATCCGCTCGCGCCGACCGGTCGTTCTCAAGATTAACGTAGACAACCGATTCGAAAAGATCCTGGGCGTACGTTCTGAGCAAATAGGTCTTGCCACACTGGCGCACGCCTTTGACCAGCAAAGGTTTTCTATCAGCTCTGTCTCGCCATTCCCTAAGGAGCTCGTCTGCCTTGCGACGCATGCGCAACCTTCCCTCATGAACTTCTGTTTGACAATATTTTAACGCGGATTAATTTGTTTTCAGTTATTTTTCTGCGTTTAATAATTGTTCTATACGCGCTTGAGGGAATGCGCCCCTATCTCTCGGTAAGGACAGCAAGCATTTCCACCAACGCTGATTGCCATGCGTTCTTCTTGTCCTTAGGCAAGCTTGCGAGCGAGCTCTCGCACCTCTTTCAACTTGGGCGAGGATGCCATGCTGTCGCGCTCGGTCATACCGCTGATGGTGACAATGCCCTGGTCCTCCCACTTGCAGTACGCGCAGGTTGACTTGTACATAGCGATCGCCGCATCATAGACACCCTCGCTGTGGCTATCGAGTAAAAGGGCCGTCTTGGTGAACGGGAATCCCGTGGCACCGAAGGCGTACAGGCGGTCGATGGCGGTCTTTTCCTGCGCAGTGATATCAAACCAGTAGATAGGCGAAGCGAAGACAACCATGTCGGTGTCTTTCAGCGACTCAATCACGTTGGCCATGTCATCCTTCTGCACGCAGACGCCCTCATGGGCGAAGCAGTACTGGCATCCCAAGCAGCCGGCGATCTTCTTGCTGGCAACGCGGATGACCTCGACCGTATGGCCGCCCTCACGCGCGGTCTCGGCAAACGCCTCGACCATGGTATCGGTATTAGCGCCCTTACGCGGGCTGCCGCTCAATACAACGATATTCATAGGATTCCCTCTCCCTCATGCTGCAGGCGCGCAGCATGCTTTCTTGTAACCAAAACGAATGGTGTTAATCAATCGCCAGCAGGCCATATCTCTTGTTCAAGTTCCCTAAAGAAGCTCAAGACGATTGCGATTGCCTTATACAACGTCGAAAATCAAAGAGGGCCCATAGCAACGCCACCTACCTGAAATGACATGCGGTCAAGACGAGCTACGAGGATCGTGACGAGCCGATACCGCCCGCATGCCCCCTTCGGAATAGGCGCTGAGCAGCTCCTGAGCGTGGGCAAACTCGGGCCCTCGCCTCCAACCGAGCAGGCGGTTGACCGCGAGATTTCCCTGGACGTTGTGGACGAAGAGCAGATAGGCGTCCTCGCGCGAAAGCCCAGTCTCCTCCATGATCGAGGGAACCATCTGCTCGGCGCCGCGCTCGACGACGCGCTGTGCCACCCGGGCGTACGCGTCGTCATCCGAGTAGAGCAGATAATAGTCATCGTTTGCCGGCGGACGCTGGCAGAGGGCACCCGCCTCCGTTCCCTCGAGCGGCGGCACCGCCGCCAAGGCCTCGTCGATAAGCGCGTCGAGCAGGGCGAACTTGTCCTCGTAGTGCAGATAGAACGTGCCACGGTTGATATCGGCGCGGCGGCAAATATCCGCTACCGTCATCTTCGCGAAGCCGACCTCGGCCAGCAGCGCGAAGAACGCCTCCCGTATGACCGAGAGTGTATAGCGTCGGCGACGATCGATCTTCCCCGCTTCCATTACCCCTCCAATTGCAACGCTCGACAATGCCCGGCAAACGCTCGTTTATCGACAGCAGGCCGAAGCTGTTCATTGCTCTTAAGCAAATCGACATGGATACTTTTTATAGACACCTGTTTATAATAGCTGAAAGAAGGTATCCAGTGACCCTGTACGAGCAGCTCGTTATCGAGCTCACCAACCAATCGTTTTCCCTTCAGGCCGCCTACCGCAGCGGCGGCACGCCCTATGAGCTGAGTGACCGCGAGCCCGAGCCCTACGACCAGCAAATCAGGGACTTCGCCCGCATGATCGAGGAAGCCGATTGCGTGCTGGTGGGCGGGGCCTCTGGGCTCTCCGCGGCGGGCGGCGGCGACTTCTATTACGAGGACAACGCAACCTATCGCAGGCATTTCGGCAAATTCGCCGAGCGCTACGGTTTCAAGGGCGCTTTCGAGGGGTCGTTCTACCGCTGGCCCACCGCCGAGGCGCGCTGGGGATACCTCGCCACCTTCCTCGACACCACGCTCAACGCCCCGCTGCGCAAGCCCTACAGGGACCTCGACACCATTATCGCCGAGAAGGATTTCTTCGTGCTCACCACCAACCAGGACACGCAGTTTGTGAAGCTCTATCCCTGGGAGAAAGTGGCAGAGATCCAAGGCGACCACCGCTTCTTTCAGTGCTCCCACTGTTGCACCGACGCGGTGTGGGATGCGGTCGAGCCGGTCTCCCGCATGGTAGAGGCCATGGGAGACGGCCTTGAGGTTCCGACAGAGCTCGTGCCGCGCTGCCCGCACTGCGGGGCAGAGGCGTTCCCCTGGGTTCGCGGCTACGGCAACTTCCTGCAGGGCGAACTCTACGAGGAGCAGTACCGCAAGGTGTCCGACTGGCTCGACGCGCACGCACGGCAGAGGATCCTCTTCCTCGAGCTGGGTGTGGGCCGCATGACGCCCGCGTTTATCCAGGAGCCGTTCTGGGCCCTCACGGCGCAGTTACCGCAGGCCAGCTACATCGCCGTAAACAACAAGACGCAGTTTCTCCCCCGCGCGATCGAGGATCGGGGGCTCGCCGTTCGCGCCGACATCGCCGACGTGCTTGCCGACGTGCGCAAGACGCTGGGGAGGTAGCGCATGGAGACGGCGAAAGCAGTTCGCATAGGCAGGGCGCTAGCCGAAGCGGATCTTGTCATCATCGGCGCTAGCAACGGACTCGACATGGCGGAGGGGCTCAACCTTTTCTGCGCCGATGCTCATTTCCAAGAGGCGTACGGCGACCTCGCTCAGGCAGACGGCATCGGCTGCATACTGCAGGGGCTCGCTTCCCCGGATGCCAGCGTGCGACGCCGATGGGCCGAGCGGTTCCATCAAAAGGAGTATCTCGAATATGAGCCCGGCTCGCTCATGAACGGGCTGCGGCGTCTTACGGAGCACGCCGACACCTTCGTGGTCACATGCAACATCGACGGGCACTTCGCGCGCGCCGGGTTCGACGAGGAGCGCGTGCTCGAGACTGAGGGGAGCACGCGCACGTCGGTTGACGAGCGGCGCCTCGCCCATCCAGACGCCCTCGCCATGACCCAGCTCGAGGAGCTCGAGCGCCTTGTGCAAGCCCATCGCAACGGCAGGGTCGCCATCCTCGAACTTGGCGTGGGACTGCGCAACGGCATCATAAAGCACATGCTCGCCCAGATCGCGAACGTCTGCGAGCACGCCACCTACATCGTGTTCAACTACAGCCAGGCTATGGCGCCCGATGCATCGTGCGAGACGATTCTCGTTGACGGCGATATGGCCCCGGCTTTCGAGGAGATTGCCCAATGCCGTCTCTAGAGAGGGAAGCGTATAGGCTTCGAAGCCTTATCGACGATGCCGACGCCATCATCGTCGGCATCGGCTCGGGCATGTCAAGCGCCGCCGGGTTCAACCATTACAACCGCGCAGGCATGGCGCGCGCCGGAATGACGGACTGGCAGCAAGCCTTTGGCTTCAAGAGCCTTTTCGACGGCTTCTACCACCTCTACCCCAGCCTCGAGCAGCAATGGGCCTACTACGCGCGATATATCGATTTCATGCTGCGCGAGCCGACCTCGCAGCCCTATCTCGACCTACGGTC
>UQWZ01000008.1:0-105343 GCA_900544895.1 uncultured Collinsella sp.
CACACGCGTGCACAGACTGTCGGTTCGACGTAGAAGCCTCAGCCGTAGCAACGGATTGCCCAGCGAGAGATCGCCGCGGGCGGATATTAAACTGCAAAGACGAGCGTCGGTAAGACACGCCGAGGTCACCGCGGACGGGTTGATATAGGGAGAGGGCCTGACCCCATATCGTTGGGGCCAGGCCCGATTTTGCCTCTTGACAATGTCCTGCTCATATTAAAAGGAACGTCCCTAAGTGCCAACTAACCAATTGCCATCTTCGGCAGCGATGGCAACGCCGTAGATAGAGACCGGACAGCGAGCGACGTCCAGAGCGAACAAGTTGGCATGAAAAAGGCGAGGCATAGACCTGATGGTCATGCCTCGCCTTTTGAATGACAAATTGTCGCTCTGGGCGGCGCGCAGCGTCGAGTCGTTACGCGGTTTGTAAAACCGCGTAACCTACACGGCCTGTGCCAGCTTCTCGGCACGCTCGGCGGCGGCGAGCGCCTCGATCACGGTGCCGAGCTGGTCGCCCAGAAGGACGCCGTTGTAGGTGGAGTTGAAGCCGATGCGGTGATCGGTCACGCGGTCCTGGGGCTGGTTGTAGGTACGGATCTTCTCGGAACGGTTGCCATGGCCGATCTGGCTCTGGCGCTCGGCACCGAGCTCGGCCTGCTGCTTCTCGAGCTCCATCTCGTACAGACGGGCACGCAGCATCTGCATGCAGACCTCGCGGTTCTGGATCTGGGAGCGCTGCTCCTGCGACTGCACCACGGTGTTGGTGGGCAGGTGGGTAATGCGCACGGCGGAGTAGGTGGTGTTAACGCACTGACCGCCAGGGCCGGAGGCGCAGTAGGTGTCGATGCGCAGGTCGGACTGGTTGATCTGGACGTCGATCTCCTCGGCCTCGGGAAGCACGGCGACGGTAGCCGTGGAGGTCTGAATGCGGCCCTGGGACTCGGTCTTGGGGACGCGCTGGACGCGGTGCACGCCGGACTCGTACTTCATGACGGAGTAGACGCGGTCGCCCTCGACCTTGAACTCAATGGACTTAAAGCCACCGGCCTCGCTGGGGCTGGAGTCGAGCACGGTAGTCTTCCAGCCGCGCGACTCGCAAAAGCGCTGATACATCTTGTACAGGTCGCCGGCGAAGATGGCCGCCTCGTCGCCACCGGCGGCGGAGCGGATCTCGACGATGGTGTTCTTGTCGTCGTTGGGGTCGCTCGGGATGAGCATGTACTTGATGTCTTCCTCGAGCTGGGGGAGCTTGGCCTCGTTTTCGGAGATGTCCATCTGGAGCATCTCCTTCTCATCGGCATCGGTGGTATCGTGCAGCATTTCCTTGGCAGCCTCGATGTCATCGAGCGCGCCGATGTACTCGCGCGAGGCGGCAATGAGGTCGGACTGGTGCGCATACTCCTTGTTGAGACGCGTGAACTCCTTGATATCGGAGGCGACGGCCGGGTCGGAAAGCTTCTTCTCGAGCTCCTCGTAGGCCTTGATGATCTTTTCGAGCTTGTCGCGCATGACGGACTCCTTTATATGCGTGAAGGCGAAAATCGGCAGAATTGATGGGGCGCGAGGCGCCACTGCGGGGGTAAGCCCAGCTAGAGCATGTCGATCTTCAGATACATGCGCATCCCTTCGCGTATGGGGTACATAGTTGCGGTCTAACCCATATATGATATCGTGCGCAGGCAAACCTGCATATAACCCGCACGGAATCCGACAAAGAGACAGTCCCTTTGTCGGATTCTAGAGCGTGTGGAGCAGGGCGATGAGGAAGCGGACACCCTGGAGGTAGGCGCAGCGAGTGATGCGCTCGTTAGTGCCGTGGACGCCGCGATCGCACTCGTCATCGTCGACCACAAAGGCCGAGAAGCGAATGCACTCGGAGCAAATGCGCTGGTAGTTGGCAGCGTCGGTCGCACCGATCACGGTCGAAGGAACAATCGCCAACGGCTCAGATGATCCGTTTTCCTCTGTCCCCAATGGATCACGGAAATAGCGGGCGGCGATGGCGCGAACGGCCTCGAGCCCCGGTCCACCGACACGCGGAGACGGCGAAGGCTCGGAGCTGCCGGGGCCCAGCTCCACTTCGACACGACCGGCAAGGTCCGCCCCGGCAACCGCCTCACGGCAGCACGCCACAACGTCGGCCACGCTCGTACCCTCGAGCATGCGGAAGTTAATGTTGGCCCACATATCCTGCGGCATTACGTTGGCGCCGGTGCTACCACCCTCGATCTGCGTGGGCGCGCAGGTGGTCGTCACCAGCGGATAGAGCTTTTTACTGGCGAGGCAATCGCGGACAATGGCATCCCCGTTGGCGGCAATTTCATCGGCCGTGTAGAGCCCCAACTCGATGAGTTGAGCGGCAAGCAAGTCGGTCACGCGCGTCGGCCACTCGATATCGCAGATTGCGGTGATGGCACGGCTGAGCACCTCGAGCGATGTGCCGCCGTAGGGGTTGGACGAATGCCCGCCCTCACTCTTCGTCTTGAGCACGATATCGGCATAGCCCTTCTCCGCGAGGTCGGCATGCATAAGCCAGCCCTCGCCCGCGCCATACTCGGCAGCCGAAACAATACGGTAGTCACCCTCGTCGATCAGGTACTCAAGCTCAATGCCGCGCTCCTCGAGCGCGCGGCCGATGGCGCCTGCGCCGCACTGCGTGGTTTCCTCGTCCTGGCCAAAGGCGAGCAGCAGGGTACGCTTGTGCTCCCAGCCGTGCGCGAACGCATACTCAACCGCCTCGAGAATGCCTGCGACCTGGTCTTTCATATCGATGGCGCCGCGACCCCAAATGTAGGTGTCGTCCACATGTCCGCTAAAGGGGGCATGCGTCCAGTCAGCCTCGGTGCCGGGTACCACGGGAACCACGTCCATGTGGCCCATGAGCATAATGGGCTTGAGGGCAGAGTCGGAACCGCCAAGCGTCACCAATAGCGAATGGTCGATAAGCTCGACCTTACCCGCCGTAAATACGTGCGGCCAAGCCTGCTGCATATACGAGCGCAGGTCGTCGAACGGCTGCCAGTCCACCGCCTCGGCATCCATACTCGAAATAGTCGGAAACGACAGCACGCGGCCCAGGCGCTCGCACGCACCAGCTTCGTCCAAATCGGCAAAATCATCCTCATGCGCAAAGAAGCGCCAAACCTCGGCCATGACATCCTTTCGATTGTGATGACGAGGGCCGCCCCACCGGAGCGGCCCTGCCACATAAGCGTTTGCGGTCGGTTATTTGTCCTCGAGATAGCGCGAGAGGAACTCGCGGGTGCGCTGGTGTTTGGGGTTGCCAAAGAGCTCGGCCGGCGCGGCGTCCTCGAGCACCACGCCCTTATCCATAAAGACCACGCGGTCGGACACGGTTCGGGCAAAGGCCATCTCGTGCGTGACGACGACCATGGTCATGCCGTCGGCCGCGAGCTTGCGCATGACCTCGAGCACCTCGCCCACGATCTCGGGATCGAGTGCCGAAGTCGGCTCGTCGAACAGCATGATCTGCGGATTCATGCACAGGGCGCGTGCGATGGCTACGCGCTGTTTTTGACCACCGGACAGGCGGCCCACGGCGGCGTGCGCGAACTTTTCGAGTCCCACGCTCGTCAGATGCTCCATCGCAATTTTTTCAGCCTCGGCCTTGCTCATCTTTTTGAGCATGACGGGCGCAAGCGTGCAGTTGTCGAGCACGTCCATGTTGTTGAACAGGTTAAAGCCCTGGAACACCATGCCGATGTCCTCGCGCAGCTTGTTGATGTTGCAGCGTTCGGCCGTGAGGTCCTGGCCGTGGAACCAGATGTGGCCCGCGTCCGGGGTCTCGAGCAGGTTGAGGCAGCGCAGGAAAGTCGACTTGCCCGAGCCCGAGGCGCCGATAATGGTGACGACCTCGCCGGGGTTAACGGACAGGTCGATGCCCTTGAGCACCTCGAGCGAGCCGAAGCTCTTGCGCAGGCCCTCGACGCGGATGAGCGGCTCATTGATCTGTGCGGCGGCCGCAACGCCGGTAATGGCGGTATCTGCCATGATGATTCTCCTCGTCTTAAGCCTAGTTAGAGCTGGGCAACGTGGCAGGAGCCTCGGCGCCGAGCTTTTTGCCAAAGGCCTCGAGCAGGCGGCTTGCCACAAGCGTCAGGATCAGGTAGACCACGAGCGCCACGCAGTAGACCTCCATCTGGCGGTAGTACACGCCGGCGACCGTGGTAGTAGCGTACATAAGGTCGAACACGCCGATGACCGAGAGCACCGACGAATCCTTGATGTTGATGATGAGCTCGTTGGTGAGCGCCGGAATCGCATTTTTAATGCCCTGGGGGAACACGACTTTGCGCATGGCCTGCCACTGCGACAGGCCCAGCGATCGCGCCGCCTCGGCTTGGCCGGGATCGATGGACTCGATGCCGCCGCGCAGGACCTCCATCATGTAGGCGGTGGAGTTGAGCGAGATGGTGACGAGGCCGGCGGTGAAGGTACTCCAGATCTGGTTGGCCTGGGCGGTCTCGAAGCCCATGCCGCGCAAAACGGTGAAGCCCGCGTAATAGATGAGTAGGCCCTGGACCATCATGGGCGTACCGCGCACGATGGTGGAATAGATGGTCGCAAAGCCGCGGCCGATACTCTTAAAGAAGCGCACCAGGTCGTTGTCCACGCGGTCGAAGGTCTGAATACGCAGGAACACAAAGAGCAGCGCCAGGAAGAATGCGATGACGGTGCCGAAGGTGGCAAGCGCGATGGTGATCTCGATGCCGCGGATGAAGAAGTCGCCGCTCTTGTAGGTCATGTAGACCAGGCTCGACAAAAAGTCGCTGGGGTTGGAATCCGAGACAATGCTCACCTGCACCAGGTCGATAAACGACATGATGCAGCGGTCCGCGAAAAAGATCGCTGCGATGGCGACCACAACATAGCTACCCAGGCGCGCGCCGCGGCGGAAACGCTCGGAGGCGAACGGCGACTTTACGCGATAGTCGCTCCAGTGCATAAGCTTGGTGACCAGCGCCGCCGCCGACACGACAATCCAGGCCCAAAGAATCGCCCAAAGGCAATCCTGGAAGATACCGGTGGGGGCCAAGAAGCTCAGCGGCGTGGGGTTGCGCTGGCTAAACGCCAGGCCGAGCGCCGCGATGACGCTCGTGCCCAGGTATACATAACGGTGGTCGGCCTTAATAAAGGAGGCCAGGCGATTGACGGTTTTCATGCTGCCTCCCTATGCCGGCTGACGGTCGAGGCACGCGTCCCACATTTGGTCGCGCTCCTCTTGGCTAATGCCCTTGAGTGTCTTGTCGATGAGCTTAAGCAGTTTGTCCGAGCCCTTGCGGCAGCCGACGTTTGCCGCGACCTCCTGCTTAAAGCCCTCGCCTTCGGCAAAATGAATGGGAACGATGCCCGGGTTTTGAGCCATATAGCCCTTCTCGTTCTCGGTGTTGTAGGTCACGGCGTCGCAGGTGCCCTGCAGCAGGTTCGAGAACACCGTGGGGACGGAGTCGACCGGGTTTTTGTGCACAACGCCCGGGATCTCGTCGATGACGGTGTCGAGCATGGTGTCCTTTTGGCCGAGCACCGTGGCACCGCTAAAGTCGCTAAGCTTGGTGGCGTTTTGGTAGGGCGAGCCCTCTTTTACGAATAGGCCAAAGTAGCCAATGAAGTACGGGTCGGAGAAGCCGACCGACTCTTCGCGCTCGGGCGTGGCGCTCATGCCGGCGATGATGAGGTCGATTTGGCCGTTGTTGAGCGAATCGATAAGGCCCGAAAAGCTCTGCTTGACGGCAACGGGCTCGCCACCGAGGGCCTTGCAGACGATCTTGGCGATCTGCACGTCGTAGCCATCGGCATAGGCGCCCTGCACGTTGTCGATGGGGATGGTGTACTCGCTGGCTTCGGAAACCTGCCAGTTGTACGGGGCGTAGGCCGCCTCCATGCCAATGCGGATCTTATCCTTGCCGATAACGGAATCGGACAGGTCGTCGCGACCGCCACCCGTCGTGGGCTGAACTACTTCCAGCGTGGAGGGGCGCTGGCAACCGGCAAGTGTGCCGGCGACGACAGTAGCGCTCGCAGCGAGAGCGCTACCCAAAAAGATGCGACGGCTGCATACCGGCTGTGGATGCGCGTCGCGTTGATGGGGAGAATGCATAATCTGCCTTCCCTGTTGAATCGTATGCTGACGACTTAACAGGATACCGCTCAGCGCTACCTCCAGCAAATGCATATATAAATGCATATATACAAGTTTACGAACTGAAAACGATTGATAGTCGTTGGGGACGTTCTTAAACGACTAGTCAAACAAGAACGTCCCCAACGACTAGGCATGAAAAAGGCAAGGCATAAACCTTCTGGTCATGCCTCGCCTTTTGAATGACAAATTATCGCTCTGGACGGCGCGCAGCATCGACCGAGCGGCGGAACCTCTAGAGCAAGGTAACGCTAAAGCTGCGCTTGTCCGTCTCGCCGGGAGCCAAGGTGATGGTGTTGACCTTGTGCTCAAAGACGTCGTCCTCGGTGTCCGTGGTGGTATGACCGGTCCAGGGCTCGAGCGCCACAAACGGGGCGTCGTTGGCGGCAGACCACACGCCGATGTACTTAAAGCCCTCAAAGTCGATCTTGACGCCGTGGCCCGACTTGCGGCCGCGCAGCGTGAGCGTGGAGCCCGGGGTATCGGTGAACATGATGGCGTCGTTATCGAAGCTGCGGTGCGTGATGGGCAGCACGTCCGAGTTATCGGGAGCCTTGTAGCTACCCTCGAACGTCATGAGGCCATCGGGCGTGATGATGGGGGCCTCGTTGGTCCAAGCCTCGGTAAATGCCAGCTCGTAATCCTCGAACGCCTCGTCCTCGGCACCGGGAGCAGGTACGTTAAATGCGGGGTGGCCGCCCACCGAGAACGGCAGGTCCACGTCGCCGGTATTGGTGACGGCAAAGGTCTGGGTAAGTGTGGCGTCACCAGTCAGGGCATAGGTCATGTTGAGCTTAAAGTGGAACGGAAAGGCCTTGAGCGACTCGGGCGTGTCGGTGATCTCGTACGTTACCGAGGAGCCGTCCTCCGAAACCTCGACCAGCTTGTGCTCGACGATGCGCGCGAGGCCGTGGCGCGGCATCTCGCAGGTGCCAGCCGCAGACGTCGCCGTGTTGTTGCGCAGCGAGCCCACAATGGGGAACAGGATGGGCGCATGCTTGCCCCAAAAGGCGGGGTCGCCCTGCCACAGATACTCGTTGCCGTTGAGGGCAAGGCTCGTGAGCTGAGCGCCCATGGAATCGATGGCCGCGGTGAGGCTGCCGCGCTTGATGGTAGTGACGGTAGACATGCTGCTTCCTCCAAAAGTAAACAATAGTGTCGAGGGCTATTGTCCCACTCTTGGCGGCGGGGTTGAGCGACAGGCGCAGTTATTGAGCAATAGCGTAAAGGTCAAACCCGCCCTGCGGAGTGCTATCGACCGTATCGGGCGCCTGCGAGTTAAAGCTCACGGGAACCATGCGCTTTGAGGCGCGGAAGCGCGTGCCGTCGGTGGCGACGGGCGGTTCGTCGACGGTGAGCTCGTAGTCGCCGGGCTTGAGCTCGATGCCGTCACCAGCGGAATTGACGTATTGATACTCGTCAATCGTCTGCCCTTTGAGCGTACGCCCCACGATGTGGATGAGCATTTGGCTGTCGCCACGCGCGGTGTCCCACATCGCGCCGTCCTTGACCTCGACCGACACATGTACCGAGCGCGTGCGGCTGAGCGATTGCTCGACAGACATCTCGACCTTGGCGGCGTCTTGACGCTGCTGCTCGACATGGCTCCAAACGCTACCGATTGCCGAGCAGGCGATAACGCCGGCCATGAAGGCGATGAGGATGGGGCCGAGCGGAGAACGGCGGCCCGCGTCTTCCTCACGAGCCAGGTCGGGGCGATGTGTGGGCGCAGGCGCCTGGGCGCCTTGCGCGGGCACGTCGAGAATGCTGAAGGATGCCGTGCTGTCGGGGTCGATGGTGTGACGCGGCTGCGGGATCTTTGCCGGCGAGATGGACATGTCCGCCGGCTCACCGAGTGTGGCCGTGGCATCGGCCTTAGCCTCATCGGCCTCGGCTTGGGCCCAAGCCTGCTCAAAGGTCAGGGGCTCGGCGGCATCGGAGGCGGCATCAGGCTCGACAGCGGCATCGTTGCCGGTCTCGTCCTCGTCGCTCGACACGTCACGCGACGCGGGCTCGTCCCACTCCTCGTCCGGAGCCTCGCCCTCGCTATACCACCATTCAAAGTTATCGATATCCATACGGGGCGCCCCTTAGGCCTCGCAAATAAACACTCGCTAGTCTTATACCCCCAGACGGCACCGAAGCTCACCCGCGCCGGACACGAAAACCGTCACAACATTCGACGTTTTTCCTCGTTTTCGAGATTTTCATCGAATGTTGTGACGGTTTAGGCGGCAGCCACGCCGCGAATGTGACAAAGAGACTGTCCCTTTGTCACATTCTGTTAGAGTTGCAGGGATTGAATCCCGCTTATTCACGCGACATTGGAGTGACAACCTTGACCGCCGCAACCACGCCAAAAAGTAAGTCAACCGCCGCCGCGCTCTCCCCCGCGCGCACCAAGCTCTGCCTGGCGCTGCTCGTGTTGTTAGGCTTTTCGCTCGGCTGTTCGGAGTTCGTGGTCATCGGCATCGAAAGTGACTTGGCGACGGAACTCGGCGTATCGCTTGCCACCGCAGGCCAACTTATTAGCGTGTTCGCACTGATCTACGCTATCGCGACGCCGGTGCTCGCGCTCAGCACGGGGCGCTTCCGTCGTTACCAACTGCTCGTGTGCTATAGCATCGTCTTTGTGCTCGGCAATCTGGTCATGGCGCTGGCACCCAACTTTCAAGTGCTGTTCGCCTCGCGCATCATCTTGGGCTCCGTCTCGGGCGCACTGCTCGCCGTGGGCGTGACGTATATCCCCGAGCTGCTGTCCCCGCAGCAGACCTCACTCGCCATCTCGGTGGTGTACGGCGCGTTTTCCGTGGCAATGGTCTTTGTCACTTCGATCGGCAAGTTTGTGGCCGACACGCTCGACTGGCACGTGGCCATGTACGGCACGCTGACCTTTGCCGTTCTGATCTGCGGAGCGCTCGTGATGTTTATGCCGCGCGCTGGGCAAACCGACGAGCCCGCCACCTTTCGCGAGCAGGCGGGTCTGCTACGCGAGCCGAGCATCGTCACCGGCATGCTCATCTTTTTGTTTGGCGTGGGGTCGGTCTACGTTTTCTATGGCTACGTGACGCCTTATCTTGAGCAGGTGCTGGGCATGGGCACGGTCGAAGCCAGTACCACGCTCATGGCCTACGGCGTGTTCTGCCTGATCTCGAACATCCTGGGCGGATGGATCGATGCGCGCTTTGGCATGAAGGCGCTGCTTGTGACGTTCGTGCTGCAGGCTGCGGCGTTACTCGGGCTGTTTGCTGTGGGCGGCACCATGCCGCTCGCGCTGGCCTTTGTCTTTAGCTTGGCGCTGCTCATGTACTTGTTCTCGGTGTCGTGCATCACGCACTTCATGGACGTGGCACGCAGCCGCCATCCCAAGTCGATGGTACTCGCAAGTTCGGTTGAGCCCATGGCGTTTAACGTCGGCATCTCGTTTGGCACCGCAGTGGGCGGCGCCGTGGCAAGCAGCATTGGCATTGCGCACGTAGGCGCAGTGGGTGCCGCGTTCTCGCTTGTGGCCTGGGTGCTTACGCTGGTGACGATTAAATTGGCTCACTGGGAGCGCAGGCGGGCAAGGGCGCAGGCGTAGATGCGATACTCGAGCTCGATGATGGCGATCGAAAGGAAACCGCATATGCAACGTGTACTGTTTATCTGCCATGGGAACATCTGTCGCTCGACGATGGCTGAGTCCGTGTTTACCGAGCTCGTGCGCCGCGCTGGGCGCGAGGCGGAGTTTGCCATCGATTCCGCGGCGACCTCGACCGAGGAGATCGGCAACCCGCCACACCACGGTACCGTTGCCAAGCTACGCGAGGTCGGGATTCCCGTCGTCGCACATCGCGCACGTCAGGTGCGTCGCGCGGAGTATGGCGACTGGGACCACATTGTCTATATGGACGACGAGAACGCCCGCGCCCTGTACCGAATTTTTGGGAAGGACCCCGATGGCAAGATCTCGCGCCTGCTCGATTGGACCGATCGCCCCGGCGACGTGGCCGACCCCTGGTACACCGGCAATTTCGACGCCACCTACCGCGATGTACTCGCCGGTTGCACCGCCATGCTCGAGCAGCTGTAGGCGCTCGGGCGGCGCGGGCACACGGGCCACGCCATCGGCATAAAACGAGCGTGGATTTTCTCCCACTTTGAGCGTTCGAGTGCGCTCTAAACGGGAGAAAATCCACGCTCGTTATCTCGGTGGGAGAAAATCCACGCTCATGAATGTGACAAAGGGACTACCCCTTTGCCACATCCGGGACTGGCCCTAGACCGGCTTGACCTCCAGCTTTATCCCTTCGGCGCAGGAGTCGCCCAAAACATCCGAAAGGGCCCAGGTCGCATATAGCGGCAAATAGAGAACCGCTCCGTTGCGCTCAACGTTGCCTCTCGAGAAAACAATCCCGAGCCTTACGCCATATTCAGCCGTATCAAGCACATGACCGAGCGCAGCGTGCGCGTGGTAATAGGAGCCCGATTTAACCTCGATCGGAACAGCCGTCCCATCCGGTCCATCGACCACAAAGTCCACTTCGCCGCGCTTTTTTGTCTGATAGTAGTAAAGCTGGCGATTTTGGGCAGCTAGCTGCTGGGCCACCACGTTTTCGTAAATGCCGCCCAGATTGGGCTCTTTGCTATCAAGATACGCCGCTTGGGCGACTCCAACGGGGTAGCGCGCCATCAACATGCCCGTATCCGATTGATATAGCTTGAACTGCGATGGCCGTGCCGTCTTGAGCAGGGGCGATTTTGGCTCGGTTACGATATCGGCTTTGAGAGCAACGCCGGCATCGACAAGCCATACAAAATCTCGCTGATACTTCTCGTAGTGAGCCTTGGGGTCAATGGAATTGAGCACGAAGCGCTTGTTTTCGCCCTCGAGCATAATAGGGAGCTGATCGTAGATGCTCTGCACCTGCAGGGCTCGCCCGCTTGCATACTTGGAGATATCCCGCCGGTACTGTTCGTTGAGCTCTGACTGCAGCTGACGAACAGAGGCAAGGTCGCCCTGCGTGTCAAGGAAACGCTGCACGACCTCCGGCATTCCGCCGACAACGGTATAGGTCCTGAAGTTTGCCATCATCGCGTCATGAATGTAATCAGGAATGGGCCTCTCGCTGATACACGCGTCACGTATCGTTTGGCGAGCCCCCTCGCTCACCCCGGTTGCCCAGCAAAACTCCTCAAAATCGAGCGGGAACATCCTAAGCTCGTGGACATACCCCACGGGATAGGACCTGACGCCCTTGAACTGGGTCCCGAGCATTGACCCCGAAAACGCCCAGCGGCACCTCCCGTCCTCTACAAGGAACTTTGCCATCGTCATGATGTCGGGGGCCTCTTGGACCTCATCGATAAACACGAGCGTTTTGCCTGGTGCAATCGACTTTCCCGAAAGAAGCGTCACCCTGCTGATGAAATCATCGGCATTCCGCGCCTCGAGAAGAGCATCTTTTGCCTGGCGATTTTCCATGAGATTGAGCTCGATGTAGGTTGCATGGCTGGCTTTGCCAAATGCGCGAATCGAATAGCTTTTGCCGATCTGGCGAGAACCCGTGATGAATAAGGCCTTTTGCTCGGCAGACTTCAGCCAACGCTCCAGCTCTGCCGCTATTTTCCTGCGCAGCATAGGCTCTCCCCTCAGTGTCATCAAATGAAATGCAAAGTTTTATGCGCTTAATTATCGATGAAATGTAGGATTTTTAGAACCTAAAATCGGATGAAATGCAGAGATTTAGGATTATAAGCAAAAAGAAGGGGCAGCCCCGGCGAATGTGACAAAGGGACTGTCCCTTTGTCACATTGCGCTCGACTACTCGTCGACGATCTCGGCAAGCCAGACGTTCAGCGTATCGACCTCGGGGCAGCAGAACTTTGCCGTACCGGGCTCGTTGCCAGGCACGGTTCCGCCATAGCGCAGGATATCGATATAGGGAAAGCCCACATGGCAGGCCATGGCACACATCTTGCCGCGGTCTCGGTCGAAGTCAAAAACGTCGCCCGGCTTGTGACCATGGTGGCAGCGGCACGCACCCAGCTGGTCCACGCAGCTCACGCGGATGCGCGGACGCTTGCCCCGCGGCGCGCCGAGCGGCTTGTTCTCGCCCGCAGGCTTGGCGCCGCCCTCGCCAGCATTACTCATGGTCAATCACATCCAGGCAGGCCTCGATGGGAAGGCCAGCCGACTTGTCCTCTTGGTCGGCATTGCGCTCGATAAGCTCAGCCACCACGCGCATGGCATCGGACGTCGCGCGTTGCAAACTCCAACCTGCCATAACGCGGCCGACGAGCACCGCCGAGAACGTGTCACCCGTGCCCGGGAAATAGACCGGAATGAGCTCAAAGGGAATCGTAAAGTACTCCCCCGCTACATGGTCGTAACCGATAACCGCGTTCGTGCCATTGACCACGGCGCTCGTAATGACCACCGACTTGGCACCCAGCTCGCGCACGGCGTCCACAAGGGCGCGAGCCTCATCGGGCGTAATTTGCTCGGCGATAGGCCTATCGGCAAGCAGGCACGCCTCGGTATAATTGGGCACCGCGTAGTCTGCGCACTCCAGCAGGTGCCGCATAAGGCCAATCGTGGACTCGGGCACGCCCGCATAGAGCTTGCCGTTGTCGCCCATGATGGGGTCGACGAACACCTTGGTGCCCTTTTGCGCACGGCGGTGGCAAAAGTCCGAGATGATACGCGTCTCTTCCTCGGTCACGATAAAGCCGGTCGAGATAGCGTCGAACTCAAAGCCGAGCTCCTCCCAGATGGCAAGACTCTGGCGCACGTACTCCGTGGTGTCGTGGATGTAGAACTTGGGGTAGTTGAGCGTATCGGAAACAAGGGCCGTCGGCAGGTTGTGGATGCGATAGCCCATATGCGACAGCACCGGCAGCATGGCGGAAAGCGCGACCTTGCCGTAGCCGCACATATCGTTGATCAACAGCAGCTGAGTGTTCTTCATGAGAGTCCCCCTTGGGTCGGGCGCGGCACGATGGCGCCATAGTGCAACTAAGTGTAGCGCAGGGAGCACGGCAGGCGGGCGCTGGTGCCGTGGAGGTCGAATTGTTGCGGAAAGGTTACGGGAAGGAAGTTAGTCGTTGGGGACGTTCTTAAATGGCTAGTCAAACAAGAACGTCCCCAACGACTAACCCAACGACTATCAGCGCAAGGAGTGTCCCCAAGTGCCGGCACATAAGGAACGTCCCTAAGTGCCACCTAAGTGCCAAAACGACTGGTCGGGCAACACCGATGTTTTGGCGAAGTCAGACACTATGACCCAATCCAGGGGCACGGAAACGACAGGAGCCCCCGCTCGTGACCGCGGGTCGGGGCTGCGACAATGTTGTTGAAGTGCCAGAGGCGCAGCCGCGCCGCAACGAGGTTGGGAGGCTCCCGTGCCTAGATATTCTACCGCCTTCGGAATGGACGTACACCTCAGGTCCACCACCGTCTGCGCGCTCGACGCGGAGACGGGCGAGGCCGTGACGAGGAGGTTCCGCGGCAACCCCTGGGGCGAGGTCGCGGAGTGGATGTCGGGCTTCCCCGGCCCGTCGCTCGCCGCCTACGAGAGCGGCTACCTCGGCTTCGCCCCGCAGAGGGAGCTCTCCGGGCTCGGCGTCGACTGCGTCGTCGCGGCCGTCTCCAGGGTCCCGAGGTCGGCGGCAGACCTCTCGTCCAAGAACGACCGCAACGACGCGGCCAGGATGGCCAAGGCGATACTGTCGCACGACATCTCCCCGGTATGGGTGCCGTCCCCCGAGATCGAGGGGCTCAGGGACCTCGCCGGGGCCCACGACGCGGCGACCGCGAGGCTCGCGGCGGCGAAGCAGCGGCTCCTGGCGTTCCTGGCCCGCCGTGGCTACGCCTACGGCGGCACGACGCCGGCCGGAAACCCCCGGAGGTACTGGACGTACGACTTCCTCAGGTGGCTCGACAAGGTCCGGCCCGCCGACGACGGCGGCATCCGGGCGCTTGCGGCGCTGAGGAACGAGGTCGAGGCGGCCGCCGAGACGCGCGACGACCTCCTCGCCGAGTACAGGCCCGCCGTCGCGGCGGGCCCCCTCTCGGCGGAGGTCGAGGCGCTCCAGTCGATCAAGGGGTGCGGGTTCGCGCTCGCCGCCGCCTTCGCGTCCGAGGTCGGCGACTTCTCGAGGTTCCGCTCCGGCAGGCAGGTCACGGCCTATTTCGGCCTCGCGCCGAGTCAGAGGTCGAGTGGCGACTCCGTGCGGCTCGGAGGCATCAGCGGTGCGGGCAACGCGCTCGTGAGGAGGTTGGCAGTCGAGGGGTCCTGGAGCTACGTCCAAGCGAGCCACCAACCGAAGCTGATGCCCAAGGGCAGCGGCGTCCCGCTCGAGGTAAGGATGCACGGGAGGAAGGGTTCCGAGCGCCTGCTCCGGCGCCGCGAGGAGATGCTCGCCAGGGGCATGCCCCAGGCGAAGGCGAACGCCGCCACCGCCGCCGAGCTCGTGAGGTGGCTGTGGGCCCTCGGCGCGATGTGCCGGGAGGCAACCGAATAGACATAGCCCCCGTCCCGGCGAGCCGGGCAGCCTTCGGGGATACCCCCGCTTTCGCTGGGCGCGCGGCAGCGGCCGCATGCGCGTAGTCAGACTTGGGGAGCCCCGCCGAAGGAATGGAGTGCGGGCCGACAGAACGGTATCCGCGGATATGAGACTGAGCCGAAGGCGTCGACGACATGCCGGGGGCGGACCGGGACGGGTTCAACGGCAGGCCCCGCCGACCGATTGCAAGCGGTCGGCGGGGCCATTGTGGCTCTTGACAGCGGATTGGGTCATATGAGCGAAAACTCGCCAGAGTGAGCAAGGTGCCTTGAAACGAGGCGGCATTGACCTTCTGGTCATGCCGCCGAAGTTGAAAGGCAGATTGCCGCTCTGGCGGGTTTGCAGCGTCGAGCCGTTACGCGGTTTGGTAAAACCGCGTAACCACTAGTTTGGTACCTTGACATTCATTTCTCATGCTCCTAGATTGGTTAGGCACAAAACAATTCCACTACCTAACTAAAGAAAGGAGCAACACTAATTCATGTGCGATGAACCTCTTAACCTTTGTTCGCACGAGCCCGGCGGCGACCCGTCACAGCCGGCGGATGCACCCGAAGCGGTTAGCTCAGAAGACAAGCTTGCCAAGCGCATCCTCAATGGCCTGGGCTTTTGCGGCCATTACATGCATTTTCATGGCGGAGGCGTGTCCGGCAAGGCGCCCATCATCTGCCTGCTGGCCAAGCAACCCGGCGGCGAGATGTCGCAGCAGGAACTCGGCATGCACTTTGACCTCAAGCCGGGGTCGCTTTCCGAGATCCTGTCCAAGCTCGAGCTCAACGGCCTCATCGAGCGCAGCCGTAACCCCAAGGATCGACGGCAGCTCACCATTCGCCTGACCGAAACCGGCCGGGAAAACGCCCGCATCGACCAGGCAGCCCGCATTCGCTTTAGAGAGCAGGCCTTTGGTGCCCTCACCCACGACGAGCGCGAGCAGCTCGCCGAAATGCTCGAGAAAATCCGTGTAACCTGGGAGGAACTGGATGATTAAAACCCTCATGGGCAGCATCCGCGACTATATGAAAGTCACCGTTGCCACGCCATTGCTCGTGCTTGGCGAGGTACTCTGCGAGATGCTGATTCCATTTATCACTGCCAACCTGATCGACGCCATCAAAGACGGCGCCACCGTAGCCGAAATGCTTCCCACCGCGGGCCTTTTGGTGCTCATCGCGCTGACGTCGCTTGCTTTTGGTGCCGCTGCCGGCGTCACCTGCAGCCATGCGAGCTGCGGCTTCGCCAAGAACCTGCGTCACGACCTGTTCTACAAGATCCAGACGTTCAGCTTTGCCAACATCGATGAGTTCTCGAGCTCCTCGCTCGTCACGCGCCTGACCACCGATATCAACAACGTGCAGCAGGCCTTTATGATGATCATCCGTATCGCCGTGCGCGCGCCGCTGGTATTGATCTTCGCCTTTACCATGGCATTTATCATGGGCGGCAGCGTCGCCATGGTCTACCTGGTCATCATTCCGCTGCTGGGCTTTGGACTGTTCTTTATCATCTTTAAGGTGCGCCCCATCTTCTCGCGCGTGTTCCACAAGTACGACGCCCTTAACGAGTCCGTCGAGGAAAACGTCACCGGCATGCGCGTAGTTAAGAGCTATGTGCGCGAAGACTTTGAGAAGGAGAAGTTCGCGACCGCTGCGCGCGACGTCCAGATGGACTTCACCCGCGCCGAGAAGCTGCTTGCCTTTAACAACCCCATGATGAACATCTGCGTCAACGGCGCGTTTGTCGTCATCATCTACCTGGGCTCCAAGCTCATCATCACGAGCCAGGGCACGCTGTTCGACGTGGGCCAGCTCTCCTCGATCTTTACCTATGGCTTCCAAATCCTCATGAGTCTGATGCAGCTGTCGATGATCTTTGTCATGGTAACCATGGCCGACGAATCTGCGCACCGCATCACCGAGGTGCTGGCCGCCGAGCCCACGATCGCCGATCCCGCCGAGCCCGCGCTCGAAGTCGCCGATGGCTCCATCGACTTTGACCACGTGAGCTTTAAGTATTCCGCGCATGCGAAGCGCCAGGCGCTCGACGATATCGACCTGCACATTAAGAGCGGCGAGACCATCGGCATCATCGGCGGCACCGGCTCGGCCAAGTCCACGCTTGTAAACCTCATCGCCCGCCTGTACGACGCCACCGAAGGCACCGTGCGCGTGGGCGGCGTGGATGTGCGCGACTACGACTTGGACGCTCTGCGCCACCAAGTGGCCATGGTATTGCAGAAAAACGTGCTGTTTAGCGGCACCATCGCCGAGAATCTGCGCTGGGGCGACCCGAACGCCACCGACGAAGAGGTCCGCGAGGCGGCGCATCTGGCCTGCGCCGACGAGTTTGTCGACGGCTTCCCCAAGGGCTATGACACCTGGATCGAACAGGGCGGCTCCAATGTTTCCGGCGGTCAGAAGCAGCGCCTGTGCATTGCGCGCGCCCTGCTGCGTCGCCCCAAGATCTTGATCCTGGACGACTCCACCAGCGCCGTCGACACCAAGACCGACGCCAAGATTCGCGCAGGGCTGGCAAGCTATCTGCCCAACACGACCAAGCTCATCATCGCCCAGCGCATTAGCTCCGTGCAGGATGCAGACCGCATCATCGTCATGGAGGGCGGCCGCATCGCGCAGATCGGCAACCACGATGAGCTGCTCAAGACGAGCGAGATCTACCGCGAGACCTTTACCTCGCAGAACAAGATGTCTGCCGAGGGCGAAGAGGCCGTCGAAGCCGACACCGAGGCATCCGCAACACAAGCTCAGACCCAGGAAGGAGGCGAGGCACATGAGTAAGGCAACGACCGCCGAGCGCGCGCTCAACCGCAAGGGTGGCACCATGTCGCGCCTCATCAAGACGCTCTTTGACTTCTACCCCGTGCTTTTGCCCCTCGTCGTCGTCGGCGTGGTGCTCTGCGCCATCATCAACTCCATCGGCGCGACCTTCCTTCAGAGCGCCCTGCAGATTATTAGCGAATCGTGGCAGTCGGGCGATTGGGAAGCTGCACAGCCCAAGATCGCACAGCTCGTGACCACCCTCGCCTGCATCTACGGCGTCGGCATCCTGTCCTCGCTCTTCTGGAACCGCGCCATGGCCATCGTCACGCAGGGCTCGCTCGAGAAGCTTCGCGAGAAGATGTTCAACCGCATGCAGGACCTGCCGATTCGCTACTTCGACACGCACCAGCGCGGCGACATCATGAGCCACTACACCAACGACATCGACACGCTGCGCCAGATGATCAGCCAGTCGCTGCCCAACCTGCTCATGACGACCATCGTCATCGTCACGGTGTTCTTTATCATGCTGTACTACAGCGTGTGGATGTGCCTGGTCATCATCGCCGGCGTCGCCTTTATGACCTTTATGACCAAGCTGCTCGGCTCCAATTCCGCGCGTTTCTTCATTGCGCAGCAGACCGAGCTCGGCGTGGTCGAGGGCCATATCGAGGAGGTCATGAACGGTCAGAAGGTCGTCAAGGCGTTCTGCCACGAGTCTGCCGCCGAGGCCGATTTTGACGAGCGCAACGAAAAGCTCTTCGAGGTCTCACAGAAGGCCAACATGTACGCCAACATCCTCATGCCCATCCTTATGAACCTGGGCAACCTGCTCTACGTGCTGGTCGCACTGGCGGGCGGCATTTTCCTGGCGCTGGGCGTGCCCAACCTGAGCATCTCGGGCATGGCGCTGTCCATCGCCGTCGTGGTGCCGTTCCTCAACATGACCAAGCAGTTCTGCGGACAGATCGGCCAGATCTCGCAGCAGATCAACGCCGTGGTCATGGGCCTCGCCGGCGCCGACCGCATCTTTGAGCTCATCGACGAGAAGCCCGAGGCCGACGAAGGCTACGTGACGCTCGTCAACGCGCAGGTGAACCCCGAGACTTGGGAGTTCGAGGAGGCTGACCACCACACCGGCATGTGGGCGTGGAAACATCCGCACCGCGCAACCGGCGAGATCGAGTACGTCCCGCTGCGCGGCGACCTGGTCATGGACAACGTCGACTTTGGCTACACCCCCGACCACGAGGTCCTGCACGGCGTGTCCGTGTTTGCCAAGCCGGGTCAGAAGGTCGCGTTTGTCGGCGCCACCGGTGCCGGTAAGACGACCATCACCAACCTCATCAACCGCTTCTATGACATCGCCGACGGCAAGATTCGCTACGACGGCATCAACGTCAATAAGATCCGCAAGGCCGATCTGCGCCGCTCGCTGGGCGTCGTGCTGCAGGACGTGAACCTGTTCACCGGCACCGTGATGGACAACATCCGCTACGGCAACCTGGACGCCACCGACGAGGAGTGCATCGCAGCGGCCAAGCTCGCGGGCGCAGACGACTTTATCACCCGCCTGCCCGACGGCTACGACACCATGCTCACCGGCAACGGCGCACAGCTGTCGCAGGGCCAGCGTCAGCTAATTTCGATCGCCCGCGCCGCCGTCGCCGATCCGCCGGCGATGATTCTAGACGAGGCCACGAGCTCCATCGACACCCGCACCGAGGCCATCGTGCAGGCGGGCATGGATAAGCTCATGGAGGGCCGCACGACGTTTGTCATCGCACACCGCCTGTCCACCGTGCGTAACTCCGACGCGATCATCTGTCTGGACCACGGCCGTATCATCGAGCGCGGCAACCACGACGAACTGATCGCCAAGCGCGGGTATTACTACCAGCTCTACACGGGTGCGTTTGAGCTGGAGTAGGAACGATTACTGACGGAGGGTTCCCCGGGGCGGCGGGGTAACTCCTCCGTGCTCAATCATTCTCGCTGCGCTGCGAAACTGCGCGCGGAGGAAATACACCGCCGTCCACGGGGCACCCTCCTACGCGTGATCAGCCCGTCGTTTAAAACGGAATAAAGGTTAGTGAGGCCCTGGCCGTTTGGCCAGGGCCTCGTTTTGTGTGAGCTACTTGAGGAGTTGGGCAATGGCGTTGACGAATTTTTGGACTTGGAGGGTGGGCTCGAGCGGGTAGTGCAAATAGACCGGCACCTCGCGGCCGCACAAAAACGGTACGCCCACAAAGGCCGGGTGCACGCCCGACCACGCTCCGCAGGTGAGCACCGCGTCGCCCTTTTCCTCCGCCTCGTTAAAAAGCGCAAAGTCAAAGCTGTCCACGTCGATCACGTCCACGCCGCCGTCGGCCAAAAGATCGATACGCAGGCTGTCCATGGCGTCGTTGCCGTGACGAAGCACGCGCAGGCGCATACCCTCCAGGTCGGCAACCGTGATGCGCGTCTTGCGCGCGAGTCGGCTTGTGCGCGGCACGTCGATATAAAACGGCACGGTAACGATGCGAAGCTTTTGGCAGGCGTCTCCCCAGCGCGGGGTCGAAAAACTCGACTGCACCACGTCGACCTCGCGTCCCAGACTGCGCATAACGGTCTCGTGCTCATCGTAAAGGTCCCCCACCGGCACAATCTCAAAACGCAAACGCGGTTCCATGTCGTGCAGCTGCGGCCATAGCGCGAGTGTATGGCGCCCCGGGCACATCATCGACACGCCCAGGCGCACGGCACCGCCATCGCCCGCCGCGCGTCGGGCACGGCGCAGCGCGTCCTCGGACTGCCGCATGATCGAGCGCGCGTCGTCCACCAGCAGTGCGCCGGCCGGCGTCACTTTGACGCCCGAGTGCGAGCGTTCGAACAGCGTGATGCCGAACTCGGCCTCGAAGCCCGACACCTGCTTGACGAGCGCCGGAGTCGACACGCGCAATTGTGCCGCCGCACGCGAGAAACTTCCCAGCTCCGCAGCGGCCGAAATAGCGTCAAGTCGTCGATCGTACACGTCAATCTCCCGTTTTCGCGCCCGTGGTCACATGGTGCCATAGGAGGTTGTTTTCGCAGGTCATGCGCTCAATTGAGCATAAACTGCATCGCACAGTGTAAACCTATGGTTAACGCCATTCTAACAAATATGCAATTCACCTGCGCAAATGCAAAGCATACGATAACCAGCGGAAACCACGTGGGTCGGTTAATGGGAGCGGCCCACCGGGAGGCACAAGAAGGGAAGTTCCTATGAGCAATTGGCTTAAGCTCGAGGGCGATGTCTGCGCCGTGACTGGCGCGCTCGGCGGTATGGGCGCCGAGATTTGCCGCGAGTTCGCCCGCAATGGCGCCAACGTCGTCATGCTCGACCTGGACGAGGAGAAGGTCAAGGCCGCTGCCGCCGACCTAGCTGCCGAGTTTGGCATCCACGCCGAGGGTTACAAGATGAACGCCACCGACGAGGCCGAGGTTCAGGCTGCTGTCGACGCCACCATCGCCAACTTCGGCCGCGTCGACGTCCTCGTCAACACCGCCGGCATCCTGCGCTTCGCCGCCATGGAGGACCTGCCGCTGAGCGACTGGGAGCAGGTGCTCAACGTCAACCTCACCGGCTACTTCATCACCTCACAGCGCTTTGGTCGCGAGATGATCAAGGCCGGCCAGGGCCGCCTGGTGCACATCTCCACCGTCGCCAGCCACTCCCCCGAGACGTTCTCGGGCGTGTACAGCTCCACCAAGGCGGGCGTCAACATGATGTCCAAGATGCTGGCTGCCGAGTGGGGCCCCTACGGCGTGCGCTCCAACTGCGTCGAGCCCTGCTTTGTGAAGACCCCCATGTCAGCGAGCTTTTACGCCGACCCCGAGGTCGAGAAGAGCCGCAGCCGCCTTATCGCCACGCGCCGCATCGGCGAGGTCAGCGATATCGCCAATGCCGTCATGTTCCTGGCGTCCAAGCGCTCGGACTTTACCACTGGCGACGCCATCAAGGTCGACGGCGGCTTCTCCAACATGATGGGCGACCTCACCGCCAAGCCCGGCGGCCGTCGCGCCTATGCCGACAACTACCTTAAGAACAAGGGTGTCGAGCTTTGGTCCGACGAGTCCGGCGTCGCAAAGCCGACTGACCAGTAAACCAGCCTGCCAGGGAGGCTCCGCGGGTGCGCCCGCCCCTCCCCCGCATCGATTAGAAAGAGTCCAATGGCTTCCACCAACTCCAACAAGGGTCGCGCCGTCGTGCTTTCCGCCGCGTGCGTCACCATGTTCTTCATCAGCTCCATCGCGCTGTATTCCGTCGTGAGCAAGAACCTGCTCGCCGTCTACCCCGAGTGGTCCAGCGCACTTACCTGGGCTTTCCCGGTCTTTCAGACCATCATGGCCGTGACGGGCATCTTCGCCGGCCGCATCTCCGATAAGATCGGCCCGCGCAACGTCGTGATCGCCGCCGCCGTGTGCTACGGCGTGGGCTGGTTCATGTCCGGCACCGTCACCGAGCCGTGGCAGTTCTACCTGTGGTTCTCGCTCGTCGCCGCCGTCGGCAACGGCCTGGGCTACAACCCGGCGCTCACCACCGGCCAAAAGTGGTTCATCGACAAGAAGGGCCTCGCCTCCGGCATCACCCTGGCCGCTTCGACCGCCGGCCCCGCTGTGCTGTCCCCGGTGCTCGCCTCGCTGCTCATCCCGAGCCTGGGCATCTTTGGCGCCCTCAAGGCACTCGGCGTCATCTTCTTTGTGATGATCGCCGCCTCCGCCCTGTTCCTGAAGGCCCCCGAGGCCGGCTGGCTGCCCGAGGGCTTCGAGGCCCCCAAGGGTGGTGCACACGCCGGCACCTTCGGCGACCTCACCCCGGGCGAGATGGTCAAGACCCCGCGCTTCTGGGTCCTCATCCTCACCTTCGCCTTTGCCGCCACCGCAGGCACCCTGCTCGTGGGCAAGGTTGCCTCCATCGCCGCCGTCCAGCTCTTCGCCGACCCCACGAGCGCCGCGGCCGTCGCCCTCGGCGGTGTGGTGGTCTCCGTCAACACCTGCGCCAACCTGGTCGGCCGTCTGTCCTTTGGCCAGATCATCGACAAGCTCGGCGCCTACAAGTCGCTGCTCATCAGCCTTGTCGTCACCATCGTCGCGCTCGTCATCATGTCGATGAGCTTTACGCAGAGCATGTTCTTTGTGGCGCTCGCCCTGCTCGGCTTTAGCTTTGGCGCCCTGCTCGTCATCTACCCGCCGCTTACCGGTGGCGCCTTTGGCACCAGCAACATCGGCGTCAACTACGGCATCATGTTTTTGGGATACGCCGCTTCTACCTGGATCAGCCAGCCCATCACCGCCGTGCTGTATCACGCCGAGGCCGGCAGCGCCGCCTACCAGCAGTCCTTCTACGGCGCCATCGTGATCGCCGCCATCGCCGTCGTGCTCACCGTCTACATGATGGTCTCCGACAGCAAGAAGAAGTCCGCCTAGTTTTGCTTGACGCGGCAAGGGCCGTCCTCTTGCCGCATTCCAAGCCACCAGTATTAAGGAGTCGAAATGTCTGAGCTCAACCCCGTCCGCATTGCCGTCATCGGCGCCGGCGCCATGGGCCGCAACCACATCCGCTTTGTCACCGAGGAGCCCGAGGCCGAGCTCGTCGCCATCGCCGACGCCTTTGAGGGCGCCCGCGCCACGGCCGAGGCCGCCGGCGTGCCGTTCTTTACCGATCCCGCCCAGATGATGGACGAGGTCAAGCCCGAGGCCGTCATCATCGCCACCCCCAACGACCTGCACCTGGGCGTTGCCCGCGAGGCTATCAAGCGCAACATCGTGCCGCTGGTCGAAAAGCCGATCTCCAACGACCTTGAGGATGCCCAGGCCTTCGCCGCCGAGGCCGAGACCGCCGGCGTGCCCGTGCTCGTGGGTCAGCACCGTCGCCACAACCCGTTTGTGAACAAGGCCAAGGAGATCATCGAGTCCGGTGAGCTGGGCAAGCTCACCGTCTCGAGCTTCCACTACATGATCTATAAGAATGACGAGTACTTCGATGTCGAGTGGCGCCGCAAGAAGGGTGCCGGCCCGATCCTGGTCAACCTGGTGCACGACGTCGACCTGCTCCGCTACCTGCTGGGCGAGCCCGTCGCCGTCCAGGGCATGCAGTCCAGCGCCGCCCGCGGTTTTGAGACCGAGGACTCCGCCGTGGTCAACGTCCGCTTTGCCGACGGCGCGCTCGCGAGCATGACCATCTCTGACGCCACCGCCAGCCCCTGGAACTGGGAGGCGACCGCTCGCGAGGACCCGCAGTACCGTCCCTTCGACGCCGACGCTTACTTTATCGGCGGCACCAAGGGCGCCCTGTCGCTGCCCCGCCTGCACCAGTTCTCCTACGATGGCGCCTCCAACTGGCACAAGCCGCTGCAGATGGAGATTCCGGCCGTCGACCCAGCGCTGCCGCACAAGATGCAGCTCAAGCACTTTGTGAAGGTCGTCCGCCGCGAGGTCAAGCCCGTCGTGACCCCCGCCGACAACGTCAAGACGCTCACGCTTCTCAACGCCATCAAGGAGGCCGCCGAGACCGGCCAGCTCGTCGAGCTGTAATGCCTTGAGAGCGGCCGCGGCAGAAACCCCATGCCGAGTCCCTCGGTCCGCCACAAATAAGCCCCTCTTCTTTGCCCCGCGAGCAGCCTCCTGCCCGCGGGGCATTTTGCTACTTCGCTGACGATTTTTCTGAGACGGGGGCCTTTTGCACCTCAGCTTGATTCGTTCGTTCCAAAACAGTCTTTTGGGACGGGTGGTATCCTTGGTAGCTCTGCGCTGCAAACGCACCTTTACCGCAAGGAGTTTCATGGATCTTATCGCCCAGCTCGCCCGCGAGCTCAACCTTAAGGCTGACAACATCGAGGCAGCCGTCAAGCTCATCGACGAGGGCAACACTATCCCCTTTATCTCGCGCTACCGCAAGGAAGCCACGGGCGGCATGGACGACGTCGCCCTGCGTGCGCTCGACGAGCGCCTGTCCTACCTGCGCAATCTTGAGCAGCGCAAAGAGGACGTCATTCTGCTCATCGACGCCCAGGGCAAGCTCACGCCCGAGCTCGAGCAGCAGATTCGCGAGGCCACGCAGCTCCAGCGTGTCGAGGACCTCTACAAGCCCTACCGCAAAAAGCGCATGACCCGCGCGCAGAAGGCCCGCGAGGCCGGCCTGGAGCCGCTCGCCAACATGATCATCATGCAGGCCTCGGCCAAGGGCAGCGCACTCGACGCCGCCGCGGCATACGTCAACGAGGAGGCCGGCTTCGACACGCCCGAGAAGGCGCTCGCCGGCGCCGCCGACATCGTTGCCGAGACGGTGGCCGAGGACCCTGAGAACGTCGCCGACCTGCGCGCCTTTACGCAAAACACCGCCGATATCGTCGTCGAGGCGACCGACCCCGCGGAGAAGACTCCCTACGAGCCTTACTACAACTTTGACGAGCCGCTGCGCCGTATCCCAAACCACCGCGTGCTGGCTATCGACCGCGGTGAGCGCGAGGGCAAGCTCCGCGTGCGCGTGAACGTCGACGGCGCTGCCGCCACGGCACGCCTCGGCAGCCGTTGGCCCCGACGCCAGGGCGTGTTTGCCCCCATCTTCGATGCTGCCATCGCCGACGGTTACAAGCGCCTCATGGCCCCCTCGCTGGAGCGCGAGGCCCGCGCCAAACTCACCGTTCGCGCCCAAACCGAGGCCATCAATGTCTTTGCCAAGAATCTCGAAGGCCTGCTCTCGGCACGCCCCGTGCGCGGCGCCCGCGTGCTCGCGCTCGATCCGGGCTACCGCACCGGCTGCAAGGTCGCCGTCATGGACGAGACCGGCAAGCTGCTCGACCACGGCGTGGTCTACCCCACCAAGCCGCGCCACGACGTCGCCGGCACCAAGCGCGAGCTCGCCCGCCTCGTCAAGAAGGACGGCGTCAACACCATCGTCATCGGCAACGGCACCGCCAGCCGCGAGACCGAGGAAGTCGTCTCGGAGTTCATTGCCGAGCAGGCGCCCAGCCTTCGCTACACCATCGTCAACGAGGCCGGCGCGTCGGTGTACTCCGCCTCCGAGCTCGCCAGCCAGGAATATCCCGACCTGGACGTCACCGTGCGCGGTGCCATGAGCCTGGGCCGCCGCCTGCAGGACCCGCTGGCAGAGCTCGTCAAGATTCCGCCCCAGTCCATCGGCGTGGGCCAGTACCAGCACGACCTTGACCAGGCCGAACTCTCGCGCACCCTGGGCCACGTGGTGGAAGACGTCGTCAACCGCGTGGGCGTCGACGTCAATACCGCAAGCGCGAGCCTGCTGGGATACGTATCGGGCATCACGCCGAGCGTGGCCAAGAACATCGTGGCCTACCGCGAGGAAAACGGCGCCTTTACCGATCGCCGCCAGCTCAAGAAGGTCCCCAAGCTGGGACCCAAGGCATACCTCAACGCCGCAGGCTTCCTGCGCATCAACGGCGGCAAGAACCCGCTCGACGCGACGAGCGTCCACCCCGAAAGCTACGAGGTGGCCACGGCCGTCCTGGAACGCGCCGGCGTTGCGGCAAGCGAGCTCAGCCGCGGCGGCGTGCCCGACATCGAGCGCCGTCTGGGCAGCATTTCGGCACTGGCAAGCGACCTGGACTGTGGCACCCTGACGCTCATCGACATTGTCAACGAGCTCAAAAAGCCCGGTCGCGACCCGCGCGACGACGCGCCCGAGGTGGTCTTTAGCCGCTCGGCACTTTCTATTGACGACCTGGAGCCCGGCATGGAGCTCAAGGGCACGGTGCGCAACGTCGTCGACTTTGGCGCCTTCGTCGACGTGGGCGTGCACCAGGACGGCCTCGTGCACATCTCCAAGCTGGCCAGCCGCTTCGTCAAGCACCCCAGCGACGTGGTGCGCGTCGGCGACACGGTGAAGGTATGGGTAGAAAAGGTCGATCGCGACCGCAAAAAGATCTCCCTCACCATGGTGCGGGGCAAATAAGCCGCTGCAGGCGCTCGGCGGGCCCCATTCCGCCGAGCGCCTCTCCTTCTAAAACGATTTGGCGATATCCCGAAGTGCGAGACGCCGTTTCCGCTAATCATCACCTGCAATTTTTGAGATATTCGGCCTCGCTGGGCCGCGATAACACTTCTTCAAAGTGCAAGCTCAACAAATAGGCATCAGATATTCCACAAACGTCCCATATCTGCACCCGCAGAGGTGCGGTACGGGACGTTTTTCAGCCATATTGGCAATCTTGACGGCACTCTGAGGCCGAATATCTCGATTTCTGTTGGTGGGACACTTATGGGCACGAGCCGCAAAGACCTCGTTTGCCCGGTAGAGCTGTTCAACCACGTCAAGCATGAGATCTTGCATGCGCGGAACAAAGGATAATCGAAGGGTCTTGGGCGACTTGCGCGTCGCCCCGAACACATAGCCGGCAGGGTCCTTTGCCTTGGCGATGACTGCCAACTCGGGGCCGGATCGTTTTCGATACTTGATAGATATGGATTAGAAGATCATTAGATTACAGGTTGATCCATAATGCGGAACCGCGTTGTCCACGCGATGCCGTCGGAGCCCACGCCGCCGTCCGAGGTGACGCCGGCCGCGTAACACGAATCGTCATCCGACGAACGAAGCCGCCAGTGGCACGCGGCGTTGCCATCCGAGCCCAGCCCCATTACTGCCCGATACAGTTGGCGGGGTAGCACTGTCGACCCCCCATCGGAATAAAGGTAGCGATTCAGCTCAGGACCTACCGACGGGTTCGTGTCGGCAGCCCCGGCCTTTCCTTTGCCTAGCGCGACCCTCGCGAAGCGCGTGAGCGATAGGGAAAGGAAAGCCGGGGCGAGCAGCCCGCGGCGTAGTCAGCGTTCGCGTTACGGCAGGATATGGAAGCCGAGCGAGGCGATATCCTTGGCAAAACCGCGCACGGTATCGAGCGAGACCTCGTACGGATCACGGCCGATGTTCTTGCGCTTGGCCAGGATGCTGTTGGGCACCGTGATGATCTGGCAACCGCATCCTTCCGCCTGGTAAATATTGATAAGCTCACGCGTGGACGCCCACAGGACCTCGCAGTTGGGCTTGGCGGCGGCCTTCTTCACCGACTCCGTCATAAACGGAATGGGATCGACGCCGGTGTCAGCGATACGACCGGCAAAGAGCGAGATGATGGACGGCGTCTCGGCGTCAACGGCCTCGACCATCTCGTCGACCTGTTCGGGGGTAAAGATGGTGGTGACGTTGACCTTGATGCCGTCGGCAGAAAGCTTGCGCACCAGCTCGGCAGTGGACTCGCCCTTGGTGGTCACGCACGGAATCTTGACGTAGACGTTATCTGCCCAGGTAGCAATCTCGCGCGCCTCGACCTCCATGGTCTCGACGTCATCGGCAAAGACCTCAAACGAGACGGACACATCGGTGATGTGGGCCAGGACCTCCTTGGCAAACGCGCGATAGTCCGTCACGCCACCCTTCTTCATAAGGGACGGGTTGGTCGTGAAACCCTGAACGTTGCCGTTCTCGTACATGTCGAGCATGCCCTCGAGGTTTGCACCGTCAGCGAACACCTTGATTGCCATCTGCCTGATTCCTTTCGTTAGCATACGGCCGATAAACTGCTAAACACTTTACCTATGTTTATCAAGGCGTGAGCTGCGGGTTTTTATCTTCTCGGCGAACGGTATAAACACCTCAGCGTTTGGATTGATAAATCGATTGAGCATGCAAAAGCAAAGAGTCGCAGTTTGAGCAAACGTCAGAAGGCGAGATTCATTAGATGAGGCCGAAATGCTGCATCGCTGTGACGGTGCCGTCGTGTGCGACATCGTCGGTCACGTAGTCGGCGACCGCCTTGACCTCGGGCATGGCGTTGCCCATGGCCACAGCCGTCTCGACGGCAGTGAGCATGCCCAGATCGTTGCCCGAATCGCCGAAGCCAAAGGTGCGCGCATTTCCCTCGCGGCCCAGATACTCCAGCGCTCGCGCCACACCCACGCCTTTGTCAATACCCTTGGGGCTCAGCTCGCGATTCTGGCCGCCGGTATTGCACAGCTCAAAGTTGCGGTCGATAAAGCCATCGTCGTTGGCCACGCGAGCCAAGCCGGGCGCGTTAAGGCACACCTTGCCCACGCGCAGACGACCGTCGATGCGCATTTCCTCGGCGCTGTGCACCGCAGCAGCGCCGATCAAAGACGACTGCTCAACGCCCGCAGGCTCCAGCGCAAAGGTCGCAGCATTGGCCTCAAAAAAGGCCTCGAACCCTGCCGCAACAATGCGACGCGCAAGCTCCTCGACAATACCCTCGTCAATGCAATCCTCGTGCACCACACGCCCCTCGACCTCGAGCGTGGCGCCCGCCATGGCCACGACACCCGCAGGGTCGAGCGCGCGCAGGCTGTCCGCAATCAGCCACAAGGGGCGACCCGTGCAGATAAACGCCTTGTGCCCTGCGTCGCGCAGACGATGAAACGCCTCGACGACCGTCTGCGAAGGGCGAACCGCCGAAAAGTCCTTGTCGGTCATGTTGTCGGGGTCGAACGACGTCAGCGTGCCGTCCACGTCAAAAAACAATACAGCGGAATCGGAGCACGCATCAATCATATGGGTTCCTTTCGAGGGCGATGGCAAACGAAGCATCCATCATATAATGGAGCGACGCAACCAGAGAGGTCACCCATGGAATTTTACGCAAGCTGCCCCGAGGGCTTTGAGTCCGCACTCGCCGATGAGCTTAAACGCCTCGGGCTTTCGCATGTCCGCCGCCTGAAGGGCCGCGCTACGTTTGAGGGCGAGCTTGAGCAGGGCTATCGCGCGTGCCTGTGGTCGCACCTGGCGAGCCGCGTGTTCGTGGTACTCGAGCGCTTTGAGGCGCAGGATGCCGACGAGCTGTACGACGCCGTTTACGACATTGCCTGGGAAAACATTGTCCGCCCCGGCGCCACCATTGCCATCACTGCCCGTGGTGTGACCGAGCAGCTGCGCAACACGCGCTTCTCTGCCCTGCGCGCCAAAGACGCACTGTGCGACCGTCTGGCCGAGGCCATGGGCCGTCGTGCCGATGTCGATGCCGCCGACCCCGATGTCCACCTGCTGCTTTCGCTGCGCCAGCGCCGCGCGAGCATAAGCCTGGACCTTTCGGGCGATCCGCTGTTCAAGCGCCTGCCGCCCGCAGCGACCCGTGCCGGCGAGGGCACGCACGTGCTGCGCCCCGACTACGCCGCCCTGGTGCTGGCACAGGTCGGCTGGACCGCACTGTGCGAGCGCGAGCTGACGGCCGACGACTACGAAAACGAGGCCCTGCCCACGCTGATCGACGCCTCGTGCGCCGGCGGCGGCCTACTGCTGGAGGCCGTGAACATTCTGACCGACCGCGCCCCGGGTGCCGCCCGCGAGCGCTGGGGCTTTGAGGGCTGGCAGCTGCACGATGCCGCCCTATGGGAGCAGCTGCTTGCCGAGGCACGTGAGCGCGAGGCGGCAGCACGCGAGCGCCAGGCGCGCATCGTGGCCGTGGACATCGACCCCGCCGCCCGCAAGACCGCCGAGCGCATGGTCAAGTGCGCCGGCTTCAAGCGCTTTGTCGACTTTTGCGCCGCCAAGCCCGCTACCGTGCTGGACCACGCGGGCGCTGTCGCCGGCGCCGCCGTGGTCGCGGATACGACCGAGACACCGCTGTCGCTTATGCATGACGCCATGACGCTCATCGGCGAGCTGCGTCGCGCGCCCGAGCTTGCCGCGGCGCCGGTCGCCGCGCTCACCCGCGACGGCCTTATGGCCCGCGCGCTCCACGCCGAGCCCGAGCACTCAATTGCCGTAATGCCCAACAACGAGGAGGCGACTATTGAGGTTTGGCCCTCGCTCGACCACGCCGCCGCGACATTCGAAGCTGCGACCAGCGCGGATGCCGAAGAGCAGGCCGCGGATGCCGAGGACGAAGCCGCCAGCACCCCCATGCCCGAACCTGCCGCCACGCTCGACCTGGGCGACGGCAAGCCGCTGCCCGTGCTCATCCCCGAGTCCGAGCAGTTCGCCAACCGCCTGCGCAAGAACGCACGCCTGCGCCGCAAGTGGGCCAAGCGCGAGGGCGTGAGCTGCTACCGCGTCTACGATGCCGACCTGCCCGACTACTCCGCCGCCATCGATCTGTACGAGGGTTGCCCGCAGACGCCGGGCCGCTGGCTCGTCATCGCCGAATACGCCGCGCCCAAGTCCATCGACCCCGCACTGGCCCAAGCCCGTATGCTCGACATTCTGGCCATCGCGCCGCGCATCCTGGATGTTCCGGCCGAGCACGTGCACGCCAAGGCCCGCATGCGCTCGCGCGGCGGCTCGCAGTACGGCAAGCAGGGCGCTGGCAAGGGCGGCTCGGGCGAGCGTGCCAACATCGCGCGCCGTCGCCTGCCGCTCATTGAGGAGGGCGGCCTTACCTTTGCCGTCAACTTTGACGATTACCTGGATGTGGGCATCTTCCTGGACCACCGCGTCACCCGCAACCTAGTGCGCGAGCACGCCAAGCAGGCGCGCCGCTTCCTCAACCTGTTTGCCTACACCGGCACTGCCACCTGCTATGCGGCAGACGGCGGCGTCGAGGAGACCGTGACGGTTGACCTCTCGAACACCTATCTGGACTGGGCCGAGCGCAATATGCGTCAGAACGGCTTTGTGGGGCCGCAGCATCACTTTGTGCGCGACGACGTGCTCGCCTGGATTCGCGACCAGCGCCAGACGCGCAACCGCTGGGACCTGATCTTTGTCGACCCGCCCACGTTCTCGAACTCGTCCAAGATGGGCCGCCGCACCTGGGATGTCCAGCGCGACCATGTTGAGCTTTTGGCTGGCGTATCACGCCTGCTCGCGCAGGGCGGCCATGCCATCTTTAGCTGCAACCTGCGCGGCTTCCGCCCCGAAACGCGCAAGCTCGCCCGCGCGGGCGTGGTGCTGGAGGACATTACGGCGCAGACCATCCCCGAGGACTTCGCGCGCAACCAGAAGGTGCACCACTGCTACATCGTGCGCCGCCTGCCCATCGAGGACGCCATGGCCGAGGTCGGCTTTAGCGCCGAGGAGATTGCCGAGCGAACCGAGGAACTGCGCAACCCCGAGGCCCGCAAGCCCCGTGCGGCAGTACCCGCGCACGCGCAGGCCGGCAACGGCAAGTCCAACTTTTCCGGCAAGCCCTCCCCCGCCGGCAAGCCCAAAAAGAAGAAGTTCTACGCCAGCAAGCCCAAGGGCAAATAACAAAGTTGCGGTGGAATACGGACTGTTTTGCCTGGAATTAGGCAAATTTAGACCGTATTTCACCGCAACTCATATTGGGATGGTGGTTGGCGATCTAGCCTTGGATGACTAGGCGGTAGCCAATGCCTACGTGCGTTTGGATATAGCGCGGATGCGCGGGGTCGGACTCGATCTTCTTACGCAACGTGCCCATAAAGACGCGCAGGCTCGCCAGATCGCTCTTGGTCGCCGTACCCCAAATCTCGTGCAATATAAACTGGTGCGTCAGCACCTTGTCGGCGTTGTGTGCCAGCAAGCAGAGCAACTTGTACTCGATCGGCGTCAGGTGCAGCTCCTCGCCATCCATCGTGGCGATGCCGGCATCAAAGTCGATATGCAGCTCGCCGGTATCGAACGAGCCCTCGGAGGCAACACCGCCCGTTTGCGCATACGAAAGGCGCCTGAGCGTCGTGCGAATGCGCGCGAGCAGCTCTTCGACCGAAAACGGCTTGGTCAGGTAGTCGTCGGCACCGGCATCGAGTGCGCGGATCTTGTCCGCGTCTTCGCTGCGCGCCGAGACCACAATGATCGGCATGCCCGACCATGCGCGCACCGACTCCACCACCTTGACGCCATCCATATCGGGTAGGCCCAGATCAAGCAGCACAATGCTCGGTGCCTGCGACGAGGCGGCGGCGATGGCGGCATGGGCGGTCTCCACAGCCATATGACGCAGGCCGTGCGCCTCGAGCGCGGCAACGATAAGGTTGCGAACGGCAGGATCGTCCTCAACGACCAAGATGAGCGGTTTTACGGCAGAGTTCGGCACGGCGCTACTCCTTATCAAACGAAACATCGGCGACGGGAAGCTCAATCGTAAAGACCGAGCCCTGCGGGTCCGCCGCGGCAACCTCTATGCTACCGCCATGCGCCAACGCAATGGAGCGGCAGAGCGAAAGACCCAAGCCCACGCTGCGATGGCTGTCGGCAAGACCGTGGTTGGCGGTGTAGAACGATTCAAAGATTCGCTCGCGGTCCTCGGGCGCAATGCCCGGCCCGTCATCGGCCACCGAGCACGTCACGTGCCCATCGTCGACGCCAATCGAAATCACGATATGCGAACCCGCGGGCGTATACGTGATGGCGTTGTTCACCAGATTCACCACGAGCTGTACCATGAGACGCGCGTCGACGTTAACGAGCGCCGGCTCATCGCACGCCACCACCTTAAGGTCGTGCTCGCGCACGGCCGGACTTACGTGGCGCAGCGCCTCCTCGACGATATCGTCCATGAGCTCGAGCGTAGTCGCCAGATGCATACCGCCGCCCTCGAGCTTGGTGATGGCAAGCAGGTTCTCGACGGTGGCGTTGAGCCATTGCGCGTCCGAGCGAATGGACAGGAGCATGCCGCGGCGCGTCTGGTCGTCGAGCTCGGCGGTGCCGGTCGAGCCCTGGTCGAGCAGTACGTCGGCATTGCCCGAAATGCTGGTAAGCGGCGTACGCAGATCGTGCGAAATGGAGCGCAGCAGGTTGGCGCGCAACTGCTCGTTTTTGGCGAGCACCGCCGCCTCTTCGCGGGCCTCCATGGCGCGGGCGCGATCGAGTGCCAGCTCGCCTTCGCTCACGATGGCATCGGCAAGTGTCCGCTCCTCGTGCGTCAGCACGTCGGACTCGGCAACGATAGCCAGCACGCCCACAACCGAGGCGGGGTCGCCCGCGCGCACCATGGTGTCGCCCGAGCGTACGGTCAAGTAGATGCCAAAGAACGCCGAGCCGCCATAGGTGGCATCGAGTGGTGTTCCCACATAGGCGGACGCCGAGAGCCGCGGCGGCATCTGCGACGCCAGCTCGTGCACCGGCACGGCATCGCCCACGGCCGTATACGTCGCGCGCGGCAGCAGGTCATCATCATCGGCATCATCGCTGTACCACACGACCGGGCAGCCCGAAAGACGCGCCAGCTGCGTTGCCATGGCGTGCACAATCTGCTGCTGATCGGCACAGCGCTGCAGCATGCGGTTGGTCTCGAGCACCATCTGCGTGCGGCGGTCGCTGGCGGCGGCCTGCGCCAAGGCGCGGCGCAGGGCCAACGCGATCGAACTCGACACAAGCGAGACCGCAAACATGATGAAGAACATGCCGGGATAAACACGGTCGATAAACGACAGCGAGTAGCGCGGGTCAACAAACAAGAAGTTGTAGAGCGCCACGGCGGCAGCCGAGCTCAGCAAGCAATACAGGCGGCTCCAGGTAAAGAACGCGCACAGCTGCACGGCGAACACATAGACGATCATGATGCTCGGCGCGAGACCCGGATGGTCGAGCAGCGCGCCCGCAATCGTCGCCGCGACCAGCAGCCCCGCCGATACGCAGGCGTCATACAGAGGGCTGCGACGCGTCAGCGTCGTGCGCCGCCACCAAAAGTTCTCGGCAATATCGCCGTCCGCATGGACGTCCATCAGCGCCCCGCCCCTCTCTCAAAAACAAAAACCACCACAAAGGGGACAGGCACCTTTGTGGTGGTTTCCCCTTGTGGTGGTTCCAAGTGTATAGCCTTTACAGCCTGCGGTCGTTAGACAAACAGCACGTGCGCGAGCAGGGCGCACACGCACACCGCTCCAAATACCAATGCCACGATCGAAATCACGCGATCGACCATGTCCATGTTGGCCCGATTCGTAAAGAACCGATCTTCGGCGGCGTCGACGCGCGCCTCACGGACGTCAAGTGTCCTTGCATCCATGTTTACCTCCCCGGCTTTAGTTTTGCTCATCGATAACCAACTCCGTGTAGTCTCCGTCGGCTACGGGCGCTCGTTGGGGGCAAGGCGCTGCATCTTGCTCACGGCCTTAAACTTGGTGAACAGCGGCACGTACTCAAAGCTCACGTTGGAGTTCTCCAGGCCGTACCAGCGCGCGGGCGTGCCGGCGGCGCGGCGGATGATGTACTTGAGCGTGATGGCCGTGCGCTCGCTCGGCTCCACGTCGCTTTCGGGCGCCAGCAGCTTGCGGATCATGACGAACTTGAACGTGCCAATGTTGCCCGGATCCTTATAGACCGAGTAGTCGTGCGTCTGCGACGGCAGCTCGCCGCTGGCAGCCAGGTCCTGAACAACTTGGCGCAGGTAGGCATTGACGCGTTGGTTAATCTTGTAGCCCAGGTACAGATGCACGCGGAACACGTAGTCGGTGCCGAACGTCTCGACCGAATAGGCAAAGGTATGCGGCTCGTCCATGGTCTCGACGTTCACGAACCACCAGGCGCGAGCGCGCTTGGGATGCTTGTCCAAGATCGAGTAGACGATATCACGGTCGATGTAGTCGGTATGGGTGTCCTTGGTCAGGTACACGATGTTGTCGCTCATGCGCTCGTAACGGTCGTCGTCGCGCAGGCGCTTGAGCTGCGGCAGATAGCTGCGCAGCGGCAGCAGCGTAAACTGGCGCTGTTCGACCGCCGTGCCGTTGTACCAGCACACCATAATGCCCATGATGAGTGCAGCCATGAGGATGGTGAAGTAGCCGCCGTGGAAGAACTTGGTGAGTGAGCTCACGAAGAAGAAGCCTTCGAGCAAAAGGAAGAAGGCCGCGAAGATCCACGGAGCAACCTTGAGCTTGCGCTCCTCGTGCAGGTAGAAGAAGAGCAGCAGCGTGGTGCACATCATAGTCAGCGTAATGGCAAGGCCGTAGGCGGCTTCCATATGAGCCGAGTTCTGGAACAGCAGCACCACGATGACGCAGCCGACAAGCATGACGTTGTTGACCATGGGGATGTAGAGCTGGCCTTTGGTCTCGGCCGGATAGAAGACCTGCATGTGCGGCATGAGGTCCAGGCGACTGGCCTCGGACACCAGCGAGAACGCGCCGGTAATGAGCGCCTGCGAGGCAATGATGGCCGCGATGGTTGAAAGGCCGACGGCAAACGGACGCAGGCCCGGGGCGAGCATCTGGTAGAACGGGTTAAGGTCGGCAATGCCCATGAGCTCGGGGTTGGCAGCGTTGTTCATAAGCCAAGCGCCCTGGCCCATATAGGACAGCAGCAAGCAGCACTTAACGAACGGCCAGGTGGCGTAAATGTTGCCGCGACCCACATGGCCCATGTCGGAGTAGAGCGCCTCGGCACCGGTGGTGGCGAGGAAGCAGCTGCCCAGAATCATGATGCCCGCGTGGTTGTTGGGGCTCAGCAAAAAGGCGATGCCGCGCACCGGGTTGAGGCACAGCAGCACGGCGGGGTGCTGGAAGACAAAGAACAGACCCGTGCCGCCCAGGAACAGGAACCACAGCGTCATGATGGGGCCAAAGGCGTGACCGATCTTGGCCGTGCCGATGCGCTGCACCAAGAAGAGCGCAATGATGATGGCGAGCGTGATGGCGACAACGCGGCCCTGGTCATCCCCGAGCACGGCGTGAACCGCAGGGATGGTGCGCAGGCCCTCGATGGCCGTGGTAACGGTAACAGCCGGCGTCAGGATGCCGTCGGCGAGCAGCGCGGCGCCACCCAGCATGGCGGGGATGATAAGCCACTTGCCGCAACGCTTGACCAGGCTGTACAGGGCAAAGATACCGCCCTCGCCGTGGTTGTCGGCGCGCAGCGAGATCAGCACGTACTTGACGGTCGTCAGCAGCGTGACCGTCCACACGACAAGAGAGAGCGCGCCGAGCACGAACTCCTCCGTCACGCTTCCGATGCCGCCGTTGCCGGCAACGAGCGCCTTGGTTACATACATAGGGCTGGTGCCGATGTCGCCGTACACCACGCCCAGCGTGACGAGCATCGCCGAGATGCTCACAGGAATCGCAGCGTGCGAGGCTGCCTCCTTGGCCTTTTGTTCCATAAGCCGGTTTCCTCCCAACTTTAATGTTCGAAGGGATTATAGGCAATCGGCCCATGTTTTAATGCACTGTTTTCCCAGCTAGATAAACATTTATACGGCCTTTATGCCATCGCGCGATATGGAATGTGGCAAAGGGACTGTCCCTTTGCCACATTCGTCATTTTCCGAGCCAGTTTTTGAACCACCACTCCATGGAGCGACTCATCTCGGCCATAAAGGGACTGGTGTGTTTGCGGGTGTAGATATCCACCACGCGCTCCCCCACCTCGCGGGCATGCGGGCGAAACATCGCGTCCATCTCGGCCACCTGCGCGTCCATGGTCGCGGCATCCGCACGGCAGTAGCGCTCCTCGTGCACCAGGTTCACCACGGGATGAGCAATCGCCGGGCGCTCTTTGCGAGGCGTGCCGATGATGAGCATCGATAGCGGCATGGTATAGGGCGGCAGATCGAGCAGCTCGGCAACTTCCTCGGCATTCTCGACGATATCACCGATATAGCAGCTCCCCAGCCCCAAGGCCTCGGCGGCAACCACGGCGTTTTGCGCGGCGATCACGGCATCCTGCGCCGCGATGGCAAAGTCGCCCAAACCCGGCGCGCGGCGGGGCGCCTTGCCCGTGCGCTCGGCAAACTCGGGCTCAAAGCAACCCACGTGCTCAAACAGATCGATCCATTTGGCATAGTCGACCACAAATATTAGTGCCCAGGGCGCCTTGGCGATCATGGGCTGGTGATCGCACAGGTCGGCCAGACGATCCAGCGTAGCCTGCTCGCGAATGCTTACGATGGAATACATCATCATGGCGCCCGCCGACGGCGCGCGACTCGCCGCATGCAGGATCGCCGCCCGCTGTTCGTCGGTCACCGCTACGGGACGGTCGTCGTCATCGCGCGCAAAGGCACGCGTAGAGGAACGGTGCTCCAAGATGTCCAGCACTGCGTTGCCCGTAGTCTCGACCGGATAGCCGCACGTATCGACCGCCGCTCCGTCGCCGCCCATGTCCGCCTTGCAAACCTGCTCGCTCATCGCCCTACCCTCGCCATTTCTTTAAGAAGCCTTTACGTTTCCGTGTAATTCCCGTCCATTATCGCGCAGGTCGACACTACATTGCGCAACACCGCCACGCACGCGCGTTATTATGGCTGGTTGTTGTGCGCAGTCACCAAATGCAGCGCGTATCTTGGTAACAATCGGGTAAACCCCCGCTTTCGTAGGTTTTATTTTGTGAGGAGTCTCAGCATGTTCGCAGCCGCCATCTCGCTCGTCGGTCTTGCGGCGACCGTCTACCTTGTCTTGCGCGAGGCCAAGGCCATTCGCGCACAGTCGGGCACCGTTGCCAAAGGCACTCTTGGATGGAGCGTCGCCTTCGGCCTGTTCCAGGTCTTTTTGACCATTTGGGGCGCCGTGGGCCTCGTCGCCCAAAACGAGCCGCTCGCCTTTGTGATGCTCATCCTGACCAATGCCATCCTCACCGGATGCGCCTGGGCCAGCATCGCCCGCGACCGCATCGCCCCGCGCGTCTTTGCGTTCGCCGGGTCCGATGCCCCCGTCCCCACCGGCAAGCTCGCCCGCCTGCGCGGAGCCTTTGTGGGCAAACCGCTCGTCGCCGCCGTCCTGTGCCTGCTGCTCGCCGGCGTCTTTGCGCTGCTGGGCATGGAGGTCTCGTCCAACCACGACTTTACCTGGGTCTACCCCCTGTGCATCCTGCTCGAATGGGCCATTATCACCGTGCTCATGGTCGGCTTGTTCTTCCTATTCCAGCGCCACGGCGCAGCTCCCGCGGTCCTGGCCTTTGCCCTCTTTGTCCTAGGCATTGCCGAGTTCTTTGTCATCACGTTTAAATCCATGCCCATCCAGCCGGGCGACCTTTCGGCCATCTCCACCGCCGCCGCAGTCGCCGGCACCGGCTACACCTTCTCGATCTCGCTGTTCTGCGTGCTATCCATGGGCTTTACCGCCATCGCCATGCTGCTGTGCGAGTACGCCGGCCTGGTGGCACCGCACCGTCAGAAGGGCGCCGCCAACGCCAAGCGCATGCTGCTCACCAACCTGCTCGTGGCGGTGCTGTGCCTGGGCGGCGTGACCGCGCATGTCACGCTCATCGACTACTACAACACCCTCGGCATCACCGTCTACACCTGGCGCCCGCTCGAGAGCTACTGGCGCGAGGGCTACCTGCCCGCCTTTATTAGTGCGGCACAGTCCATCAAGCCGCCCAAACCCGCCGACTACTCCGTCGACGATGCCAAGGCCACGCTCAAAAAGTACGCCAAGGCCTACGACAAGTCCGACGCGGCCAAGAGCGACGAGCGCGCCGCCGCCCAGGAGCAGTTCGACAGCGAGAAGCCCACGGTCATCGCCATCATGAACGAGACCTTCTCGGATCTGTCAATCTACCAGAACATGCGCGCCGGCTACGAGGGCCCGCAGTACTTTAAGAGCCTGTCCAACTGCCTCAGCCGCGGCAAGCTCTATGTGAGCGCCTACGGCGGCGGTACCGCCAATACCGAGTTTGAGTTTATGACCGGCAACTCCATGGCCAACCTGGGCTCGGGCGTGTACCCCTACACCATCTACAACATGGAAACGACTGGGAACCTAGCAGAGCAGTTCAAGTCGCTCGGATATTCCACCACGGCCATGCACCCCAACCACGCGACCAACTGGAACCGCGAGAACGTCTACAAGGACTTTGGCTTTGACCAGTTCCTGTCCATCAACGACTTCCAGGGCGCCGATACCCTGCGCGGCATGGTGACCGACCAAGCTACCTACGACAAGATTCTTGAGCTGCTCGACCAGAACGCCGATCCGCAGTTCATCTTCGACGTGACCATGCAGAACCACTCGGGCTACGACACGGGCCTGCTGCCGGTCGACAAGCAGATGCACCTGAACATCGACACGACCGACCTGGACGCCAAGACCGTCGAGGACGGCACGCTCTCCGATGTCGACGAGTATGTCTCGTGCATCGAGCAGTCCGATCAGGCGCTGCGCTACTTCCTCAACGCCTTGAGCAAGCTCGACCGCAAGGTGGTCGTGGTGTTCTGGGGCGACCATCAGCCGTTCTTCCCGTCCAAGTTCAATGACAAGTGGTTTACCGGCGAGGACGACGCTACGCATCAGGAGCGCCTGTGGCAGACCGACTACATCATTTGGGCTAACTACGACGTTGCCGGTTGTGACCAGACGAGCGAGGTCGACGACCTGTCCACCAACTACCTGTCCACCCAGCTCATGCAGCTGATCGGCGCACCGCTGACCGACTACCAGAAGGCGCACATGACACTGCGCGAGTCGCTGCCCGCCATCAACTCGGTCGGCTACGAGGACGCCAGCCTGCGCTGGGCGCTCTCCTCCAACGTCACCGGTGACGACGCCGCTGCCGCGGCCGCCACCAAGGCACGCGAGGATTACGCCAAGATGCAGTACTACGAGATGTTCCGCGACGGCAAGAACGTGTATACCGAGCACTTCCAGACCGAGGCCAACGAGACCGACCCCAACCTGGCACCGGGTACGACCAAGATCAAGTAGCGAGTCCTTCGACCTGGTTCGTCTGCCCGGCGGCGCGGAATGTTAGGTTCCCTGCTCGGGCAGTCCTGCTCGCACGGAGAGCACATTAAGTGCTCTCCGGCTCGTGCGGAACTCGCGATGAACCTTACATTCCGCGCCGCCGGGCAGACGCCTCGGTGTTGAAGCGCGGCTTGTCATGAAAGCATCCGCAACATATATAAGTTGAAGGCCACATTAAGTGGCCTTCTTTATATTCGGAAAGTGTGTCCCGGAATCTGCCTTCGGAATGGGACGCAGTTTCCGCTTGAGGGCCTGTTGGGAAAGCGCATCCCACTTCAAGAGAAAATTCCGGGTCGCACTTTCCGCTAAGGCTCTCAACCGGAAAGTGCATCCCATTCCAAGCCTTAATTCCGGGACATAGTTTCCGGACAAGACATCAACCGGAAAGTGGGGACCACTCTGAGCGCCGATTCTGGGACACACTTTCCGAAACCCCGCCCATCCGGAAAGCCCGTCCCACTCCGTATACATCCAGGCATGAAATCATCAGCTTATTAGGCCTTCTATCAATAAAGAGACACCCTCCCGGGCGGCGGGCACGAAGTTCATCGCGAGTTCCGCACGCAAAGAAGACCACTTAATGTGGCCTTCGTCTTGCGCAGGACTGTAGAGCTGGGAACTTCGTGCCCGCCGCCCAGGAGGGCGTTGCGTTTAGAAGATGGACCTAGCGCTTGTTCCTCCGGGACAAGAGAAGCGCGGCTATAAAAGCGATGATGGCAAGCGCCAGCAACACCAAAAGCAAAGCGAGCGTGTTGTCGCCCGTTGCCGCCAGACCAAGCAAGCCGGGCTTCTTGCTGCCAGCAGGTTGTACGGGGATCTTCTCGCCATCGTCTTCGGCGGTGATTTCCCAGCGAATTGCCTTGTTTGCGTCGGCAAGCTCGTTGCCCACCGACGTCGGGACACTTAGTTGCAAATTGAGCACCGTGCTGCCATCGCTCGTAAACGTTGCGACCTGCGTGGGATAGGCAAACACGCTGCCCGGCGTTCCCGTCTGGAGCCAACCGGCAGACGCATCGCCCGCCGACGCTGTCAAGGTAATGGGCGACAGCAGGTGTGCCGTCTCGTGATCGATAACGGCCCGCACAAACACGCGCACCTGGGACTTTACGCCCGTGGCACAAACCTCAATCTGCTGCTCGCGCACATCGCCGGGCATTAGATCTTTAAAGGCTGGAAACAGATCGGGCTCCCCTGAGGAGCCCGTCGCCCCCGAGACCGTCAGCTGGCGCGTATTTCCGTCATACGCAATCGCGGGCGTATCGGCGAACGCACGGGCAGGAACGGCGAGCGCGACCACGCAGAAAATGGCCGCGACCACGCAACGCACGGAGCGCGCAACGCCTTTGCGAATCGGGAACGCCATACTCACGCACCTCCGTGCGGCGGCACCAGCACGCCATCTTTGACCGTACAGTTCCATGCCTCGGTGACCGCATCGTCGGGCGTAGACTGAATCGCTTGGGTCGAGATGTCAACGACTAGGTTTTTACCATCTGCCTTCTTCTCGGACACGCCCTTGATGAGCACGCCCGTCTTGTCGAGCGGCGCAACAGGAGACGTCCAGTAGTAGAACCCGTCGGCCGAGCGAACCCAAGACGAGGCGCTGCCAGTAGTTGAGGCATTGGACACGTTGCCCCACACAATGGCGTAGTCGGTACCCTCGACCGGCTCATCCCACAGGCGTGCGCCATCCTTGTCCTGCCAGTAGATATCCACCGCAGCACGCAGGTATGCCGGAGCCGAGCCCTTGTTTGTAATCGTGACATCGCTCTTCACGTTGCCATTGAGCTTCTCGTCTACCGAGGGCGCCACCGAACCAAAGCTAAACTCGTTGACCAGCACGCCCGTAACCGAAAGCCACGCAAAGGTACCGGCGGCGCCAGCCAACAGGAGAACGCCAACAAGGAGGGCAACGATCTGCTTGCGCTTAGTCATCCTAGTCCTTCCTCCTCAGCGTGCCGTTTTCCCAAACATTCTTGGCACGCGAGCCGCCATCGACCCATTTGTCCTTCGCGCGCGTGTTGTCGCACGTCACCACGGTGTCGCCCGCGCTCGATGCAGACGAGATGATGAGCTCGGCAGATTTGCCGGGCGCCTTGCCCGGCGTACTCAGTTCACCCTCGTAGCGCCATGCCCAAGCCGTGTCTTCCTCGACGGTATAGATGCCCGTCGGCGCGGCAAATTGCACACTGCCGACATACCAGGTCTCGCCGTCTTCGTCGCGCCTCTCGCTAACTTTCACCTCGACCATGCGCGTCTCGGCAGGAGAATCCTCCGACGCCTTGCGTGCCACCTTAAAGCGGAACGTTTGTCCCATGGCGCTGGCATCGGTGGTCTTTTTGACGATCGTCAGCGCATGGGTCTTGGCGAAGTCGAACACGGCATTGCCGTCGCCTTGCTTGCCTTCGCCCGTCTTCTTGGACTCCAGGCGGTTGGCCAAGTCGAACGAACCGTTACCCGAGCCCAAGCTGTAGAGCGAGACATACTGGTCGTTAACGGGTTCCTCCGTCATGGACGCATCAGGACCGTAGCTCGCCCGCTTAACGGTAACAGTCAGCTGCGTCCCCATAAACGGCTCAGCAAAGCAGACCTTAAAGGGTGCTTTGTCGGCGCTATTGTCGACTGTGTTGGCGGCGTTGGGATCGAGCAGCCATTTAAGCTGCGCGGTGGTCATGGTTACGTGGTTCTCGGGGTCGGATGTATCCTTGGCGACCACGCGATACGTCACGGGATACAGGTCCATGTCGCCCTTAACCGGCTCGTCCTTAAACTCATCCCAAGACTTCGCAGCGCCACCGTCAGGCACATATCGCCACTCCAGGAAGAGTTCGCGCACGTCACCGCTGGCCGCCCGTTCATCGAGCAGCGCGACGATCTTGGAGTGGGCGTCCGGGTCGTATGCCACGGACTTTTTCTCCATCTCGGGATTGCCGTCGTTGTCATAGACCGGGTTGCCGCTCTCATCCACCTTGGGAACATCGACGTTATGGACAAAGCCGGCGCCCGTCGCGCGCTCGCCGTCCGAGTCGACCGTCGCCGTAAAGACGACCGACCCGTCGACACCGTGATAGCGAACCTTATACGGCGCGATCTTGTACACCGCGGTGTAGGTCACGCTCTCAAAGGGCTCGCTGCCCTCGAGGGGATACTTCTCGTCATCGGTCAACAGGGTGTATTTGCCATCGGGTTCGTAGTCGCGCGACCAGCCGACAAAGTCGTACTTGGTGCCGTCAATGCCCACAACCTCCTTGACAGCCTTGACCTCAAGAGAAATCTGGTCGCCGGAATCAGTACGGCCGAGACCGCGGACAAGAGCAGGATTCGCGAGATATGAGTCGATGTTCGATTGAACGGTAACCAGGCTGGGACGGTAGACCGGGTACAGCTCCATGGGGGCCCTGACCACGGTAGAAGCACTCACCATGCGGATACCCTCCGACCAAGCGACATAGCCCTTGCCAGGTGCCGGCTTGGCTTCCGTCCAGCCCACGAAGGCGTTGAACGCACCTCCTGTATCCCTATCGATAGCGCTGACGTCATAAGTGGGCTTCGGGATGCCGCCATCAAGGTTGCCGAGCATATCGCCTTGCTGAGCAACTTTGCCGTCAACATCTTTGGCATTGAGATGGTACACGACCGCCAACGGCGAATAGTACGCCACGAATGTATAGGCCCCGCCGGGTTCCACCTGATGGGAATACGAGTTATCGCCGTTAGGTTCGATCTCTTCAACTTCGCCATTCGGAAGCTCGATCTCAACCTTCTGCAACTTATACAGCTCACCGCCTGCTTTATAAACCGGAGTCGTGACGTCAGGGGTCACCGTTGCCGTAGCAGGGTCGGTGCCCGCGTTGATAACGGGATCGATGTCGTACCTAGGCACATTGACCTTGTCCGTGCCCTTAAAACCGGCGCGATGCAGGTTGGTGGTGTAGCTGACGTCGTACTTTGCGTAGACGGGATAGGCATCCTGCCACTGGGTGACCTTGGACTCGTCGGTCGCCAGATACGGCTCTGCCTTATCCGGATCACTCGTCACATAGGAGTCGCCGGCGACGTCGTAGATATACTTCCAGACGTCAGAATCCTTCTGAACCTCGGCGGTCGAAATCCAGCCCAGGAACTTATAGCCAGGCACGGCCATGTCGGCATCGGTCGGAGAGGCTTCGAGTGTCAGACTGGGATTGACGTCACCATCCTTTCCGTCGTAGGGCCTTGTATTAACCGTCCTATCCTTATAGAGATGCGGATAGCAATACAGGAACGTCGGATCTTTACCTTCCGCCGTTTTCTGCTGAAGCAAGTTGCTTTCATAGCGTCGAGTAGCAGCCTGCTTTACGTTGCCATCCTTGTCATAGAAGTTGACGTCCGTGGTCACCATGGCGCGGACATAATATTGCTCTGTCGTTAAAACAGCACTCGAAAAAGGATTCTCTATATACGTCCAAGAACCGTCGTCGGGTCTTTCGAGCGTCCAAAAACTGAAGTGGTACCTATCATGTGCGGGGGAAAATTGAACTTTAATACTTGACGCTTTCCACTCATCACTCAGTTTACCGGCTCCTGGAAAATCAGTGTCGGCAATCATATCCTTGATAGTATTTGCGCCAGTGTCGTTACGCACATTATGCGAGTAGGCGTTAATAGGCGCAACGATTCGCGTCGCATCAGAGAGAACCGTAGTGCACTTATCCGCTGGATTCTTATCATCGTGTAACACGTGAGCGGAATCATCCGTACCAGCACCCCAATGGACAATGTTTTCACGAACATATGTCGCACCAACGTTTTCCTCAAAGGGCGACTTGTACTTATTCCAAACCGAGCAGAGGAGCTTGCTGTCCGTTAGACCGCTATTTGTGAATGCCCGGATGTAGTAATCCACGCGGTACTCAAAGCGTGCGGTATAAGTATGCGGAACGGTCAGATCCACGTTGCCGGGAAGCTTGTAGCTCGGATCGCGGCTCACGCGAACATCAACCGGGGATCCATCGGCAGCCTGCTTGTTTTCATACCAACCCAGGAAACGATAGCCGTCGGGCAGCTGGCCCTCCTCGGATATAGCTTTACCGGATACGTCGAGCACCTGTACGGTATACGCGCTTGTGCCATCTTCTGCAGTCTCAACCTTAACGTCAGTTTTGCCCACACCGTCGCGCCGAGTCTGATCGTCGGTTGCATCCTGCTCATTGCCCTCAAACACCGTCATGATGTTCGACACATAGTCGGTGTACACCGGATAAAAATCGGTAGGACCAAGCACAGTGATCTCGGTGCCGGCAGGATAGAACGCACCGGCGTTTTTTAGCTCGGCAAGCTTAGGCGAGGTGATGGCCGCGTAACCGCCATGCATCCCGGCCTCGCCACTCGGCTGCGTCGTCCAACCGATAAAGGTGGCGCTGGCAGAAAGAGTGCCGCGGTCCGCAGGGGCAGCCGGCGTTAAACCGACGCCATAGCGGTACCAGTCCGTCGACTTGTCGTGCTCCTCGCCGCTCTGCCACGCGAGCGTCTCGCCCTTGACGTTATAGAACAGTACCTGCGCCTCGTACGAAGCAATAAACAGGTCGTTGCCCTTAAAGGCCTCGGCCCCCTTCGCGTTATCGGCGGTATAGGTCGACGTTATCTCGTGCGCTTCGTTCTTCTGGACCTGCTTGCCAGCCTTAACGGCATCGGCATCGGTCTTGCCGTTAAACCAGGCGTTATCGTCATCGATACGGTTCACATTGACTCCGGACTCGCGGAACCAGCCCATGAAGCGATAACCGCCGTTGGCATCGGTCAAGCCCTTGGGCTTTGCGGAGGCATCCTGCCTAAACGTCACCGATGTATCGCCCTGGGCCAAGCCCTGGGCCGTTCCCGCCAGCACGGCGCTCACGGCAAAGGCGTACGGATCCGAGGTCGCTTGATCAATACCGAGTTTGGTTGCCGTAATTGTCGCGGTACCCGCACCGGGAAAATCGATCGTCGCCTTAACGCTCTGGCCATGCACAGGAATATTCAGCTTGTAATCCATCGCCCACTCATTGGGGTGCGGGCCATCCAGGGTCCCGTCGTTAGCAGTCGAGCGCATGGTGCCGGCACAGAAATCGTAGTCGTGCTCTTCCCACAGCTCGCGCGTGGTGTAGCGCTCGTCATCCCATGGACCATAGCCATCACCCTTGGTGGTGCCATCGCCGCCAAACGAGGGGATTTTCTTTTTAGCAGGGTTGCCCTGGCTGTTGCCAGAAAGGCTCACGCTCGGCTTAAAGTAGCACTCGGTGACCGTGGCATCATCCTTGTTGGCACGCGCGGCAATACCGCCCAGGTTCACATCGTTTTGAATGATGGGAATCACGGCGATGGGATTGTACTGACGCGAGCTCAAGTCACCCGCAAAATGGCTTCGAACGAGCTCGTTGCCCTTTTCGGTTAGAATACGACCCGCCAAGCCACCCGTCCACGCACGCGTCACGGCGACGACGCCCACATATGACGCGGCATAGCTGTAGCACTGCGCCGTCGAGAAGCAGTCGATAATCTTGGCCTCGCCCGCCATGCAGCCCACAAAACCCGAGGCGTACACGTTGTTGCCGCCCAGGGCGCCAATGGCCACGTCGTACTTATTGGTGACGTCGGTCATGCCCTTCTCGGCAATCGAGCCGTCGTCCTTACGCGTCGGCGTCACGCGGCAGTACTCGATAGTCGAATTCTTAACGTAGCCGGCAAACGCCGCCATATACAGACCCTCACCGCCGAGCGCCTGCACGCCCGAGGTCGTATTGTTGACGGCACGGCCGCCACGGACCTCGCAGTTGTAGAGGGTGCAGCCGTCGAGCTCGCCGGCGATGAGACCGCCCTCAAAGCCTGCGTTGGTAATGAGGTTGAGAGCATTGTTGGCGCAGGTCACGTGCAGCGTGCTCTCCATGACCATAACGTTTTCGAAGCGCGTATTGACGGCCTTGCCCACGATAATGCCACCGCGGAAGTCCGCCCACACGTTGGCGTCCTTGACCAGGAAGTTTTTGATGGTGGCACCGTTGGTCTCGGCAAAAAATCCCGTATCGCGCTCGGGGTCAAAAGCGTCTTTATCGTAGTTCAGGCCCTCAACGGTGTGGTTTTGACCATCGAACACGCCCTTAAACGGATGCTCCTTGTTGCCAAACGACAGATGCTTAACGGTGTTTGCAACGATGGCTTTCATGTCGTCGCTGTCGAGCTCAATGTCGTTATCGAGATAAACGTGCCAGCCGGACGTATCGCGCTCGCGCGACAGCGCCACACACGACAAAAAGTCAGCCTCGTTTTTGATGTGGAATTCGTTTTTCTTCTCGGGCACGTCCTCGGCATGCACCACCGTTGGCAGCGCCATAACGCAGCAAAGGACAATCGCTGCGATGGCAACCAGCCTGCTAAGCATACCCCGGTTCATATTCTTGATCTTCATAGGCTAGTTCGCCTCCGGCCAACCCACAACGTCAAGTACGTCGAGGGCGGTATCGCTTGTCTGCTGGTTTTTGGTCTGCACGGCCTGAACATCGATATCGAGCTTGAATGAGCCGCCGCGCGCGGCATCGTGGTAGTCGCCCACAAATCGCAGCGAGTCCATAAGGCTTTCCGTCATGGCGCCGGGGTCGAGCATGCCGCCACGCCCGGCCAATCCACGGTAGTAGTACCACCCATCGCCGCCGTCGATCCACGGGGACCCCTCGCCCGCGTTCACATGAAACGCAACGCTGCCCGAGGCATCCGCACTCGAACCGTCGGGTGCCACTGACGTCATGCGTAGACGAGCGCGAACGTACTCAGGCTGCACGCCGGCGTTCTCCACGCGCACAATGCGGCTGATGTCAGAGCCGCTGGCCTTGGTGTCGGGATAGTCCCCGTGCTCGTCGGCCTCAAACGGAATCTCTTCGCCTTGCTCGTTGAGGGTGTATTCGCAGACTCGTACCTTCACGCTGCCAAACGATAGGACGTTGTTCGCCGGAACCATATCAACGGTAAAAGCCAGCGTGCCGCACAGGCACGCCAGGGCCAACAGCGCCATCACGGCAAGCGCCAAGGTGCGTTTCTGATTGTCGGAAAGATTATTGAGCATTACGTTCGCCAGTCGTCGATAAAAAGGGGACCGAGATCCCGGCCCGAAAATGGGGATGGGGAGCGGGTCGGGATCTCGGTGGGGAGGGGTTAAGCCTGAGCCTGAGTCTTGGCCCATTTCTTGGCCTGCTCGACAGCGTTATCGGCAGCGTTGGTCTTTTCGCCCTTCTGGTCAGCGCCGAAGATGTAGCAGGAGACCGTCATAGCAGGTTTTTCAACGACATCCGTGCTGTTCATGGCAGCCGGGATATGCACGGTGCTGAACAGCTCGCCGGTATAGGCAGCCTTTCCGTCGGTAGGTGCAAGCACGGCCGGATCGCTGGTGTTATTGGTATACACGAACAGACCACTCACGTACTGGCCCGAAGTGCCGTTGGTCACAGCCTTACCTTCAAATTCCCCCTCAACCATCTTCCAGTTATTTCCAATGGTGAAATACGGAATCTTGGCAAGGGCGTTTTCGGCGTCCGTCTTCACAATTGCGTTCTTCACGTAGATGAACACATAGGACTCATCAGAGTCCTTGCCGATACCAACGTTGGGGTTCTTGGCAATATCGGTGTCGGGAATCATCTTGGAATCTTTCTTCCACAGGGTCTCGAACAGATAACCATCCACTGAGGGGTTTGTGGGATCAGTGCCGGGCTTGTCCGGATGATCAGGGTCGGGCTTCACTTCGGGCTTGCCGATATTACCGACCGTGAACTCATTGGTCTCCGTATCGGTAGCTGTCAGCCAGGCGTAGGTGCCCACACCGGCAGCCAGCACCAGCAGCAGCAGGGCGGCAACGATGCCGTAGCGCTTTTTCTTCTTGTTTTCCATCGTTCTCTTCCTTTCGAGAATCGTCTTCCCCGGCAACGGCCCCTACCGCCGCCGACGCTTTTCCCCGCCGCTATGAACGCCGCTCCCTCGCATGCACGCGGGCATGCTTGCCCGCAGGCTCGTCGGGAACCATCCGATCGAGCACTATCGACGCCGTGATCAGCAGCGCCAGAACGGCCACCACAACAAGCAAACCAGGCATCGTCGTGCAATATGCGTTGACGAAGCCCAGGTAAGGGACACAAAAAGAAACAGTGCCGATAACACTCGAAAAAGGCGTCTGCTCGGCATCGTGCATGATGCTTCCGTCTGCATTTATGTTCGCAATTCCCTGCGTGCCGATCATCTGCGCCACAGGGTCGATCTGATACACCTGGTGCGTCACCACGGCGCCGTCCGATCGGTAAAAGGTTGCATTGTCGCCCACGGCAATATCCGTTGGCTCAACCTGGCGGACAAACACCATGGAGCCAACGGGAAGCTCGGGCTCCATAGAGCCCGAAAGCACAGCAAAGGGCGTGTATCCAAATGCGCGAGGCACAAAAGAAACAACGGCAAGGGCTATGACAAGCGCGAACGCCAAGCTACTCAAAAGTGCAATAAATCGTTTGAGTCTACGCGCCGTCAAAGTGATAATTCACACCCCTTGAGGACCTATTCGACCCATCCAAAGGTCAGCAAGTTTCAACAGGAACCGCAAGGCGCTTGAAAAGTGAGTCCGAAATAAGCCAATTTGGAATCTTTTCGTAATAAAAACATAGCGATGTGCTACACATTTTTCAATGTTTTATCGCTAAATGCTACTTATTTTGGCGTAAGTGGTCATTTATCCCCAAATTAGTCTGTTTTATCCAATACTTATAACTAACCCCCTACGCAACTTCCCCATAGAAGGTTCGATTTTTTTGCGAAACTAAAATAATGGTACCCCCCCCCCACATTAAAACAAACTACTGGAAGTGTCATTTATTTCCGACCCCTCCTTTGCCGGAGTTTTATGACAGCCCCATGTAGTTCGCAGACCATAATCCTCTGAGAACCGTGTCCCAGAATTCACGTCCGGAGTGGGATACGGCTTCCGCTTGTGCCCCCGTCGGGAAACCACATCCCACTCCGATCACAAATTCCGGGTCGCACTTTCCGCCAGACCCCTCAACCGGAAACCACATCCCATTCCAGAGGCAAATTCCGGGACTCAGCTTCCGCAACCCCGTGTTAAGAAAAAAGCCTCGAGAACTTCGAGGCTTTCACATTTGTATTGTTTTGCACGAAGGACCGCGAACGGCGAAGCTACTCGCCCAGCACGGCCTTCTTTGCAGCTGCAGCCATGTTGTCCAAATCCTCCTTGGTGGGGTGATCCTTCGCGGCAACCCAGTTGTCGAGCAGCATCTTAAATCGGGCGTTTTCGGGATCTTGCTCGAGCATGGCCTCGTAGCGCTGCTTAACCGCGGGACCCATCTTGCCCTGGCACATCGCCCAGCCCGCAAGCTCGGCATCCTCGGCCAGATTGGAAGTTACGCGGTCGACAATCTGCTGGTAATAGCTCTGGTCGGCCCCAAAGCCGCAGGTGCCAAACAGGAACACGCGCTTGCCGTGCAAGGCGGAGAGCAACGCCGCCACCGAGGGCGTGCAGGCACCCTTGTCGCACCAAAAACCGACAAGCACCGTATCGGCAGCGCAGGCACCCTCTGCCTCGTGCGCGACCTGCTCCGGATCTGCATCATCGCTCAGCGCGGCGGCATGGATAAACTCGACGCCTGCAGCCTGCAGGGCGCGCTTGATCGCCCCCGAAACCATCCTGGTATTACCGCTCTTGCTGTTAACCACCATAGAGCATGTCATAGTCACGTTGCCTCGTTTCCCCCGAAACTCGAGCCATTAATGCAATTTGTTAAAAGCATATCTTAGTACTAACGACGCAGATGTAAACCATCTGCCGCTAATCGGCAGCCCCTACTGGGCAAACTGGCTGCGGTAGAGCTCGGCGTAGAAGCCGCCTGCCGCTAGCAACTCGTCGTGCGTGCCGCGCTCGATAATCTGGCCGTCGCGCATAACCAGAATGCAGTCGGCATTGCGGATCGTCGACAGGCGGTGCGCCACCACAAAGCTCGTGCGGCCAGCCATGAGCTCGTCGAATGCCGCCTGCACCTGCAGCTCGGTACGCGTATCGATGCTCGACGTTGCCTCGTCCAGCAGCAGAATCGCCGGATCGGTGAGCATGACGCGCGCGATGCACAGCAGCTGTTTTTGACCTTGGCTAAACGTGCCGCCGTCCTCGCCGATCACCGTATCGTAGCCGCCTGGCAGCTGCACGATAAACTTGTGCGCGTGCGCGCGCTTGGCGGCCTCGACAATCTGCTCGCGCGTGGCATCGGGGCAACCGTAGGCAATGTTTTCGGCCACCGTGCCCTCGAACAGCCAGGTGTCCTGCAGCACCATGCCAAAGACGCGGCGCAGGCTCGCGCGCGTATAGTCACGCGAGGAGCGACCATCGACCATGATGCGACCGGCGTCGACATCGTAGAACCGCAGCAGCAAATTGATGAGCGTTGTCTTGCCACAGCCCGTAGGACCGACCAGGGCAAAGCGCATGCCGGGTTTAGCCTCGATGCAGATATCCTGCAGCAGCTTGCGGTCGGGCACATAGCTAAAGTCCACATGCTCAAAGGTCACCTCACCCTGCGGGGCGGCAAGTTCCACGGCATCTGGCGCATCGGGCTCTTGCTCGCGGGCGTCGAGCAGCGCAAACATGCGACGTGCCGAGGCATACGCCGTCTGGATTTGCGTAATGACGTTGGTGACCTCGTTGAACGGCTTGGTGTACTGGTTGGCGTAGGACAGGAAGATCTGTACGCCGCCCACCGTGAGCGCCGCCGGCACACCCGTGATCACGCCCACGCAGCCGATTACGGCGACCACGGCGTAGATGATGTTATTGATAAAGCGCGTGCCGGGGTTAGAAAGCGAACCCATAAACTGCGCGCGTTCACCTGCCGTATAGAGCTCGGCGTTGAGGGCATCAAAGCGCAGCTGCGCGTTGGGGCCGTAGGCAAACGCATCCACCAGCTTCTGCTCGCCCACATATTCCTCGATATGGCCGCCCAGTTGACCCTGAATACGCTGCTGGGCCGTAAAGCTCTTGTTGGAGAGCTTGGCGATGGCGCCGGCGGCAAAGATGGAAAGCGGCGTGACGAGCACCACCACGAGCGTCATGGTCAGGTTAATGGAGAGCATAAACGCGAGCGTGCCCACAATGGTGATAACGCCGGTAAAGAGTTGCGTGAAGCCTTGCAGCAGGCCATCGCCCACCTGGTCGACATCGTTGACCACGCGGCTCATAAGGTCGCCGTGGGCGTGGCTGTCGATAAAGCTGAGCGGCATGCGGCTGAGCTTATCGCTCGCCTCCACGCGCATGTCGCGCACTGTCTCGTAGGACAGGCGGTTGACGCAGTAGCCCTGCAGCCATTGGAAGGCCGCCGCGCCCACCACGACAATCGCGAGCTTGGTGACGAGCGGCAGCAGCGCGTCAAAGTCCACCTGCCCGGCGGCAACGATGAGGTCGATGCCCTCGCCGATGAGGATGGGCGTATAGAGTTGTAAGATCACCGAGATGGCAGCCCTCACAAACGACGCCGCAAACGAAATGCGGTGCGGGCGAACATAGCCCAGCAGGCGGCGGGTCACCGCGCCCACGGGATAGCGCTCGGGGTCGCCGGGCTGGCGCGGACCGTCCCCCAGGTCGTTGAGGCTATCGTTGCCAGACACGTTGGCCGTCATCGTGGCGACCGAACCGGAGGAAGTATACGGATTCATCTAGCAGCCCTCCTTTGCGCAAACAGATGCAGGGGCGGTCTGGGCGGACGCGGGCAACGCGCTCCCTTGCTGGCCCTCGAGCTCTTCGCGGCGCAGCTGCGACTGGCAAATCTCGCGATAGAGCTGGCAGGTCGCGTACAGCTCATCGTGCGTGCCCAGGCCCGCGACCGAACCGTGGTCGAGCACGCAGATCATGTCGGCGTCGCGCACGGTCGAAACGCGCTGGCTCACGATGACGGTCGTCAGCGGCAGCCCGCCCTCGGCGGCACCGCGCATGCTGCGCTCGCGAATGGCACGGCGAAGCGCCGCATCAGTCTTAAAGTCGAGCGCCGAGGCGGAGTCATCCATGATCAGGACCTGTGGCGAGCCCACCAGGGCGCGCGCGATGGTCAAGCGCTGGCGTTGGCCACCGCTGAAGTTCTTACCGCCCGCCTCGACCGGGGCATCCAGGCCTTGGGGCTTGTTGCGCACGAACTCGCTCGCCTGCGCCATGTCGAGCGCCGCCCAGAGCTCCTCGTCGGTCGCCGCCTCGTTGCGCCAGGTCAGGTTGCTGCGGATGGTGCCGCTCACCAGCGACGCGCGCTGCGGAACGGTCGCGACCACGTGGCGCAGCTGATCGAGCGGCCAGGTGCGCACGTCGGCGCCCATCACGCTCACACTGCCGGCGCCCGCATCGTACAGGCGCGGGATAAGCGAGACGAGCGTGGACTTGCCGCTGCCCGTACCGCCAATAATGCCAAGCGTCTTGCCCAGCGGGAGCTCCAGGGTCACATCGTTGACGGCGTTGGCAGCGCCAGCGCCAAAGGAGAAGCTCGCATGACTCAAGCTCAACGCGGGAACCGGAACAGCGTTGCCCATCGCGCTCGGCTCGGGCAGTGCGACCGTCTCGTTGTCCTCGTCGGTGATGCTCGGCATGCAATTGAGCACCTCGTTGATGCGCGACGCGCTGGCGCTCGCCTTGGTAAAGACCACCACCAGGTTGGCAACGTACACGATGGAGGTGAGGGTCTGCGTCATGTAGTTCACAAACGCCATGACCTGACCCTGCGTGAGATCGCCCACGTTGACCTGGATGCCGCCCACCCACAGGATGGCGCACACGCCCAGGTTCATCACTAGAAACGTGACGGGGTTAAGGATCGACGAGAGCTTGCCCACCGCGATGGCAGTATTGGCCTGATCGTCGGCTGCTTGGGCAAAACGCTCACGCTCGTGGTCCTCGCGCACGAAGGCGCGAACCACGCGAGCGCCTGAAAGGCCTTCGCGGCAGATAAGCGCGATGCGGTCGAGCTTTGCCTGCAGCTGCTTGTAGTACGGGATGCAGCGCGCCATGACAAACCAAAACACCAGGCCGATAGCGGGCGTGCAGATCAAAAAGATGATGCCGAGCTTAAGGTCGATGGCAAGGGCCGCGCACATGGAGCCCACCGCCAGGAAAGGCCAGCGGATGAGCATACGCACGCCCAGCGCCACGGCGAGCTGCACCTGGTTGACGTCGTTGGTAATGCGCGTGATGAGCGACGGCGTGCCAAAGCGATCGAGCTCAGCATAGCTCAGCTTGTTGATGTGCTTGTAGAGTGCGCCGCGAATGTCGGTGCCCATGCCCTGCGAGGTGAGCGCCGCCATCTTTTGGCAGACGAGCGTAAACGAGATGCCGATCACAGCCATGGCGGCGAGCACCACGCCGTAACGGACGACGGCGTTCACATCGTGTGCGCCGATGCCCTTATCGATCATCTGGGCAATCACCAGCGGCGTAAGCAGGTCAAAGATCACTTCGATCAGCTTGCACGCTGGGCCAATCACCATATACCGGCGAAACTTACCACCAAAACGCCTGAGCAACTCAATCATGTATAGGCGCTCCCTATCATCATCCACATTCAATTCGAACCATGATAGTACCGCCACCCCAAAAGAAGCGTAAACAACTCGTCATTTCTAACGGGATTCAGTTTTCAGAGGAGCATACGCGCACACCCAGCCAGTGGCGGGCCAATCGCTTGGTATACTTACATTAGTGCTACCAAGTTAGTCGCCGACCCTTGAAATGAGGTGCCGAGATGAACGACATTCTCGCGAGAAGAGCAAGACGAACAACCTTGGGCATCGCCCTTTCCGCGGCACTTGTCGCGGGAATCGCCCCCGCAACGGCGATCGCGGCGGAAACCAGCTCCCCCACCGGTGCAGTTGCCTTGCAGACGGAAGACGCGGCCGCCGCAAAAGAAAAAGCGTATGCAGCCATGCAGGAAGCGCTCAAAAACCTCGAGGCCGCAAAAAACGCCGCAAGTCCCGAGAAAATTGCGAGATTCAATGATGACATTGCCCGTTTTCAAGAGCTCCGCGACAAGATGGCGGCGCAAGCCGCCGAATTGAGGGAATCCCTTCCCACCATGCAAGCGGACATCGATGCAGCCCAAGCCAAATACGACGAGGCCATCAGCCGGGTAAGCGAGCTCCAAGCAAAATTAGACATGAAACTTGAGGAGCTTAAGGCAGTCGAAGCACTCGGCGACGAGGAGCTTGCCGAAACTATTAAACAGCAAATAAAGTCGTTACGCCAAGAGATCGTAACGGCAAAAGCGCGAGTTGACTTTTGCGAAATGGAGCTCCGCGAGGTCCAGGACCGCCTCAAAAGGCAGGAAAGACAAGTTAATGACTGTGAACGTTCTGCAGAGAAGTATAAAGCCCATACCGACCAGTTCATAGCCTGGCGAGATGCGCTCCTCGACAATTTGAAAAAGGCGCAAGCGGCCTATGACGACGCCTGCAAGGCATACGAAGAGGCGAAAGCCGCGGCAGACAAGGCCACCTCGCCCGAGATAACGCAACCAACCGAGACGACGCCTCCCTCCAACTCGGCGCAACCGGCCGAGGCGACACAGCCCACCGGCTCGTCCGCGACCGGCAAAAATACCCCGCCGAGCTCCACCAAGCAGGCGAACTCGAGCAGCGGCAAGCAAGCAGATACGACCGCCGGCAAGCTCGCGAACACGGGCGACGCAGCGCCGAGCGCAATCGCACTCGCAGGAATCGCCGCCGCAGGCCTCGGAATAACCGCCGCAGCCACACGCCGCCTCAAGAACTCAAAATAGCCACCAGATCATACTACCTTCGCCAATCCACAAACCCGGAGACAAAAGAGGCCCGTTTCCCCAACCCATGGAAACGGGCCTCTTTACTTGAAAAAACAGATGGCAATGCCGCCGTCTCTTGTACCACGCAGCCATCAATGCCCAGACAACACTAGCAAGCCGCGTTCCTTAAGGGATAGATTTAATGGCTGTTAATCAAAGGATATACGCGCACGCCCGATCAATGGCGGGCAAACCGCCTGATATACTTACATTAGTGCTACCAAGTTAGTCGCCGACCCTTGAAATGAGGTGCCGAGATGAACGACATTCTCGCGAGAAGAGCAAGACGAACAACCTTGGGCATCGCCCTTTCCGCGGCACTTGTCGCGGGAATCGCCCCCGCAACGGCGATCGCGGCGGAAACCAGTTCCCCCACCGGTGCAGTTGCCTTGCAGGTGGAAGACGCGGCCACCGCAAAAGAAAAAGCGTATGCAGCCATGCAGGAAGCGCTCAAAAACCTCGAGGCCGCAAAAGTTGCCGCAAGTCCCGAGAAACTTGCGGAAATCGATGATGACATTGCCAGTTTTCAAGAGATCCACGACATGGTGGTGACGGAAGCCGCCAAACGGAGGGAACCCCTTCCCGCCATGCAAGCGAACGTCGATGCAGCCCAAGCCAAATACGATGAGGCCCACAACCGGACAAGCGGCCTTCAGGCAGAATTAGATAAGGTACTCAAGGAGCTCGGCGACGAGGCGCCCAGCACAGCTATTAAGGAGCATATTAAGCAGCTGCGCAGTGAGATCATGGCGGCAGAAAGGCGAGAAGAATCTTGTGAAGATGATCTTCACCGCTACCAACGCCGGCTCGAAAGCCAGGAAAAACAGGTTCAGTATTTCGAAAGTGAGGCAAAGGAAGCTAAAGCCCACATCGACGAGGACATAGCCAAGCGAAATGCGCTCCTTAGCGATTTGGAAAAGGCGCAAGCGGCCTATGACGACGCCTGCAAAGCATACGAAGAGGCAAAGGCCGCAGCAGACAAGGCCACCTCGCCCGAGATAACGAAACCCGCCGAGACGACAAAACCCTCCAGCTCAGCGCAGCCGGCCGAAACGGCACAGCCCGCCAGCTCGCCCGCGACCGGCAAATACGCTCCATCGAGCTCCACCAAGCAAGCAAATGCAGACGGCAAGCTTGCGAATACGGGCGACACGACGCCTAGTGCAATCGTACTCGCAGGAATCGCCGCCGCAGGGTTCGGAATAACCGCCACAGCTACACGCCGCATCAAGAACTCAAAATAGCCGACAGAGCATTCTGCCTTCACCAATCCACAAGCCCAGAGACAAAAAGAGGCCCGTTTCCCCAACCCAGGGAAACGGGCCCCTTTACTTGAAAAAACAGATGGTAATGCCACTGTCTCTTGAAGCACATCGCCACCGCGCTCCAAACAACGCCAACGAGCAGCATTCCTTAAGGGATAGATTTAATTAGGCTAACGCGCCTTTACGGGTGATTTTTGGACGAAGTGGTCCCGGTGCCGGCGGGCTGTTTGGTAGTCGAGCGATCCCGCAGGCAAAGCCGAGGACCAGCGAGACACCAAACAGCCCGCCGGCACTGGGACCGCATCGCGGCACCAAAAAAGCGCCCGTGCGCTCGATGGATTCGGATGCCCGACAGAGGCTCCTTATGGCTGCTTCCTTCCGGACCTGACCAGATTCGGAACATGTCGTCATCCGAACCCATCGAACGCGCTAGGCGCTCGGTATATCTTACCTGCTCCCGCCCGCCACGGCAAGTGGGGCGAACCCATCGGATGGATTCGCCCCACTCGTCCATATCGCTAGCGGCGCCTGCGGTACAGGACCGCGCCGCCCGCGGCGGCCAGCGCGCCGGTGCCGGCCATGACCGCGAGCGCGGCCGCCGGCAAGCTGCGGTCGCCGGTGTCGGGCATGCCGCCCTTGGAGCCGTCGCCGCTAGCGCCGCTGCCGGAGCCGTTATCTGAACCGCCGTCCGAGCCACCGCCCGGCGTGCCGGGGTTCTCGGGGGTCCCGGGATTCTCGGCGTAGCTGTTGGTGAAGATTGGCGGCATGTTGGCGTCGCCCTCGTAGGAGACCTTCGCCGACAGGTAGCCCGTCTTGGTGCCGTCTGCCGCCTCGTCGCTCACCGTGACGACGACCTTGTGCACCGCCTTGTCGTAGGTCACGTGCGCCTGGCCGTCGTCGACCTCGCTCACCGTGAAGGTGTAGGTGCCGGCCCGCTTGAAGGTCAGCGCATCGAACGCGACGCTGCCGTCGGCGGCATTCTTGGCGGTCGACATGACCTTGCCGTCCCGGCCCTTGAGCTCAAAGCTAAACTGGCCCGCCTTGAGCTCGGCGCCCTTGAGCACCTTGGCGGCGCCCAGCTTGAGGGTGACGGGTGCGGCCTGGTAGCCGTTGGTGAAGGTCACCGAGGTGTCGTTCGCGGCATTGCCCTCGGCATCCATGAGCTCGTGTTTGACGGCGAGCGTGCCGTTGCCGGCATCGGTGACCGTCGTGCGCACGCGGTACGTCGCCCTGTCATATGTCACGCCGCCCGCCGTGCCGGCGACCTCGCGCAGCTCGTAGCTGTGCGCGCCGGGCGCGGTGTAGGTAACGGGGCTGAGCGTGACCGTGCCGTCGGCGGCGTTCTTGCCCGTCGCCGCGACGCTCTCGCTGCCGTCGGCGACAAGCTCGACCAGCTGGAACTCGAACTCGCCCTCGGCCAGGTCACGGCCCTTGAGCTTCTTGCTCACCTTGATCTGGTCGGTGACGGAGCTCGGCGTCGGGTTCACGCCGTAGGTGTTGGTGAACTCGAACGCGCCCCTGCCCTCGGGCGTGCCCTCTGCGGGCAGGACCGTCGCGACAAGCGTGCCCGCGGCGGTGTCCTCGACCACCCTGACCATGAAGGTCCTGGTTGCCGTCGGGTCATTGACCACGCCGTCGACCGAACCGGACTCGCTCACCCGGTAGGCAAACGTCTTGGTGCGCAGGCCGTCGCCGTCGATCTCGACGCCATCGAGGTCGCTCGGCTGCCTGAACGTGACGTGGCCCAGCTCGACGTTGCCGGCGGCGTCGTTGGTCGCCTCGGTCACCGTCTTGCCGGAGGCGTCGACCGGTGCGGGCGCGCCGTCCAGCGGCTCGATCTTAAAGGTGTACCTGCCCGCGATGTCGGCCTGCGTGAGGCCGAGTCCGGCCTGGCGGAGCGCCAGCGTCTTGGTGCCCGCGATGTCGACCGTCGCCTCGCCGGCGCTATAGCCGTTCACAAACGACAGCGTGCCGTCGGATCCCTCGGGATAGACCACGACCACATCCAGCCCGCCCTTGCCGTTATCGGTCACCTTGACCGTAATGCCGAAGCTCGACACGGCCGCCGTCACGCCCGCGGGCAGCCGGTCCGTGCCGTCCTCGGAAACGGTATAGGGAATGACCCAGGAGCCATCGGCGGCCTTGGTGGCGGTACCGTCCGCCACCATCTGCTTAAGCGAGTCGGTGGTGTAGGCGATGGGCGAGAACGCGAGCCCCGCGGCCTCGCCGTTGCCGGAGGCCTGGTTGGCCGCGGTCGCGACCACGTCGCCCTGGGCATCGCGGACGGAGAACGAGAACTCGCCCGCCGCCGCGGCGCGGCCCGCCAGCGTCTTGGTGGCGTTGATAACCGCGCCGCCCTCGCCGCCGAGCGTTCCGGTGGCCTCGTAGGAGTTCTGGAACGCGACCGTCACGGGCGCGGGCGTCGCCATGGCGTCATCTGCCGTGGAGACCTCGCTGCGGGCGACCTCGACGCCGTCCTTGGCAACCGTGGTCGTGACCATGAGCTTGCCCGTCGCGGTATCGTAGGCGGGCGCGATGGTCACCGTGCGCGGCACGGTGTCGTTGGTGTAGCCCTCGCCGCCGAGCTTGGTCTCGGTGACGGTGAAGCTGTAGGTCTTGCCCGCGTCGGCGTCGGTGAACTTCACATCGCTGCCCGAAGCAGCGCCGATGAGGTCGACCAGGTCGGCCTTCCCATCGTCAGCCGCGGCCACGGCGTAGGCGTCCTTGTCGGTCTTGAGGCCGAGCTTGGCGGCCGTCTCAGCGTCCGCGGTCACGGTGAAGGCGAACTGCCCCGCCTCCATGGCGCGGCCGGAAAGCGTCTTGGACAGGCGCATTCCCGCGCGGGCCGAGTAGTCGAGCTCGGTCGTGTAGGTGTTGACGAAGTCGCCGCCGCTCACCTCCGCGATCGCGGGCGTCGTGGCCGTGAGGTTGCCGGAGCCGTCGTCGGTCACGGTCACCGTCATCGTGGCGACGTGGTCGTCGTAGGCCACGCCGGCGATGGCGGAGCCGTCATCGGGCCTGACCTCGCGCACCGTGTAGGTGAAGGTCTTGGCGCGCACGCGCTTGCCGCCGACCTCGGCAAACTCGGCGTCCTTGATGTCGTCGAGCATGTAGCGGATGGGGCCGAAGCCGAAGGCGACCCTATCGCCCGCCTTGGTGCCGGCGGCGGCCGTCACACTGACGGTCTTGGAGCCGTCGGCAGAGCCATCGGGCATGGGAGCGCCGCCCTCGCCCGTGAGCGCGAACTGAAAGCTATCGCCCTCCGCCCAGTCGCGGCCCTCGAGCGTCTTGGTGAAGAGTCCCGCGGTGGAGACGTCCCTGCCCTCGGTGGCCGTTCCGTACGTGTTGGTGAACGCTGCAGTCGCGCCTGCCTCGGTCACGGTGCCCTCGGCCCCCTCGGCCGTGGTCGCGTAGCCCTCGGCGGCATCCTCGGTCACGGTATAGTGCGCGCCCACGGGTAGGCCGGAGATGATCTTCTCCCCGCCATCCTTAAGCGTGAAGTTCGCCTTGCCGTCCGCGAACGTCACGGCGTGCTCACCCTTGCCGAAGGTGCCGGAGACGGGCTCGCCGTCCCCGTCGGCCAGCGCGACCGTGAAGCCGAACTCGCGCTGGCTGTCGCCGCCGACGACCGTCTTCTTGACGGTGAGGCTGCCCTCGCGGGACACGCTGTTGTGGGTCGTGTTGGTCTGGGATTCGTTCTCCCCCACCTTGACCGTGGCGGTGTTGGAGATGTCGTCGACCACGGCGGCTTCGGCGGAGACCTTCACGTCAAAGCTGAGCGTGCCCGTGGCGCCCGCAGCCTGCTCGCCGAGCGACCAGGTAAGGGTGCGCGTCGCGGCGTCGTAGGCGGCACCGTCGGCAGAACCCTCAACATAGTTAACGCCCTTGGGCAGGACATCGGTCACCGTCACGTCGGCCGCCTGCGCGGCGCCCCTGTCGTCGACGCTGTTATTGGCCCAGCCGATGGTATAGGTGAGGATATCGCCCACGCCCACCGGCTTGCCATCCACATCGACCTTGGCGCCCGAGGCGTTCGCCTTGGTGACGGTCTTGGTGTTGTCGTGCGGCGTGAAGGTGTTGGTGAAGGTCTTCTTGCCCCGCTCGTTGGAGATCTCGGCCTTAAGGCCGGCACCGGTCTGAGTCACCGCGATGTCGAAGGTGTAGGCATGCGCGTCGTCCTCAATCAGGACATCGCCGCTTGCTTTCTCGGTCACGGTCGCGTGGTAGGTGCCCGGATTGGTGAAGCTGAGCTCGCCAAAGGAAACCTTGCCGTCCTTGTCATTCTTCGCCTCGATTGGGTAGCCCTCGAGGACATTGCCCGCACCGTCGGTGAGGGAGAGCTCGAAGGTGAACTCCCCCTCCTGGAGGCCGGGCTTGCGGCCTCCTGCGAGCACCTTGGTGAGCTCGGGGACGGACGCCGTGGCGGGGGCGGGGTCGAAGGTGTTGGTGAAGGCAGCGGAGGCGACCTGATCGGCCGAGATGGAGCCATCAGCCCTAGATCCCTCGACTCCGTTCACCGCGGCTTTGTAGCCATCGGCGGCACGTTCGGTCACCGTGTAGGCGGTTCCCGCGGGCAGCCCCGTGATCCTCGCCGTCTGGCCATCTTTGAGCTTGAGGGTCGCCTTGCCGTCCTCGAACGTCGCGTCACCGTAGGCGCCGGATACTTTGCGGCCCGCGGCATCGGTGGCCTCAACCACAAACTTAAATATCTTGCCCGCGTCGACCGCCAGGCCCTCGCGCGCCGCGACGGTCTTGGAGACGTCGAGCTCGCCCGTCTTCACGGCGTTGGTCACGGTGAAGCCGCGCTCGGCGTCGCCGGAGACCTTGGAGCTGTAGCCCTCGACGGGGTCCTCGGCCACGGCGTAGTCGATCACGGCGCCGGACTTGGAGTACTTGGCCAGGCCCTCGAAGGAGCCCTTCCAGTTATTGGACTTTGACAGCTCGATCGACTCGCCGGTGTCCTTCCCGTCGGCGAGCAGGCGCACGGTGGCCTTCTCGGCCGCCGGGCCGACCCACTTCTTCTCGACGGGCACCGAGACCTTGGCCGTGGAGGCGTTGGTCACGGTGAAGCCGCGCTCGGCGTCGCCGGAGACCTTGGAGCTGTAGCCCTCGACGGGGTCCTCGGCCACGGCGTAGTCGATCACGGCGCCGAAAGCATCACGCTGCGGCAGGTTGGAGAAGACGCCCTCCCAGTCGTCAGACTCGCTCAGGGTGATCGAATCGATGACGGTATCGCCGTTCTTGAGATTTACTTTTACCTTATCAGGATGGGGAATCCTGGGGTTCTCCCAGACCTTTTCGATGGGAATGTTGATGTTCTCGGACTTGCCGATGACAACACCGCCGTTGGCGCCGATGCCGCCTCCCAACGGCGCCGTATTGCCAGAGATCGTCAGCGACGTCTGGCCGCCGCCGAGGTTATACACATCCTCGCTCATCACAGATTTAAGCGCGACGTTCGGCGTGGCGTCGGTAAAGGACAGGGGCTCGCCGTTGTCACCATCGGGCGAGAATCGCGGGATTTTGGGGTTTGTTGCCGCAGTGGTGCCCTCGGGGTTAAACAGTCCACCGTCTCTGTACCAGCTGACCTTTCCGCCGCCCGGAGCGCGGTTGGCCAAGGTCAGTTTGTATTTGGCGTCTTTGGCGCCGGTGAAGACGAAGTCGTCTCCCGCCTCGTCAGCCGTGTTCCTGGCGATCAGGCCGCCGTCCTGGACGTAGACCTTGGCATCTCCGGTAGGGCAGAACCACATGCCGCCGCCCTGTTTATCCGCATGGTTATCAACAACGCAAGCGTTTTCGATATGGAGCGTACTATAGCCAAGATACTCGTTGCCTTCGCTATACACGCCGCCGCCCATGCTCCAAGCAGTATTACCCTCGATCTTGCCCGCGCTGAGCGTAACGTCATTCGAATAGGTATAGACACCTCCACCAGCGGAAGCGGAGTTGCCAGATATGGACCCGCCCTGCATGATGAAAGCAGTATTCCCCTTTTCGCTATTCTGACAGCCCGGGTCGACCACACACACTCCGCCGCCTTTGCCTTTGCCAGACGCAACGTTGTTCTCAATCTTTCCACCCGTCATGGTGAACTCGGCATTGCCCTCAATATGAACTGCTCCGGAAGGATCGTAGGCCGCCTCCAGCCTACTGCTCCTGTTGCCGGAAATCTGACCACCAGTCATCGTGAACTTGGCTCTTTGGTTTTCGCCCTTACCCTGACCGTACGCAAGCACCGCACTGCCTCGATAACCGTTGTTGCCCTCGATGCGGCCTCCGCTCATGTCAAAGCGAGCGTTGCCCCACAAAATGACGCCAGAAGATGTAAGCCAATAGCAATTGGTGGCCCCGGTAACGACTCCGTTGTTACGGATAACGCCACCCCTCATAACTACATGAGCGCCGCTGGACGCGCGAACGGCACCGCAATACGAATGGCGCAGCTCGCACTGCTCGATAACGCCGCCCGTCATGGTAAGCGAGGCATTTTCTCCCGACACGTCGACGGTGCCCGTGCTATCCCCGCTCGTGGTACCGTCGTACACAACGGCCTCGTCAGAGAGCACAACTGCTCCCCTGCTAGAAATAATGGCGCCCTTGTTGTAGCGACCCCTCAGGGACGCTTTCCCCGACAACTCGAGGGATGCCCTCTCGGCAACATTGACCAGTACGGAGACGCCGCTATTCTTTGTTGCCAAGATGGCATAGGGCTCATCCGACGTGATCTTAATCATCTTCCCGGCAGGAATCGTGAGCGTGGAGCCGAGCTTCACGTGCTTTTTCAGGGTGATGACGGTTTCCTTGCCATCGGGGGCCTCGTTGACCAGCTCCTGAAGGGTCTTGGTGCTGTCATCGCTCACGGTACCGCCGACGCCGTCATCGATGTGCTCGCGCGTGTAGACGATATCGACGCCAGAGGACGGGAGGTTCTCCGAGCCGGTGATGTCGTCCATGCTGTTTTCGATTGTGATCTTCTGAACCGTGCTGTCGTCAAACATACCCAAGGGTATTTTGGTGAGGCCGCGCCCGATCGTCACATCCCTCACGCCACCTACGCCCGAGAAGGCTGCCCTGCCAACGGAAGTCACGGAATCCGGAATGGAAAGCTGCTCCGGCAACGTGCCGTAATAGAAGGCGTAGTCGCCAATTGTCTCAAGTGTCCTGGGAAGCTGGACGGCGACGTTGCTCTGGATAAAGGCCCAGTCACCGATACTCTTCAGGTTGTCGCAAAGCCCCACGATCTTAACCGGCGTATAGCAAAACGCATAGCCCGGAATGCTCTGAAGCGAGGACAGGTCCACGGACGCCCGCAGATTTTTGCACTCGCGAAAAGCCCCGCTGCCCATCTTTGTCACCTTGCTTAGATTGGGCACACTCACCAGGCTGGCACACCCCTGGAAAGCAGAGGATCCGATGCTCGTCAATGTGCCCGGGAAATCAATTCCGGTTAAACTCGAGCAATTCCGAAACGCCCCATCCCCGATGGACTCGATTTCGCTCAGCGCGGTGACGGACGTGAGAGAGGTGCATCCGTCAAACATGTGCGAGGGGATCTTGGTAACCGAAGCGGGCAACGACACGCTTGTCAGAGACGTGCAGTCTTCGAACACGCCCGTTATGGTGTCGGAGAAGGCGACATCTTTTGGAAACTCGATGCTTGTGAGGGCCGTAGCCCCCTCGAAGGCGCCCGAGCCCGAAATCATTTTGAGGGTGGAGGGGAGATTGATCTCCGAAAGGCTGCTGCAGCCATTGACCATCATGTTGGCGCTAATCTCCTCGACGCCCTCATCAAAATAGAGCTTTTCGAGCGAGCCAGCGTTTTGCAGCGAGCAACCGAAGTTCTTGATGGAGCCAGGGATATGGAGCTCCTTGACCTTTACGAACTTCCGGAAATACCATCCGCGCACGTTTTCGAGCGTGTCGGGAAGCGTCAGCTGCTCAACATTCTCGGCCACGATACCAGACGAGAAATAAAGTTTGGTGACTTTGTAGGTCTGGCCACCATGCTCGATGGAGCTGGGCACACTCACCACGGTCACACTGTCGTCGGCAACAATACATGTGATTTCCGCCGTGCCCTTATCCGTGGTCTCGCACGAATAGGTCACGCCGTCCTGGGTGATCTCAAACTCCTCCGCAGTATACGCAGCCCGCGATTCCGTGGCCGCATATGCGACACCGGCCGTCGCGCCAACGGATAAACATCCGAAGCCGAGAACCAGCGCAAGACAGAGAGCGACGACTCTCTGCCCCCCCGCCGAAAACTTTCCTCTCCAATTCCCTTCTCCCCCTCTGGTGTCGCCTTCTCTTCCCAAGAGCGATCTATTGATTAGGACAGTTTAAAGACAACATTATGCCCAAAGAGATCCATCATGGAGATAATCCACGTCTTCGCCCGAAATGATAATTAATTGGCAGGATTAATTGGCGAACAACTGAACGAAGAGCAATCTACTAATGGCACATAAATGGCGGCGTCAACACCTGAAGTGCATAGCCTCCGATCCCTAGACAGCACCATCGAGCGCCACAAGGCGCAGGATTGAATTGTTCAGATTCACATGCCTTTACGGGTGTTTTTCTAGCCCCAAAAAGACTGATCTGGTGCTGTGCCACGGAAAGGGCCCATCTACTACGTTTAGGCCGCGGGGTCAACCATAGCCGACTTTTTCGAAAATCGGCAAGCTTTCTACCTGCGGTTTTAATTTCACAAATTCCGGGATGGTCGAGGGTGTTCCGCTAAACGTAGTAGATTACCGCATTTCATGGCAGACGGTCCGACCCAAAGCACAAGGCGACCAGCCTCGGATGGCCATTCACGAAGTTGCGGTGGAATACGGACTGAATTGGCGCCTTAAAGGCAAAAACACTCCGTATTTCACCGCAAGTTATTGGGGAGGGATTGGTTTTAGAGGCGACCGAGGTCGTAGGATCGAGCGACCGCCTCGCCGGCGCAGATGAGGTTAGTTGTGGCTTCTTGCGGGTCGAGTGCCTGCTCCAGGTCCATGGGCTTGCGACAGATCGGCAGTACAAGGTCGATGCCCTGCCCATACACCGCATCCAGGTTGTCAGCGCGACCGCCCACGACGGCGACCACCGGCTTGCCATAGCGCTTGGCACGGCGGGCCACACCCACCGGCGCTTTGCCGGCGGCGGATTGCTCGTCCATATTGCCCTCGCCCGTTATGACCAGATCGACATCCCGCACGCGCTCGTCAAACCCAATCAGATCAAGCACCGTCTCCACGCCCGAATGTAGCTCTGCACCGAGCGCTAGCAGCGCGGCGCCCAGACCGCCAGCGGCACCGGCGCCGGGCACGCCGAGCACCGAGCCAAACGTCCGCGCACCCTCGGGCACGCGCAGTAACCCCTGAGCCCGTGCCTCGGCAATCGCCGTATCGAGCAGGCGACCGTAGCCGACCATCCAGCTGTCGCACCTGCTCAGCGCCTCGGCATCATCCGTCGGCAGGCCCTTCTGTCCGCCGAACACCGCAAGCGCACCGCGACGCCCTACGAGCGGATTCTCGACATCCGAAAGCACAACGATACGAGCGTCATCCAAAGCCTGCAGCGCTGGCGCCAAATCGATACTCGTCACGTGTTCAAGGCCCGCAAGACCGGGGGCGATATTGCAGCCCTGATCATCGACCACATGCGCGCCCAGCGCCTGCAGCATGCCGGCGCCACCGTCGTTGGTGGCACTGCCACCCAAGCCAATATAGATTGTCTTCGCTCCGGCACGAACCGCACGGAGCATCAGTTCGCCCACGCCATAGGTCGAAGCCGCCAACGCCGCCGACTCCGCACAGGGCGAATACCCAATACCCGCCGCCTCGGCCATCTCAATAACGGCCGACTCGCGCTCGCCGTCCACCAGCATCCGGGCAGACACGCGTTCGCCCAAGGGACCTGCCACCTCGCAGGTCGAGAGCTCACCACCGCATGCGGCGATAGCATCGAGCGTTCCCTCGCCGCCATCCGCCAGTAGCAATGTGCACACCTCGGCATCGGGCCAAACGCGGCGCACGCCTTCGGCAACGACCTCCTCTGCCTGCGCACTCGAAACGCTGCCCTTAAAGGAATCAATCGCCAGCAGCACACGGCGAGGCCGGCGCTGCACGGGACCAAAGTCGAGCGTCTCGCCGGCAAGATCCTCGCCGTCAGCAAGGGCCTCGGCGTGGGCAACATGCGCCTCAAGGTTTGCACCGCAGCCGCAACCGACGCCATCCGCACCGCGCAAACCGGCAAAATAGTTGCTCAGCACCGCGCGACACTCATCCGCCAACACGCCGGCGGTCACATGAAACCGATGGTTTAGGCGCGAATCGGCATTCAGGTCATACAGCGAACCCAGCGCGCCCGCCTTGGCATCACTCGCGCCATACACGCAACGCCCCACGCGCGCGTTGACCATAAGGCCCGCGCACATGCAGCAGGGTTCCAACGTCACATAAACCGTACAGTCGGAAAGGCGCCAGCGACCGAGCGACCGAGCGGCAGCGCACAGGGCCGCGAACTCTGCATGAGCCGAAGGATCCTGGTCGAGCTCGCGACGATTATGCGCCCGCGCGACGATCTCACCGTCGCGCACCACTACGGCTCCGATGGGCACCTCGCCCACCGCCGCGGCGGCGCGCGCCTCGGCCAGTGCCTCGCGCATGAACTTCTCGTCGATTTCGGTGATCGTCATCGTTCGCCTTCCCTGTTGCAAATTCAAAACGATGCTATCATTACGACTCACGGAGAGATGGCAGAGCGGTTGAATGCGGCGGTCTTGAAAACCGTTGAGCGCGAGAGCGTTCCGGGGGTTCGAATCCCCCTCTCTCCGCCACTTTTAGTGATGCACCGGTGTCATGGTCCGCTCAAACAGCGCATCGACCACGTCGGCTATCTCAGGTCGACGCTCAAGATCGTGGCCCGATTCCCACCATATCGTGAAAAGTCGAATAATACCGCCGGCGACAAACTCAGACGTCGTCTCGAGTGACACGGGGGCCAGGGCATCCTCGGCAAGCACGTTCATCACACGCTCGCGGATGGAGCGGGCAATGCGGTCGCAAATAACGTTGGTCAACATGCCCGACATGCTGCTTGCCAATATGTTATCCATGAGCTGCTCGTGCGCCAGAATCAAATCCATGGCATCGTCCAAAATCGCGTGCCGAAGCGCGCGCACGTCCTCGGCAGATACCGCGCCGGCCTCATCGGGCTGTTTTTGCGGCAAGCCCGACATGAGCTCATCGATATAAAAGGCAAAGTAATCGTTCTTGTCGCGAAAGTGCTTGTAGAACGTCGTGCGGCGAATCATGGCGCGGTCGCACAGCATGGCAACCGTCAGGTCCTCAAAACGATGCTCCTCGAGAAGCTCGGTGAAGGCATCGAACAGGGCGCGGTAGGTTTTCTTGATGCGAAGGTCCACTGGTATCGCCATCCTCAGGGCAAAGACAACACTCGTCAATCTGTCGCATATCTTACACCTGTACCTCGCGCGCTTTGCCCCGGTGCCAACCCCGCCGAAAACACAACGCTTACCGGAAAGTTCGGCACGGCAAAACGTTGCGGGTATACTAGTAGCGTTATACCAACGGCAGCTGGCGCATGCCGCCGCGGCCATTCGAAACGGAGACATCATGATTACCGTCATCATCGGCATCGTTGTTGTCATTGTGATTGTCTGCGCCATCGCCGGCATCTACAACAACATGGTCACCAAGCGTAACCGCATCGATAACGCCTGGCAGAACATCGATACGCAGCTGCAGCGCCGTAACGACCTGATCCCCAACCTGGTCGAGACCGTCAAGGGCTACGCCAAGCACGAGCAGGAGACGCTCTCCGCCGTGATCAGCGCGCGTAACACCGCCGTCAAGGCCACCACGCCCGAGGCCAAGATGGAAGCCGACAACGTGCTGACCGGCGCACTGCGCCAGCTCTTCGCTGTGGCCGAGGCCTATCCCGATCTTAAGGCAAACACCAACTTTACGCAGCTGCAGGCATCGCTCGAGGATACCGAGAACAAGATTAGCTATGCACGCCAGAGCTACAACGATTGCGTGCTCAGCTACAACAACGCCATTCAGACGTTCCCGGCTGTCATCTTTGCCGGCATCTTCCAGTTTAAGGAACGCCAGGGCTTCGAGGCCGCCGAAGCAGCCCGCCAGGCCCCGACCGTCAAGTTCTAGTAGTTTGGCAGCGCATCCTAAATCGGCTATATGCATAAACCGCCCCGTCGAATGCATACTTCGACGGGGCGGTTTCCTTTTTCGCGAAGGTCCCCCTTTAAGCGCCGTGCATTTTTAGGAGTATTCAACATAACCAAGGGCTTCGGGCGCTACGATAAATGCCAAAGACCGCGAATATCCCTGCAAATCAAACGCTGTCAGCCCATAACCCCGCCCATCATTCGTAGAAAACATCGAGAAATCCCGATTTTTTGCCCGAGGTCGGTATGCAGGGGCCTTCGGTTGCAGAATACTCGCAAAAATGCACGTCGCCATCACCCCCACATGGCGCGAACCAAAACAAAAGCGCGGCCTAAAAGGCCGCGCGCCATCTTTAATTCAGATCTATATTGCCCGTAACGGCAGCGCCGAGGTAACGCAGGCCCGAGGGCAACCTTCCTTTCCGGCGCACTCCGCAGGACGAAAGAACCTCCGCCGCACGAAGTGCGCAGCGGAGGTTCTTTCATGTCCGAGGACGCGCCGGAAAGGAAGGTTGCCCTCGGGCCGAACAGCTATGGCAGCTTACGCGACGGTGTAAACCCAGTTGTGCTTATCTTCAACAGCACCAGACTGGATACCAGTCAGGGTCTCGCGAAGCTTCTTCATCACAGGACCGATCTCGGTGTAGCCGGCCGGGAAGGTCACAGTCTCGTCGGCACCGTAGACCTTGTTGTCGATCTCGCCCACCGGGGAGATAACGGCAGCGGTGCCGCACAGACCGCACTCAACAAAGGTGCCGGCCTTGACCTCGGCCCACTCGACGGGACGCTGGTCGACGGTCATGCCCAGGTCCTGAGCAACCTGAACGAGCGAACGGCGGGTGATGGAAGGCAGGATGGAGTCGGTGTGCGACTGCGGAACGACGAGCGTGCCGTCCTCCTTCACGAACAGAACGTTGGCGCCGCCGGTCTCCTCGACATAGGTGCGGGACTCGGAGTCGAGATACAGGTTCTCGGCATAGCCCTCGCGATGGGCCTCCATCGTGGGCTTGAGGGACATGGCGTAGTTCAGGCCGGCCTTGATGTTGCCGGTGCCGTGCGGTGCGGCGCGGTCGTACTCGGAAACGCGCAGCTTGACGGGCTTGAGGCCACCCTTAAAGTACGGACCGACCGGGGTCACGAGAATGCGGAACGTGTACTCAGGAGCGGGAGCCACGCCAATCACGTCACCGGAACCGATCATAAACGGACGCACGTACAGGGTCGCGCCGGAACCGAAGGGCGGAACCCAGGCGGCGTTGGCAGAAACGACCTGCTTGACGGCCTCAACGAACTTGTCCTTGGGGAACGGGGGCATCTCGAGGCGCTGCGCAGAGTTGTACATGCGCTCGGCGTTCATGTCGGGACGGAAGCAGACGATGCTGCCGTCCTCGGCGGTGTAGGCCTTCAGGCCCTCAAAGACCTCCTGGCAGTAATGGAAGATGCCGCCGCACTCGGAGACATGCAGGGTGTGGTCGGTGGTCAGGCCGCCCTCGTCCCACTCGCCGTCCTTCCAATGGGCCTCGTAGCTGTAATCGGTCTTCATGTAGCCAAAGCCGAGGCTACCCCAATCGATATCCTTCTTCTCGACAGTCATATGTCGCTCCTTACATACACAGTTGCATACTCGCGAACCCGCACGCAAGGACCGAGGCCGACCGCGTCGCAACGTCGCACGCCCGGAGCGTAGAGCCGGACGGGACACGCGAGCAGCATCAAAGCCGATGGCACGTCGATTCGCATGCACGAGATTGTACTCCCCGCACGCGTCTGATAAAACGCTTTTCTTTAACTAAGTAAAGTATTTTCATTTGACCGAAGCAAAAAGGCCCGCCACCGTAAGCGGTGACGGGCCTCAACTGTACGGTCTGCGCGCTGGCTCGAGCTAGGCGTTCTATTTACCCAGCTTGGCCTTAACCAGACCGACCACGGTCGGGATGATCGACACGGCAACGATGCCGATAATCAGCAGCTCAAAGTGCTCCTGCACAAAGGGAATGCCGCCAAAGAAGTAGCCCAGCAGCGTAAAGACCGTCGACCAGGTAATGCCGCCCAGCACGTTAAAGACGACAAAGTTGCGCCAGTGCATGCCGCCCATGCCAGCGATAAAAGGCACAAAGGTGCGGATAAACGGGAAGAAGCGACCCAGGAAGATGGCCAGGTGACCCCACTTGTCCAAGAAGTCCTCGGACTTTTTGATGCGCTCGGGCGTCATGGCCTTGACCTTGCCCGAAGCGATGATCTTGCGGCCAAAGAAGTGACCGATCATAAAGTTGCACTGATCGCCCAAAATGGCCGCGGCCCATGCGGTGGCCAGAAGCGCCACGATGTTAAAGCCGCCGTTGTGGGCGAAGAACCCCGAGGCGAACAGCAGCGAATCGCCGGGAAGGAACGGGAAGAACACCACGCCCGTCTCGATAAAGATGATCAGGAACACGCAGCCGTAGGCCATAAGCGGGCCGGCGGCGATCCAGCTGGCGATCGCGGTGCGCGGATCCTTAAGCAGCTCGGCGATAAAATTGATGAAACCCATGAAGTAAAACCTCTCAGTTGTGGGCGCGGATACGTCCAAGTTGACCAGTATACGGTTGCGGCGCCCCCTCGTGCGCAACCCCACAAAAGCATGACTCCATTACCAGCAAGTTTGCATAACTGACACTTGTAGCGCAAAGCCGCCAAGATTGTCCTTTTTAATCCCTAGCGAATCGCTATACTTTATTGAATCGCATTGCCATGGCGCTAAGGGAGGGCGGCCGGTGAGCTTTATCAATACCATTCGCGAGGACATCAAGACCGTCCAAGCGCAGGACCCCGCCGCGCAAAACGGTCTGGTCATCTTCCTTTCCTATCCTGGCCTGCACGCCAAGTGGAACCACGTGCCCGAGCACTGGCTCTGGGAGCACGGACATCGCTCGCTCGCCCGCGTGCTCTCGCAGCTCACCCGCCACATCACCGGCGTCGAGATTCACCCTGCCGCGCAGATTGGTAAGCACTTCTTTATCGACCACGCCATGGGCGTCGTCATCGGCGAGACTACCATTGTGGGCGACAACTGCGTGCTCTACCAGGGCGTCACGCTTGGCGGCACCGGCAACGAGACCGGCAAACGCCACCCAACGCTCGGCAATAACGTCACCGTGGGCACGGGTGCCAAGGTGCTCGGCAACATCCGCATCGGCAACAACGTCAAAATCGGCGGCAACTCGGTCGTCGTTAAGGACGTCCCCGACAACTGCACCGTCGTGGGCGTGCCGGGACGCATCATCAAGCGCAACGGCTGCCGCGTGTTTGAGGAGAGTTTCGACGCCAAGCAGCATCGCGAGTACATGCCCGACGACGCCGCCGAGCAGAGTGCCCTCAACCGCCAGGGCATCACCGAGAACGCCCGCCGCGTCAAGGAACTCGAGCGAGAGGTGGCCGAGCTCAAGGCCCTCGTCGCCAAGCTCGTGGACGAACGCTAGAGGCGGACGACCACCGACAACATTGACGCCAACGCAAAGGCGCGCCAGAGGATTCACCCCCGGCGCGCCTTATTTGTGATGTGGCAAAGAGACTGTCCCTTTGTCACATTATGCGAACTGGCTCAGATAGAGGTCGGCGTAGGCACCCTCGGCAGCCAGCAGCTCCTTATGCGTGCCCTGCTCGATAATGTTGCCGTGATCCATGACCAAGATCAGGTCGGCATCCACAATCGTCGACAGGCGGTGTGCGATCACAAAGCTCGTGCGCCCGCGCATAAGCGCATCCATGGCACGGCCGATGGCAAGCTCGGTACGCGTGTCCACGCTTGAGGTCGCCTCGTCCAGGATGAGAATCGCCGGGTTGTTGAGCAGCACGCGTGCGATGGTCAGCAGCTGACGCTGGCCCTGGCTGATGCTCTCGGCATCGTTGGCCACGCGCGTGTCGTAGCCCTGCGGCATGGTGCGCACAAAGAAGTCGACCTGCGCGGCACGAGCGGCGGCCACAATTTCGTCGCGCGTTGCCTCGGGGCAGCCGTAGGCGATGTTCTCGGCAATCGTGCCATCGAACAGCCAGGCGTCCTGCAGCACCATGCCAAACTGCTGCCGTAGCTCGCCGCGGTCCATGCGGCCCGTATCCACGCCATCGAGCGTAATACGCCCGCCGTCAATCTCGTAGAAGCGCATGAGCAGGTTGATGAGCGTCGTCTTGCCTGCGCCCGTGGTTCCCACCACGGCAATCTTCTGGCCCGGCTCGGCGGTAAACGACACGTCGCGCATAAGCGGCTTGTCGGGCGAATAACCAAAGCGCACGTGCTCAAAGGAGACGCGGCCCTCCACGCGACCCGGCAGCTTGGCGGCCTCGTCCGGCAGCGGATCGGCCTCCATCTCGGGCTCATCGAGCAGGTCGAACACGCGCTCTGCACTCGCCAGCGCGCTCTGCAGCGAGTTGAAGGTAAACGACAACTGCGTCATGGGCTCGGACGCCTCGTAGATAAACTGGAAGAACGCCTGGAACACGCCGACGGTCATGTGACCGGCAACCAGCATGCTGCAGCCCACAAGCGCAATAACGATCTGCGCCAAACGGCCGATAAAGCGCACTGCGGGGCCGACAGCATTGATCATAAAGTCGGCCTTGGCACTCACGCGTGCCAGCTCGCCCGAGGCCTGGTGCACCTCGGCAGAACTTTGGCGTTCGCGGTTAAACGCGCGGATCACCAGACGGCCCGAATAGCCTTCCTCGACCGCACTCGTAGTCTTGGACACCCACTCCTGGCGCTCGCCCGTCACATCGTGTGTGCGGCGCGAGACGACCTTCGTCACCAGCAGCGACAGTGCCGTAAAGAACAGAAAGACGAGCGTAAGCTGCACGCTGAACACGAACATCACGCTCACAGCACCAACAACCGTGCCGATCGACACGAGCAGCTGCAGCAATCCGCGCTGCATGCTCTCGGACATCTTGTCCAGGTCGTTGGTCGCGCGGCTGACGACCTCGCCGGGACGATGCGCGTCAAAATAGGCGAGCGGCAGACGGTTGAGCTTTTGCGCGATGCGGTTGCGCAGGCGCAGATTGAGACGCTCAGCGACGCTCGACATCAAAAAGCTCTGGAGCGCATAGAACGAGGCAGCGGCAGTCCAGATCATAAAGTAGACGAAAATGGTCTTGCCGCAGTTCTCCCAGGTGATGTTGAAGGTGGTGTCGTTGGCAAACGCCACCTGAATGTGGCCCCACAGCTCATCGATCACGCGGGCGCTATATGCCGGCGCGGCGGTGTTAAAGATGACATAGAACACAATGCTCGCGAACACGATATAGAAGCGCCAATGGTCGCCGGCAGCCTCACTCCACAGGCGGCGCACCGTCGCCCAGGTATCCCGAGGCGTCTCGTCCTCGTCTTCGTCGTCCACGTCGCGCATACGCTCTGCCTCGGCGCGGGCGCGCTCGTCCTCGGCACGTTCGTTTTCCTCGTAGAGCGCTTGGCGGCGAGCCTCGCGCTTGGCGGCGTCATCCAGCTCGGTCGACGCGGCAGCCGTTTCCTCGACCAGTCCCGCGGCAGCGGCGTCATCAACGCCGCCCTGCTTCTTGAGCTCCCCGGTCATGCTACTCACCTCCCTTCATTTGCGATTCCGCGATGGCGCGGTACACCTCGCAGGTTTCCATAAGCTCGCCATGCGTGCCCAAGCCCACGACCTCGCCGTCCTTGAGCACAACGATCTGGTCGGCATGCAAAATAGTCGAGATGCGCTGCGCGATGATGAGCACCGCGGCGTCGCGCGTCTCGTCCTGCAGCGCATGGCGCAGGGCCGCATCGGTCTTAAAGTCCAGGGCCGAAAAACTATCGTCGAAGATATACAGGTCGGCGCGCTTCATGAGCGCGCGAGCAATGGCCAGGCGCTGGCGCTGGCCGCCCGAAAAGTTCGTACCGCCCTGGGCAACCGGGGTATCGAGCCCCTGCGGTTGGTCGAGTACAAAGGTGCTCTGGGCAACCTCAAGCGCGTGAAGCATGTCGCCCTCGGTCGCGCCTTCGTTACCAAAGCGAAGGTTGCTCGCCACCGTGCCCGAGAACAGCCACGCCTTCTGCGGCACGTAAGCGATATGCCCGCGAATCTCACCTTGCGAAAGGTCGCGCAGGTCAACGCCGTTCAGGCGAATGGCGCCCTTCGTGGCATCGTGGAAGCGAAGCAAAAGCTTGGCCACCGTTGACTTGCCCGAGCCCGTTGAGCCCACGATCGCGGTCGTCTGTCCGCGGCGGCAGGCAAAACTCAGGTCGCACAGGGTGTCCTCGTCGGCATCGTCAAAACGGAACGACATATGGTCGAACACGGCAACCGCGTCGGCACCATCTGCGGACTCAGGCGCCCCGTCGCCCAGCGTTGCCTTGCCGTCCACGATGCTCGGCTCGATTTCGAGCACCTGTTGCGCGCGGTTGAGGCACGCCGCAGCGCGCGGAAGCGTCAGAATCACCATCTGCGCCATCATCACAAAGAACAGGATCAAGATCGCGTATTCCAACACGGCCGAGATGCTGCCGATTTGCATGGCGTGGACGCCCGCGCGGTTGCCGCCCACCCACAGCACCGCCACCTCGGCGATATTCATCAAAAAGAAGCTGGAACTGTCGAGACCCACAAACAGGTGGTTGACCTTGATGGCGTTGGCCGCGTAATCGCTAAACACCTCGTCCAGGCGCTGCTCCTCGTGGCGCTCCTTGTTAAATGCGCGGATGACGCGCACGCCCACGATGTTCTCGCGCAGCACCACGTTCATGCGGTCGATAAAGCTCTGCAGGCGCATAAAGATCGGCGCGGCGTTAGCCACCGTAAAGACCGCCGCCACCAGCACGATCGCAACGACCACACCCAGCAGCGTGCCCATGGCGGGATCGATGAACCAAGCAAAAATGATGCCTGCCACGGCCAAGAACGGCACCGGCAGCACCAACTGAATCGTCTGAAGGACAGCTTGCTGAATCACGTTGATGTCGTTGAGCGAGCGTGTGATCATCGAACCCGTGCCAAAGCGCTCAAAGTCGCTAGCCGCGAGTTCGAGCGACTTGTCGTACACGGCATTGCGGATATCGCAGGCCACGTTGGCGGCCAGGCGCGCCGAAAGATAGCAGCCCAGCACCGTGCCGCCGCTGGCCATGCCGGTCGCGATAAGCATGTACAGGCCGTTGCGTAAAATATAGTCGATATCGCCCGTGGTAATACCGGTGTTGACCATGTTCGCCAGCATCGTGGGAACCAACAGCGTACCGACGTTATCTATCAGCACCGCAAACAGCGTCACCGCAATCAGCCCGCGATACGGCCTCATAAACCTCATTAAGAGTCGCATGTCTCCCCTTCGCTCTTATCGTCAGCCTCGTTCTCAGCGGCCACTTGCCGTTTAAATGCCTCGCACTCTTCGTTAAGAACATGGGAGAACTTACCGACCAAGCGCATGATCTCGCGCTGTTCCCACGGCTCGAGCGCCTCGAATGCCTGTTGCTCGGCTTTTTGCGCTGGCAACGCGTAGCGCTTGGCAAACCGCACGCCTTCTTCGGTCAGTCGCACAACCTTGTTCTTACGACTACCTTCGGCAAACTCCAACGTCGCAAGCCCTCGCGCCCTAAGCGTCTTGATCGCCGAATTGATGGTCTGTTTGCTGTAGAACCATTCACTCGTCAGCCGACTCACGGCAACGCTTCCGCCCGCCGCACTCGTGTCGACGAGCATCCAGTAGGCGCAGTCCGAAAGACCGCAGGCGCGCGCGAACTCCGAATAGATACGGTCAAGCCCGTTGAGCATCCGGTCGAAATCGACCGGGCTAACTGCACTATTCATCTCTCCCACCATTCGATAGTCCGAGTTTTGACCAATTAATATCTCTACATTAGTCCGAGTTTTGACTATCGTCAACAAGCTCGTTGTTTATGGTCGGCTCTACATAAGCATATCGACAAAAAAGACCGCCGGCGCGGGGGCGGCGCCGGCGGTTGCGAGAGAATATCGAGTGTTGGCTGTTAAGCAGCGACGGCCTCATAGACCGTAGCACCCGAGAAGCTGTCATGCAGGCTCTTGCCGGCAATCCACGGCAGCTCGACGACCTCGCAGACCGTATTGACCAGCTCGGAGCAGTCAGTAAAGTGGCCCTTGTCGTTGAGGGCCTCGCAATCCTGAACACGCCAATAGCCATCGGTGTGCGTGATGTAGTACTCGTGATCATCAATCGTCACAAAAGCGCGCGTCTTGGAACGCAGCAGCTTCAGAAATCCTTCGAAGTCGGTCTCGACGACATCTCCAGCCTGGAACATGATGTTACCTCCTGGCCCGGCGCCACCACGGCGCATTGATAAACGTTGGTACTCCTTTAGTAAAACCTTTATCAGAGGTTATGCGTTCGTCATTTAGGCAAGTGGTAAAAAACCGCAGGGTAGACGGGATAAAACGTTTAACCATCCCATTTGTTTGTCACATTCTGAAGGTACTTTTATGCAAACCTACTTTTCCAATTGGAATCTACCCTTTTGGCCGGGCAATTGACCGTCTATCGTTTGAGCCCGACGGGTATGAACGGGGCATCTGCAACGCCACCGCAAGGAGACACCATGGAGACTATCGAAGCACTCATCCACCGCCGCAGCTGCCGCAAATACAGCGATCGTCCCGTCGAGGTCGAAAAGCTTGCACGTATTATCGAAGCTGGCCAATATGCACCGAGCGGCATGGGCCGCCAACCGGTGACGTTTGTCGCCGTCACCGACCACGCGACCGTCGAGCGTCTCTCACAGCTCAACGCCCAGGTCATGGGCAGCAACGGCGACCCCTTCTATGGCGCCAAGACCGTTGTGGTGGTGCTGGTTGACCGCAGCGTGCCCACGCATCTGGAAGACGGCTCGCTCGCCATGGGCAACTTGCTCAACGCCGCCTATGCACTGGGTGTCGATTCGTGCTGGATTCACCGCGCGCATGAGGTCTTTGACTCGCCCGAGGGCCTGGAGCTGCTGGCCAGCTGGGGCCTGCCCGCCGACGGCAGCCTGCGCGGTGTCGGTCACTGCATTCTGGGCTATGCCGAGGACACGCTACCCGAGGCAAAGCCGCGCCGCGACAACGTGGTGTATGTAAAGTAATTAGTTCCGCCATTCTACCGAACGGCGGGCTCGTTGACGCTGCGCGGGCCGCATTCACGCCAATCTGACGTTCAATTTCGAGGGCGCGACCAGAAGGTCAGCGCCCTCTCATTTCACGTCACCTTGGCGCAAATGCGGCTCGCTCGCTTTTGGCGACTGACATCGAATGAGCCACTGTCTTGGGCAGCTAAAAAAGCCCCGTCCCAAATTAGCTGCCCCACTCGCAACTTATCCCGCCGATGGAGTTATTGCCGTTTCGCTCGTCTGATTCGCATCGACGTCGTCGCCTTGCTTGTCTTCGTCCTTTTGCACATCGGCGATGGTGGAGGCCGCCGCAACGATACCGCGCTGGGGCGCGACGCTCGTCTGGGCCTGAGCGCCCTCGACAACTTCTGTACCTACATGCGCGAGCTCGGGCGATTTAAACATTGCGTCCAAGTTGGCGCCACCGCCGGCATATCCGAGCGCAGCGAGCGCGATGACGATCACTGCAACGGCGGCCACGATCGGCACGTAGCGATGCCAGCCGGCGGGATTGAGCCCGCTGCGGCGAGCCGCCCCGCGGCTGATGTAGCCGAGCGTTCCGTCGTGCTTGAGCTTTGAGCCCACCACGCGTTTGCGGCCCCACAGCGAGGACTCTGCCTGCATTGCCAAGCGGGCGCTTGCCGAAGGATAGCCGTATTTAGTGCGCTTGAACGAGCCATCAAACCCCGAGGCGTGTTTGCCCCACGTCACCGATGTCGTGCGTCGGTTGACCGGCGCGGCACTCCGCCTTCTGCGGCTCGGTTTTGAAGTCTCAGCCATATGCCCTCGCACGCCGTAACCAAATCGAAACAATAACGCTTTGGACTGTAGCACACGCGTCGCGCGCGGTCACGGGCGCCTCGCTCAACGGTCATCGTCCTTCAGCAAGCGCCACAGAGTTGTACGGCTTATGCCCAGCACCTCCGCCGCACGGGTTCGGTTGCCGTGGAGATGGTCTACAACCAGATGCGCGATATCTCGCTCGGTATCGGCCAGCGGTCGCAGGATATACAGGTCACTTTCGAGCGTCGGGGCGCCAAAGGTTGCGGTCTTAATCACGTCCTCTTGGGCGAGCACTTCCTCCGCCACAGCGCGGTCCACCGTGCCCGCCCCCACCAATATATACAGTCGTTCCGAGACCTCGCGGAGCTGCAGATAGTTGCGCGGCCAGCGGTAAGCATCGAGCGTCTTCGTCGCCGCGGCAGACAGCGCGGGCGTTGCCGTCCCAAATGCATCAGCGAGATATTCCAAATAGCGCGCAACCTTCGTCGACGCGGCTCCCTGCTCGGCGATTGCCGGCGCCACGCTCACCGCACAGGCGAAGCGCTCGGTCACAAAGGCGGCTTGATCACTTTCGCTGCCGCCCGGCATGTCATTCGCCGTCAGCACCACATGGCAGCGCGTCGCCAACGCGGTGTCGGCCATCGTGGAGACCAGCTCGCGGAGGCGCTGGGGGCCAACCGCGTTCCAGCCCTCAATGCAAAGGGTCAGCCCTGTTTGGAACAACGGCGATTCGGCGCTTTTGAGCACGTGGCGCCAACCGCGCTCGGTAAGCTCATCGAGCGCAACGGAAACAAAGGGCTGATCGGCAAAAGGACCGTCCAGATAGAGGCGCTTGGCGATCTCGACCTGACCCGCTCCCAGCTCGCCCTCGAGCATAAGGGGCACCCCGCGCGCATAGCTCCCGGCAACCGGTGCAGCTACCGCAGCGGCACCCTCAACGATGCCGTACGCGCTCGATTCGTAGCGGGCCTCAACCTCGTCGGCGTTGAGCCACTCGATGCCCGCATGCGCCGCGGCGCCGCGCACCTCGCGGACCACGACGACCCAAAGCCCCCCGCCCTCTTTGTCGGTGGGGCGAACGGTCAGGCTCAGGCGCGTACCCTCACGCCCCATAACCAGACGCGCGCCGTCTCCTATACGGTCGAGACGCTCAGCGACAAAAACCGCCACATCCCGCTCAAGCGCCGCGTCATTCATGGTCGAGATCGCGATGTCCCCATGCGCATCGATTGCCAATGCCGAGGCCCCGGCGGCAGCTAGGGCATCGGTCAAGATGTTCAGTTTGGCATCGCTATCCATGATTTGCCCCTGTCCGCGGCGACATGCAGCCGCCGACGGTCGCACGACCGAGTGTTTCAAAATTGAACAATATTGCTCACCAAACACTATAGGGCAGAAAGCGCCGTCCTGCGAGTATAGGTGTTGCCCCGCATCGCCATCCTGGCGGGGCGATAAGAGCTCTTCGGGACTTATAAACCTGCGGACAAGCCATACCCGCAAGAGCTCCTATCGCTCCACCGTGAGAATGCGCTCACCAGCACGCAGCACGAAAATAAGCTACTTCTCTACCAGATTCCCAGCACGTGCTGCATTCCCAAACTCATGCACGCGATGCCAATCCAGCAGCAAAAGCCCAGCGCGATGGGCTTGCCGCCCTTTTTGACCAGCTCGACGATATCGGTATTAAAACCAATAGCCGCCATGGCCATCACAATAAAGAACTTCGATAGCTCCTTGATGGGCGCCGTAATGGGCGCGGGAAGCTGAAGCACCGTGGTGATTACGCTCGCCAGCACAAAGAACAGCACAAACATGGGAAACGCGCGTTTGAGGGAGAACGTGCTTTTGGCGTCGCCGCCGGCCTTGCGCGCCAGATGCATCTGCCAGCATGCGAGGACCAACGTGATGGGGATAATGGCCAGCGTTCTGGTGAGCTTGACCACCGTGGCGCTCTCGAGCACATTGGCGCCGGGATGCATGCTGTCCCAGGCGCTCGCCGCAGCCGTTACGGACGAGGTGTCGTTGATGGCGGTGCCGGCAAACAGGCCAAAGCCCTCGTTGGTCAGCCCGAGCATGCCGCCGAGCGTCGGAAACACGAGCGCCGCGATAACGTTAAACAGGAAGATGACCGAAATGGCCTGGGCAATCTCGCGATCGTCGGCATCGATGACGGGTGCGGTCGCAGCGATGGCAGAACCGCCGCAAATCGACGAACCCACACCCACAAGCGTCGCGATCTTGCCCGGCACGTTCATAACGCGGCAGAGCACAAAGGCGATGACAAGCGAGGTCGAGATTGTCGCCACGATAATCGGCAGCGACTGGGCGCCCTTGGACAGAATCTGGGAGAGGTTCATGCCAAAGCCAAGCAGGATAACCGCGTACTGCAAGACTTTTTTGGACGTATAGGTGACGCCGGCGGCGAGCTGTTCGCGACGATTCTTGGGAAAGACGAGCGCCAGGACCATGCCAAAGAGGATGGCGAATACCGGACCGCCGACCACCTCAACCTGTTTGCCGAGCAACGTCGCGGGAATGGCGATGATCAGGCAGAACAAGACGCCTTTCCAGCGCTCGCGTACGATATTTGCCAGTTGCATATGGGATTCCTTCTTTCTATTTCACGTTTGCGACGGCTTATGATACGGCAACATTGAGCACAGCCTTGCGCAAACACAGACTAAGATGCCGCGATAGTTCTCAGGCAACAGCCGAATTACCCACCGCGGAGAGCTGATTCGCGGCATAATTAACAACTGACATATGAGTTTGATAGAACAGTTGCGAGGCGCTATGGAAGAATCGATGCACGTCGGCGAGCAGGAAACGAGCCTACAGGACCAGTCCTACCACACCATTCGACGCAAAATCGTCTACCTGGACTACAAGCCGGGCGAAAAGCTGGGCGTCAAGCAGCTTTGCGATGACCTGGACATGGGTCGCACGCCCGTGCGCGAGGCTTTGGTTCGCTTGGCGCAGGAAGGCCTGGTGCGCACCGTGCCCCAGAGCGGCACCTACGTCTCGCCCATCAACCTCACCCTTGCCGAGAGTGCCTGTTACATCCGCGAGCATCTGGAAAAGCAGGTGATTGTGGAGTGCTGTGCGCGCGCCACGTCGGCCGGCATCGAGCAGCTCGACCGCGCCATCGTGCTGCAGGAAAAGGCCATGGCCGAGGAGGATCGCATCGGCTTCTTTTTGAGCGACAACCTCATGCATCACATGATTTTTAGCATCGCATGTCGCAGCACCGTGTGGTCGTGGCTCGAAGAGACCAATGCCGACCTGGAGCGCTTCCGCTGGCTGCGCGCCGCCACGCAGGTTCTCGACAATCAGGACATCGTGAACGAGCACAAGCAGATTCGCCGCGCTATCGCCGGTCGCGACCCCATCGAAGCGAGCTTTTTGGTCAGCAAGCACCTGCACATGATGTTCCGCAATCAAACCGAGGTTCTGGACCAGTTCCCCGAGTACTTCGAGACCAGCAAGCTCCGCTAACCTGCCAAAAAGGGACAGGTTTATTTTGGCAGGTTTTATCCGAGCAAATGCAACAAGGCCCGGCTCCGTCTTGATGCGGAGCCGGGCCTTAGTCGCTAGAACGGCGGAACCAACTACTCGACCGTGACGCTTTTCGCCAGGTTTCGGGGTTGGTCGACGTCGCAGCCGCGCAGGATGGCGACCTCGCGGGCGAGCAGCTGCAGCGGGACGCTCGCCGTGATGGGGCTGAACACGTCGCGGACTGCTGGCACGCGGATAATGCAGTCGGCGATCTTGTTGATCTCCTCGTCGCCCTCGGTGGCAACGACGATGACCTTGGCGCCGCGCGCCTTGCACTCCATGAGGTTCGACACGGTCTTGTCGTAGGTGGCACTCTTGGTGGCCACGGCGATGACGGGGAAGCCCGGGTCGATCAGCGCGATGGGGCCGTGCTTCATCTCACCGGCGGCGTAGGCCTCGGCGTGCAGGTAGCTGACCTCTTTGAGCTTGAGCGCGCCCTCGTAGGAAATAGCGGCACCCATGCCACGGCCCACGAACAGCGCGGACTGCGCGTCCTTGCACAGCAGGGCGGCCTCATGCACGGCCTCGGTTTGGGTATCCAAAATCCACTGGATCTGCTCGGCCGTATCGGAAAGCTCGCGGAACAGCATGCGCGCCTGCTTGGTGGTCAAGCGGTACTTGACCTGCGCCAGCAGCAGAGCCAAAAGCGTAAGGCTCACGACCTGGCCGATGAAGCTCTTGGTCGAGGCGACCGCGATCTCCTTGTTGGCCTTGGTGTAGATGACGCCGTCGCTCTCACGCGCCACGGGGCTGCCCACCACGTTGGTGATGCCGAAGACCTTGGCACCCTTGATGCGCGCATCGCGAATGGCGGCAAGGGTATCGGCCGTCTCGCCCGACTGGGACACGGCAACGACAAGCGTCGTCGGCGTAATGATGGGGTTGCGATAACGGAACTCGCTGGCCGCCTCCACCTCGGTGGGGATGCGAGCCCAGCCCTCAATGAGATTCTTGGCAATGAGGCCAGCGTGATAGCTGGTGCCGCAAGCGATCACGTAGACGCGGTCGATGTCGTTGAGCTCCTCGAGCGAAAGGCCCAGCTCGTCGATGTCGAGCTCGCCGGCCGGCGTCATGCGGCCCACCAGCGTGTCGCGCACGACGCGCGGCTGCTCGTGGATCTCCTTGAGCATAAAGTCGGGATAACCGCCCTTTTCTGCCATGTCCAGGTCCCAGTCGATGTGGGTGACCTTGGGCTCGATAACGTTGCCGGCCTCGTCGGTGTACTCGACGCCTGCGGGCGTAAGCTTGGCAAACTGACCGTCCTCGAGCACCACGACATCGCGGGTGGCGTCGATGAGCGCGATGACGTCGGAGGCGACATAGGCGCCGGTCTCGCCCGCGCCGACCACGATCGGGGAATCCTTGCGGGCCACGGCGATCACGCCGGGCTCGTCAGCGCACACGACGGCCAGACCATAGGCACCGACCACGCGGGCGCAAGCCTCGCGCACGGAGGCCATCAGGTCGTGCGTCTCGGCATAAGCCTCTTCGATCAGATGCGCGAAGACCTCGGTATCGGTCTCGCTCTTAAAGTGGTGGCCGCGGCCCTCCAGCTCTTCGCGCAGCTCGGCGAAGTTCTCGATGATGCCGTTGTGGACGATGGCGATACGACCGTCGCAGCTGGTGTGGGGGTGAGCGTTAACGACGGAGGGCTTGCCGTGGGTGGCCCAACGGGTGTGGCCGATACCGCAGGTAGCGTCGCTGTCGATGTTGGAAAGCTCGCTCTCCAAGCCCGCGACCTTGCCCACGCGGCGGATGACGTCGAGGTGCGCCGCGGCGCCCTCGCCCACCTCGAGCGCGACGCCCGAGGAGTCATAGCCGCGATACTCCATACGCTTGAGGCCTGTGACCAGGATGTTCTTTGCAATATCAGAGCCGGTGTAGCCGACAATTCCGCACATAGGATAAATCCCTTCGTCCGCTTGACTGCAAAACGTCCACGCACAGGGGGCGCTGAGACGCATAACGTTCGAGTATTGTACTCACGCAAACGCAAGCTGATATACCAGAAGTGGTATCTCAACTTAGATACCACCCGATGCACACACGTCCAGCCGGTCCAAACCACCACAAAGGTGCCTGTCCCCTTCGTGGTGGTCGCGCTGGCAACGGCGTTTCCCCAGATAAACCTGCCAAAATAAACCTGTCCCTTTTTGGTAGGTTTGGGATGCTACAATCTGGCTTGTACTTGAAACGCATCAAAGGGGCCGCTATGGCAAAGGTAAAAATCAGCGACGTCGCGCGCGAGGCCGGGGTTTCGTTGGGCACGGTTTCCAACGCGCTCAACCATCCCGAAAAGCTGCGCCCCGAGACCCTCAAGCTCATCAACGAGACCATCAATCGCCTTGGCTACCTGCCCAACCAAAGTGCCCGTCAGCTCGCAGGCGGCACCACCAAGTCCTTTGGCCTGGTCCTCCCCCGTCTCGATCACGGCTTCTCGCTCCAAATCGCCAGCGGCGCCCATAACGAGGCCCGCAAGCACGGTTACGACCTGCTCATCGCCAACGCCGATAACGACGGCATTCTCCAGGACCATTACCTGCGCTACTTTATGGGCACGCAGATGTCCGGCGTCATGGTTCAGCCCATGGCGTCCCCCGACTGGCACCACGCTATGACCAAGATGCCCGTGCCGATCGTCCATCTGGACATCCACTGTTCCGAACCCGGTTACTACGTGGCCGCCGACAACGAGGCGCAGGGGCGCATTATCGCCGAGCTCGCCGTTGCCCGTGGCGCACGCCATATCACCGTTGTGGGCAGAGCGGCATTTATGCAGCTCACCCTGCGCGTACTTGGCATCCACAAGGCCCTTGCCCTGCACCCCGATATCAAGATCGAAGTCATCGACGCCGGCGAATGGAATACCGCTGCCGACGGCTACAGCATCGGCGCCCAGATTGCCGAGCGCTCCGGCGACGAGCGCCCCGATTTTGTCATCGGCCTGACCGACGTACTGGCGTCGGGCGTTATCTCGGCGCTGATAGACAAAGGCATCTCCGTCCCCGAGCAGGTCCGCGTGGCCGGCTGCGACGGCAATCCACTTGCCTGGAGCGGGTCGGTCCCCCTTACCACCGTGGCGCCGCCGGGCTACGAAATTGGCCGCAAGGGTGTTCAATTGCTCATGGAGCAAATCGAGAACAAGGCGCCGGCAAAGACCAAGCACGTCCGCATCGGCTCTGCAGCGCGCACCGTCACCGCGGTCACAGCCATCGAGGACATCAACCGCCAAGAACTCGTGCGGCCGTTCCTGCTGGAACGCGCCAGCACCCAGGCAAGCAACCACGCCGAAGCCACCGCCATCAACCTGGGCGCGTATCTGTAGCACGCGCGCAAGTATGCCAAGTCGCCGCTTAAGCAAAAGGGGCCCGACCATTGCCGGGCCCCTTTTGCTTAAGCGCAAACGTGGGTAATTGCTCGTTTCAACACCGCAATTGTCTAGAGCACAGCCTTGACCGCCGCCGTCAGGTCGAACAGCGTATCGAGCACGACCTCGCAGCCATCCACCACGTCCTGCGGCAGCGGCACGATGTCGGGAACGGCAAAGACGTGGCAGCCAGCCGTAATGCCCGAGACGCAGCCGTTGCGAGAGTCCTCGACCACGGCGCACTCCTCGGGGGCAAAGCCCGCGCGCTCGCAGGCGAGCAGATACATCTCGGGGTCGGGCTTGCCGTGCACGACGTCCTCGCCGCAGGTCACCGTTTCAAACTTGTCAAAGAGACCGACCATCTTAAGGTTGCGCTCGGCCGTGACATGGCGCGATGACGTTGCAAGGCCCACGTGATAGCCCGCAGCCAGCAGCTCGTCTATGCACTCGGCAGCGCCGGCCTTAAGCTCCAGATCGGTCTTGACCATCTCGTCGCGAATCTCCTTGTGGCGATGATAGATCGCCTCAGCGGTTTCTCTGCTGCCGCAATGCGCCTCAAGGATGTCCATGACATCGGGCAGCGTGCGACCGATAAATTGATGAATCAGCGTGTCATCAATCGCGACACCCAGCTCAGCGGCGGGCGCTTTCCATGCCTTGATGCCCAGACGCTCGGTGTCGACCAGCGTTCCGTCCATGTCAAAAATAACAGCCTTGATCATATCGGTCCCCCATCGACTCTCGCTGTCGCATTGCCGTAACTCTACCGCATTTGGCAACTTGTATATAACGTATATACCATATTGCACTTTCGTTACATAGATAGAAGTCTTATGGCAAGTAACGCATTAGGATTATAGTTTTCGATCGAGTACTCAACGATAAGGATCGTTTCATGATTTTAGACACCACGGCACCCGCAGAGGAGCTTCAAGACAAGCTATCGGCGCTCGAACAGCTGCTTTTGGCATACGGGCGCGTGGCTATCGGGTTTTCCGGCGGCGTTGACAGCAGCTTTTTGGCCGCCGTATGCGCCCGCATCATGCCTACCAATACCCTCCTCGTCCATCTCACCACGCCGCTCATCGGCACACCCGAGCAGGCTTCGTTTGAGCGGTCCGTTGACGGACAAACCGATGAGGGTCCGCATTTTATGCTCCCCGTGCTCAATCTTTCGGTCGATCAGCTGCAGCTCCCCCAGGTAGCCTGCAACGATGCCGACCGCTGCTACCACTGCAAGCGCGCCGGCTTTACCGCTATCGTCAACCACGCCAAGTCGCTAGGCTTTCCCACCGTCATCGATGGCAGCAATGCAAGCGATCGCGGTGACTACCGCCCCGGCATGCGTGCGGCAGAAGAGCTCGGTGTACGCTCACCCCTTATGGAGGTCGGCTTTACCAAGGACGAAGAGCGCGAGCTGCTGCGCGCATGGGGCTACCCCGTCTGGAACCTGCCGGCAGGCGCCTGCTTGGCCACGCGCATTCCCACGGGCGAGGAGCTTACGCGCGAGAAGGTCGATTTAATCCGCGCCTGCGAGGATTATCTGCACGATCTTGACCTGGCGCAGGTCCGCGCACGCCTGGTCGGCGGCTGCATGCATATCGAAGCCGCCCCGGCAGATGTCGCCAAGATCGCCGCCCTCGGCGGTACCGTGGTCAACGACGAGGGAAAGACCCCGCTGCCCGCCGCCATCGAGTCCGCGCTGCGCAACCTAGGCTGCGGACACATCTCCCCCGAGGTCGCCCCCTACATCCACGGCAACATGAATCTTTAAGTTACGCCGTTTTACAAACGGCGTAACCGCTCGGCGCTGCGCAGGCCCCGGGCACGGCAATCTGCTCGCTCGCGCATGCTCAACCTGAACCACATAAATTGTTGCCGACCTTCTAAAAGGGGACAGATTTATTTTGGCAGGTTTTATCTGGGGAAACGTCGAGCCCCACACGTCCCAACCATCGCAACCCCTTCTAGGGCAAATGGATCGGTAGCGCCCCCAATCTTTAAGAATCTGTTCGGCAAAACTGCCTGCGGCGGCACCTGCTAGACTGGTAGATTCCCAACCGTCTAGCCAGGAGCCTCAATGTCGCGCAAGTCCGCCTACAAGCAAGTACTTTCCATCGGCACCGCCGTGGTGCTGGGGTTTGCGCTGTTCACAGGGTCGCTCGACGGAGCGCCCAAGCTGCTCTCGCCGCAAAGCGATGAGCAGGCGGCTGCTCTGGCCGAGAAGCAAAGCGAGAGCCCCAACCGCACCGACGACGAAGCAGACCTGGTTGCCCGGCTCGAATCGGGAACAGCGAGCTCCACGGACTCCGAAGATGATCAGGACTCCGGCGATGGCTCTGAATCCGCCACGACCGACACCGCTGACGATGCCTCTTCAAACGTCACCCCCATCGACGAGGTCGAAAACCCCGACCTCAACCGCGCCCGCGGTGTATATCTCAGCAGCATTCCCGACTACGCCGGCAACCCCTACGTTGCCCTCCGCGCCGACGGCACGCATCCGCTCGGCACGCCGTCATTCACACTCGATGAATACGATCGTGCCACCGAAGAGGGCTGCTTTAAGAAATTCTCCAAGCTCGACAGCCTGGGCCGCACTCGCAAGGCGCTCGCCTGCGTGGGCCCCGAATCGCTCGGTCAGGGCAAGCGCGGCGATATCTCGCGTATCCATCCTGCCGGTTGGCACCAGCAGCGCTACGACTTTATTCCAGGCCAGAGCCTCTACAACCGCTGCCACCTCATCGCCTGGTCACTCTGCGGCGAAAACGCCAACCGCAAGAATCTCCTCACCGGCACGCGCTATCTCAACGAGACGGGCATGCTGCCGTTTGAAGAGCAGATCCTCGACTACGTCCGCGACACGGGCAACCACGTGCTCTATCGCGTCACGCCTATGTACAACGAGGAGGAGCTCGTCTGTCGTGGCATTCGTCTGGAAGCACAATCGATCGAAGACCACGGCAAAACCCTGTGCTTCCACGTATATTGCTACAATCTGCAGCCGCACGTGCAGATCGACTACGCCACCGGCCGCAATCAGGCCTCGGGGGACTAGGGCCGACCAAGCTGCCCCAAAACCTAACATGGTCCGTTTCCCCCGTCCCCCAGGAATCAAAAAAAGGCCGCCCCGGATTGCCCAGAGCGGCCCTTGCATCGGCATGTATGTTGCAGGCAACGCCACACGCTACTTGGCGCGGCCCTCCTCATAGCGCTCGACCAGCTTGGCCTGAACGTCATAGGGCACCTGCTCATAGCCCGCGGGCTTCATGGTAAAGTCGCCCGTGCCGCGCGTGATGGAGCGCAGGCGCGTCGAGTAATCCGTCAGCTCGGCCAGCGGCGCCTGGGCAATGACCACGGTGTCTCCGCGCTCATCGGTCTCCATGCCCGTCACGCGACCGCGCGAGGCCGAGATGTCGCCCATCACGGCGCCGGCGTAGCTCTCGGGGATCGTCACCGTGATTTCCTCGATAGGCTCCAGCACCACTGGATCGGCATCGGCGCATGCCTTGCGCAGGCCGATGCGAGCCGCCGCGCGGAACGCCATCTCGTTGGAGTCGACGCTGTGATACGAACCGTCGTACACAGCCACGCGAATGCCCGTGAGCGGGTAGCCGGCAATAATACCGTCCTTCATGGTCTCCTGGACGCCCTTGTCCACGGCGGGAATCAGCGAGCGCGGAATGCGACCGCCCACGACCTCGTCCACGAACTCATAGCCGTCGCTCGTGCCGTCGGACCCAATGAGCGGCTCGACGCGCAGCCAGCAGTCGCCGTACTGACCGGCACCGCCGGTCTGCTTCTTGTGGCGACCCTGGGCGCTCGCCGTGCGGCGGATGGTCTCGCGATACGGAATGCGGATCGGCACGCTCTTGGCGGCGACCTTGGTGCGGTCCTCCAGACGGTTGAGCAGCACCGAAACCTGTGCCTCACCAACGGCAGAGATAATGGTCTGGCCAGTCTCCTCGTCGCGGTCGATGCTCATGGTCGGGTCTGCCTTGCAGGCCTTCTCGATAAACGTGTAGAGCTTCTCTTCGTCGCCGCGATTCTCGGCCTCGATGGCGATGCGGTACTGAGAGTTGGGGAACTTAAACGCCGCAGCCTCGACCTTACCGGTAATGGAGAGCGTATCGCCCGTCTCGGCCGCCAGCTTGGGCGCCACGATGATGTCGCCGGCATAGGCGTGACCGACCTCGGTCATGTCGCGACCGCACATCACATACAGGTGAGCCAGACGGTCGCCCTTGCGCGTGCGCGCGTTGATCAGCTCAAGACCCGGCTCAAGCGTACCCGTCAGCACCTTGATAAAGCTGATGCGACCCTGCTGCGGATCGGCCAGCGTCTTAAACACAAACGCCACCGGACGGTCATCGTCACTCGAGATCTTAAGCGAATCGCCGTCGATGAGCGGCATCTCGCCGTAGTCGGTCGGCGCCGGGAAGTACGTCGCGATGTCGTCCATCAGCGAGTTGACGCCCTGCTCCTTAATGCAATCGCCCGCAAAGACCGGCACAAAGATGCGCTCGGCAATCGCCTTCGACAGCAGGCCTTCAAGCTCCTCCTGCGTCAGCGTCTCCTCGCCTTCCAAGTACTTCATCATCAGTTCGTCGTCGGCCTCGGCCACCAGCTCGCACAGATGGTCATGGGCCTCCTCGGCCTGGGCACGATACTCCTCGGGAATCTCCGACTCAACGGCCTCGGCGCCGTTGCAATGGCGCGCCTTCATGCGCACCAGGTCGATGATGCCGTCAAAGTCCTCGCCTTCGCCCCAGGGAAGAGTCACGGCGCCCAGGCGCGTACCAAAGCGCTCCTGCAGCAGGTCCATTGTGGTCGCAAAGCTGGCCTCGGAGCGCGACAGGCGGTTTACGAACACCGCACGCGCCAGGCGCAGATCCTCGGCGGCATACCAGAGCTTAACCGTCGTAGGCTGCGGGCCGGCCTCGGCGTCGACCACAAACAGGGCCGTCTCGCAGACGCTCATCGCGGCAAAGGCGTCGCCGATAAAATCGGGGTAGCACGGGGCATCGAGCACATTGATACGAGCGCCCTTCCAGTCGATCGGCGCGATGGTTGTCGAGATGGAAAACGCACGCTTGACCTCTTCGGGGTCATAGTCGAGCGTGGGCTTGGTGCCGTCGTGGCCGCCCAGGCGGGCGGTCTTGCCGGAAAGGTGGAGCATGGCCTCGGCGAGTGAAGTCTTGCCCACCCCGCCTTGGCCTACGAGCACCACGTTCCTTACGTCACCGGTCTTGGGAGCACCCATGATGACCTCCTTGCAGGGCCGCGCGCAATGCGCGACGCCAACGGGGAGAGTTCGCGGTCGGTGCCGTCCTGGGAGCAGCATGGTCGGCAGCCGAGCCGACTCACCCTCCAAATGTCCTATGCCACCACCCTACCCTCACGGGCGGCTGTCCATGCATACCTTTCGGCGCACGTATGAATACAGGCGGCGAGAGGAAGAGACAAGCTTGTGAGTCGATTATTGAACCCCGTCGACGCAAACAAAAGCCGCCACAGACCGTAAGACCTGCGGCGGCTTCGCCTCAATTAATAGTTGAGTAAATACCTGAGCCTATCCCTCGATACGGCTCAAGAACTCACGCGTGCGCTGCTCGCGCGGATGGTCGATGACCTGCTCGGCAGGTCCCTCCTCGACAATACGACCGCCGTCCATAAAGACCACGCGGTCGGCAACGTCGCGGGCAAACTGCATCGCGTGTGTCACGATCACCATAGTCATATTCTGCGCAGCGAGGTCTTTAATGACACGCAGCACCTCGGCCGTCAACTCTGGATCGAGCGCCGAGGTCGGCTCGTCAAAGAACAAGATTTCCGGGTCGAGCGCCAAGGCGCGGGCAATACTCACGCGCTGCTGCTGACCGCCCGAAAGCTCGCAGGGCACCTTGTTCTCGTTACCCGTAAGCCCCATCTGTGCAATAAGCTCGTGTGCGCGGGCCTCCGCCTGCTCGCGCGGGCGCTTAAGCACGCGGATCGGTGCATCGGTGATGTTTTTCATCACGGTATAGTGCGGGAACAGATTGTAGTTCTGAAACACCAGACCAAACCGCGAGCGCGCCTGTTTAGGTACATCGCCCTTTGCGTACACCGCGCCCGAACCCGCATCTGTCGCGACGGCAAGGTCGCCAAACGAGAGCGAGCCACCATCGAGCGTCTCGAGCAGCGTGGCACAGCGCAGCAGCGTGGACTTACCGCCGCCCGAAGGCCCGATAATCGCCACGACCTCGCCGCGCTTTACCTCGAGTGAGATATCCTTGAGCACCTCATTGCCGCCAAACGCCTTACGCGCGTTCGTTATCATCATTACCGTTCCGAACACGGGAACCTCCATGTGTTTGAGAAGTCAGCGAGCGTGTGGCTGACGAGACAATGTGCTTCGAAAGAGGAGCGCCGCGTACTTCTGTACGCAAGCGACGGTTTGAGGAGCAGATTGGCCGTCAGGCACGCGCGCAGCGTCGAGCAGTCCGCCGTTCGCTAGAACGGCGGAACGATCTAGTCATGGTAATAGTCCAGCTTCTTTTCGGCGGCGCCCAGCAGCATCTCGACCACAAAGTTAAAGACCCAGTAAATCAGCGCCGCGATCGCAAACGGCACCATACTCACTTGCGAGGCAACCAGCGCCTTGGCCGTCGAGAACATCTCCCCCACGCCGATGGCAAACGCCAGCGATGTGTCCTTGACCAGCGTGATGATCTCGTTGCCCATCGCCGGCAAAATGCGTTTGGCAACTTGCGGCATCACGATGTACAAAAATGTCTGCAGACGCGAGTAGCCCAGCACCTCGGCGGCCTCATATTGACCACGCGGAATCGACTGCAGGCCCGAGCGATAGATCTCGGCAAAGTAGCCGGCGTAGTTGATGATGAACGCCACAACGCACGCCGTCCACTTGGAATCGGGCGTGAGCGAGATGCCGAACACGTAGTACGGGGCGAAGTAGATGGCAAACATCTGTAGCATGAGCGGCGTGCCGCGCATGACCGAAATATAGATGCGCGCGATCCAGCGAAGCGGCGCAATTTTGCTCATGCGCATAAACACCACGGGAATTCCCAGCGGAATCGACCCGAGCAACGTCAGCACAAACAGCTGCAAGCTGACCAAGAATCCCTGGCCAAGCATCTGCATCATGACCTGAATAGACAACCCAAGCTCTCTTTCACAGTAACGGAACAGCGAACCCAATGCTAAAGCGGGTTTTCCAGGTGCCCGAGTTTGCCGTGAAAGAGGAGCGCCGCGTACTAAATGTACGCAAGCGACGGTTTGAACGGCAAAATCGGGTGCCTGGGAAAGCCGCTATTTGAGCACCCAGTTGTCGAAGGAAAGACCATAGCTTGAATACTTATCGCACAGGTCCTTGACCGTGCCGTCCTCGTAGAGCGCCTTGAGCGACTCGGTCACGGCATCGGCGGACTTGGTGTCGCCCTTCTTAAAGCCGACGGCGTAGTGCTCGCTGGACAGCGGCTTGTCGAGCTGCGTATAGGCATCGGGCTTGGCGGCAAGCTGATACTGGGCAATCGAAAGGTCGCAAGCCACGGCATCGACCGCGCCGCTCTCGAGCTGCATAAAGGCCGTGTTGTACTCGCCGATCGTGTCGAGCGTGGCAAACGTCGCCGCCAGATCCTTCTGGTCACCCTCGAGTACATCCTGCGCAGCGGAATCGGTCTGGGTAATCACGGTCTTGCCGGCAAGATCGTCCCAGCTCTTGATGCCCGCATCCTTCTTTACCACCAGCACCTGCTCGTTGAGCATGTACGGCTCGGAGAACGTGTAGTCGTCCTCACGGCCCTCCATGGTAAAGCCGTTCCAGATGCAGTTGATGGCGCCGGAGTTGAGCAGCGTATCCTTGGCGTCCCAGTCGATGGCCTCGTATTTGACCTCCCAGCCCTGCTTATCGGCAACAGCCTTGGCCAGATCGAGATCAAAGCCGGTGTACTCGCCATCGTCGCCCACAAAGCCGTACGGAGGATAGGACTTATCAAAGCCCACCACGAGCTTCTTGGACTCCGCAGCGCCCTTCACATCCTTGGCCGCGGCAGAACCAGCAGCGGAGCCCTTGCCGGCACCGCCGCCGCAGCCGACAAGACCAAGGCCAAGCACCGTGGCAAGCGAGCCGGCTAGACCAACAAACTGACGACGAGACATATCGCTATTCATGGTATTCCCCCTCGATAGCACTTTAGTTAGGTAAAGTGAGTCATGTAACGTTCAGAATCATACACTTTAGCGTGATAGAGCACAAGGCGAGTTTGCCCGCCGCGTGAGGGGTGTGGGGGTTAAGTTTCCTGCTCTACAGTCCTGCTCACGACGGAGGCCACATTAAGTGGCCTCCTGTTCGTGCGGAACTCGCGATAAACTTAACCCCCACACCCCTCACGCGGCGGGCAACCGTCGTCGGGCTTATCACTGACACGATTAAACCGCTTGCATATCGTCTGCTGGCTTGGCACGGTACAATACTTGCAGCTTTAATTCATGAATTAGTGGAGTTATTGATGGCAGAATCTCGTGCGGAGCGTAAGGCTCGTCGTGCTTTGATTGAGGCGGCTGAGGGGTCGGAGGAGAAAAAATCTTCTCAGAAATCCAAGTCGTCTCAGGATGCGAAGGGCAAGGCTAAGGCCAAGCGTCCCGGCTCTCGTCGGAACGAGGATAAGGCATCTCAGACTCGCTCCAAGCGCTCGCATAAAGATCGGGTTTCGTCTGCACGTAAGGCTGTGGACCCCAAGTCTCCCTGTTCGATCATGAAAGCTTGCGGTGGGTGCACGGCGCTCAATCGTCCTTATAAAAAGCAGTTGGCAGCTAAGCAGGCTGCTATGGAGGAGCTTTTTGCTGCTCTTTGCGAGCGCGAGGGTATTAGCGTCGACCCCATTCGCGGTATGGGCGTCACCTTGGGCGACCCGGGCAAGTATCCTGCGCCGCGTGGTTTTCGTCATAAGGCTGCCACTCCCTTTGCTCCCGGTAAGGAGGGCGCTGTCCGCTGCGGCTTCTTTGAGCGCGGTTCGCACAGAATCGTTGCCGTGCCCGAATGCCCCGTCGAGGTACCGGGCGCCCGACAGATTCTTAACGGCATCGCGCGTGAAGCTGAGCGCCTGCACATTCCCGCCTTTAACGAGGACAAGCATCTGGGCTTGCTCCGCTATGCCGTCGTCCGCTGCGGTTGGCGTACCGACCAGATTATGGTCACCCTCGTGACCGCTCAGCGCGACTTGCCGCATGCGCAGGAGTTCTTTGAGGCTGTCGCCGCACTCGATCCGCATATCGTCACCGTTGCCCAAAACATCAACGGACGCCCCGGTAACGCCATCTTGGGTGAGGAGACTCGTATCGTCTATGGCGCCGAGTGCATGCGCGACCAGCTGCTCGGTTGCGAATTCGATATCTCCCCTACCGCGTTCTACCAGACCAACCCGCAGCAGACCGAGCTGCTCTACCAGCTCGCTATCGATGGCATGGATCTGCGCCAGGGCGATGTGCTTATGGATGCCTACTGCGGCAGCGGCACCATCGGTCTTTGCGCAGCTAAAGAAGCCCAGAACAAGGGTATCGGCATCATGCTGCTCGGTGTGGAGCGCAACCCGGCGGGCATTGCCGACGCACGCCGCAATGCCGAGCTCAACGGCCTCACCCGCAGCGCTTGGTTTATGGCCGACGACGCCACCGATTACATCCTGGACGCTGCCGATAACAACGAGCGCGTTGACGTTCTCTCCATCGACCCGCCGCGCGCCGGCTCCACACCCGAGTTCCTCGAAGCCGCCTGCGCACTTAAGCCGCGCCGCATCACCTATATCAGCTGCAACCCCGTGACCCAAGAGCGCGACCTGCACCAGCTCCTCGACGGAAGCTATCGCCTGCTCAAGATCACGCCCGTCGACATGTTCCCCCATACCGACCACACCGAAACCGTAGCGGTCCTCGAGCGCCGCTAATCCACCCCGGTAGATTTTCGAGACAAGAAAGGGGGGCGGCCCGTCTGGACCGCCCCCCTTCGCTTGGTTTATGAACTCCGCTACATCCCCTTGCGCAGGTCACACACGCCGGCTGCCGCCATCTCGCGCAGCAGCGTCTCGCGGTCGCGCGTCACGATCAAATCCAGCGGGAAGTGAATCTCGTCAAGCATCTTGCGCGCGTGATCGAGTTTGCCAATGGCCATGCCAATGTGGGCATCGGTCGACACGCCAATACCCACGCCCAGCTCGGCGCAGCGCTCGGCGATCTTGCGGCATACGGCCCAATGCTCAGTGTCGACACCGTGTTCAAGACTATGGTTGTTGATCTCGATAATCTTGTGCTTGGCCTTGGCCGCCAGCAGCACCTCATCGATATCGAACGGCACGCCCGAGCGCCCCGCGTGCCCCAGCATGAATACCTTGGGGTGTTCCAAGGCATTGATATACATCTCGGTTGTCTGGGCGAGCGTCGCGCCTTCGGCAATCTGCGGATTATGCACGCTTGCCACCAAATAATCCAAATTGCGCGTCACCAAATCGAACAGCGAATGCTCACGACTATACGAATCGCCGGCGATATCGAGCGTGACAGGAGTATCCTCGCCAAACAGGCTTCCGTCCAGCGAAACGATATCAGCCTCGGCACCACGCAGCACCAGCACGCCGCTCCAAATGCGCGGCCAGATATCCTGGTTGATAAAGAACTGGTAACTGCGCAGGTCATTGGGGCAGGCTGTAACCATAGAGCTCAGATGGTCGGCAGATCCGAGCACCTGCAGACCACGCTCTGCCGCCCAATAGATGTTCTCCTCGATGGTTGAGTACGCATGCGCAGAGAACATCGTATGAGTATGAATATCACAAGAAAGAAGGTAGGGCATCGGGTCTCCTTGTCCAGTATGGCCGTCGCGTATATTCATTGTACGCATAGCTTTCGGCAGTCGTAAAACTGCTTCATCCCAATCACACAACGGCATAGACAACGGGGTCTGGCTTAAAACCAAACCCCGTTTCACGTAAAACATTGTAAGCAGAGCGCTTTACTTTCGACGATATTCGTCGGCCAGCTGCTTCCAGGCAGGCAGCGAGTTGACGATTGTCTCATAGCTCACGCAGTAGCCCAGGCGGAACCAGCCCGGCATGCCAAAGCTATCCGAAGGCACCGCGAGCAGCTCATACTTCTTCGCGCGCTCACAGAAGGCGTTCGCATCGGGCTCCAGCGCTTTCACCCACAGGTAGAACGCGCCATCCGGCTCAACATAGGTGTAGCCGTACTCCGCCAGCGCATCGGTAAGCGCGGTGCGGTTGCGCGCATAGGCCTCAACGTCACTCGGCTCATCGATGCAATCGATGATCACGCGCTGGAAGAGCGCCGGTGCACACACGAAGCCCAGCGTACGGGCGGCACCGGCAACGGCGGGCATTAGACGAGCTGCCTGAGGATTCGTATTGGGAACCAGGATCCACCCGACGCGCTCGCCCGGTAGCGAAAGCGACTTGGAATACGAGTAGCACACGATGGTGTGCTCGTAGATCGAAGGCACCCAAGGCACCTCGGCACCGTACACGATCTCGCGGTACGGCTCATCCGAGATGAGCATAATCGGATTCTCGGGATCGCGCTTGGCGTTGACCTCGCGCAGAACATTGGCCAGTCGCGTCAGCGTGTCGCGTGTATATAACGCACCGGTCGGATTGTTGGGCGAGTCGATGATGACGGCAGTCGTCTTATCGGTAATCGCCTTGAGCACGTTGTCCACGCTCAGCTGGAACGCATCTTCATCGGCGAGCGCCTCAACACACGTACAGCCGGCCTTCTCAATCCAAACGCGATACTCCGGAAAGTATGGGGCGATAACAATAACCTCGTCGCCCGGGTTCGTAACGGCGTTGAGCGTGCAGGTGAGCGAAGCCGCGGCACCCACCGTCATAAAGACGTCTTTGCCCTCATAGTTCGTGCCAAAGCGACGGTTGAGCGAGTCGGCGACGGCCGCTCGACATTGCGGCAGACCCGGCGCAGGCGTGTATCCATGCAGCTGGTCGCTCGGCAGCTCCAATGCCTTCTTAATGGACTCAGCCACGGCGGCAGGTGCCGGAACGCTCGGGTTACCCAGCGAAAAATCGAATACGTTCTCCGCACCGATCTGTGCCCTGCGCTCAAGGCCATAGCTAAAGATCTCACGGATGATGGAGCTTTCCGCACCGCGAGCATACATAGTTTCGTTGATCATCTGTTCCCCTTTCGCATAGGCGCTATTGTACGCTTTAGCTGAGCAAAGTGCCGCAGCAATGTTGATTGGGGACAGACTTAAATGCGTGAAAACGCTCATTTAAGTCTGTCCCCAATCAACATTGCGCTTAAAAGAAAAGCCTCCACAGGTTTCCCCGCGGAGGCTTTCGCTACAAGAACTATTTGTCGGCGTCGGTGTTGCCGTCAGCGTTGGCGGCATTGCCATCTCCGGCATCATCGGATGCGGCTTCGGCATCCTCCTGCATGGCCGCCTGCGCAAAGGCCGCGGCATCAGCCGCCAACTCCTCCTCGCTCATGCGAGGCGAGCGCTTCTTGGTCGGCATGCCGGCCGCCTTGGCGTTGCGCTCCTCCTTGGCCGCCAGGATATCGCCCTCGCGCTCAAGGTAAGCATCCCACTCGTTGTCGAGCAGGGCGTTCACGGCGTCGCCTTCGACGGTCTCGCGCTCAAGCAGCACCTTCGCCATCAGATCGAGCTGATCGCGACGGGCGTCCAGAATCTCGACCGCACGACGATGGGCCTCACGCATAATGCGCTGAACCTCGATATCGATGCGGCGCGCCGTCTCCTCGGAGTAATCCTGGTGATCGGCGTAATCGCGACCAAGGAACACCTGATGTTGCGCCTCGCCAAACACTTGCGTGCCCAGCTCCTCGCTCATGCCCAGGCGCGTGACCATCTCGCGCGCCATCTTGGTTGCGCGCTCCAGATCGTTGCTCGCGCCCGACGTGATGTCATCGCACATGAGCTCCTCGGCAACGCGACCTCCCAAGAACACGGCGAGCTCGTCGAGCATCTCGTTCTTGGTCTTGAGGAAGTGGTCCTCCTGCGGAAGCTGCAGCGTGTAGCCCAGCGCCTGGCCGCGGCTGACGATCGAGATCTTGTGGACCGGATCGGAGTGCTCCAGGATGTGGCCCACCAGGGCATGACCGCTCTCGTGGTAGGCAATCGTGGTGCGCTCGGCCTCGGTCATCACGCGACCCTTGCGTTGCGGTCCGGCAATCACGCGCTCCATCGACTCCTCGACCTCGTCCATCGAGATCACGGAACGATGACGGCGAGCGGCCAGCAGCGCAGACTCGTTGAGCAGGTTCGCCAAATCGGCACCAGTAAAGCCAACGGTCATCTGGGCGAGCTTCTCAAACTTAACGTCCTCGTCCATCGGCTTGTTCTCGGCATGCACGCGCAAGATCTGCTCGCGGCCCTTCACATCCGGACGGTCGACCGTAACCTGACGGTCAAAACGGCCGGGACGCAGCAATGCCGGATCCAGGATGTCAGGACGGTTGGTCGCAGCGATCAGGATGACCGACTCGCTTTCCTCAAAGCCGTCCATCTCGACCAGCAGCTGGTTGAGCGTCTGCTCGCGCTCGTCGTGACCGCCGCCCAAGCCGGCTCCGCGCTGACGTCCCACGGCATCGATCTCATCGATGAAGATGATCGACGGGGCCTGGGACTTGGCCTCCTTAAAGAGGTCACGCACACGGCTGGCGCCGACACCTACGAACATCTCGACAAAGTCGGAACCCGAGATGCTAAAGAACGGCACGCCCGCCTCGCCGGCAACGGCCTTGGCCAGCAGCGTTTTACCGGTGCCCGGAGGGCCAACCAGCAACACGCCACGCGGGATCTTGGCGCCCAGCTTGCGATAGCGATCCGGATCGCTCAAAAAGTCACGGATCTCCTCGAGCTCCTCGACTGCCTCGTCCACGCCGGCAACGTCTTCAAACTTGACCTTGGGGCGTGTGGCCTCGTTGGTCTTGGCGTTGGTCTTGCCAAACTGCATGTTCCTGTTGTTGGCGCCCATCATCTGGCGCATAAAGTAGAACATGATGGCGATAAGGGCGATCGTCGGAAGCACACTCATCGCCAAGTCGCCCCAAAAATCGGGATCGTTGGTGTTGACGATGTACTTGGTATCGGGGTGCTCCGACATGAGCTCGGCAAGCGAATCGGAGCCGACATAGGTCGAGGAGAAGCTCTTGAGCTCGCTCGTATCGCCCTTGTCCTTCTTCGTCTTCCAGTAATGACCCGTCACGCTTCCGTCTTGAACCGTATAGGTCAGATCTTCGACGCGATCCTGCTTGATGGCGCTCACCATCTCGCTCGTCGCGAGCTTAACGGTATTGCTGGAATTGGCAAAGCCGGAGCCCATGTTAAAGAAGGCGTAGCCCAGAAGCGCGCAAGCCAAAATAAAATACAGCCAGCCCGTACGCGTGGGCTTCTTGCCTCCGGGCATCCCCGGGATCTTAGGCTCCCGGGGAGTCTGGGAATTGTTATCGTTATGGTCGTCGGGCATCTTACGAATAAACCTCCGGTTTCAAAATGCCCAGATACGGAAGGTTACGATAGCGCTCGGCATAGTCGAGGCCGTAGCCCACCACAAAGGCATCGGGGCAATGGGTTCCAACATACTTGGGCGTGATGGCCGAGGTGCGGTCCTCAACGTCCTTCCACAGGAAGGCAGCGACCTCCAGCGAAGCGGGCTTGCGGCTCTCGAGGTTCTTCATCAGGTACTTGAGGGTCAGGCCCGAGTCCAGAATGTCCTCGACGATCAGCACGTCGCGACCACGGATGTCGATATCCAGATCCTTAATGATACGCACGATGCCCGAAGACTTCACACCGTCGCCATAGCTCGAAACAGCCATGAAATCGATGTTGGTCGGTAGCTCAATCTTGCGCATCAGGTCGCCCATAAAGACAACGGCACCGCGCAGAACCGCGATCAGCACCAGATCCTTACCCGCGTAGTCGCGAGTGATCTCCTCGCCCAGGCGAGAAACGATGCCGTCGATATCCTCCTGCGTAAACAGAACCTTCTCGATATCCGGATGTTGAGAAGCCATGACAACCCTTTCTTGTGCTTAATCGCCCACACACCGCCGTATGGACGCGAACTACACATTCTAGCAGCGCACGGGGTATATTTTCCAGCCTGCGCACCATCAGCGCGGGAATACCGTCAACGCCGCACAGAACAGCTGGTGCGAGGGGCTAATCCGCGTCAACCACGCGAAGCAGATAAGCCACACGCGTCGCCGCCGTGCATTTAAAACGTTCGTCCGCGCGAACTCCGGCGACCCACACCACGGCACCTCCCGGCGCCGTCCTCACCACGGGCACGCCGGCGCGCTCGGAAACGGGAATGCGAGCCTCGCCTAGCAAGTCGGATACCTTCTTGCTTCGGCCACTCATTCCTAACGGGCACATCACGTCTCCCGGTGCGGGACCGTCCACCCACAGGCGCGCCAATCGCGCCTCTGCAGGGATCTCGCCACGTGAGCCCGCCAGGATCCGCTCACTATCGCTGTCGGCAAAACCCAGGGCAGCCGCGTCTACCAAAGCTGTCACTTCCCCGGCAACCGCAAGCTCACGGGCGCGGCGCACGATATCGCATCCCGGCTCAACGGCCATCGGCTCTGCGACCAGCATGCGCCCCCCGCCCAACGGCAAACGACCGGGTACGGTAACCCAGTCCGCGACCAGGCCCTCGCGAGCCGCCGGCGCCTTAAACGCCAGCATGCCAAACTCAATGCGTGCGTCAATCCCCGCCGGAAGCGTGACCGAGCCGGCGCCCTCGGCAACGCAGGAAAGGACTCGCTCCACATGTCGCATCTCGGGACGAGCGTCCGGATCGATGCGCTTAATCGCCAGTCGCACGATGCGCCGCGCGATTACCACCTCGGCCGCAGCAAGGCGCCTGGCATCGAGCACCAGCGCGCCCGCCGCCTCTTTGCGCAAACAGCTTCGAAACGCCTGTGCCGACAGCTGGGATAGAAACGCATCTTCATCACCCAAGATCTCACAGGCGGCGCCAATCGTCTTGCAGACGCTCGCGTTGCGCTGCGCCACCACCGGCATCACTCGATGGCGCACGTAGTTTCGCAGATACGAGATATCCTCATTGCTCTCGTCTTCACGCCACGGCTGACCATGTACCTGTAGATAGCCCACGAGCTCGCCATGAGTTAGGTCGAGCAAGGGACGCACCACGATATTCCTCCGGCGAGGAATGCTCGATAGACCAGCGGGCCCCGAACCCTTAATCGCGTTCATCAAAAACGTTTCCGCGCGATCCGAAGACGTGTGCGCGGTGCAGATACGAGCCGCCGTTCGCGGCGCCCCCGTCTGGGCGCAGAGTTCGCGAACATACCTCCGCGCCGCGGCATAGCGCACCTCGCGGGCCGCGGCCTCAATATTGCCCGACTCCCCATCAAAATAAGCGTGCTCCACACACAGCGGTAAACCATATTGCGCGCAGAGCTCACGCACAAAGGCCTCGTCGCCATCGGACGCCTTGCCGCGCAGATGATGGTTTACATGCAGCACATGCAGGCGCTCGCGAGCAATGGGGGCAACACCGCGTCCGTCTTGGATATCCAGCTTTGATGTGCACGCCATAAGAAGCAGTGCCGTCGAGTCCGCGCCGCCTGATACCATGAGCACGACAGGAGCAGCCTGCTGTCTCGTCCGGGTCTCATCGACTGCCCCAGGCACGGCATGGTGTCCGTAATGCTGTGATACCGTTGGCATTCGCTTCCTCCTCTATTCGTCCGCACCCATTGTATCCTTTGGAATCTTATGTCTCGTCTGCACCTTCATATCCTCGGCAGTGGCTCTAAAGGCAACTGCGCACTCATCGAGGGCCCGCAGGGGCTCATTATGGTCGATGACGGACTGTCTCGCCGCGAGACATTAAAGCGCATGGCAGAACTGGGGCTCTCGGCAGACAACGTCTCGGCTCTTCTCATTACTCATGAGCATAGCGATCACATCAAGGGCCTCGATGTCTGGTGCAAGCACTGGCACGGCCCCCTCTTTGCCAGCAGGGGCACTCTTTCGAGCAAAGAAAATCTTTCGCATCTGCCTGTCGAGGAATTCGATCCCGGTGACACCCTATCCATTGCCGGCATCCACGTGCAAACCTACTCAACGTCACACGATGTCATCAATCCAGTCGGCTATCGATTCGACACCCTCGATGATTCCATCGGCTTTGCCACCGACACCGGAGAGCTATCGAGCCAGGCCATGAACACCCTCGAAGATTGTCGAGTCCTCGCACTCGAAAGCAACCACGATGTGACCATGCTGCGCGAGGGAGAATATCCCCGCTTTCTTCAGGAGCGCATCCTGTCTGCAAGGGGACACCTCTCCAATGGCCAAGCCGCCGAAGCCGCGCGCGAACTTGTTACCGATCGCACCGAACAGCTCATTGCCATGCATATCAGCCAAGATAACAATCGTCCGAGCCTTACCGTCAAAAGCTATGCCAAAGCTCTGGCCGCAACCCTAGATGACGAGGTCGGCAGCTCCGCAACCCTTCTCCAAGGATCGCGAAAACTCTCGATACGCCCTGCGAGTCAGTATCAACCGGCAACCATTCAATAGACTGTCCTAGACAGCAAAAGGGGCCGAGAATCGCTTCCCAGCCCCTTTTGCTGTCTTTTAATAGCGCAGAACACCAACGAAGTTAGTCAATGGAGATCTTCGTAACGTTCTTCTTCTCGACGATCTTGGGAACCGTAACGGTCAGGATGCCGTCAGCGTACTTAGCCGAGAGGCCCTCGCTCGAAGCGTCCTTTAGATATACGCCACGCGTCGCGCTGTACGAGCTGAACTCCTTCTGCAGGAAGTTCTTGCCCTCGTTCTCCTCGTCTTCCTCGACATTCACGCTAATGGACAGACGGCCCTCGTTAAGCTCGACATCGATATCGTCCTTGGCGACGCCGGTCAGATAAGCCTTGACCTCATAGCCGTCGCCCTTATCCTCAACGTCAACGGGGAACGCCTTGGAAGCAATCGAGTTGTTTGCAAGGTCGGTCATATCATCAAACAGATCGAACAACGAGCTAGCAGAAGGACGAACGCCAAAAACCGAACGATAAGGAACCATGCTTGCCATGTTTACCACTCCTTTTAAGGACTGCCGAGTCATCTTCTAGGTGACTGGGACTTCTTTTGACGCTCTTATATATGCCCACACAGTGCTTATATATACATCGACTATAAAGTTTTTTGAGTCCAGTACTATAAGCATATCTAAGTGTGCGTGACTAAGGTTTTAGTAAGGTTAAGGTTTTTTGAACCAGAGCTTAATTAACGAGTATGTTCGCAGCTACAAATAACGGGGGCTTACAATGAGCGCGTACACGTTGTCGGTAACGAGCTAAAGGGCATCATGGACGAACAAAGCCAGAGCAAAATGTTAATGCAGACGCAGGGGGAAGACACTTCCACGCAGCCGCCACGGTTCCATCGCCCCCACATCTCGCAAGAGCCCATTAATGATCCGGAGCCCGAGTATGTGACGAGAAATCGATATCAAACGCTCGAGGATGCCCAAACGGGACGTAAACATATGGGCGTCGCCTCGGGAGACCCTGTATATCTGAAAGACGCACCATTATCTAAAAACAGCGCAGCTAGTGATGAGCCACTGAAAGCATCCGCCGCTCATCAACAAAGAGGTCCTCGACCAAAGCAAACCTTGACGCATTCGGCTCGCTATCTCGAAACGCCAAAACAAGGAAAATCAATCTTCGTTTCGTCAAGTAAACGGCGCAAGCAGCATCGACTGGCAATCCTGCTTTTGATCATTGCGGCCATAGCAGTTGCCCTTGTTATTCGATTTATTTTCTTTAAATAAAGGCTCAATACCAAAAACGATAAGATCGTCTGGTGTAATTGAGTCATTTACGCCCCGTAAACGCAAAAAAGGGGGAGGCCGCGAGGCCTCCCCCTTCTCAGTTCAAGCGTACGGCTCGGTGCCGTCCACCGGTCAGCGGCGCCCTGGCCTCCCACGGGCTGACCCCGCAGTACTCTCGGCGCGATGGGGCTTAGCTTCCGGGTTCGGAACGGGACCGGGCGTGCCCCCCATGCTCTGGCCGCTGACCGGTGGGCGGCGCCCACCGTTACGGTGTCCGGTGTCTACTCAC
>UQWZ01000009.1:0-95492 GCA_900544895.1 uncultured Collinsella sp.
CACACGCGTGCACAGACTGTCGGTTCGACGTAGAAGCCTCAGCCGTAGCAACGGATTGCCCAGCGAGAGATCGCCGCGGGCGGATATTAAACTGCAAAGACGAGCGTCGGTAAGACACGCCGAGGTCGCCGCGGACGGGCTGATATAGGGAGAGGGCCTGACCCCATATCGTTGGGGCCAGGCCCGATTTTGCCTCTTGACAATGTCCTGCTCATATTAAAAGGAACGTCCCTAACTGCCGGATAAAAAACGAGCGAGGATCTTGAGGTCCTCGCTCGTTTTTGTTTTAGGCAATGTTTCGGCTGCGCCGCTACTTGTCGGCGGCCGCCTTCTTGGTAGTCGACTTCTTGGCCGTCGTCTTTTTGGCGGTCGTCTTCTTGGCAGCAGTCTTCTTTGCTGCCGTGGTCTTCTTCGCCGTGCTCGCCTTGGTCGCAGTCTTGCGGCCGCGGGCGGGCTTCTTCTCCTTGGTCGGGCAGTCCATGTTGACGCAGATGCGCCACGGGCCGCGCGCCGTGTTGACCACCACGATGGGGGCGCCGCACTCGGGACAGGTCTCGCCCGTCGCCTCGAGCTTGCCACGCGCCGGCAGCGGATAGCTCACGCCGCAGTCGTCGTAGTTGGTGCAGCGGATAAAGCGCTTGCCGCTCTTCTCGCTCTTGTGCGCGATCAGGTCGCCATGGCGTCCTGCCTCGGCGCACACCTTGCACTCGCCCACCTTAAGGTCGGGCTCGTAGTTGGTGGGGCACGTGGGGTTCACGCAAATCTCGAAGGCCTTCTGGCGGAACGGCTGGCACTTGATACGCGGCGCGCCGCACTCGGGGCACACGGCCGCCTCGCCCTCGAGCGGGCTTACCTTGACGCCGCTCGGCACCGGATAGGTCACGTCGCAGTCGGGCCAGCCCATGCAGCCGATAAAGCTGCCACGGGTCTTGGCACTCGTCTTCATAACAAGGTCCTTGCCGCACTTGGGGCAGGCGCCCACGCGCGCATCGGCCGTGACGGCGTCGCTGATGGCGTCGCCCAGCTCCTGCGTGTGCTTGAGCAGCTCGTCGAGCACGCCAGCCAGCAGCGCGCGCGAGTGCGTCACGACATGCTCTTCGGTATCCTCGCCGCGCTCCACACGGGTCATATCGCCATCGAGCTCGCTGGTCATATCGGGGCTCGTGATGCGCGGGGCAAACTGCGTCAGCGCGTCGATGATGGCGATACCCAGCTGGCTCGGCTCAACGGGATCGTTTTTGAGGTAGCGCACGGCGTACAGGCGCTCGATGATGCTCGCGCGCGTGGACTTGGTGCCCAGGCCGCGCTTTTCCATCTCCTGCACGAGCTTGCCCTGGCTGTAGCGCGCGGGCGGCTCGGTCTGCTTGGCCTCGAGCTTAATGTCGAACACGTCGACCGTATCGCCCTGCTCCAGCGGCGGCATCTGCTCATCGCGCTTAAGGCCGTACGGGTACGCCTCGCGGAAACCCGGGGTCACAAGCACATCGCCCGAGGCCACGAACGGCTCGCCGTTCACATCGAGCTCGAGCTTGGTGTTCTCGATGGTCGCGGGCCCCATGAGCGTTGCCAGGAAGCGGCGGGCGATGAGGTCGTAGAGCTTGCGCTGGCCGCCGTCGAGCGTGGACGGATCGCCCTCGCCCGTGGGATAGATAGGCGGGTGGTCGGTGGTCTCGACCTTACCGCGCGTGGGCTTCATGGGACCGGCGAGCACCTTTTTGCACACGGGTGCCAGCGCCGGGTTGATCTTTGCCAGGTCGCTCACCACGGCGCCCAGATCGAGCGTCGCAGGGTACACGGTATTGTCGACACGCGGGTAGCTGATGAGACCGGCCATGTAGAGGGACTCGGCGATGCGCATCGTACGCGCAGGCGAGATGCCCTCGGCCGCGGCGGCAGCCTGCAGCGAGGTCGTCGCAAACGGCGTGGGCGGCTGCTGCTTACGCGAGCGCTTGGTCACCGCGGCAACGGTCGCCGTCTTGGCGCCGTCGACGTGACCATACGCCGTCTCGGCAGCATCTTTGTCGGTAAAACGCGCCGTCTTGTGCGCAATCTTAAAGCGGTCGTCCTCGGCGGCGCCCTGTGCGGCACCCATGCCGCGAATCTGCCAATAGTCCTCGGGCACAAACGCCATGCGCTCGCGCTCGCGCTCGACCACCAGGGCAAGCGTCGGTGTCTGCACGCGGCCGGCAGAACGCACGTTGCCAAAGCCGCCGAACTTGGCGAGCGTCAGGTAGCGCGTGAGCACCGCGCCCCAAATGAGGTCGATGTGCTGGCGGCTCTCGCCGGCGTCGGCCAGATTCTGGTCGAGCGAGACGAGATTATCGAAGGCCTGCGTAATCTCGGCCTTGGTAAACGAAGAGTATTGGGCGCGGGCAACCGGCAAGTCGGGTGCCACCTCACGCACCTTGTTGAGGGCGTCCGAGCCGATCAGCTCGCCCTCGCGGTCGAAGTCCGTAGCGATGATGACACTGTCGGACTTCTTAGCCAGGTTCTTGAGCGAGCGAATGAGCTCTTTCTCGGCCGGCAACTTAATGACTGGTGCCCAGGTGAGATAGGGCAGACTCTCGAGCTTCCAGCCCTTGATGGAGATGCCATCGGCAAGGAACGGCTTACGCTTGGTGTCGTAAGGCGGACGAGCCAGGCCATCGGGCATGTCGGCCGGCAGCATCTCGCCGTCCTCAGTGACCGAATACCATCCCAGCTTTTTATCGAACAGCACGCTGTCGCAAAAATCGGGCGCAAGGATGTGACCGGCGAGGCCGATCGTCACGCACTCCTCGCCCTTCCACTCAAAACGGTAGATGGCGGTGTTATACACCTTGTCCTTTTTGGGCTTGCCCGTGGACAGCCGCTCGGCGATTTGACGCGCGGCGTCGTTTTTCTCGGCGATGATGAGCTTCAAAAGAGGCTCCTATCTCGTATCTCTGCGGCTACGCCCGCCCGTATGGCGGCCGACTTACGCCCTTGCTTGCTCAATCTGCCCGATGAGCCAATCGCACCAGGCATCCATGCCCTCGCCCTTGCGCGCGCTCACGGCAAACCGCGGCGCCTGCGGATTGAGGTCATCGAGTGTCTTAGTATACCTATCCATGTCAAAATCGAAAGCCGGGGCCACATCGACCTTGTTGAGCAGCTGTGCACCGGCGTGTTGGAAGATGCCCGGGTACTTGATAGGCTTGTCGTCGCCCTCGGGCACCGAAAGAATCATGATGGACAGGTTCTCACCCAGGTCAAAGTCGACCGGGCAGACCAAGTTGCCCACATTTTCGATAAAGATGACGTCGATGTTTTCCAGACCCACTGCCTGGTCGAAGGCGTCAACGGCCTCCATGATCATGTTGCCCTCGAGGTGGCACAGGCCGCCCGTGTTGATCTGGATGGCGGGCATGCCGGCTTCCTTCATGGTGATGGCGTCGACGTCCGAGGCGATATCGCCCTCGATGACGGCGCAACGCAGGCCGGCCTTGTCGCGCAGGCGCTCGTTGGTGCCCAAAATCGTGGTGGTCTTGCCCGAACCGGGGCTCGACAAGACGTTAATCACATAGGTGTTTGTCTCTTTAAATCGCTGACGCAGCTGATCTGCCAGGCGCTCATTGCGCGACAGAATCGGCGACGCGATATCAATCGTTTTCTCAGCCATACTCGGCACTCCTTACTTTGGCCCCTTTATACCCCGTCCCCAGGTGGCCGGCGAGCTAATCGTCGGGGGTCTCGATTTCGATACTTGCGATGTCGAGCTCGCGACCGTGCAGCAGACGCACGTTGGCGCCGCCACACTGGGGACAGCGGCAATGAAAGCGGTCGTGATCGAAGACCTCGCCGCAGCCCAGGCACTCACTTTGTGGATGGACTTCCTCCACGGCAAGCTCGCAGCCGCGCGTGAGCGGGTCCTCGTCGCGAAACGTCTCCCATGCAAAGTCGAGCGCCTCGCGCACGACCTCGGTCATATCCCCGATACGTAGCGTAACCAAAACGGCGCGCGAGGCCCCCGCCCCACGCGCCGCGCGAATCACTGTATCGAGTATGCCGTTGACAATGCCAACCTCGTGCATACCGATTTACTCCTCGTCGTCCTCATCGTCCGAGAACAGGTCCAGACGACTCACGAACAAGCCCTCCTTGCCCTCGCGCGCGGTAATGACCACACGGGCGATGGCAAGCGAAATCTCGTAGAGCGAGAGCAGGGCGCCGTACATAAGGCCCAGGGTGACGGGCGAGCCGTCGGGCGTGATCACAGCCGAACCCACGAGCAGGCCAACGTATACGTAACGCCAGGCACTGCGGAAGGCCGCATAGGACACGATATGGAAGACGGACAGGTAAAAGATGATGAGCGGCAGCTCAAACGCCACACCAAAGCCGATCATAAAGAGCAGCTCCATGTTGACGTAGTTCTCCAGATCGGGCAGCGCCGTGGCGACGGCCGAAGTCTCGCCGATGAGCCACTCAAAGCCCGCAGGAATGATGATGAAATAGCAGAAAATGGCGCCCAGGAAGAACAGCACCGTCGAGGCGAGCACCGTGGGCACGACCCACTTGCGCTCGTTGGGGCGAAGCGCCGGCAGGAAAAACGCCAGAATCTGCCAGATAATCATGGGTGTGCACATGACCACGGCCATCTTGATGGCCAGCGAGAAGCGCAGGCCAAATCCGCCGAGCGTGGTGGTGATGTAGAACTTACCGTCCGGTACAAAGGAGCGGATGGGGTCTTCCAGAATGTCGAGCACCACGGGCGTGGCGAAATACAGCACGATAGCGGCGGCAAACACCGAGACGACCACGATGGTCAGGCGGCGACGGAGTTCCCCCAGGTGATCGAAGAGCGGCATACGCGCAGGTCCGATAGGCATTACTCGTCGCCTCCCTTCGGGGCGTCGGCGGCAGCGGCGTCGTCCTCGGCCTCGAGCTCGCGAGCGAGCTGGTCGACGACGGCTTTGCGCTTGCGGGGGCGACGGGCATAGAGGTCGGCCGTCGTGGGCTCTGCCGGCTCGGGCTCCGGCTCTGCAGCAGGTTCGGGCTCGACGGCGGCAGCGGCGGCAGCGACAGACTCGGCGCCCTCGGCCTCATCGGCAGCGCCTTCGCCCTCAGCAGCACCCTCGCTTGCGGCCTTCTCGGCGGCAAGGCGGGCACGGCGCTCGGCAAAGGTCTCCTTCTTGGCGGGCGCTGCCGTCTCGGCGGCATCCTCGTCCGCATCGGAATCGTCGTCGGTCGCAGCAGCCTTCTTGGGCTTGACCGGGGCCGATGCGGCCTCGCTCACCGGATCGATAATCTCGGACTGAACAACGGCCGTCATCTTTTCCTGCGTCTCGCGGAACTGACGGATGGCACGGCCGATCGTGCGGCCCATCTGTGGGAGCTTATCCGGGCCAAACAGCAAAAAGCCGAAGACCACGATGATCGCGAGCTCACCCTCTCCAATACCAAACACACATACCTCCAAGGCTCGATGTGAGTCGAGCCCGCACCGCGCCATTCGGCCGGAACTCGTCTATTCATTCGGTCAAGTATAGCGCCCGGACGCCAAAACGTCCGAGCGCATCACAAACATATGCCAAACGGCACGCCCTTTTGGGGGCAAAGATTATGCAGCGGTGATCGAAATCTCCTGGTCGACACCCAACAGCTGGACCACGCGCATCACCGGGGGCTGCACATTGGTGCAGCTAAAGCGCTTGCCGTGGTCGACCGCGTGGTGTGCGGCGCCCACGAGCACGCCAATGCCCGTCGAATCGATGTAGCTCACCTGGGCAAAATCGAGCTCAACGGCCTCAGTGGGCTGCTCGAGCGCCAGGTCGATGGCATTGCGCAGGCTATCGGCGTTAGAGATATCGATCTCGCCGGTTACCTTAATGGTGTAGAGCTCTGGCGTGGGGTTGGTGGAAATACCCAAATCCATGTATACGCTCCTTTACGTATCGAAAGTGCGGATAGTACGGGAAGCCGCGCGTTAGGCGCGCTCGGCACGCGCAAGCTCGGCAGCGACAAGCTTAACGGCCAGCACCAGCACATCGAGCGCGGCCTCCAGGTCCTCGACCGTGGGATAGCTCGGCGCGATGCGGATGTTGGTGTCGCGCGGGTCCTTGCCATAAGGCCAGGTGGCACCAGCCGGCGTGAGCTTAACGCCCAAGTCGGCGCAAAGCGCGGCGACCTTCTGGGCCGAGCCCTCGGGACCATCAAAGCTCACAAAGTAGCCGCCGCGAGGGTGCGTCCAGGTGGCGCAGCCCGTGTCGCCCAAGCCCTCGGTGAGCTTGCGCTCGACGGCCTCAAAGCGCGGACGCAGGAACTCGGCATGCTTTTTCATGTGCTCCTTGACCGCCTCGATGGTGGGAAGGAAGCGCACGTGACGCAGTTGGTTGAGCTTGTCGGCGCTGATGAGGCCGGCCTTCAGGCGCTTGGAGAACTCGGCGATGACCGCGGGGCTCGCACCGATAAAGCCGATGCCGGCGCCCGGGAAGGTAATCTTGGACGTCGAGGCAAAGGCCACCACGCGGTCCTCGGTGCCCGCCGCGCGAGCGAGGTCAAAGATGTTGGCGAGCTCGTCGGTCTCGTCGTACAGGTCGTGCACGCAGTAGGCGTTGTCCCAGAAGATGCGGAAATCGGGCGCGGCCGTGGGCATCTCGACCAGGCGACGCACGGTGTCCTCGCTAAAGGTGATGCCCGTGGGGTTGGAATACTTGGGCACGCACCAGATACCCTTAATGGAGTCGTCAGCGGCAACCAGGCGCTCGATCTCGTCCATGTCGGGGCCGTTGTCGGTCATCGCGACGGGGACGTTCTCGATGCCCAAGTCGGCGGTGATGCCAAAGTGGCGATCGTAGCCGGGAACGGGGCACAGGAACTTGACCTTCTTGCCGTCGTGCGCGGCCTCGTAGGCGTCCCAGGGCTCGCTGCCGCACGAACCGCAACGCCAGAACATGCCGGCGATGTCATGCTCGATCAAAAGGCTCGACGAACCCAGTACGAGCGTCTGCTCGGCGGGGCAACCCAGGAACTCCCCCGCCAGCTTGCGTGCCGAGGGAATGCCCTCAAAACAGCCGTAGTTGGAGCAGTCGACGTTGCCGTCGTGCAGATCGGCATCGGCATTGAGGATATCGAGCATGGGGCGCGAGATGTCAACCTGGGCGGGCGACGGCTTGCCGCGGGCCATATCGAGCGCCAGGCCCTTGGCCTTGACCTCGGCGACCTCGGCTTTGAGCGCCTCGATGGCGGCATCGAGTTCGGTGGTTTCCATCTTCTGGTAGATCGTCTGCATGGGGTGCGACCTTTCGCGAAGCGGTACGTTGCAGTTCGTCTAAGTATAGACCGCCACCGCCGCAACGTTATGAAGCCGTGATAGATTAAGTACATCGCAATGAATTACGAATCGCCGCGCATGCCGGCGTGGGGCGCCCAAGGAGGCACTATGGAGTACGGATCGTTCCAGGCCGAGGAATTCGGCGACCTGCAGCGCCTGGTCGATGGGCTGTTTTACGACCGCCACGCCATCGACCGCCTGGATCTCATCGTGCAGGCCGAAATCTTGGACCTGGCACCCGATCTCATGGAAATCGTCAACCTGCTACCGCCCGGCTATTATGACCGCCAGTCACTTTGCGACCAGCTCAACTCCGCCTTGGCCGCCCACGGCTGGGGTGCCGTCTACGGCACCGTGGAATAGCCCTAGTCACTTAAGAACGTCCCAAATGACTAAAACGCCGCCTGTGATGGTGTTCACAGGCGGCGTTTTCAAACTTGTATGTGCCCTTACTCGTCCTTGGGCGCGGGATGCTTGCAGACCACGCTCATGTAAATCATGCCGAGCACGGCAGCGGTGACCGAACCGGCAAGAATGGCGGCCTTGGCAGCCAGAACCTCAAACTGGGCCGTCGGGAAGGCAAGGCCGCTGATGAGGATCGACATGGTAAAGCCGATACCGCCCAGAATGCCCACACCGGCGATCATGTGCCAGTTAACGTTGTGCGGCAACTCGGAAATCTTGAGTTTAACCAGGGCAAACGTCATGCCAAAGATACCGATCGGCTTGCCCAGCAGCATGCCAAAGTACACGCCGAGCGTCACCGGGTCGGTGAGCAGCGTGCTCATGTCCACACCCACCAGGCGAACCTGCGCGTTTACGAACGCAAAGATCGGCAGGATCACAAAGTTGACCGGCGTGGAGATCAGACGCTCCATGCGGATGAGCGGCGGGGTCACGCGGTGCATGACGCGCTCGACCTTGGTGGTCGAGACGGTAAAGTCATGCTGGCCCAGAATGTGCGCCTCGTCGTCGTAGCGGTCATCGAGCAGCGGCAGGCACTCGCCCAACCAATCGGTGAGGCTATCGAGCTTGACGCCGCACTTGGCCGGGATGGTAAAGGCCAAGATGACGCCAGCAAGCGTGGCATGTACGCCGCTCTTGAACATGCAGAACCACAACAGCAGGCCCAGCACCGAGTACGGGGCAAGGCGGTAATGCTGCGTCTTGTTGAGCCACACGAGCGCGCAGGTCACAAGCGCGGCGGCGCCCAGCCAAAACGGATTGGGGCTCTGACCGTAGAAGATGGCGATGGCGGCGATGGAGATGAGGTCGTCGGCGATGGCGAGCGTCGAGAAGAACACGCGCACGCCGTTGGGCACGCGATTGCCCAAAAGCGACAGCACGCCCAGCGCAAAGGCAATATCGGTCGCCATGGGAATGGCCCAGCCGTTGCGCGCGCCGGCATGGTTAAAGATCAGGTAGATGCAGGCGGGAACGACGACGCCGCCCACGGCTGCCAGCATGGGAAGCATGGCCTGACGCGGATTCTTGAGCTCGCCGACCGTCATCTCGTACTTAAGCTCAATGCCCACTAACAAAAAGAAAATCGCCATGAGGAAGTCGTTGACGAAAAGCTCAACGGTGAGACCGCCCGTAAGGTTGCCCAGACCCACATACAGCGGGGTCTCCAAAAAGTGATGGATGACCTCGTAGACATCGGTATTGGCGCAGATGACGGCGGCGATGGCGGCGAAGACCATGACGGCGGCGGAAATCGTGCCGTTCTCGGCGATGCGCTCCCAGATGTCGTGACGTTCAAAGCGCTTGCGCTCACGAACGTTGAACAGCTGCTCAGTTGCTGCCATGGGCGGCTCCTTTCACGGGAAAGCTCCCGTCTTAAAAAAGCACGGCCCGCCCAAGTGGCGGCGCCGCGCTCTAACGTATTACGCTTGCATCTAGCCTACCCTGCACGACAAGCACGCAGGCGTGGCCGAAAAGCGGAACCACAGGTTGAACATTATTTGCTCAACGGCACGGGCACGCCTGTCCAAGAGACGACGCGGCGCCGTGCACAAAAAACGACCGGAGCGCGGGACGTCCGCGATCCGGTCGTGGCGTTTGGTCAACTAAACCTAGCAGGCAGCCATGATGGGGGCAGCGACCTGCTTCTTACGGGAGAGGACACCCGGCATCCAGACGCCGTCGTGCTCGTCGGCAATGCCCAGGCCCTTCTGAGCAGCCTCGGTCTCGCCCTCGAGCAGGACCTGCGAGCCCTCCTCCATGATGTCGGTGATGCACAGGACGATGCCGTCGGCGCCCTTCTCGGCGGCGTAGGCGCGCATGGCCTCGCGGATCTCGTCAATCATGCCGAGCGCACGGCTCTTGTCGACGGTCTCGTACTGGCCGATAAGCAGCTTCTTGCCGGCAGGCTCGAACATCTTGATGTCGTTGCCGACCATCTCGGCTGCGGTGAAGGAGCCGGACGGACGGGTGAGGAAGACCTCCATGCCAAACTTGACCGGGTCGACGCCCACCTGCTCGCCGAGCTTGGCGGCGACGACGCGGTCGACGGCGGTGGTGGTGGGGCTCTTGAGCATGAGCGTATCGGTCATCATGGCCGAGAGAAGCAGCTTGGCCTGGACGTCGGAAAGCTCAACGCCGAGCACGTCGGCGAGCTTGGTGACGATGGTGCAGCTGGAGCCCCAGGGCAGGCAGATGTAGTGCAGCGGGCCGGCGGTCTCGAAGTCGCCGATGCGGTGATGATCGACGACGCCAAAGACCGTGGCGTCCTTAAGGCCGGCGACGGACTGGGCGGACTCGTTGTGGTCGGTGAGGACGACGAGCTGACCGGCCTCGACGGAATCGATCGCGCGGGGCTCGGCAATGCCGGCGTCGGCGAGCAGCTTGGCGGACTCGGCCGGAAGCTGGCCAAGGGCGCAGGCCTCGTAGGTGTTGCCGGCATACTCAACCTGGTTGAGCAGCTGGGACAGGACGACGGCGCTCATGATGGCGTCGTTATCGGGGTTCTGGTGACCAAAGACAAGAACGTTTGCCATGGATATCCTCCACTTGATATGTGTACTTGGACGTAGCTATGGTAGCACGCTGGCGCCGAGCCTTCTGAGACGGAAGGGCCGCGGCGCAATTTGGGCGAGCCTGGGGGCGAAGTCTGCCCCCCCTTGTACCACCCGCCCTCCTGCACCGACTATTTGCCGGCGGCGCGCAGGGCTACGTAGGCGGCACCGATGATGCCGGCGTCGTTGCCGAGCGAAGCGACCTTAATGGGCGTCTCGCGCGAGGCAGAGAGCGCGTAGCGCTGGAAGTACTCGCGAGCCTTGTCGAGGTAGACATCGGCCGAGGCGGAGGCGCCACCGCCGATGAGGAACATCTCGGGATCAACCACGTTGGCAATAAGCGCCAGTGCGCGACCGAGATAGTCGGCCATGGTATCGGCCGCGGCCAGCGCAAGCTTGTCGCCCTCGCGGCAGGCCTGGAACACGTCCTTGGAATCAGAGGGACCGGTGAGCTCGATGGGCTCGACGCCCGCTTTCTCGCACTCGGCAAGGTAGTTGCTCACCACGCCGGTGGCGCTGGAATACTGCTCAAGGTGGCCATGGCCGCCGCAGCCGCAGGTGCGCTCCTCGGCCGGGTTCAGGCACATGTGGCCAATCTCGCCGCCAGCACCCACAACGCCCGATACCACGTCACCGTTGACGATAACGCCGCCGCCCACGCCGGTACCGATGGTGACCATCACCACGTTCTGCACGCCCCTGGCAGAACCGAGCCAGGCCTCGCCCATAGCGGCGGCGTTGGCATCGTTCTCGTACTTAACGACCGCGTCGGGACAGTGCTCCTGAATGGCGATCCTCAGCTTGGGCAGGTTAATGGCAATGTTGGCCTTGACCTTGGCATCGCCCGACGCCGGAATGGGGCACGGAACGGCCAGGCCAATGCCTGCCACAAAGGCGCGCGGAATCTGCGCCTTGGCGACCACCTGGTCGATAGCCTCGGTCACCGCGGCAAAGCCCGCAGCGTCAACGATAGGAGGCGTAGGCACGCTGGCCTTGGCAAGCAGGTTTCCGTCCTCATCAAACAGACCCTCCTTGACCGAGGTACCGCCGACGTCGATGCCGATGTAATACTGCTTAGGTTCCATGGGAGCCCGCCTTTCTCGTTTAAACATTGCCTGTATGGTACCGCTCCCAAGGCAAAAACCTGCCAAAAAGGGGCAGGTTTGTTTTGGCAGGTTTTATCTGGGGAAGCGCGAATGGTCACTCAATAGATCGCGCAAGACCTTCCCCAAATATAAAGGCGCCGGGAGGCGGAGACTCCCGGCGCCCGTCAAAGGAACTGTGTTGTCTGTTGGACCGCACGGTCCATCGCGGCGATAACGCCGACTAGGCCTGAAGTGCCTGCAGCTGCTTGTGGATCTCGATGAGCTCCGTCGCCATGACGCGCATGGTCTCGGTACCGGCCATCTGGTCCTCGGCATGCAGCAGAATCAACGGGGCCTCGCCGTTACGCTCGCCGTTGGCCTCCTTCTTCAGAAGCCCCATGTGAACATCGTGGCCACCGTTATAGGCCTCGTCGCCCTGCTTGATAAGCTCCTCGGCGGCGTCAAAATCGCCCTCCTTGGCCTTTTGCACGGCATTGATGTACATGCTCTTGGCGGTACCGACGTAGCTGATGATCTCAAAGCAGGTCATCTGCAGTTCGTTCATATCCTCCATGCGGAGCACCTAGCCCATCACGCTGACGCAGTGGTCGATGATGCCGGCAGCGTTCATGCGGCCGTAGTCGACCATGTTGATGACCTCGACCGGGAAACGACCGGCGGCCTCCTTCTCAAAATCGCCCTTGGTGTAGCCGATCTGCGGGCCAAGCAGCAACATGTCGCACTCGCCCAGGTGATCGTGGGCCTCGTTCATGGGACGAGCCTCGACCTCAATATCCAGACCACGGTTTGCAACCTCGGCCTGCATCTTCTGGACCAGCAGGCTCGTGGACATACCGGCATTGCAGCAGAGCATGATCTTCTTCATGGTTTCCTCCTTATAACTGCGCGGCGCGCAGACGACGACTGGTTTTATTCCTTGCGGCTATTGTGCCCACCCCCTGCATCTTTACACAAGGGAGAGAGCCGCGGGCACCGGCACCGTGTACCGGTGCCCGCAACGGTGAAAGGGACGAACGTTAGGCGTTCTACTCGGCGAGAGCCTCCTGCTTGGCGATTGCCTTCTCGGAAATCTTCATAAAGGGCAGGTAGACGGCCATGCCAATGACAATCTCGAGAGCCTGCCACACGCCGGCGCGCCAGTCAAAGCCCGTAGCGAGCAGGGCATTGATGACGGGAGGCATAGTCCAGGGCACCTGGGCGATGCAGGGGCTGATGATGCCTGCGCAGGTAAGGCCATAGGTGATGCCGATGAACAGGTCGGGAAGGAGGACGAACGGGATCATGAGCGGCAGGTTGTACACGATGGGGTAACCGTAGATAACCGGCTCGTTGATGTTGAACAGACCAGGCAGGATAGCCATCTTGGAAACGGTCTCGGAAGCCTTGTTCTTGGAGAACAGGAGCGTGTCGAGCAGGAGCATGAGGGTGCAGCCCGAGCCGCCGATGAGGGCGAAGCTGTTAACGATCTGCATGTTCATGTAGTGATCGGGCTGGATGGTGCCACCGGCGGCAAAGGTAGCCATGTTGTCGACGATGAGCATGGTTAGGATCGGCTCGACGGTAGCGCCAGAGATGGTGGACTGGTGAATACCGACGCAGAACAGCAGGTTAGCAAGGGTGTAGATGAGGATAACAGCCCACGGACCGGCGTTCATGATGCTCTTGAGCGGGTTGGAGATGCACGTGGAGATGATGGCGCACAGATCGGTGCCGGCGCATACGGCGAGCAGAGCTGCGGCAAGAGCGAAGACCGAGAGGTTGAGCAGCATCGGGATCATGACGTTGAAGGAGTTGGAAACCGCGGGGGGCACGCCCTCGCCCAGCTTAACCTTGAGCTTCTCGATGCCAGAAATCTTGATGAAGAGCGAGACGGAAAGCAGGGCGATGATAATAGCCGAGAACAGACCGTTGGTGCCGGTGTTGGCGGTCGAAAGGGCGCCCGTGACCTCGGCGGAGGTGATCTTGTCGGTGAGCAGCGGGCTCGTGGCGGCAAGCGTGGCGGTGATCTGCTGCGGCATCATGATGACGAAAGCAGAGATAGCGACGACCACGCAAGCGAGCGGGTTATCGAAACGCTTGTTCTTAGCGAGGCTGTAGCCAATCAATCCGGCCAAGATAATTGCAGAGACGTTGAGGGTGCCCAGCGTAATTGCCGAACCCCACGTCTGAAGATTGGCAAGACCCGCCGCATCGAGCGGGAACAGAGGGAACACGACGTTGTTGATAAGAACCGCGATACCCGCAAGGATATAGAGCGGCGTGATGGTCGCGAAGGCGTCACGCAGGGAACGCAGGTGAACCTGGTTTCCCACCTTCGCAGAGACCTCGGCAAACTTGTCGAGGAAGCTCTTTCCGTTGTCACTGGCCATGATTGCTCCTAACTTTCAAATCCGGCCTTTTCCTATGCGCACGGTGGCCTGTCGCCCTCTGCCACCAGATGTGCCATGTGTTGCGCGCGGCAGCGCGCGGTCTGGGCGTTCGCCCGGTCGCTAATCAACCACGTGGGTTGTGGCGACCTGTTTGAGCCAGGCCGCCGACTTCTTAAGGCGGCGCTTATAGCCGTCCATAAGGTCGACCTCGACAAAACCGTAACGGTTCTTAAAGGCATTCGCCCAAGACCAGTTATCGATGACGGCCCAGTAATGGTATCCGCGGCACTTGGCGCCCTCGGCAATTGCCTTGGCCACCCACTCCAGGTGCTGACGTACAAAGTCGACGCGGTAGTCATCCTGGATGGTTCCTTCGGCGTCACGGTTCTTGTATTCGTCCATGATGCCGATGCCGTTCTCGGAAACGAACCAATCAAGATCGGGGTAGTTCTTAGCACAGTCCATGCCAAAGTCGTAGAGGCCCTGCGGGTAGATCTCCCAGCCACGGCTCTCGTTCATAACGGCGTCGGGCCATACGTACTCGTCGGCAAAGTGCGGCAGGCCGTACTGGTCGACCTTGCTCGCCGGCGCCTGAACACGCGTGGGGTGGTAGTAGTTGCAGCCGAGCCAGTCGACAACACCCTGCTTGAGAATCTCTTGGTCGCCGGCACGGAACGGGAGCTTAACGCCGCCCTCGGCCAGGCTGTCGAGCACGTCGGCAGGAAGCTCGCCCTTGGTAATAAGGTCGAGCCACCAGCGATTGTTGATGCCGCTGGTCATACGCACGGCCTCGAGGTCTGCCTCGCTGGGATTCTGCTTGGTGTAAACCGGGGTAAAGCAGTTGATCATGCCGATCTTGGCATCGGCGCGAATAGCGCCCTCGTCATAGGCGCGACGATAGTTGGCCACGGCCAGCGCATGTGCCAGCGAGATGTGATACTGCACGGTGCGAGCGCGGTTGAAGTCGTGGAGCTGCGGGAACCACACGCCCTCCTGATAGCGCTGCTCGGGCTCGACGATGGGCTCGTTAAAGGTAAACCAGTACTTAATCTCCTGGCCAAACTCGTGGAAGGCGATGTCGGCGTAATGCGCGTAAGCCTCGACGACCTCGCGGCTCTCCCAGCCGCCACGGTTAAAGAGGTAGGTGGGCATGTCAAAGTGGTACAAGTTGACAAACGGCTCCAGGCCGGCCTCGCGAGAGGCGCGGAACAGCTCGTGATACCACGCAGCACCCTCCTCGTTGAGGTTGCCGTCGGCATCGAGCAGACGGCTCCACTGGATGGAAGTGCGATAGGTATTCAGGCCCAAGTCCTTCAAAATGCGAAAGTCTTCCTGGTACTTGGCCATAAAGTCATTGCCGGCATAAGAGCCAACGCAGTTGTAAAACGAACCCAGATCCTGGATGGACCAGGTGTCCCACAGGTTCTCGAGCTTGCCGCCCTGGTTCCACTGACCCTCAGTCTGTGGGCCGGACATAGCAGCGCCAAAGAAGAAGTCACGGGGCAGCTGATACTGAGCCATCAAAGTCCTCGCTTTCGTGTCTAGAGCTTTCGGTTGGAGACGGGCTTGCTTTGGCAGGCAATCCGGCGCGGGCGCGCACCAGGTATCTGGATACCCTGCCCGCCAAAACAAATCCGTCCCCAAACAGCACAAGCAAACGCCAATGCATCTCGCTTGTTGTCTGTAACTATAGCGCTCTAATTTATTATGTAAAGCGTCTTTTTTATTTTTCTTTATCGAACTTCTTTGATGAAAGCCATATGGATGCTTTTTAAGTAGGTATACTCTCTTTATATCAACGCAAATATGAAGGGAGGATTGCATGATTCCCAAATACGAGGCGATAGCTGCAGATATCCGTCGAAGCATCGAGGACGGCGCCCTTAAGCCGGGCGATAAGTTGCCCACCGTCGTTGAGTTTTGCGAGCTGTATGGCGTTTCCAAGATCACCGTCAAGCGCGCGATCGAGCAGATCACCGAGGAGGGCCTTATTACCAGCCGGCGCGGATCGGGCACCTACGTCAAGGACACGGCGGGGCTTCCCGGCCAGGTGTTTTTCCAAGGCAAGAACGACCGTGCCCAAGGCTTTTCGTACGAGCATCGCGGGGAGAAAGTGACCTCGGTGGTCTACGATTTCTCGATCGTCAATCCGCCGGCAGAGGTTGCGACCCAGCTGGGAATGGCCGAAGACGACTTTGCCTATCACATCGTGCGCGTACGCGAGGTCGATGGTCAGCCCATCGTTATTGAGTACACCTATATGCCACTCGAGCTGATTCCGGGTCTTAAGAAAAAAGACCTGTACGCGTCGGTCTACAGCTTCATCCGCGAGCAGTGCGGACTCAAGATCTCGAGTTTCCACCGTACCATTCGCGCCGTCGCGGCAACTGAGGAAGAGGCTGAGCGCCTGGATACCAAACCCGGCTCTCCCCTGCTCGAACTCAACCAGATTGGCTTCTTGGATAGCGGCACCGCGTTTGAATATTCTATCTCGCACAACGTAGGCGACCGCTTTGAGCTGCACAACGTAACGCTGGCCTAGTTTTGTAATCCGGTGGGTGCTCGTTTTGAGCTGTCTTACGCGGCACCCGCACAACCTTATGGGAGTATGCACATGTCCGATTTGATTAAACTCACGCCGATTTTCCACGAGAAGATCTGGGGCGGCCGCCAGCTCGAAACCGTATTTGGTTACGACATTCCCGAGGGTCCCATCGGTGAGTGTTGGGCTATCTCGGCCCACCCCAACGGCGACTGCCAGATCGCGGAGGGCCCGTACGCCGGTCACACGCTTTCGTGGCTGTGGGCCGAGCACCGCGAGCTCTTTGGTAACTGCGAGGGCAAGGAGTTCCCGCTGCTCATTAAGATTCTAGACGCCAAGGACGACCTTTCGATCCAGATTCATCCCAATGACGAGTACGCCGCCGAGCACGAGAACGGCAGCCTGGGCAAAACCGAGTGCTGGTATGTACTGGACTGCGAGCCCGGCGCCACGATCATCGTCGGTCAGCGCGCAAAGGACCGCGCTGAGGCCGCACAGATGATCAAGGACGGCCGCTGGGACGACATGCTCAACGTGCTGCCGATCCACAAGGGCGACTTTTTCCAGATTGACTCCGGTACCGTGCACGCCATCAAGACCGGCACGCTCATTTTGGAGACGCAGCAGTCGAGCGATGTGACCTATCGCCTGTACGACTACGACCGCCCCGGCACCGACGGCAAACTGCGTCCACTGCACATTGAGCAGAGCCTGGATTGCATCGACTTTGATGTTCAGGCTCCGACCGACGGCACCGTGACCGCACCCGAGATCGACGGCGTGACCGAACTCGAATCCAACCCCTGCTACACCGTCGATCGCGTGCGCGTCGACGGCAGCAAGACCCTCGACCAGCACTGGCCCTTCATGTGCCTGTCAGTCATCGACGGCAAAGGCACCGTCTGCGGCGACCCCGTCCACAAGGGAAGCCATCTGCTAGCCCCCAGCACCGTGGACAAGATCGAGCTCGAGGGCAATATGGAACTGATTATCAGCCACCTGTAGGTCACCGGTCCCCAAGCGCTCGCCGGGACGGGGCGCGGGGTCTGGTCGCCTGCTCGGACAGTCCGGCTCGTGCGGAGCTCGCGATCGACCAAACCCCGCGCCCCGCCCCGGCGAGCCTCTGGCTAGCAACAACAACCCAAACGCAAGTAGGGGCTCCCCCGCCCATCAACGGGGGAGCCCCTACTCGTATCTATATATCAGCCCACCCGGCTCTCCAGATCAAAAAGCGAACCAGCAAAGCGACGTTCGCAAGCACCGTTACCTAAGGACCTGGGCGAGCGTATAGGGCAACATCGGTCGCGAGTTCCGCACGCAAAGGAGAGCACTTAATGTGCTCTCCGTCTTGCGCAGGACTGCCCGAGCAAGCGATGTTGCCCTATACGCCCGCCCAGGTCCGCCGGGATCACGACAGCTTGACGATCGGTGCAAAACCTTTCATCAGCTTTTTGGTCTGGCCGGTCTTTTCGAACTGCACCTCGATCATGTCTCCAGCGACCGAGATCACGGTACCCGTGCCAAAGGTCTTGTGGCTCACGGTATCGCCCGCGGCAAAGTCCTGCGATGCGCTGGCGCGATCGACCTTGCGCTCCACCGTCGGCGACACCTTGGACGACGGCTTTTTGGCTCGCGGCGCGCCCGAGCCAAAGGTCGAGGCGACACGGCTGGCGTCGGGTGAGACCCCGCGATGACGCTCGGTCCCGTAGCTGCTGCCGCCAAAGAAATCGTCGAAGCTCGATCCGCCGCGCGAACCGGAACCGCCGGTCGAGCGCGTATGCGAACCGAACACCTTGCCGCCATACATATCCGAGCCCATGCCCGAGCCAAAGGTGCCGTGACGGTCGCCGCGCTTCTCCCAGCCCGTGCCCTCAAAACCGGCAGAACCGATACCGCTAAACTCGATATCCTCAAACGGAATCTCGTTGAGGAAGCGAGAGCGCGGGTTGGCAGAGGTCGAGCCGTAGGTGCGACGCGTGGCCGCATAGGTCAGGAACAGGCGCTTACGGGCACGCGTGATGGCAACGTAGGCCAGGCGACGCTCCTCCTCGAGCTTACCCGGGTCATCGCTGCCGCCAAAGTCGTGCACGTGCGGGAAGATACCCTCCTCCATGCCGGCCACGAACACCGCCGGGAACTCCAGGCCCTTGGCGGAGTGGATGGTCATCATGGTAATGGCATGCGTCTCGCCGGCCAGGGAATCCAGGTCGGAGCGCAGGGCCAGCCACTCCATGAGTGCCGGCAGTGCCTTACAGGTGAGCGGACCGTAGGTGCGCTCGATCTCGTCGGCATGCACGGCGCCCGCCGGTAGCTCTGTTGGCACGGCATACGCGTTGCCCGCGATGGCGGCGGCCAGGGCATCCTGCGGCGAGAGCGCCGGGGCGGCTAGGCTATCGAGCGGATTGGAGCCCGCGGCGTCACGAGCGCCGACAAGTGCCTCAAACGAGGATGCCGGAGCGGACGGCCCCGGCTCGGACGCGGGCGCACTCACCACGACGGACTCGGACTCGGCGACGGACGGCACGTCGGCAACACCGGCCGCGCGCAGCTCTTCTAGACTCTCGAGCGTACCCTCGATATCCTCGTGCGTCTCCTCAAATTCGGCGGCGACGCCCAGGAATTCCTGGATGTTCTCGGCGCGGCTCTCGGACTCCATGGTGCCCTCGGCGCGAAACGCCTGCAGCAGGCCCGTCTTATCGACAATCATCTCGACGACGTCCTTGAGCTCGCCGTCCATGCGGCGGCCCTCGCGCACCAGCGCCACAAAACTCGACAGGCCGTTGCGCACCTTGGCACTAAACATGCCCGTCTCGGCTGTTGCGATCTCGCAGGCCCGGAAGAACGAGCAGCGGTTGTCGCGCGCCAGCTGCTCGATCTTTTGGATCGAGGTGGAGCCGATGCCGCGGCGCGGCGTGTTGATGACGCGCTTGACGCTCATCTCGTCGGCCGGGTTCACGATCATCTTGAGATAGGCCATGACGTCGCGAATCTCGGCGCGGTCGAAGAATCGCGTGCCGCCGACGATCTTGTAGGGCACGCCCGCGCGCAGGAACATATCTTCGAGGATACGCGACTGGGCGTTGGTGCGGTAGAACACGGCGATATCGTCGTAGCTCGTACCCTTGGCATGCAGCTTTTCGATCTCGCCGGCAATCCAGCGACCTTCGTCGCGCTCGTCGCTTGCCTGGAAAGCCTGAATCTTCTCGCCATCGCCCTCGGCCGTAAACAGGCGCTTGTCCTTGCGCTGCGAGTTGTGGCGAACAACGGCATTGGCGGCGCTCAGGATGTGACCCGTGGAGCGATAGTTCTGCTCCAACTTGACGGTCTTGCAGTTTTTAAAGTCCTGCTCAAAGTCCAGGATGTTGGTGATGTCGGCGCCACGCCAGCTATAAATGGACTGGTCGTCGTCGCCCACGACCATAAGGTTTTGGTACTTGGCGGCCAGCAGGTTGGCGATCTCGTACTGGACGTGGTTGGTGTCCTGATACTCGTCGACGCTAATGTAGCGGAAGCGCTCCTGGTACTTGTCGAGCACCTCGGGGCGGGTGCGCAGCAACTCGAGCGCGCGCACGAGCAGGTCGTCGAAGTCCATCGCGTTGGCGGCGCGCAGGCGGCGCTCCAGCTCCAGGTAGACCTGCGCGGCCTTTTTGTCGTTGGGGCTATCGGCACTCTTGAGCATGTCCTCGGGCCCAATCATGGCGTTTTTGGCCGAGCTGATCTTGCTGCGGATCATGTTGATGGGGAACTGCTTTTGCTCAATGCCGAGTGCCTGCATAATGTCACGCACCATGCGCTTTGAGTCATCGTCGTCATAGATGGTGAACTGGCCGGTGTAGTCCAGCAGGTCGGCGTCCTCGCGCAGCATGCGCACGCACATGGCATGGAAGGTGCACACCCACATGCCACGGGTGCCGCTGGGAATGAGTGCCGCCAGACGCTCGCGCATCTCGGCAGCGGCCTTGTTGGTAAACGTAATGGCAAGAACCTGCCAAGGCTTAACACCCAGGTCGCCGAGCATATGAGCGATGCGGAAGGTCAGGACGCGGGTCTTGCCCGAGCCAGCACCGGCAAGGACCAGCAGCGGGCCCTCGGTGGTCAGGACCGCCTCGCGCTGGGCGGGATTAAGGCTGTCGATGTCGACGAGCGGCTTGGCAGGTTTGGGCGCCGGCGCGGAAGCGTCGTAGATGTCGAGCGGAACGAGCTCGGGCTCCGGCGCAGCGGGGGCGGTGTATGCATCGAGCGGCACGGGTTCCGGCGCAGGCGGCACGGGTACCGCGGCGTTCTTTTCCCAGGGCAAGGGCTGGGTCATGGGCGACTCCTCATCTGACGGACGGCGCGCCTGCGGGCAGCGCCATAGTTTGAGCCGTACCAGTATACCGAGCCGCGCGGACACCGACGCAAATCACACCACGACTCCGTGCGCCACCGTCAGGCCCGCCCCAGCGGATTTGGCGCAATGGGGTCAGGTTACTTTGCACCAATCTATTGACAATCACGAAACCGCCGATGTCATGGCAGCAGCAGCGAGCGACGGTCAGGGCGAACAAATTGGCATGAAAAGGGGGCGGCATAGACCTTTTGGTCATGCCACCCTCTTTGAATGACAAGCTGTCGCTCTGGCCGCCGCGCAGCGTCGACTAAGTTAAAGGCCGAGCATCGGCTCCAGAACGAAGAAGTATGCGAGCACTACGATGCCCAGGATGATGCGGTAGACGCCGAAGCACTTGAAGTCGTGACGGCGGACGAAGCCCATGAGCCACTTGATGGCGATGAGCGAAACCACAAAGGCCACAACGCAGCCCACGCCCAAGATGGCGATCTCGTTGGTGCCGAACGTGCCGCCCTTGATGAAGTACTTGACCAGCTTGAGCGCACTCGCGCCAAACATAACAGGAATAGCCAGGAAGAACGTGAACTTAGACGCCACCGAACGCGTACAGCCCAAAAGCAGGCCGCCGATGATGGTAGAACCGGAGCGAGACGTACCAGGCACCAGCGAAAGCACCTGGAAGCAGCCGATACCCAGAGCAGTCTTCCAGCTTAGATCCTCGAGCGTGGCGATGGAACCAAAGTCCAGATTCTCGTCATCGTCCTCATCCTCAGCGGTAGCCGTGGCGGACGCCGCAAAGTGCGCACCGGCGGGACGTCCACCCGACACCACAGCACGCGAACCAAACGAACCGGCAACGGCCATTTCCTCGCGCTTGCTCGCGCGCCAGTTCTCTATCACGATAAACAGCACGCCGTACACAATGAGCGCCAGCGCCACGACGGGAGCGTTGTAGAAATGCTCCTCCATCCAGTCGTTGAGCGGCAGGCCGATCGCCGCCGCAGGAATGCAACCGAGCACAATCTTGCCCCACAGCACCCAGGTGTCGCGACGGCCCTCCTTGCCCTTGCTGGGCGAGAACGGGTTGAGCTCGTGGAAAAACAGCACGCAGACGGCCAGAATGGCGCCGAGCTGAATCACGACCAGGAACATATTCCAGAACGTCTCGCTCACGTTCATCTTGACGAACTCGTCCACCAAGATCATGTGACCCGTCGACGAAACGGGCAGCCATTCGGTGATGCCCTCGACCAGGCCCATGAAGGCAGATTTTAGAAGCTCGATAATATCCAAAGGGACCCCCTCGTTAGACACCCGCCGGTAGATGTTCTGCGGACGATGCGGGCGATGTCCCATTATCAACCGTTGGCGGTGCGACCGCGCCTACCCTTACCAAAAAACTCGCCCGTTCACAGAATTGCGAGCAGTTAAACCGAAATCCTTGGGTATAACTGCAACAAGATAAAGTGTCCGGCGGTCAACGCACCCGCGCCCGCCCGACGCACGAGCCCCGCGCCCGTGCGATAGACCAAGGAGGAAACCATGAACGAGGGCTACACCAAGGTATTTGTTTCACTCGACGGTACTGAGCAGCAGGATTTTGTGCTCGCACGCGCCATCAAGGTCGCCGCGAACAACGGCGCCAAGCTGATTATCGGCCACGTTATCGATTCCACGGCGCTCGAGAGCGCCGGTTCCTATCCGGTCGATCTGGTCAACGGCCTAGAGGAGGCATTTAAGAACTCCATCGCCAAGCAGCTCGAAGAGGCCAAGGCCAATCCCGACATTCCCGAGGTCGAAGTCATGATTCGCGCCGGCCGCATTCGCGAGACGCTCAAGGACGAGATGCTCGACGTGGTTAAGCCCGACCTGGTGCTCTGCGGTGCCCGCGGCCTGTCCTCGATCAAGTATGCGCTGCTGGGTTCAATTTCGACGTTCCTGCTGCGCAACACCGACTGCGACATTTTGGTCGTGAAGTAGCGTTGCTCCCACCGGCCGCGGGGCCTGCGGGGTTTCCACGGGCACGTCCTCGCCGCGTTGCGGCTGCGGGATGTGCCCTTAGGAAACCCCTCCCGGCCCCGCGGCCTTCGCAGCCTTACTTCAGCGAGTTGGCTGATAAAAGATGGCGTGCCGCCCCGTTTGGGGTGGCACGTTTTGTTTGGGCTGCACGTTTTTGTTTGGGCGGACGTCTGCCGCGTGCGTTACTCGAAATATTGAAACTTATTCGTTGAAAACGCGAATGTTACGACGAAGCCTTCGCCGGAGTCGGATGCTGCGGTGACGTCGATGCCCATCTTGGAGCACAGACGCGCCACCAGGTAGAGGCCGATGCCCGTTGCGCGCTTGGTGGTGCGGCCGTTGTCGCCGGTAAAACCTTTCTCGAACACGCGCGGCAGGTCGGCCGCGCTCACGCCGCAGCCGTTGTCCGCGACGGTAAGCTCGATGCGTTCGCTCGCCAGGCCCTCGTCCAGCAACGCGCCCGAAAACACGATCTTTGCGCCGTCCTCGCGCGCATATTTGATGCTGTTCTGAATAAGCTGGCCTAGAATAAACTCGAGCCACTTCTCGTCGGTAAAGACCTCAAAGTCGAGGTTCTCGCACACCGGAGCCACGTGCGCCGCGATAAGCTCGCGCGCGTTGGCTTTAATCGCGCCCGTCACCAAGGTCTTGAGATCCCAGCGACGAATCAGGTAGTCGCGCTCCACGACTTCCGAGCGCGCGTAGTACAGCGCCTGGTCGATATAGCGCTCCACGCGAGCCAGCTCGCGACCCAGGTCATCCACACGCGACAGGTCGTCTTCGCTGCCATCCAGGTTTTCCAAAATCAGATGGGCCGCCGCCAGGGGCAGCTTGGCCTCGTGGACCCAGCTCTCGATATAGTCGCGATAGTCATCGGTCTGACGCCGGCCTTCGGCAACCTCGTCGCATGCCGCCTTGCCCACCCGGCGCAAGACCTCGTACTCGAGCTCGCCCTCGGCATAGGTCGGGCATTGCACCATCTCCTGGACCCATGCGGGACTCTCGAGCTCCTCTGCCGCGCGCTCCAACTGACGCAGAAAACGGCGACGGCGAGCGTACTCGATCACGATGCCGAGCATACCGAAGATAAAGGACACGCCAACCGCCACGACCACGATAGAAACGGGTGCGCCGGCGACCGTCAGCACAAAGCAGCTCAGCAGCACGCCGCACGTCCACACGGCGACGGGAAGCAGTGCGTCTTTAAAGAACTTGCCAAACGACATAGCCGGCCCCTAGACCGAATAGCCTTGACCGCGATGCGTCGTCAAATACCCCTTGATGCCGATTTTTTCGAGCGTGGTGCGCAGGCGGTTGATGTTGACGGTGAGCGTATTGTCGTCCACGAAGGCGTCGGAGTCCCACAGGTCCTGCATGATGGCCGAGCGCGAGACGATCTTGCCCGCGCGGCTCAGGAGCAGCGAGAGAATGCGCAGCTCATTTTTGGTGAGCTCGGTGCTGTCGCCGGTCGCCGTGTTGGTGACCATAGAGCGGGCGAGGTCGAGCTCCAGCCCCTTGTGGACGAGCGTGCTGCGCTCGCCTGACGCCGCGGTGCGACGCAGCAGTGCGTTGATGCGCGCCACGAGCACGCGCGCGCTATAGGGCTTGGGAACAAAGTCGTCCGCGCCGAGCGTCATGGCCATGACCTCGTCGATCTCGGTCGTGCGCGAGGTGAGGACGATGATGGGGACCTCGGATTCGCGGCGAACCTCGTGGCAGATATGCTGGCCGTCCTTGACGGGAAGCGTGAGGTCGAGCAGCACCAGGTCGGGCGCGGCGGCGAGAATATCGCGCGAGACATGCTCGAACGATTCGCAGGCCTCGATTTCAAACCCGGCGCGGGCAAGGATGTCGACAAGCTCACGACGAATGGGCTCGTCGTCCTCAACGATATAGATTAGCGCCATGGATTCCGCTCCCCTCTTGGTTGTCTTGCCACCATTATGGCTGCGAAACTGCAGGTGCGCGCCACGTACGTCGCCAAGGTGACAGAACTGTTCGCGAGCGGGGGCGTTTTGTCCGCCTCGCACTCGCAGCGGTGGCGGGAACCAAAATGATTCTTTAATCCCCGTCCCAGAATAATCATTTAGCGACGGGCACGAAGCTTTTCGTAGCCGTCGGCGAAGAAAGCGACCGTGGCGGCGTCGGACTCGGCGGCGTCGGCGTCGGCGGCAGGCACCACGCCGTGCTCGTCACTTACCAGGAACAAGGCGCCCTTGAGCTGTGCGGGAATGTCCACGCGCGTGACCGGGATGCCCTTGGTCTGGGCCAGCTGCTCTATGAGCGTCGCCGTGCCGCACAGGCACTCGTCCGCCGGCGCCACAAAGGCCAGCTCGCCGTTGTTGACGGCAGCGAGCAGCTCGGGCGCCACGCCGGTTTCGTCGGCCTCGGAGCGGGCCTCGGCGGAGCGGGCACGCAGCGCCTTGGCCGAAGTATCGGCCAGCGGCTCGTACTCACCCACCGTCATGGCGGCATTGCCGTTAACGTCGATCACCAGCATGAGCACGCCGTCGTGCGCGGTGTAATCGCCCTCGGCAAGCGACCACTCAACGTGCTGCTTAGCCCAGCTGAGCATGTTATGGGTAAGCGGCTCGCCCTGCACCAAGCGCTCGGACAGCGCGCGAATGTGACGGTTGAGCATGGGCACCTTTTTGTTGGACATGCGCCAACGGCAGATAAGCGCGGGCTTGTCGAGCGTAAACTTCTCGACCGCCTCCTGATTGGCGCAAAAGTCCTCGTACGCACGCTGGTCCTCGGCATTGCCAAACAGCTCTGCATCATCAATCTGGGGCATGGTTGTACCTTTCGTGTTAGTCATTCCGTCCTCTTATACCAAAAAGACGGCCCTCCAAACGGAGCGACCGTCTTTTGCAGAGATTATTTTGACGATATGGTCAGGCGACCGAACAGTTTAATGGGATAGAGAAACATCCCATTAAGGGTTTTCCAAGTGCCCGAGATTGCCCCGAAAGAGGAGCGCCGCGTACTAAATGTACGCAAGCGACGGTTTGAGGGGCAAGGTCGGGTGCTTGGGAAAGCCTCTAGTGCCTAAAATGCCTAGCTCCGGTGAAGACCATCGCAATACCATGCTCGTTGCAGGCCTGGATGCTCTCGTCATCGCGCTTGGAGCCGCCGGGCTGGATGATGCAGGTCACGCCGTGTGCGGCAAGCACGTCGACGTTGTCGCGGAACGGGAAGAACGCGTCGCTTGCGCAGGCAAAGCCGCCCTTCTCCACGCCCTCGCGCTCGCAGAAGTCCTCGGCGCGCTCGCAGGCAAGCAGCGCAGAGTCAACGCGGTTGGGCTGACCGGGGCCCATGCCAATGCCGGCCTTGCCCTTGGAGACCAGGATGGCGTTGGACTTGACGCCCTTGCAGACCTTCCAGGCAAACTCGAGCTCGGCCATCTCGGCATCGGTGGGCTTGCGGTCGGTGGGGAACGTAAAGGTCGCGGGGTCCTCGGTCACGTGGTCGACCTCCTGCACCAGCATGCCGCCGTCGATGGAGCGCAGTTCCACCTGGGCGCCGTGGTCCACGCCGCCGGTAGCCAGCACGCGCAGGTTGGGGCGCTTGGCCATGCGCTCGAGCGCCTCGGCAGTGTAGCTCGGGGCGATGATGACCTCGACAAACTGCTTGTTCTGATCGGCAAAATGCTCAACCAGCTCAAAGGGAACCTCGCGGTTGCAGGCGATGATGCCGCCGAAGGCGCTCTTGGGATCGCAGGCGAAGGCGCGGTCGTAAGCGGACGTAATGTCCTCGGCAACGGCGGAGCCGCAGGGGTTCTGGTGTTTGAGGATCACGCAGGCAGGCTCGTCGAACTCGCGGACCAGGTTCCAAGCGGCATCGGCATCCAGATAGTTATTGTAGCTGAGCGGCTTGCCCTGGATCTGCTCGGAGCCCACGAGCGGAAACTGCGAGCTCGCGGTGTTCTCGCAACCCTCGGCAAAGCGGTAGACCGTAGCCTTCTGCTGAGGATTCTCGCCATAGCGCAGGTCGTCGACCTTCTCCAGCGAAATCTCGAGCTTGGCAGAGGTATCCGCCACGTCACTTGCCTGGGCGGCAAGCCAACGGGAGATAGCCGTGTCGTAGGCGGCGGTGGTCTGGTAGACCTTCACCTGCAGGCGACGACGGGTGGAAAGCGTGGTGCAACCGCCGGTCTCGTGCATCTCGGCCAGGACGGCGTCGTAGTCGGCCGGATCGGAGATGACGGTAACGCTCGTGGCGTTCTTGGCAGCAGAGCGCAGCATGGAGGGACCGCCGATGTCGATGTGCTCGATGGCATCCGCGAAGGTGACCTCGGGGTTGGCAACGGTCTTCTCGAACTCGTACAGGTTGACGACGACCAGGTCGATCAGCTTAATGCCGTGCTGAGCGGCCTCCTGCATGTGCTGCTCGGAATCGCGGCGGGCCAGCAGCGCGCCGTGAACCTTGGGGTGCAGGGTCTTAACGCGGCCGTCCATCATCTCGGGATAGCCCGTGAACTCCTCGATGGGGGTTACGGGAACGCCCGCGTCCTCGATGGCACGAGCCGTGCCGCCCGTAGAGATGATCTCGACGCCAAAGTCATCGACCAACGTCCGTGCGAAATCGACGACACCCGTTTTATCGGTAACCGAGATCAACGCGCGTGCGATCTTCACATCAGATCCCATGCAGTCCTCCTGTCTGGTACGCCGCCGTGCTCTGTGAGTCGGTGATACGTCGATCTGCAGCGCTCGCGCAGCGGCATTGAAAATACTGATTCAATGTAGCGCATCGAGCGCGACGTTGCACCCCGCAACGCACGGCTGTGCAGAAAAAGTTTGCGAGCGGGGGTTGCAGAGGCGCCGCTGAGCACGGTGAGTTGATGGAACACAGGGGCACCATAATTAGATGCCAATGGCGTGGTAGAACTGTGCTCGATATGCATCCGCAAAAGAAAGAGGCACCATGGTCTCGCGGGTTCTCTACCGACCGTTTGATACTGAAGACTTTGACGCCATCGCGCTGATTCTGCAGCAGCTTTGGCATAACAATTCGGATAACGATGAGTACAACCGCCTTGAGGCCGCATGCGACCTCGCCTATTGCCTTTCGTCCTCGACGTTTTCGCAGGTTGCGGTAATTGACGGCGAGGCGCGCGGCATTGCGCTTGCACGCGCAGGACAGAGCCCCGGCGTCACTATCAACGAGCATTGGATGGATACCGAACGCGCGTTGCTGTCGCAGATGCGCGAACTGGAGCCCGATGCCTGCGCCGAGTATCTCTCGTTTGTGCGCGCAACCATCCGAACCAACAACCGCCTGCTCGAGAGCAGCCCATTGCCGCACGACAACGAAGTCACGCTGCTCGCCGTCGATCCCGATGTCCATGGCCTGGGCGTTGGCTCGGTGTTGCTCGATGCCGCTGTCTCGTACCTTTCCTCGCGCGGGGCGACAAGGGCGCACCTGTACACCGACTCCAACTGCTCGTGGAAGTTCTACGAGCTGCACGGCTTTAAGCGCACGGCCACGCACCGCGCCAACCGCGAAGAGCGTCGTCACGACATGCCGCGTGAAAGCTTTCTCTACGAACTCGACCTAACAGCCTAGCCCAAGCAGCCACACCTGGTCATTTAAGAACGTCCCCAATGACTGATCCCCAACAACTAGTCATTTAAGTCTGTCCCCAATGAGTGGCCTAGGGGGTTTGTAGATAGCCCTGGTCAAAAAACATCAAATATGAGTACTGTTACCTTTTTAGTAGCAGCGATTTGGGGCATTTTTGATGCTTATAGGCATGACGACCAGCTGCACGAGCTGACATAACTCCCCAAATGTTCAATAAAATGGGCTCCTAACGAGAAGTACTCTCATTAGGAGCCCATTATTATGTGCAAACATATGTGACCAACGCAGCAACAGTACTCATATTTGGCATTTTTTGTCCACTGTCCCTTGCGCGAAGGTCCGCAGCGGAAAGTTTGACCCGTTTCGATGCACAAAAATGGGATGAATCTTCCCTGGCAACCGCCCAGAAAGATCCACCCCAAAGCAAGCGCTCGCTAGAACGTTCCGCCGCCGCCTCCGCCGACGCCGCCACCGCCGCCACCGGAAAAGCCGCCGCCGCTGCCGCCGCTCGAGCTATCGGAACTCGAAGCCAGCTCGCGGATGGTCTCGTGATACACCTCGTTGAACGAATCGAGCGGAGACTCGTTGCCGTAGTGATGGTAATACCACCAGTAGCAGGGGTAGTTGTCGTAGAAATCGTCGCTGTTGCGCAGATCCGCAGGCACGGCCTCGGCCAGCTGTCGCAGCACTTCTTTCGAAACGCCCAGGGCAACGCCCATCACCAGCAGTTTGTTCCACAAGATTAGGTCGCTGGGGATAGCCTCCTTCAGGCGCGTAAAGTCCTCGAGCCAATGCTTGAGCGCCTTGCAGCGAGCCGCCACCTCGGCGCCCTCCGGCGTGTAACGGCGGAAGGTGCAGCTCAGGACAAAGCCCACGATCGTAACGGGGATCGAGATCATAGCGGCACCGACGTTGGCATCCGCAAAGTCGGTATAGAACAGAGAGCCCAGAATGCCAAAGACAATGATGATGCCGAGAACCAGGCCGGCCACCATCGCGATAGTGCCATCCGATGCAATAAGCTCGCGCGCCTCCAGCTTGCCCTTAACTGTGCTCTGATAGTCCTCGAGCTTGTCGCCAACAGATGTGGTGCGCTCGCTAGCGTACTCCTCCAACTCGCTAAACGTGCGCGAACGGACTCCGTCCTTATCGGGCTTAACGCCAGCAAAGAAGACCTTGAGCACGTCGCGATCGATGCCGTCCTTCTTGGCAGCCTTCCAGGCCTCGTCGGTCACTGTGATGCGATACGTCTGCTCCTCTTTTTCGCGACGGAGCAGACCCTTCTTCTTGGTCTCGGTCGCTTCTTCCAGCTTGATCACGCGGTCGTCGGTGAGCTTCATAAGTGTGGCGATATATGCCTGATCGGGCACGTCGTTCCAGCTCATGAGAGCTGCAAGCACCGCGGGATGGTCGGCCGAGGGCACATCGCGGAAGTACTCGTCCTGGAAGAGTGGCTTGGGCTTGGGCCTGCGCAGCTTAAGCATCACGATCACACCGGTATAGGCAACCGCCACGACAACACACACCACGGCAATCGCGCCGGCAACCGCACGCGCGTGCTCACGGCGAGCGTTGGCCTCGTCGGCCCATTCCTTCTCTTCGCTCAGAATCGTCGACATGCGCTCTTCGCTCGAGGCGGCGAGCTGCGGCACCCAATCGCTGGGGAAGGTGATGCGCGCCTCGGCGAATTCGCCCTGATGCACGCAGGGAATGGTATAGGTGACCATGGGTTCATCCGCATCGAGCGATACGTCGCCCGTCAGCGGGCCGTGGCCCCATGCGCGGAAGTTATCGCCCTTGACGGCCGCCGTCCCGGCGGCGGCATTTGCGAAGTGCACTTCCATCTCGACGTCATCGGAATCCGCGGACCAGCCGTCGCCCACGAATTTCCAATAGAGCTCGGCGGTATCGGCCCAGTTCATAACCGCACCGGTCATGGTGTAACTCACGTAATAGATCGCGCTGTCGCCGCTCTCGTGGGGGCTGAACACCTTGATTCTTACGCCGCTGTCGGACTGCTCAACCGTATAGACGCCGTTGTCGCCTTTGTTTGCGCTGTCGACCTTGTTAAACGCGGTGTCGTCTTCCTCGACGCTCAGCACATTGACGCCCGCCGCACCGCCCTGCTGGTTAGAGCCTGTATTGATCTCCCAAAACACGCCGTTGATGTCGTCATCGAAATCAAACTGGCGTCCCTCGACAACGGTCAGCGATCCATCGGCCTCGACCGTGGCACCGATATAGGTTTGGGTCATGGAATACCCGTCGGCACGTGCAACGGCGGGCAACAGCAGCAGCGCGCACGCGACGAGCGCACAAATGGAAGCAAATCGCGCAAACGGGCAGCGCTGCCGACAGGTCTTGGCAACGGGGGCGTTCATAGGCACATCCTTTGTCTGTGATACCAGTAGCGTCATTGTCCCACGTTTGCGGGTTCATGTGACGAACATCTAGGTCAGCGGAGTATCAAACGGGACGAAAGTCACGCCCGCGGCCGGCACCTGGGGACGTTCCTTATCTGCCGGCAATCTGGGACACTCCTTGGCATAGCCCGCTCCGGCAATAGATACCACTTCATAGCTCCATCACAGGTGTAGCGGCTTTGTGTGGGCGCGGCATGCGCTGATTGAGCCGCCAGTTGAGGGGCATAAAGCAGTTGAGCGAAAACGGTTTGCCCCTTTGCCGTCCGCTTGAGGATCATGTCCCCCTTTTCCGCGGAAACCCCGGCAGTTGCGAAGAGCTGCCGGGGTTTCTGTCGTTTGAGGGCTAGATTGATTGACGACGATTAAGGCGCCGAGCCGGTGGTCCGGCACGCGCAACGTGTGGCCTCAGCAACTTGCAGGCCACGGCAGCGTCTCCCCCACCACGCCCCGCGCTATACTCGTCCGCATGGACATCAACGCACGCAACATAGCAACAACCGCCGCCGACGCGCCAACGACGCCGGCCGCTCCCGCGCCCGTCGTGGGGCGCTTCGCCCCGTCGCCCTCGGGCCGTATGCACCTGGGCAACGTGTTCAGCTGCCTGTGCGCATGGCTTTCGGCCCGCAGCCAGGGCGGCAGCATCGTGTTACGCATTGAGGACCTGGACGATCGCTGCAAGCGCCCGGAACTTGCCGCCCAATTGATTGACGACCTGGCCTGGCTGGGGCTGGAGTGGGACGAAGGCCCCTACTACCAGCACGACCGCCTAGACCTGTACGAGAGCGCCTTGCGCCGGCTGAAAGACGCCGGCCTCACCTATCCCTGCTTTTGCACACGCGCCGAGCTCCACGCCGCGAGTGCACCGCACGCGAGCGACGGCACGCCCATCTACCGTGGCGCCTGCCGAAGTCTTTCGGCCGAGGAGGTGGCCCGCCGCAGCGCCCTGCGCGCCCCGGCCACACGTCTGCGCGTGCCCACCGTCGACGACCTCGCAGACGACGTGATCGAATTTGTGGATCGCACGTACGGCGCCCAATGCGAAGCACTCGCCACCGAGTGCGGCGACTTTTTGGTGCGCCGCAGCGACGGCGTGTTTGCCTATCAGCTAGCCGTGGTGGTCGACGACGCTGCCATGGGCGTCACCGAGGTCGTGCGCGGATGCGACCTGCTGGGGTCCACGCCGCGCCAGATCTATCTGCAGCACCTGTTGGGACTGCCCACGCCGCACTACGCACATATTCCGCTGCTCATGGCACCGGACGGCCGCCGCCTTTCCAAACGAGACCGCGATCTGGACCTGGGCGAACTCCGCGCCCGCTTTGGCACGCCCGAAGCGCTGCTGGGCTGGCTCGCCGGGCAAACGGGCATCGCGCCGGACACCACGCCGCGCTCTGCCGAGCGGCTGGTCGAGCACTTTAGCTGGGATGTTATCCGCAAGCACAGGGAGAACATCACCGTAACGGCTGAGTAATCAGGCACCCCACCCCTACGCAACATCCCAGGGCTGGAGTTCGTCGCCCAAGCGAACGATGCAGTCGTAGAGCACGGTATGACGCTCGGCCGGGTTGGCATCTCGATGAAAATGCCCGTAGTACCAGCGCCTGTAGTCCAAGCGGTCTTCCAGCTCATCGAAAAATGCCGTAAGCCGATCAACGGCAGGGCAATTCCAGCCGGGCCCCGGATAGAGCGTGGGCGAAAGCATGCGCGTGGAGCAGGTGTGGGTGATCACGTAGTCGACCTTCCAGCCCACGCCGTCGAGCTTTGTCCGTGCCTCCTCAAAGTTGCGCTCGTCCGGCAGCTCCTGCGGCCACCAGCTGGAATACGGAATGCGGTATTCCTTGTCCACGCTCGTGGCGCCGCCCATGGTAAAGACCGTTGAGCCGTCGAGCTCAAAAACCTCGCCGCGCGTCAGGCGCCGTATGGGCGAGGTGTCCGACAGACGCTGCGTCAACCCACCATGCCACAGCTCCATGGGGCGCTCCGCCCAATGGTCGTAGCGTTCGTGGTTGCCGTCGACGAACAGCACGGTATAGGGGCGCGACTCCAGCCAGGCGATATCGGCGCACTCCTCGGCAGAAAAATCCCAGGGAAAGCCAAAGTCGCCCGCGACAATCAGATAGTCGTCACTCGTCAGGCTATCCCCAAGCTCCCAGTCGCGCAGCTTTTGCATGTCAGCGCCGCCATGGACGTCGCCCGTCACATAGACCGTCATCGGATCACCACTTCCCTCTTATAGGTTTCGAGATCGCGCTCGACCTGCTCGTCGCCCGTGGCGTTGACCCACCACGGCCACTTAACGCAACACACCGGCTCGTCTACCTGTGCAAACCACGACTTGAGCTCCTCCAGGCTCACCGGGGCGTAGCCGTTGGCGTCCACGCCCACGTCGTAGCGCAGCAGCCCCTGCCGAAGGTTGAACTTGTTATACGCGTCGCCACAGCTGTGGATATGCCCGTGCAAATGCCAGCCGCCGTGCGACATACCCTGCCAGTCGACCATGGGATAGTGGCTCAGCACGATTTTCTGACGGTCGATCTTGAGCACGCAAATGGGCGGCTCGACGATAAAAGCATCCGCCACCGCAGGCTGCGTCCAGTCTTTATCGTGGTTGCCGGGCAGCAGATGGATGCGCTTGCATGCAATGCTTTTGCGCAGCTCGTAGGCATCTTGGACCGTCATCTTAAAGCTGAAGTCACCCAAAATGTAAAGCTCGTCATCCGCAGCGACCTTGCTATTAATGCTAGCGACCATGGCGTCGTTCATCTGCCCAACAGTCGACCAAGGCCTGTCGGCGAGCCGCAGCATGTTCTCGTGCCCAAAGTGGGTATCGCTGGTAAACCAGATCATGGGGACCTCCTAACGCTCTTGCTCAAAATAGTCACTCGCCGTCTCATCCTGCCCATCGGCACATCGCGCTTCGATCGGCACGATATCTTGGTAGATAAGGCGATGCTTGTCATCGCGCCATTCATCGTCATGGTAATGGCCAAAGAACCAGGTGCGGTAGTCGAGCCGCCCGTCGAGCTCGCCCAAAAAGGCCTGCAGCGAATCGTCGTAGAACTCGCGATTGCACTCCATGCACAGCTCGTCAGCCAAATCGACCGGCGCCTCGTGCGTCACAACATAGTCGACCTTCCAGCCCGCGCGATCGAGCGAGGCGCGACAGTGTTTGATCTCGCGCTCACTCGGCATCTCCTCGGGCCACCACGTCTTTCCCTCCTGACGCCACTGTTTGTCATGGCTCGCGGCGCCACCCATGGCGAGCACCGTGGTCCCCGTGATGTCGAACACCTCGCCGCGCATCAGGTGCAGCACGTGCGGGCGAACCTCGTGAACGAGGCCCCCGTTCCACTCACGCATTGGCAGCCCCGCCAGCAGATGATGGTTCTCGTGATTGCCGTCGACAAAACACGTGGTCCAGGGCTTGGACTCAAACCAGTCGAGCCAGTATTTGTCGGTGTTCGAGCCGCTCCATATAAAGCCAAAGTCGCCGGCAACGATGACAACGTCATCGCGCGTCAGCGTTCGACCCAATGGCCAAACGCGCGACGAGAAGCGACTCGCCCCATACTCGGCAACACCGTGAACGTCTCCGGTAACGAAAATAGACATCAAACAACACCTCCGTGCTGTGCGACTCTGGACAAATCAATGGAAGAAATTGCAGGCCGGGCCGGCATCTGTATCCCTTAGGGCTTACCCTTCGTTCTTCCATCCAAACGGATCAAACACCCAAAAAACTAGATCGAGCACACTGTTGGCGGGCAGCATGTTGGGCAGGGCGTCTTGCCTCGCTTGAGTGCAGCCGCTAATGGTACGCTTGTTTTAATGGCGTTTTGAGGAAGGCTTTTGCACCCCGTAGAACGGTGGTAAATCTTGCCGTTCTTAGTGACGATTACCTTGATTTTTGAGGTATCCACACTGCGGGGCTCGATGGGCGCAGCCACCTCTTGACGAGCTGGCGCTGTTTTCCAAGGCTTGCCTCTCGAAAAACCAAAATCGCAGAATCGATTGATATAGCTGTCGAAACATCCATCGAACAGCAACCCCGTTGCCAGACCCGCCATGAATCCGCAGGCGATCGCGGCCTCTCCTCTTATTTGCATATATCCCTCCTTAATCAATCTTGAAGAAAAAGGCGGCGCGCGCCGCAGAGCCCATGCCCCTGCGGTGCGCGCCAAAAACAGCGCGCTTCCCTGTCCCTAACGGATCAGCTGGCGGCGCTTATCGGACAGGAATACGCCGGCGGCCACCAGGACCGTGCCGCCGATCACGAAGGTCTCACCCAGCAGCTCGGACGCATCGCCCGTGGCGGGCATCGCCGTCTGCCAAGTCGTGGCCTCGGTCTTTGCCTCCGCATGCTTGGCCTGGTACGTCACTTGCGTGACGGGCTGGGTCTGCTCGCCGTTTCCGCGGTCGGCGGCCTCTTGGCGAGCGATCTCGGCGTTAAGCTCGGCAATAGCCTGGTCGAGCTCGACCTTGGCGGCGGTGTAGTTGGCGAGCGCCTCCAAGTATGCCGGCGCCACGGCATCCGTCGCAGCCACGGCGTCATCGAGTTCGGCCTTGGCGGTCGCGGCACGCTCGGCGGCATCGTGGGCCGCAGCGATCTTGGCGTTAAGTACCTCGTCCGCATCGTCAGTGCTGCCGTTGACAATGGCTTCGGCAATATTGATTCTGCGCAGGCGGGCAACCGCGGCGGCAGAGGCGTCGCGCGCGACAGTCGCATCCACCACGGCATCGTCAGCCTCCACCACGTCATACTCGGCATCGCTCACGGCCATCGCCGCTGCATCGAGCGCGGCATCGGCAGTCGCTTTGTCCCCAGTGGCCTTGGCAAGTGCTGCGGCGGCATTCTTAAGCTGAGAGGCGCGGGCGGCAGCTGCATCAGATTTTGCCTGAGCCGTTGCCACGACGGCGTCGGCATCGCTTGCAGCCCGCTGCGCCATATCGAGCTCCACCTGAGTGGCAGCAGCATCGATGCCTGCCTGATCGGCATCGCCTTGGGTGGCAAGAAGTTCGGCCTCCGCCTCGCGCTGATTGGCACGCGCGCTTTCGAGTGCAGACGACGCCGCATCAAACGCACGCTGAGCAGCGGCGATATCGGCTGAGTACGCCGCTAGCTCATCCTGGGCCGCGGCAAGTGCATCCCGTTTGTCGCCAACACCGGCACGAGCGGCGTCCAGTGCGCGCTTGGCAGCAGCCACCTTGCCCTTGGCAATGTCGAGCTCGCCAGACTTGGCGGCCACGGCGTCCTGCGCTGCCGCAACAGCGGCGTTGGCAGCGCTCAAATCGGCGCGGGCATCGCTGACGGCACGCGCGGCGGCGTCAGCTGCAGCCTGCTTTTGCGCCACGGCAGCCTGGGCCTCCGAGGCCTTGGTTGCCGCGACATCAACGTTAGCGGCAGCGCGCTCAACCTGGGTTTGCTTTGCTGCAACGGCCTGCGATGCTGCACTCACCTTGCTGCCGGCATCGTCGGCAACGCCCTGCGCCACAGCAAGCTCCTTGCGTGCCGCATCCACGCCCTGCTCGGGATTTGCCAACGAGTCACACCACGCATTCAACGCAGCCTCATACTCTGCAACCGTCATCGGATTGAGGTTATACGGCTTATACCATTGACCAGAATATACAAATGTTTGCGCCTGTGTACTCCCGTACAGCGTCCCTCGCGTGCAAACGCCCATGCCCGTCACGGTGTAATCGGGGTTGATCACGTTGATGTAATGTCCGACCGAAGGGTTAGGTCCACCGTGCAGTGCGGCGTAGTTATCAATCTGGGAGCTATGCGCTGTATAGAAATCGTAAGCGGCCTTTCCCGTAAGGCCCGACGCGCCCAGCGAGGCGGCGGCAGCATCAAAGATGGCCTTCTCCTGATCGACCCACTGCTTAAACGGATTGCTTCCGTAGTTCCACGCCACATTCTCGCCCACGTTAAACTGCTGAGCGTGCGCGACCTTCGTATCGGAGAAGTTCGCGTCGGCGATGGCGGTCGCCATCATGGCATATGTCACCTTGAGCTCGCCTAGGCCAACGCTTGCGCGATACTCGTTGCACGCTTTGAGCCACACAACCGCCTGCTTCATATTGGTCAGGCTCGTCGCGTCGACTTCCTCGCCCACCTTGTTGTAGCCAGCGAGTTTGCAGTTGAGGATGATATCCGCCGCATCGTCGGCACCCACACTCTTAAAGAATGCGATGGCACCCTGGCGGTAGTTCTCCGCCGATGCATTCGCCGTTGCCTGAGCGGCATCGAGCTTTGCCTGGGCCTGAGCCACAGCCTGGTCGGCCTGCTGCTTTTGGGCCTTCGCCTGATCGAGCGCCTTGTCGGCAGCGTCTTTCTCGTCCTTGGCCGCCGAAAGCTTGGCCTGGGCATCGGCCAGCTCCGTGAGCGCACTGGCATGATCGGTCTTGGCCTGGTCAAGAGCGGCGTCGGCAGCGGTCTTGGCAGCAGCGGCGGCATCCAGCTTTGACTGGGCATCGGCAGCGGCCTGCTGCTGATCGGCAACTGCCTGCTGAGCAGTCTGAACCTCGCCCTCGGCGGCGGCAACGTCCTGCTCAGCGGCAGCAAGCTCGCTCTCGCACTTCGACTGCGCGGCCTTGGCGGCCGTCAGCGCTTCGGACGCAGCAGCCACCTTTGCCTTGGCGGCCTCGTACTCCGGGCCCGCGGCGCCCTGCTCGGCTCGATCCAGATCGGCCTTGGCCGCGTCATAGCTCGTCTGCGCGGCATCCACGTCCGCATCTGCCGCGGCCTTTGCCTGCTGAGCTGCCGAAAGCTTGCCCTGCGCGTCCTGCTGCTTGGCAGCGGCGGCAGTGGCAGCGTCTTGAGCATCCGAGAGCTTGGCCTGCGCATCAACGACCTGCTGCTTCGCCTGTTCCAGGTCACTCGCAGCCTGCCCTGCGGCAGCCTGGGCGGCAGCTACAGCCTCGGGCGTAGCATCGGATGCAGCAGCCTGTGCGGCCTCAAGCGCAGACTGGGCATCACGGGATGCCCTCTGGGCAGCAGTCAGGGCTTCATCCTTGTCCGCCAGCTCCTTCTTGGCAGCATCGAGCGCAGCCTGAGCGTCCTCAAACGCCTTGACATCCTGATCGGCCTTGTCCTGCGCAGCGCCCTGCTGCTTTTCCAGCTCGGCCGAAGCAGCGGAGGCCGCGCTATCGCTCGCACCGCGGGCCGCGTCATAGGCGCCCCGCGCCTGCTGCTGGTTGACGGCGGCAGCATCGTAGGGAGCGGCAGCCGCTTCCAGATCGGCCTTGGCGGTAGCAGCTTTAGCGCGCGCCGCATCAACTGCAGCCTGCAGGTCGGCGACCTTTTGCGCTGCAGACACGGCACCCGCGCCAGTACCGGCGGCCGCAGTACTCGTCAGCGGCGACATCACCGCAGCCGTTGCACCCGTGGCGCCAACGCCATCCGCATCCTGTGCCACCGCGACCAGGGGCGACAGCATCGAGCCGCCCGTCATGGCAATCGTCGCCGCAGCAACCGTCACCACGCGTCCAGCCGCCTTGGCCTTACCCAAAGCCTTGCCGTCCATGTCCTTGTTCATATTCTTGCTCATTGTCGATTCCTTCCCACGGTGAGCCGTTGTTTGACACAGATAGTCGATCCAACTTGCCCCATTAAAAAGAGGTGATAACGGGGTAATTAAATTGAGCGATTTGAATCGCGGCGAACCTGGCATTCGCAAAAGCCAAACTCATAGTTCCGCTCGCGCTCAATCTCATCCAAATACTCGAGATCTTCGCCACTTGGCGCCTCTTCACCTAGGCATACAGGCCAGTTCTCTGTGCGAGAACGGTCAGTACGGCCATAAATGGTCTCGAGATTAATAAAATCGATATTGCCGTTGTTAAAGGAGAAATTGCTGGTGCTCATGCTCAAATCCCGTCCACATAAACTCAAATTGCTGTGCTTGGCCTCTTTTAGAGACCCCATCTCATACGCTATGACTGTAGTATATGCGCTCTGCTTGCATGTTGCAAGAACATTTTTATTTTTCTAGCGCTTATAGCTAATCTGTTTCCTCTGTTTCCTCACGAGCAAATACCAGGCTCCCCCGCCGCGCCCTCACGCGCGGCACATTCGTTGAGATACTTCACCGGAATCGGCCACCTGGAGGGAGCTCCGTGGCGCGAAAGCCCCACATTGACCAGCTGAACCAGCAGCTCGGACAGATCGTCGCCTTCGAGCACCTCAATCGAGCGCACATGAATCGCCGTCGCCAGGTCCTCCTTGGTGCCGTTGTTGACGCCCACAAAGTAGCAGGTCATCCCTGCACGTTCAAACGTTCCAATGCCGTAATAGGGCGAGTTGTAGCTTTCGAAAAACTCCTTCTTACGGCCCGCTTTGCCCGTAAGCTGGTAATCGCGCACCAAGGTCGCAAAGTTGTTAGAGAAGGTCGTCAAGCCCGTATCGCGCACGCGCGCGAGCATAGACTGTCCACCTGCCCGCACGTCAAAGATATAGGCATCCTTGTCGAGCTTGCCGTCGGCCGTCAACAGCTCAAGCTCTATCTCGTCCACGGGACCATCCTCGATGGAATGCGAGGTGTAGTCCATGGCCCCGTCAGCACCAATCGTTAGCGTTGCAAGGCGCGCATCCAGCTCAATCTTGTCTTCCTCTTTACGCGGAACATTGACCACGCCGCAGACCGTCACCGACTCAACGCCAAAAGAGCCAAGGTCAAACGCCTGCATCCGTCCGTCGACGACGTTCTGCTTTACCAGCAGCTCTTTGAGCATGGCTCCCAGGATTCCCTCCTGTGCGCCCCGTACCTTTGTATTCGGCATCGCCTTAACCAGCGGCTCGCACACATCCGGCGTCACATGCTGCTCCACCACGCCAGCGTGCAGAGCATAGCCATCGTCCTCGGCGACCTCGTTGGCTACCACAACGATATTCCACGCCAGCGGATCAACAGCCCTGCCGCCATACGACGCGCGCACGCCCCACGAGGAATCGTTGAGCCGATCGGCCAACTGGCGCGCTACCCTATCAAGCCCGTCACCCGCGAACGAAACCACAACCCGCCGCCCCAACGAACGCTCCGCAACCACATGGGCGTATCGGTCGCTTTTCAGAACCTCGTAGAAGCTCTTGCGCGGATACTCCCTGAGCGATATCTGGGCAAAATCGCTGTACCGACGCTCAAGAATCTGCAGCTCTCGGTACAGGATTCCCTTCTTGGTATAGGCGACCTTTTCCGCCTGGGCAGAAAACGTAAGGTCACGGCGTTTGGACGGCTTATCGCCCTTGGCACGGCGCAGGATATACTCATCGCTTTGTCCGTGAGCCAGCACCACCGTAGCCACAGGCGACAGCCTGTAACCCACCTGGCTGTTGATCTTCTCGAGTTCCAGCTTGTCGCCTGCCGCACGACCGATGAGCACCCGCCGCTTGGCAAACGTTCGGATCTTAAGTTCAAAGGTGCAGTCCTCGTTGATAACAGTCTCGACCGTCTCAATCTTGGCAGGGCCCGTTCCTGCTTCCTCAATGGCGTCGCGGCGGTCGCCCTTGGCACTAATGACATACAGGTGTCCCGTGTCATTGGGAATCTCGTCCTCGACCCCCTCAAACTGCGAGCAAGAGTTGAATAGCAGGCGCAACACGACGCAATCTTCCAGCTCGTCCCAATGAGTTTTAATCGGAACCATTTGCTCATGGGCGAGCGGGGCGTTAAGGTCGCCCGTCTGCGCGCCCGCCTTGACCATCAGAAAGACGCGGTTGTCCTCGAGCTGGGTGAGCGCCACGACCTTGCCCGTCTGGCACACATCGGCCATAAAGTCCGCCACGGCATGCTTGCCTGCATCGCCAACGTTGCACCAAAAGACCGAGTAGCGCTTCTCGGCAGCCGCGGCATCGAGCTGCAACACAAGCTCGGACACAGCGATGTCTCCCAGGCCACACGGCTGGTTATGCTTCGATTGCACGGCCGATCGCCTCCATCATCTCCAGACTGATTGCTCCATCAGCTGCCATATAGGGGAAGGAGTAGACCATCCCCTCGTCATCGATTGTCTTTTGGCGGAGCTCCAGCGCCGCTTCATCGGCCAAAACATTGACGATCAACAGGCGCTTCGCCCCAACTTTTTGGGCCTTGGCCTTAAAGCGCTCGGCATCCGTGGCATCGCCGCCGTTGCGCCTGTAGGCCTCATAGGCGCCGATACGATAGTGCTTAAAGTCGATCCACACCCCGGTCTTGTTGCCGGCGGCATCGAGCACCTCAAAATCGCCGCCTGTCTCGGCATGGGCCGCATCACCACGAGTAAGCGAATAACACCCGTCGTAATACGCCTCAAAGATGGCCCTGCCGGCAGACTCGCCCAGCTCTCCAAGGTATACCGCTTGGAACATATAGGGCGTCATGTGCACCGTCGCCGCCGGCTGCAACGTCGTAGGCACCCCGTCGCGCGACCAGCGCTCGCGCACCTCGCGAATTGAGAGCAGCTCGGACACACGAGCAGCCATCTGGCTTACCTGGCGAACCTTCGCGCCCTTTAAGCCCTCGTTATAGCGGCAGCGCTCCTCCAGGCGGGCAGCAATCTGCTCGACAGGTTCACCCTCATAGCTGGGAAACTCAAAATGCGGCACCTTACACGCTCCGCCCTGCGCATACGCATAGCCACTCGCGGCAAACGGCATGTGCAGTGCGGTGCTTTTGCGCGCAGGATAGCTTGCGAGGTCCTCCCACGGCAGGCAAAAATGATGCAGATAAAAGTCGCGCTCGCCATCGAAGGCGGCCAGATCTTCCTCGCGCGCATCGAGGGAGGTAACCTTCCATGCCAGCTTTTCGTGCTTCTCTTTCGCCAGGTTGTTCCTAAAGGCAGCAAGGTTCTGCTGTTTGTTAGCAGCGTGCTGCTTCTTGTCCGCCATGTGATTGTTGACAGCCGCACAGGCGCCAACAACCTGCTCCAGCTCGTAGCCCATCGGCAAATCGTGCAGGAACGAAAAGTCGCAATCGCCGGCGATTTTGCGGTCGAGCATTACCTGCACGTGCGGCATCTTTACGCTCGTGCGCATCAGGCGGCCCACGGCCTGCGCCACAATGCGAGCACCTTCGACCTGATAAGAGAGGGTATTGCGAACCGGCAGATTCCGTTTGGTGCCAGACAGCAGCAGCCGTACGTTATGACGCTTTTCGGTAAACGGGACCTCTCCGCGCGCCACCAGCTCTTCCTGTTCAACCACACCTGTCAACGCCTGCTGAACAAACGTCGCCGAGCTAATCTCGACTTCCGACGTCAGACGGCTCGTAGGCGACTCAATGTACAGAAAGTCCAGGTCCATCTTGGGACGGCGGTCGGCATCCTCGAAGCCGCAATCAACCTGTCGTACCGTGCGACACAAACTTTCCGGTACCTTGTATTTAAGATTCTTGGAAAAGCCACCGGCCGACAAATTGATGAGCATAAGGGTTGGCCGGCCCATCTCGAGACGGTTTTGAGCGTCACCCCAACCGATATCCCATTCTGCAGCGTTAAAGCACGGCACCATACCCTTGGCCTCCTTGAGCGACTCCTCGTACGACGCCTCGGGGCACTTAACGTTCCGAATCACCAGCTCGGCAACGATTTCTCGGGCAAGGTCCAGCGCCAAGCTATTAAAGTCGCCATGGTTTCCCATGTGGCGCGTCGTAAAGATGGCTCCTGCCTGATGCTCGTTGCGTGCAACGCCACGTGCCCAGGTGCTCACGGCAACGAGTGTCTTGCTTAGACGCTTCAATTCAAACTCGATGCTCTTGACGTCGCTTGTGCCCACCCTGTCGGCGATCTTTAAACGCAGACGCACCGCAAGCCCTTCACTTACGCCGACCTGGTCAAAGAACTCCATCACGCGCTCGTACGTCTCGTCGGGCGATACGATGGCCCCACCAAAGGCGCCGCCGGCCAACGCAGCCATACCGGCAAGATTCTTGTCTTCGTCAACCCAAGCAACGTCAACGTCGTACGTCTTTGCCGCCTGCTTGTTAAACAGCTTGGTCTGTCGCACGATCTCTTGGTTGAGCTCGCCAATCCACGTATCCTTGCGGACCACGCCGTGAACCTCATCGAGGTAATCCAGGTTAAAGTTCTTTACGGTCGATGCGCTCCAAGTTGCGCTCATGCACACGCAGGGCGCATTGGCAGCAATGGAGGCCAAGTACGCCTCGGGCATGCGCTCAATGCCATGGCTGGTTAGGTGCGTGGTAAATATGTGGTCGAGCGTGGTTTCCATCACCAGGTAGCCGACGCCGCGCGCATACATCGAGTCATCGGCTGCATCAATATCGTCGTTCTTACGGTTCTTAAAGAACAGCGCCATCATCAACGAATCCCAAAAATACTTCTCGTTGGTCTGATCGTTCCTAATGCCCAGCGCATCGATGATGTTCTTGCGCGAAAGATCGTCTTTGTACGAAATGCTGCCGTAATACAGGCTGTCCATAAGCGCAGCGCAGCGGCCGAGATGACCCACCACCATCCTGACGATACCGCGAGCTCGGCGCACCGCCTTGTTGACTGTTGGCTGTCCATTCGCCCCATGAGCCGTAATCATATTGTGGGTACCGTTCTTATTGAGCTTGTAACGCAACGGGTTTATCGAGTTGTCGTCCACCGAGATATCGTCACTGCCAAACAGATGTCGACCGAAGAGTTGCCCTTCTTTCGCCTCATCAGACAGCGCAAAAGGCAGACGTAGCTTCATCTCCTTAATGCAAGAGGCAAGCGCCTTTTGAATATTCTCGGCATCCTTTGCGATTTCTTCGGCAGCTCCCTTTACGCTCGCTCGCGAAACCCTGTTCCTCTCGGCATTCGACCCCTTGTGATCACCCGACGTGGAAGCGTGCGTGTAGACCGCCATCCATTGGTCTCGATTTCCTAGCAGCAAGGGGTCCACCACGCCGCCGTTAAAATGACGATCAAGGATGCGCAGCACCTCATCCGGCTGAAACGTCACGGGGTCGTCCGTCAGCGTCGACAGCATATCGGACTTCATATGATCGATTTCGTCAAAGATAAACATGCTCTTCTCGGCGGCTGACGCATTAAAAAGCACAACTCTCGCACCGGTCACCGTATCAATTGTGTTGACGAGCTTTTGAGGCGTGCACGCAATCACATGCGGCATGCTCTCGTCGTTGAGTAGCGCAGATGGCCAAATCTGAGGGATTATCTCCATGCCACGCGTGATGTTTTTAAGCTCGCAACTCACTGCCCAACGCAGGCTCGCATCAGCTAACGACAGCTTGTCCCGCAGGCTGGGGGTCAGACGATCGACAACACTTCCCAGGCGTCTCCTTGTGTCAAGGATGCCCAAAAGGTCATCGGCGACCTCCATAGCGTTACGCCATGCCCGCTTAATGACGCGATAAGAGTGCTCGTCATCTGCTTCGATGGGACACGGAATTTTTCGCACACCCACGGCACCCTTGCCGCGGGTGGCCTCGATCCAATGCAGGATGTTCTCGCCCGCGCGCGGAAGATCGAACACCATGCGCGCCGCATCTTTGGAATCCATACCCTGATCAACCAGCAGTTGGCGCACGTTTGCAACATAGTTGTCGCGGTTGTCCTTGCCCGGCACCACAAACACCAAGGTACGGCGGCCGGGGCATTTGTTAAAACACCCCGACTCATCCCAGCCGCCGGCAATTAGATCGGCCGTGACCTGCTCGGCCGTGTAGTTTTTACCCGAGCCCGTCGTGGCGCCCAAAAAGTACAGGCCGTTGTTGTCCTGGTCCTTGGGGGCAAACAGCGCACGCTCAAAAAACTCGCGCATCGCCTTTTGGCGCGCAAGATAGGGAGCAAGCTCCTTGTCGCCCGCAGACGACGGATTCAATTGGCAGTTCAGCTCCCACGTAGCCATGGTCAAACCTCCGATTTAGTTGTTGCATGTGTTGAATACCATCCCGTGCGGACAAAAACTCACGCAGGGCGGTTGAGGTGGCGGCGTCCATGCCGCCTGAAAAAAGAAAGAAAGGAAAGAGAGACAGTCGGCGATTACTCGCACGAAGCGAGCAACTTCTTAAGATCGCACTCCAATACCTCGCGTTCTTCAGCGTCAATCACTACAAGGGCGACACGCATCAGGGACACCTCGCACGGAGACTCGCTTGCACAGTTATCTCCCAAAGATCCCCGAAGCATGACCGTGCCTGTTCCCGGGCAAGCGGAACAGGAGCGCTATGCCCAAGAGTACGAAGCAAAACAGCGCGCCTACGAGGACGCCCTTAAGCAGGCGGAACATTACGCCGCGAGTAAGGAAACAATGTAGCAACTAGGGTCGGTAGGCTGTCCGGTCTTTTCCGACAGCCTACCGATCAGGCGCGCCGTTCAATGCAGCGGCTAGAGATTCTCATCAGACTTCGAACTGGCCCTGGCCGCTTCTTCGTCCTCAATCAATTTCCTGACCGCTGAATAGGCGTCATACGTAGCGTCTTCAATCTTATCCAGGGCTTCTGGATCATGCATGCACCCGCCCTCCTGGAGTTTCTGGATCAAAAACCAGGCAGCAGTGAGCAGGTTGTCAACATCCTCAACATCCAACTGATCAATCGAATACGCACTATCGTGGAGCTCCAGCAAATATGAGCTGGCGACGCGGATGGCCTTACTTACATATGGCTCAAGGTCGTATTGGGGGTAGCGGGCATCGAGGGCCGTTAAAGGATCGGTCGGCTCAACCCAATAGAGCATCGTTGCGCTCTCGCACTTCTCCAGCGGATACTGCTCGACCGCCTTTTCCCAGCTTACATACCAGGGATTGTCGTCCTTGTCTGCAAGCGATTTGCAGTAAAAAAGTGCCGTAGCAGCACTTGCGCAAGAATAGTAATGGCGCGCCCTGCTCTTCTTGAACTCATCGTTCAGCTCATCGTTGTAAAACAGCTCCGCCTCCATGACCAGGAACGGACCGTCCTCATCCGTAATGCTCATGGGATTGTTGTTGCACTCATAGTCCGGATACATTTTGTCTCCAATCACTCATATTGGTTTGTTAGCTTATGCTGCCGTTCGGACACATTAACAAGCAATATCGAACCCGCGCTCACGCGGAGAGTTGTCACCATCGCGCCAATCTGCAAGTTTTTCTCATCGCGTGAAAAGAGCTTGCGATTCTTGCATGTTTTTCTCACGTCGTGACAAGAACTTGCATGGTCGCCCCGCTACCTGCGCCACGAGGCAGCAAGGATAACGGGAATCCCGGCAAGGCACACCGCCAAGGCGACGGCTCCGAGCGCGAGCACGATGGCCACGCTTACGACGACATAGGCCACGGCAATGAAGGTCAGTGCCAGCAGGCAGGCAAGCAGTTCGGCCACGTAGCACAACACCAGGTTCGAGCTCGCGCGCTTCAGCAGGACGTCGGCGAGGCGGACAAGCTCGATAGCGAAGCCGCTGCCGAAATTGCGTCCGGGGCCCTTGGCAAGGAACCACTTGAACAGGCACATCAGGGCGCAGCCCAGCATGATCATGATGGAAACGGCCCATACATTGTGCCCCGACTCAACAAGGCTCTGGTCACCCATCGCGCTGCCGTTGATGAGCCAACTCGTTCCATAGCCCATGAACAGCATCGCCAGCAGCAGGCAGGCGCTCAGCGCGGCGAGAGAGCGCGACACGCGCCCGCTGAACACCGGAGCCTCGCAGCTGAGTCCAAGGCCCTCGCGAACGCGCCAGGCGGCATGGTAGGCAGGGTAGGCCGCGATGAGCGCGGCCACGAGCAGCGACGCCCAATCGGACCCGGGCACAGCCGACGCGTACTCCGCAATCGCGGAGATGGAGAAGGCAGCATGGAACGACTCGTTCAGGAACAGCGCGACCTCGCCCTTCCAGACGCAAAACGGGGCGGCGACGGAGGCGGTGCCGGCAGCGGCAACCGCGGCAACGGCAACGAGCAGCGCGCCCTGCACGAGTTTGACGACCTCGCCTCTGGCGGTGCGGGGCGCAGACTCAACGGCGCTGGACGAAATTTGAATAGAAGTGTTCATGATTTTCCTTTCAACAGAAATCAAACCGGAATCGCCGGCAACTAGGATGCAGCCTCTAGTCGGCTCCGATTAGAGATTGTTCGCCCCCATTGATACCAAGTCGTGCAGACACACTAACAAGCGATATCGAAACCGCGATCTCGTGGAGAGTTGTCGTCCTCAATCCATTCGAGCCCGACGCACTCATCGATCCCTGCATCGGGAACTGACGACCATCTGAACTCGAAACCAAGCTGGTCAAGCTCATCGACTCGCCCACGGATCACTCCGTAAACATCCAACGCATTCTCGAAATCCTCCGAAGACGCGTAGCCTCGCTCGCACTGCCTGCGCATCTGATGCAAGCGACCCATGGCGGCGGCGATAATCTCGCGAAGAGCGATAACCTCGCGCTCGCATACATCAATGTTTCCTTCGTTGAGTTTGATGCGATCGGACATAACGGCCTCCCTGGTTTTAACCCTTTTCGCTTGACTCCATTGAACAGCCGCAAACAGCCGCGTAATATGACTTTTATCGCGTTTTAAATTTTGGCTGTTTGGAGCATCAATGCTTAAGTCCGAAAAAGAAGCATTTAACTGGGGTTTTGAGGCTGGCTTTCTTCGCTCCCCTGTCAATCCCCGTATGCTACTTCTTAACAGGACGCCGGAGATTGATTGTGCCGGCGACGGAAACACATCCGGCAATGCAAGCGCATGGAGTCTCGTCTCCATAGCCAACGACCTATTGCGCGTCGACTTAAGCTCGCTTTTCAACGAGATTGCGTCCCATTTTCGTGAACGAGCAAACCGTCGCTTTTATATCGACCTGCAGAACGCCATGCGCCAGCCCCCTGCTGCTCCTCACCCTGCGCAACACACCTCGATGGACTGCGCAGCCGAGCCAGACCATGACGACTGGCTCGATCCAGACGATCCCGACCAAGAGCCCACCCAAGCAGAATTGAACGAAGCTGAAATCGCTATCAACCTTCAAAAACAAAAGGAACGCGACCTCGATTTCTTTGCTCCGATATTCGACAAAGCCATTACAAGCCATGCACACGGAGAGATTTCCGGCATGGCCAGATATCTCCTTGAAAATGTCTGTAGACAGTGTGTCATGAACATCACGGCGATTCCCGACTATCGCTATTACAGCTGCTGGATGAACAACAACGCTATTGAGTGCGACGAGATCAACCGCCTGTACCGCGCAGTGATTACAACATCGGGCCAACTCAACAAGCAAGAAATGGCGTCCCTCTTCAGCTCCTATCTGCAGCTCGAGTCGAACGACATGAGCATTAACGCTACCAACGGCGAGACCGATCTAACAGCACCGGTGCCGTATGACCGCGACAATCCTATACGCAACTTTCCCAAGGCGAAATCTCAGATAGAAACAGCTTGCGTCTGCACCAATATCGATCTCTTTCGAGCGCTTCTCATTGTTTTTTATCAGGAATGTCTGGAGCTTACCCCGCTGCTTAAAAACACCGAGGCACCTAGCCTGCTCGCGCAAAACGAAGAGTTTTTCCCAGCCGCCATCAAAACAAGCGACCCGCGACAATTTCGATTATTCGATGAGCAGCTGCCGGCAATCATCCGCTTTGGCGAAGCTTTTGTATACGCAGCCAAAAAACACTTGCCCGGAAACGAAACGGCTCAAAAGCTCGAAGAGCATTTGAATGGAATAAAGCGCATGAACAGCGCCCCCTTTATGCAGGCGTTTCGTAAAAACTATCTCGAAGCTATGCGCGAGAACCAGATCTTCGCAAATGGAGACTTCCATACGCATGCAGAGCTTAACGACCAGGAAAACCTCAATAGGCTCGTTGGGCTTCAAGCCGTTATTTCAAAGGCAGGAGAGCTCTACTTCACCGAAGAGGAATGGTCCTTTGCAAGCCTTTATGCCCGCATCCTTCACGAGCTGCTGCTGTGCGGCATTATGCCGATATCATGCCAAACCTGCGGTTCGCTCTTTTTTCCGACCGGTCCTAACAGCAAGTACTGCGATCGATATAACGCGGCAACCAAGCTCTACTGCAACCCGCGATATAACGCCAAAAAACATCTTGGTCGCAAATCGCCCCGCGATGTCGCGCTCAATATGCAGAGAAAGACCGAAACGGCATATGAAAAGGGCCTAACGGATTGTGCCCACTATTTTGAGCGCCTCGGCAGCTTTGTCCTCGATGGTCTTGGCCCAGCATACCAAGCGAACGACCTCATTTCCGATGAACTCTATAGGACGTGGCTGTCTATCGTCAACCAGCCCAATTGTAGAGCGAAAATCAAGCGGCCGGATAGGCTCGAGTATCCATACCCCGTGCTGTGGTACGGATTTGTCCGCGATGGCAATCGGTATGTACAAGTCGAGTTTCCTGGAGCCGAGTACCCAACGCTTTTTGAATGTTTAAGCCAGCTCGCCGAAAGCCCACACTCAAAGTGCACACTGGATTACAAGGGGCCAGGTGAGCATCCATACAGCTCATGGCATGTAAAACTGCACATGTTGTTGGAGATCATTGTACAGATAAATAACGCCGACCACGTGGCGAGGCCCATCCCATTGCTTGGAATCGATGGGCCCGAATATGTCTGGACTGACCCGACCGTCCAAGACACATGGAGCACGCCCGACGCATGCATCTACAGCACCGGAACGATTGAAGACCTTAGCTTTACCGTGTATACAAAGGGATATGGCCCGGAAAAGCAGAACTGAACCGGTCGACATGTGCAAGGGCTGCATGCGGAAGCGCCGAAGGGCAGACCGCTAGTAATAAAACAGAACCGATGAGCGCATAGGTCTCATACGCTGGAGCAACAGCAACGGCGACTTTCACGGTATTCTGCAGTATCCAAACGGATCAACACCCAAATTACTTAGTCTATCTGCCCCTTTTCGGCTTCAAGCAATTCCCGTTCCGAGACGTCTTTGGAATGCACAAATAGGCCCGACATCATACGGTCGCCAATTTCATTGAGTTGTTCAGCAATATTCTCGAATGGTTTATTCAAATCAAGAGTTTTAAGGTAGAACCAGTGGCCAAGTTCATACCAGCATTCATCCAGCGGACCCTCCATAGACGTTTGGGCATAGAGCAGCATTCCGGATACGCTCGCGTTTCGCTGCGCACAATGCATAACATAACTAAATATCTGATTTCTATGTTCAGGACTCAGTATCTTTTTCTCGCAGTGTGTTCCAAGAATTGTTCCATAGCACTTAGCATCTATCACTAGTTTATAGCTAGGCCCTGTTAGCACGACATCCGTGCGCAACCTTGGTAGGTATTGAGACCTTACGCCAATACCATAGTCAACGATAGGCGCAGCAGGCATTAACCGCGGAAAATGTCTGCGATAATATTCACGTATAAACTTCTCAAATAGAGAAGAGAGCCTCTGGCTGCTCAACATAGACGAAAATTCCGCATTACCGTTTTCATCATGAACAGGAATGCTCTTCTCCAAAACCATCCGGCAAACCGCCATCAAGAATCGATAACTCTGATTGAGTTTGTTGTACCTAACCAGTCTCCAATCAATCGAATTAGCCTCGAGTGAATCGACAGTAGATAGGTATAGTGCGCTTGCCCTGAGTCCCTTTCGCGTTCGCGGAGAAACATCATGGCTGCGGATTAATTGAATTATTGCAGTTTTAACAATTTGATTCATATAGGTATTGGCTGTGAAGCTGTCATATAGACACTGCAAACGCATTGTCCCCCGAGCTTTTAAGCGATGCTTTTCTGAATCAGCGGCCGACCTCTCAGGACTGCAAGAGGCTCTTCATGAGGCGAATAGACACGCTCAAGCCCTCGCAAATACTCTCTTTTTACAGCATCATTCAAGATAATTGCAAAAAGCTCACCGAGTCCATCGAACGGCTCTTTGCCGACTGCCTTCAAGGTGTCCGCGAACACCGCTTCCGCATCACTACCGGAAATACCAGTCGCATACGCAATCATATATAAAATGTTACGGATTGCGACGTTGTTCGCAGCCGTATTGGACATCCTAATCTATAGCCTCATACAAAAGAGAAACCTGTTCATCTAAGATTTCCTTATCGGACGAATCAAACCAATACTCTTGAAGAAGAGGCCGCAGTTCATAGTCAACGATAGACTTGACCTCAATATCCGTAGGGGCAGAATCGAAACAAAAATAGCTATGCCCGATACAAAAACCCTCCCCAAGCGAAGAGTCATGCGAAATGACATCATTTAATCGACGAACAGCATCGACGAGCGAGGTTAGTCTATCGTTACCCAATGAATCAATATAGTCTATAAATGAGCGCTGATTGAGCGCCGGACTCATAGAGTAAAACGCGAATCTCCTTCGAAGCGCATAATCAACCAGCGCGAGACCGCGATCGGCGGTATTCATCATGCCAATTATAAATAGATTCTTCGGAACCGTTAACGGTTCTGGCAATCCCGGAACCACCAATGACTCACCACGATGGTCAGCTTCAATTAACATGAGCAGTTCTCCAAATACTTTTGAAAGATTTGCTCTATTAATTTCGTCGATTATGAGGTAATAATTTTCAAACCGATGGCTTCTATCTGACGCTCGACGAAAAAACTTGGTAAACAAACCCTCCTGAGCAGCGAAAAGCCCATCAGCCGTAGGTTTAAAACCGACTATATAATCCTCATAAGAAGATCCTTGATGAAATTGAACCTTCTCTATACACGTATTATCGGTAGCGCCCATGAGCGAATATGCCAATCGTGTAGCAGCAAAGGTTTTCCCCGTACCCGGCGCACCCTGGAGAATGATATTCTTTTTTCTCTTAAGCAACGAGACGATTGCATCGTAAGACGCTTCGTCCATATAGACTTCTTCAAGAAAATCGCTTTTGTTATATCTTGTAGCGTCGGTACTCCTAAACGTCATTTGGCACTCACGCTTTCTCGACGATTGACAAATTCTATGAGCCCACGGGGCTTGATAATTCCGGCTGCTTTTTCATTTTCGCTTGCTTTTAAGAGCTTTTCGAGACCAAAACCAAGAGGCCAGGCTTTTGGGATTTCAGCATCAGAGAGGTAGTCAGCAAAATATAACCGGTTAATGGTTCTAACAATATAAATCGTCAGATGTGCAATGATGGGCTGGACGTATGGGTCGGTTTCGTCATTATCATATGAACCACCAGCACAAAATGGTTTTCCCTCTCCGACTATAGTAGGAAAACCGGCTCGTACAGACCACCCCGGGAAACGATTATTGAACTGGTCGCGAATCGTATAGTTTTTAGGTCTTCGCTTATAGACCTGCATGTTATATTCGCAATCGACGCCGCCCGTCTGTATAAGGTCGACTCTGTAAGGGGGGCGTACCCTCTTCAATCTCCTTTGCCTTCAGGTTGTCTTCGTCAATCTGGCAGTATTTGAAAAACTCCACGGCCTCATTTGGGTCAATACCGGAAAGGTCGATATAAGTCTGGCCACCGCCTCCATCAGGCTTTTTAATACCTTCGATATTGCGAAAGTCAGCGGCAGTCAGGTGACGGTACATAATCTCATCCACAAATAACATTCGACCGCCTCGTTCAATCGGTGCTTACCATTTTTCCAGCACTATTATGAACTCCTTTATTTCATTTGCCAACGAACTGCAATTTGACCTAAAACGTTTGTATGCAATTTCTTTAACCTCAATTTTTCCGTAAGCAGAAAATACGTCGCAAAGATCCTCGACAGGAAAGAGTCCATCTTCGCTATAGCTAATCAAACAAACAGGGCAATGGATATCCTCGATAATCTTAGCGAAGGAATCTTTTGATTTAGTTTTTGTACAAAGATCAGAGTACTGATCGCGCCAAGGACGTAACCCACTCTTGCCAGCAGCAACAGGCTCGTCACCACGTGCGACCGTTTCAAGAATATGATAATTCGCTGCATATTGGCGTTTGATATAAGGAGGGTCCAGATAGCAAAGGTCTGCAGTAACCCCAGCAGCAAGGTCTTCTGCCCTGCCCTGAAGAACCACATTATCAATTCTTCCAGTATTAATGGATACCGGAGCTAGATGGATGGCATTTTTCGCACTTGCGGTAAAATTTGCCAGGAAATAGCCATAGGTTCCAGATATATTTGCCACTTCGTTGACTGCCATAATCAGAGTGTGACGCAAAAGCGCCTCCTCCATTTGGCAAATCCTACCCTCATCGCGCCATTCGTTTATCTTAAGTCTAATTGCATCGATTTTTGCAGCGTTATCCGATGTAAAGTACTTCCTACTTGGACATCCATTTGCAGGAAGCCCTGAAGGAGAAAACTCGCGGAAGAAGTAGCCTTCGACCGGTTCAAGTTCATTTAAATAATTTAGCACTTGCACGTAATGGCACTCAGGTTCAACCGATAAATCGCTCAGCCCCTCGAAAGAAGGCGTACGATTCATGAGCAGCTGCACATAAAGATGCCACTTGCTGTACGTCATAATGTCAGAAGCGATGACGCGGTAGCCAAGTCAACGAAACTCAGCAGCTACGGACCCAGTCCCGGCCATTAAGTCGGCAACAGTTCCTCCGGGGCTTAGATAATTTGAAGCCAATGATGTTATCTGCTCTAACAGCTTTGTCTTATTGCCAATGTAGCGATACATGCCTATTGTTTCATTTCCCTCAGTGCGCCCAAATCGGGCAGCTCCGCCATCTCGTGCTTGATACGCTCGACCTCTTTTCTATCAAGGCCGTATGCTAGCGTAACAAGCAACTCAAGTTCCGCATCGATTGCCGCCGTGTAGTGAAGATTCAGTTTCCGAGCGCCGTCAGCAATTTGATGATGAAGTTCACTTTTGTTGTCAAATCTGATGATCGGTAGTTCCTGAAGAATCCGTTTTGTTAAGTAGGGGTGTGATTTCCACTCATTCTCACCATACAGCTTCATGTAGTAATAAAAAATAACCCTCGAGTTAAGCAGCGCATTGTAAAAGTACAATGCGTCCTCTCTCAACCCTTCGCCTGCGGTAAAGAAGTAGACAGCTTGATTTACCATCCTGCCGCTATCGTCAACAACGCTTTTAATTCCTAACCCAGTCTTTCTAACAAGAATCTTCATGGGCTTATAATCATCAAGGTCCTTGTAATTAATGCCCTCAACTCCAAGTTTCAAATACCGTTGGCATGACAACGAATATCGTCCAACAGATTCACCAACAAATATAGGAACAAAACCATCGGCGGGCCTGAACTGCATGACGGATTCAAGTTCCGAGCTCGACACTTCAACCTCGCGCCCGCAGCATTTACAACGCTTAAGAGCAAGGCCCGAAAATAACGCCGCGGTGTTTGCTCCACCACATTTCGGACAGTAAAAGACGGTTCCGCGCTTTGAGATTTCTACACCTCGATGGAAAGAAACGTCAAAAGACCATTTGCCTCCATGAGACCTAATTCTCTCAATAACCGCATGATCTTCACTTGCCACATCTATATCAAATAGGCAGTCTTCATTTCTTAGAAAATCCATCTGGCGTTTAACGCGATATTGTTCTTCAAAAACTGTCTCGAGCGTCTTGTCTCCACCTAAAACGGCCTTTCTATCCGATGTCGTAAGCCGGAAGCACTTTGTTAAACTGGCATCACTTGGTATACACTTGCGGACAACGACAACCGTTGTCGCACGATGAACCCCCTCGAAAAGTTTTTCTCCAAGACGCGCGATTACTTTTATCTCATATTTCGTAGCAATAAATCGACGTAAACCATAAGCTGTTGCCGAAAATAATGAATCGGGGAGAATAAAGGCAGCAAACCCATTCGCATGTAATATGGCCATGGAAAGCTCTACGAAGAGGGCGTAGCAATCATACTGTCCATCAACATTTTTATAGCCACGCAGCAGCAACTCATCACGATCGTAAATACGGTCGGAGCTCCAAGGTGGGTTAGCAATAATTGTGTCGACACGAGCCAAACGCTCCAGCCAATACGCTTTCGGATCCGTCTTTGCAGATGGACGCAGAAAATCTTTATAAATTATTTCCGAGCCTATTATTTCGGAATAAGTGCGTGAAATCTCTATGGCCTCAGGGTCAACGTCAACGCCATAAAGTAACGAATGCCGAACATCACCGCGTGCAACGGCATTAAGTAAAGAAGAGCCCCCGCATGCCGGGTCCAAGCAAACGCCAAAAGACGGCGTGCGGGCAGAAGCGCGCTCGACCTTTAGCAGCGAAACAACAAAGTCAGCCAGAGAATTCGTTGTGTATACAGAACCGTATTTCACGAGCTAAAGCCCCCAATAATAGACAAGGGATGAGCATCGTTTATTACTACAAACCGAATAGTCCCAGCAGCGGTTTTCAGTTATGGATTTAACCATATGACCCTCCAGTCGCACCTCTGGTAATTGGCAAAAGCTAAATATTAACACCAGAAACTGGCGCATAAATCAGTTACGCAACTAAGCAGAAAAAGTATAGTGAACATCGCTTATGCCCCATTCAAGTCGAGCCCTTCCGCCCAAACCGCTTGCTCTTCCAGCAATAAACGCCAATCGTTGATATTGATAATCTAAGCCCCTCCTCGATGGTCGCATTGTCTTTGCTCAAGACCTCTTATTGAACAGGGAGCTCGAATAGTTCCATAATGTAAAATTCAATATAAATTAATTATCTTTATTTGGTATTATCTCATAATTTAATAATTATTATCAAACATATATATCAGATTATGAAATATATGTTTGATGCATTATCATCGATTTATATCAATGCGCATTATTCCGTAGACACAGTCAGAGAAAGCCGACGACTATGAAAGACAATCTACAGGAGCTGAGAAAAGAGGCTGGATACAAGTCTGCGAAAAGCTTCGCCAAGGCCCTGAGCATTCCATTTACTACGTACGCACGATATGAAAGTCGGCCTGATAAAATTCCACTTGCTGCTGCATGGCGTCTTGCAGATGTATTTGACGTATCCATAGACATCATTGTTGGACGTACTGAACCAGACCCCGCGATCGCACCTGGAGCAATTCAATCTCGGTACGACAAGCTATTGCCCGAATTCAAACAATCGCTCAGCGATTACCTCGATTATTTACTAACGAAGAATTCGAAAGTGGCAAGCCACGCCTTCCGCCAGGAATCCCGCCGCATTGAAGCCATATGCGCAAGGCTGGACACCATCTTCTTGGCCGAACTCGAAAAACAAGATCCCGACTTTTTCATTCACGCAACAGCCAAGCAGCTTCGCGCCAGATTTAATGATTTCCTAGAGCAGCGTGTCGACCTGTGCCAAGCAATTGGGGCCGTAAACGCTATTGACGTTATCATGGCTGCATACGACCGCACGCGCGGACCATTTGATTTCAATGGAATTCCAGCCGACGTGGATGCTGACGTAGACGGCTGAAATTCCACATGCACCAGGTGCAACAAAGGCAGGCACTAGGCGACCGAATTGCAGAACGCATAAAAGACGGCGGGCGAATATTTCGCCGCACTCTAATATTTGCTGGAATTTTCCTCATTCCTCAATACCGACTTAGCTGGAAGGGCTAAGGCAATTATGTGAGAAACGCACTGAAAGCAGACGAGTTAAACCCTACCCTTTAAACACCATATAATTGTGATACTCAATAAACTCAGCTCGTGGGGCGAATCGCTTCGGAAGCGTTGTCGGCTCTCCGTTGTAGTGTCACAAATACTTGTCTTCAGGCGTCTCGTGTCCGACCACGCCGAACATTACTGCCTTCAGGTCCTTTTTAATGGTGAGTAGTCCCCCGATCGAACGCTTTGTCGTGTAGCGCATTTAGAAGCAAACCGTTGTCGGGCGCAGGTCCTTCCGTTTTTGAATCAGAGGCTGTCCAGGGCTTGATATGGCTGGCGACCAACAGCGCCTCGTTCGATAGCCCCGTCAAGCAACACCTTGAATTGTAATTGGTAAGCAAGGTATTTCGAAAGAACTCCTGGTTCACTCGCATCGAGACAATTGCTTCGCGCTCTTCGCCCTCTGGCAAATCAAAGCCAATCGCCTCTTTCAACTCATCGCTTAGCGCTTCTTCAAAATCAAAGCGATTAAGGAAAACCTCGGTCGCCTCCTCGACGAGTTCATCTCCAGCAAAGGAATACTTGGCCCAGACTAGCTTGTCCATTTTTGTTTGCATGGATCATTCCAACCTTGCCGCGAGCGCGTCGACGCTCATCGAAAGATGCGAGATTCCAGATTTTTAAGCAACTACGCCCGGCGTTCTGCCAATGGCCTTGGCTAACGCCTGGACATCCTCGCTTTTGTCATCAACCATTTTTGACGGCAGGGCGAGGTATAGGAACAGAACCGCAAGGGTTTCTTCCCTCGACCATTTGTCTCCACGGCCGGCCATGATTGCTCCTCGCCCGCGCACCGCTCACTCAATAGGTCCAGGATAATCATGCAGGAGACCGCACTCACCGCCTTTTCTCATTCGTCGGTGAATAGTTGAGACAACGGCACTTCCCCGCGCTTCTCACACCCGCGCCCAAGCTTCTTCCCAAGCTCCGCAGCACAGCGCTACTTTTCCTCGGCAAACAGGTCATCGATAGCCCTGTCGATCCGCGCGCAAGTCTGCCGATGCTCATCCTTCCAGGGCAGGTTGAGTCCCAGGCTCGCATCTCAAGAGCCGCCGAGCTTGGCGTTGATTACTTCCTCGGGATACAGCGCGTCGCGGCGAACACCTTCAATCGCCTCGTCCTCGTCCATATCACAGGCTGCATCGCCCCCCCCCTCGAGGCACTGACGCAGCTCCTTTTGCTCGCGGATGCGATTCAGCACGCTGGCACACACCACGGCCAAAAAGCGCAATCTCGGGGGCTAGTCGGATACATCTGGGCCGCGATCCGGCACCGGCGGTAGTATCCGATTGTCACGCCACTTCTAGAATAAAACTAGATTGGCTATAATCAAAATATATTATCGTATATTTGAAAGAGGTATTCAGTGCTTGAACGGATCGGATCATCGGACGCTATTCGTTATATGGTGCAGGATTGCGGCATGACTCTGCAGGATGCATCCGTTAAAACCGGTAAGCAGAAGGGTAGCCTGTCTACTCGCCTGCATAACAACACGCGGTTCACCATCGATGAATTCGTCAAAATCTGCGATGCGTGCGGCTGGCAGCTCGTGCTTAAACGGGGTAGCAAGCAGTTCGACCTGCGCGGGATTGATGAGAACAAGCCGCGCGGCGATGCGAAGAAGTAGGGCCTGGCTATTCGCATGCCTCACCTGCGGTCCATCCATCAGGGTGCAATTGCCTATGGCCGCCGGACGGCTTTAGACATATACGAAATCGACTACGACCTTACCGTCGCCCATGATTTGTCTAGCCGCCGCCTGCGCCGCACGGTTGTCGATTCTCTGCTGTTTCGTTAGGGTTCCGAGGCGAGTCATAGGATGGTACGGCATCGGGTTCGGCATGCTTTCGAGGAGTTCGGCCGTGCGGATATCAAGCGCCTCGGCGTATTCATCCAGAAAGTCCCATGCCTCGTCTACCGGCAGCATCGTGTCCCGCTTGGGGTTTTTCCAGTCCTTAACTGATCGGTTTGTAATACCCAATGCTGCCGCGATCTCGGACGTCGGTACTCCCAAGGCGTCCGCTTGCGCGGCAAATGCAGCCTTGAGATCGATATCGGGGGAAAAGTCCAGGTTCTGCTCGATCCACTCGCCGTCGCGGGATGCATAGACAGTAGAGCACTCTATACCCTTCGCGGCGAGTTGGTCGGCGGCAAGGCGGCTCGCGAGATTGTAAAGGCCTCCCGGTTCAGTATCGGGCAGATCTTCATCTCGGTACCAGCGAACGATATGCTGGCCGAACTTCTCGTAGGAATCGTTCGCGTCATTCAAGCATTGCAGTGTGAGGTCGCCGAGCTTTTCGATCTGGTCGCTTATCCAGTCGAAGGCATCCTTGACCGGCATACAGTCGAGCTCGGGGTCGAGCCATTTTCGGACGCTCGAGACGCGAATGCCGAGACCTCCTGCAAGATCTTCCGGCTTGAGCCATAGGTTATCGAGCTGGGCCTGCATCGAGCATTTGAGATCGAACATGGTCATTCCTTCCTGTAATCGTGCAATGCGTTCAAGAGTAATCCGTTGTCGGGCGCGAGGCGCTCCGTCATTGGGTCAGAGACTATACAGGACTTGATATGGCTAGCGACCAACAGCGCCTTGTTCGATAGTCCCGTCAAGCAACATCTTGAATCGTAATTGATGAGTCTTTCGCCCTTATGGGCTATGGTTGAAGCGTCTTTATGTGATTCAACGCACACAATAGCACGGTCCTATTTCGCTCAAAGCAATACCGGAACCACGCATATATTCCCAAGGCAACCAGGAATAGCACCATGAAAATCTCGGCTAAAGTTGGATTACTGGCTATCAGCGCAGACAAATATCCTCCAGCCATAAGAGAGGCAATGATGCCAATCAGGCTAAGGGCCCAGCTCGTATAATGCGTCTCAGCAACCGCCCGTTCGATTATTTTGCATTTCTTTTCCAGGCTAATGTCCCCATCAGCTCCAGCGAGAGAGAAGTCCATTCCTGAAATTAAATCGAGTAATTCAGCCTCGCTGTATCCGCTTTTCTTGAATCTTTTAATGAAGAAACCTCCTGGTCCAGGACCGTAGATAGGACGGTTTACACGAAACAGTTCCTTATAGGCGATTTCCATTGTTAACTCCTTAAAGTACGGGTGCTATTTACGCTATCGTTCTATCATTTCGTTCGGACAGTTTATTGCCGAGCCGCCACCGATCATTCACAGGAACCACTCTTGCAGTCAATCTCCGTCCAACCACTCCCCGCACCCCTCATACCCACGCCCAAGCTTCCTCCCAAGCTCCGCGGCATTGCGCTTCGTCTCCTCGGCAAACAGGTCATCGATTGCCCTGTCGATCCGTACGCAGGTCTCGAAATGCTCGTCCTTCCAGGGCAGATTGAGCCCCAGGCTCGTATCCCAATAGCCGCCGAGCTTTGCGTTGATTACCTCCTCGGGATACAGCACGTCCTGGCGAACACCTTCGATCACCTCATCCTCGCCCATGTCACAGGCTACATCGTCCTTCTTGAGACACTTGCGCAGCTCCTTTTGCTCGCGGAAGCGATGCAGCGCGCTGGCGCACGCCACAGCCAAAAAGCGATAACGTTCGCATAGGTCCCATTCGCCGCCGAGCCATACGCGATAGCCCAGAACGACGCTTGTGGGCTCCTCGTTGAGCAGGAACAGGTCCCACGGATACACTTCAGCGCACGCGTCCTCTCCCAGCTTTTGCGCGCCACCGCGCGTAAAAGCGCACGGCTCTACGTCGTAATAGCCAAAGCCGTGGTCCGCATTGCGACGATTGATGACATGCTTGGGCAACAGGACGATCTTGTCGCTGGGCTCGGGATCTATCTTCCGCAGCTTTTTGATCTTGCGGCGGGCGCGCTTTAGGTCGCGCTCGTTATCGACACGGCCACGGTCATCCGGCTTGCCGCCGTATCGCAGGGCAACCTCGGGTGCCAGGATCTTTGTGTCAGCAGCGCACAGCAGGTCGCTCACGGTGGGCAGATCTTCCCACTCAATACCGTCGACATCCCAAATCCTACTCATGTTCAACCTCTTTCTGGCTGTTCAACTACGTGCTCATTCGCCCTGTTTAACGTGCTTGTAGGGCATATGCCCCGCTAGAGCGCCTTCTTACTCGGAGCAATCACCTCGTCCACCAGGCCCAGCTCCAGGGCGCGCTTGGCGTTGCACCAGCAGTCGCGCTCGGTGAGCTCGTGGAACTCCTGCGCGCTCAGGTTGCCATGCTCGGCCAGCAGCTCGTCCAGCTCGGCGCGCATGGCCGCTGTATGCTGGGCCACAATCTCGATATCGGTCTGCTGCGCCATGCCTGTGCCGCCCATCAGTTGGTGGATGAGCACCTGCGTGTGGCGGTACACCTGGCGGTGGTCGCCGCAGGCCAGGATCACCGCGGCCATCGAGGCCACGACGCCCTCGCCCACCGTGATCACGGGGCAATCGAGCGACTGCATGGTGTCAATGAGCGCCAGCCCCGCCGTAACGCTGCCGCCCGGGCTATTGATGATGAGGGTGATGGGCTCGGTCGCGCTTTGATGTTCCAGCACCAGCATGGACTTAATGAGGCCGTTGCAGGTCACATCGTTGACCTCGCCCTCCAGCAGCAGCACGCGGCTGTTAAGCAGCTCGCTTGCCATATCGACGGCGGCAACACGGCCGTCCTTGGACTTCTTGATGATGCTGGGCTCACGATACATAACGGACATGGTTAATTCCTCTCTAGATGGAATCGATAAGGGAAACTGGCCGCACGGCACATGGCAAACAGAGGCCGTGCAGCCAAAATGCAGGTCAAAATGCGCGAGGCTGCAAGGGTTAATCCCTTAGCCACTTGGCTGCATTGGGATGGTCGTCGCAAAAGTACTTCTTGGCGCGGAAGGGACGCATGCCGGTCACCTTGACCAGGCAATCGGTGCGAGGCATAAGCCCAACCTCGCCTGGGGTCATCACGCAGCCGCGCACATCTACGGCAGTGCGCTCGGCGCCCACGTACTTGGTGCCCAAAACCGACTCGCCACACAGTTCGCTTATGTAGTTCTGCGTCGCGATGTTGCTGCCGCCACCCATATAGACCAAACTATCGCAGTTATCGAGAATGGTAAGCGCCGTGGATTTGCCGTACACGGCATCGAGCTGGCTCAGCGATTGCGCACACATCAAAAAGCTAATGCCGCGGCTGCGCACGGTCGCAATGCTGCGCTCAAAATCGGGGATGCGTCCCACATTGGGAAACTCATCGAGCACAAACTGCACGCGACGCTGCAAATGGCCGCTGGGGCTGGCATCGGCACGGCGCTGGGCAAGGTTAAACAGCTGCTTAAGGGCAACGTTCGCAAGCCATGCATTAGCCGAATCGTTGTCGCTCACCTTAAGATCGATCACGCGCTTGCCCTCGTCAATACGATCAAGACGCATCTCGTCATTCTCAAAAACGCGCATGAGCTGAGGCGTCTTAAGCCGCGAGATAGTTGCATTGAGCGTGATCAGAATACTCTTAAGCGTCCTATCTGCCGCACCTCGAAAATCGCGATACTGCTCAACGCCGTACAGGTCTGCGTTCACAGCCCCATACTTATCGAGGAACTCCTTGGACTCCACCTCTTCTACAAGGTAGTCCAACGGGAATCGGCCCTCGCCATCCCCCGTGACCTTGATGAGCGCAGCCAGTTTAAAGACGTTGTTCATCTTAAGGTAGCGGCGCGGAGCATTGGGGTCCTCGCCCGGCGCAAGGGTGCCGGCAAGACACTCCAGGAGATACAGGATTCCAACAATTGCTCGAAGCAGCAGATCGTTTGCGTTATCCCAGAACGGATCATACCTACGGCTACGACCGTCAGGATCGACCCCCTCCATGATTGCCGCCACCGTAGTGGGGATATCCTCGACATCCATCACGTAGCGCAGAGGGTCGTATCCGGCCGACTGCTCGGGATTAACAGTATCGAGAACCGTTACCTCGTAGCCGTCCTCTTCAAAGCCTTTCCCCGTACGGCGCAGCAGCTCACCCTTGGTGTCTGTGACCACATAACAGCATTCGTGGTGATTGAGCAGGTTGGGCAAAATGAAACTCGCCGTTTTGCCGCTGCCGGTACCTCCAAAGGCAAAGACATTGTTGGACACACTCGTCTCCCAATGCTTGTCGTCCTCGTAGAACGCCGCCGTGGCACCCTTAGCCAGGATCACATCGCGCTGCTCATCGCCAGACGACAGCGCCTGCATCTCCTCCTTAGTCGCCCACTTCTTGGTCTGATACTCCGTTTGCTGCGCGGCCTCGTAGCCGTACATCTTGATGACTGACATGGCGTGGCTCCTTTCTTGTCCGTGACGTTGGTGGTTGTTAAGCAATGCGATCGACACCGTCGTCCTCATTGAGCTGTGCCGAGCGCGACGACTTGGTCGCGTGGCCGATCAGGCGCTCGGCCTGCGCCAGATAACTCTCGCGAGCAGCAGTTGAAACCGTCCCGTCGCGCAGATACGCAAGCAATGCATTAATCATCAGCTTGTCGAGCAGGTCGTATCCCTTGGCCCGAGCGCAGTTGAGGAGGTAGCGGTCCTGAAGCCCCCGTACCTTAGTTGCCAAATCGATTTCCATCTTTTCCTCCATGTAATAAAAAGTGTGTCGTTCGTCCAAAAGTGCCTCAAACGGGCGTTTGACGCATAACTCAAAGTTGAAACGCGGACTCGTATCGAGCACGCGTCGTTGCACCTTGAGGTAGCGCTTATAAAACATGACGGCATCATCTTCATCCGCCGTAAAGCCACGCGATCCATCGCGGTGCAGCCGGTCGTAAGGCTTTTTGCTATCGATATGGCGCACGAATGGGGACGGAATATAGGCATCCTTCTTGACGTTGTACTTCATCCCTGTCGTAACCTGCTCAAACAAGAGAACGCCAGCTGACTTAAAAGCCGCATTACATCCATGCCTAAACATGCTCACCACGGCTGCCACGCTGCCCATGCAGCTATCGCGCGGGGAAAAATACAGCGAAAGCAAAGCGAGCGTCGCAGCAGTCAAAAGCTCGCGGGCCTCGTGTACATCAGCTCGATACTGCTCGGGCACCAGCCCGGGAATATCGGGCGAGCGCTCTTCCAGCACGCCAACGAGCGATTTAGCCAGGCGCTCGACGTTCTTCTCGCCGCAGTACGGACACGGAAGTGGCAGCTCTGCCTTCCTGTTCACTTCGCACATACCGCGGAGATCCTCGTCGATCGCACTGAGGAATGCCTCGTAAATACTGTCCCGTTTCTTCATGAATGCTTCTTTCTATCCGGTTTCAGGTGGTTGATGTAAGTCTGTTCTAAGTTCTAGAATATTCTGACGCTAGAACGATGATTATTGATCTAACCTGTAGTTTCATAAGTGAAATCATCCTGCTCGATTGCTTAGTTTGCCTAAAGGCTACAAAGCGAATGTATCAAGCAATTGCTATTGAGTTGGCTTTGGATTGCTTCGAGGATAGCACAGCGTGCTGTTCTCGTCATTAGAAATTTTAATATTTTTCTGCTAATATAAACCCACTGAGAAGAAAGGGCTCTATACATGCGTGAAACTACATCATCATTGCCGCGCCTCACCGCCGCCGCCCTCTCGCGCGCGCTTAACCTGGAACAAGGCAGTCGCCTGCTCACTGTCCGTCTGCCTGGCGCTGTGGATGCCGAAGATCTCGCTAAGTGCTTTACCCTAAACGGTAACGGCGTGCCCGATATTTGTGAGCTTGAACCCGGAAAGCAGAATGCAAGCGATGATGATGCAGCGCCGGTGTTTGTCGATGCATCAAACTACTACCGCGCAAATAAGCACGATATCGAAAAAGACAGTGCCGCGCTCATCGATTATTTGGAGCCTGGCTACCTTGATTTTTGCGACTGGGGTCCTTTTATTTGGTGCCTGTATGCTCTCGCCCTTTCGGGCCGCACTCGAGCAGCCGTGGTACTTCCCGCCGATTTACTTGATAAAGCTGAACAAGCACGCACGATTTTGATACGCGAAGGGCTCATCGAGAGCGTCGTTTATTTGCCACTTTCCGAGCCCAGACCCCACATGACATGCGCACTCCTCATACTGTCTTCGGGAAATCGCAGCGTTGCATTCCGCAGCGTAATTGAAACCGGACTGCGTTTTCGATATGTGGCCAAAACATCGTATTCTTCAGATATCACCCTTACTGTCTCCCCTGACTGGTCCCGTATTAATACAAATACGCCCAGGTCGACGCCTATCGAAACGACCACTTTTGCCACGCGTGAGCTACTCCTGCATCGCGCAGCTCTGTCAAAAAGCAAAATCAGCCTTATCAGCCTCACCCGAAACTACAGAGCCACGCTCGGTGACACTTTTACGCGCGTAGCACCTTTTATGCCCCGCGAGAGCACCACGTCGAACGACATTGATGCAGTCGAGGTACGCCGCATCTCGTCTCAGGATTTTCAAGACGGCAACCTTCTGCCTGCAGACGCTGTAGAGAGTGCAAAAGGTTCGGATTCAAGAATCGCGAAGGTGGATCCCAGCGTTCTCGATCGCTATGAGCTCCGTGCTGGAGATATCGTCATGCCACGCATGCTGGGTCGATACGGCGCGTCCAACCTGCTCGTCGTCAGCGCCGATGACGCGAAGCAGCATCTGGTTGCTTCGCATAACACCACCGTCATTCGCCCGTCATTCCAAACGATGACCGAAGATGAGCGCGTAGTGTTTTCGGAGATAATTGTTGGATACCTTACCGAAGGCCACGGGGCGCAGCTGATTCAAGCATTAACTGAAGCAGCCAGCATCCGCGCCATCCGTCCTAGCGACCTGTTTGAGATCGAAGTCCCGCCGGCGCTCGACCCGCGCACACGCGAGTATAGCGAATCCATCAACCGCTTTGCCGAGGTCGTAAGGACAAAGAAACAAGCCGAGGCCACTGTCGCCCAAGCCCAGCGCGACCTCGAAGGCGCAAAAAAGGCCGTCACCCAGGTGGTCGACCAGACCTGCGAATAGCGCATAGGCAGTAGAAACGTCTTAAGCCGGCGACAGGAACTAATTCTGCCGCCGGCTTAACTATCTAGCCTATTCCCATCCCGTGGTCTGAGGATTCCATTTGCACACATTCGCCGAATGATTAAAGCACGGTGTATACAACCGATTGACGACCTCTTCTGCCCCAGCAATGTTCCCCGCGAGATCAAGTACCCCCGCCTGCCTCGCCATCTTTACGTACTGTGCAGAACCATTTTGTTTCCACCAGAGAGGCGCCACGAACTCTTCCGGCATTGCCACTTTGCGGGCAGACGCTTCTTTCTCGACCCTCTCGACAAGCGTAGCCCCATCGACGAAGCAAGTTTTCGCGTACACCAAGATGTCGACTATATCCTTGATTCGCGATGAAGCACGGCCCTCATGCATCTCTATCATTGCGAGCAATTTATCTGCAAGGGCACTCTCCACTCGGCATACTCGATAGTCGCAGACTGGGAGCCCCTCGATATTCAGACGATCGATCGGCGCAAGAACCTCAGGCTCAAGTCCCCGCACTTCATCAATTACCAAGTCAATTGAAATTGGCTGTAGCTTCTTGGTTCCCATAAAGGGGGTGAACCACACCTTCGCACCGCACCGATACTCATCTTCTTCTTTGATTTGCTCTGCACGATCAAAGACGAACGAAACGAAATCCTCCAGATCAATCGAAGCAGCCTGCACCAGATCGACAATAGCCTCTTCGAGACTCTCCTCTTGAGCAACCAAGTCAATATCTCTTGTGACACGTGCATCGAGTGTTCGCGCCAGGACGCTTTGACCGCCCTTGAGCACAAAGCTGCCGTCATCTTCTGAAAAAACGCGACATAGGAAGCGATGAAAGTAGAAACCGACGATTGCCCGATTAGTATCCATTGGTGATTCTCTTGCGGCATTCCTAACAGCCATCTCCAATGCGGCAGGCGTTTTGTACTTCACCATGTCCTCCGTTTCGCATTACCCGTTCAGTACCATCAGCAAAGGCGCCATCAGCTCGCGTCGTTTGGCGGTTTTAGAGTTCTCCTCTACAAGATCCTTCAGCCGTTGTATATCGAGTCCACGTCCAAGCGCGTCGTGATAGGCATCGATAATTAATGAGGGATCCTCGCAATCGAGGCAAAGATCGACAAGCGTGCGCTCGGGTTTAGTTACCGGCAGGCCGTCGAGCCAAACGATGTCCCGCTCAGCAATCTCGCGCTTTACAAAAGAAAGGGATTCGTTTCTTGTATTGATACGCATGGGCGCGGTCATCCTGTAGGGGGACAGATAGAAATCGCCCATTTGCTGCAGGTTCGCCGCTGTCGTACCGCTCACGGCGATGCCATCCCACTGACGTTTTCTCTCCCACGCGCAAAGGGAGGGATTGGTGAGCTTCCAAAAGGCGTTGAGTTCGTCGGTGTCTCGGCGCTGCGTTCCAGACATCCGGTAGGCGCCGTGGCATATCCGTTCAAGACGCCCTGCGCGGCATGAGTGCGCCAGCGCATCTCGAGAGATGTCCATGCGAGCCGCCTGGGCTGTGGTGAACACGCCCTCGCTCTCGGAAAGCTCGCTTATCGCCGCTATGTTGCTAAAGTACTTCATGCTGCAATTGTAGGATATTTTCATACTTTTGCAACGTGATTTTTGATCCATTAGATCCGTTTGCCTTGTTTACCCCATTTCTGACGCCGTTTTGCACCGGCACCCCATCCCCCGCTATTGAGGTCTAATACTTTTCCGCGAAGTGAACGGCTGTTTTTGGACCCCTGAAACATCCGCATTTTTCGGCGGCAAAATCGTGGGATTTCAGCATTGAAACCGCAGGAAGCGGCACCTCTAAAGTGTCGATGCTTCGGGGGTCCGTTTTCACTCATTCACTTCTCGGAAAAGTATTAGACCTCGCTATCAGCTATCCCAAAGATCAGACCGCCCCTCCTTCACGCCACGCAAAACCTGCCTTTTCTGCCCCTGCCCGCCTCCGCACCACCCAAAAACTCATCCAACATTAATCTTGGCTCAAGAATCGCTTAATCTATAACCTGCACTATAGAGTTCGACCAAGGGCGGGGCGGCGCAACGCAGACCGCCGAACGCAACGCTCGCGCCCGAGCAAATTGCCCGGCGTCGCGCCCATCGAACGAAAGGACAGGTCATGGACGACCTCGAAAAAGTTGAAACCATCCGCACCAAGTGCAACGTGAGTTACACCGATGCCAAGGCGGCGCTCGACGCTGCCGACGGCAACGTTTTGGATGCCATCATTTGGCTCGAGTCGCAGGGCAAGACCCAGACCACGTCGGCGCATGCCGCCACCGAGTCCGCGCCAGTCGATGAGCCCTCTGCCGAGATGGTCGCCGCGCAGGCAGCCTACGAAAAGTCGAGCGAAAAGACCGACTTCTCCAAGAAGATGGACAGCGCGTGGGAGTACCTCAAAAAGCTCTTCCGCCTGAGTCTGGACACCAAGTTTATCGCCACGCGCCGCGATGCGATCATCCTCAACATCCCCATCCTGATTCCCATCGTCGCGCTGTTTGCCTGGGGCGCCACGATATGGCTGATGCTGATTGGCCTGTTCTTTGGCATGCGCTACCGCATCGACAGCGACGGCGACGTGCCCGGCAGCATCAACAACCTTATGGATAGCGCTGCTAACGCCGCGGACGACATCAAGCAAAATCTCAACGACGACAAGTAATCGCAGACGGGGGCACGAATGGCACGGATCCTGATCGTAGAGGACGAGGAGAAAATCGCCCGCTTTGTGACGCTCGAGCTGGAGCACGAAGGCTACCAGGTGGAACACGCCGCCGATGGCCGCACTGCCGTGGACCTGGCGCTGGAGCGCGACTACGATCTGATTCTGCTCGACGTACTGTTGCCGCAGCTCAACGGCATGGAGGTCTTGCGACGTGTCCGCAAGCACAAGGATGTGCCGGTGATTATGGTCACCGCGCGCGATGCCGTGATGGACAAGGTGGCCGGGCTCGATGCCGGCGCCGACGATTACCTGACCAAGCCATTTGCGATTGAGGAGCTGTTCGCACGGATCCGCGTGGCACTGAAGCGCTCGGAGGCCGTGCGGGCGGCTTCGGGCGTTGGCGGCGCCGGTACTGGGGCGGGCGCGGCAGGCGACGCGGGCGCCGGCGCCACTGCGATACCCCCGGTCAGCGACTCGACCCAGGCTTCCGCCACGCCCTCCCCCGCCACGCTCGCCGTGGGCTCGGTCGCGCTCGACCCCGACCGCCGCGAGGTCACGGTCGGCGGCTCGCCCATCGCGCTCACGGCCCGCGAGTTCGACGTCCTCGCCCTGCTTATGGCGCACGCCGGCACCGTACTCACGCGCGAGCGCATCGCGCACGAGGCGCTGGGCTACGAATACGTGGGCGACACCAACAACGTCGACGTGCACATTGCGCACCTGCGCGCCAAGATCGAAGACGCCGGCGGTGCCCGCATCATCCAGACCGTGCGCGGGGTGGGCTATGTCTGCCGCGCGTAATGCCGAGGCCAAGCGCGTCACCTCCATCGCCCGCGCCATCAACTGGAGCTATATGTGGCGCCGCCTGATGAGCTACGTCTGGCTCGATCTGTTGCTGTTGGTTATTGCGGTGGCGATCCTCGTCTATGGATACAACCAGACGCTGCCCAACGGCGCGTTTACCGCAGGATGGATCCCCAGCGCCACCGTTCGCAGCATGTCGCTGACGCCCGCGCGCGGCTGGGACCTGACAACGCTCACCTATACCGTCGAGCTTGCGCGTACCACCAAGACTTTCCCCCTCGCGCAGGACCTCGTCACGCTATGGCCTCTCTACCTTGTAGTTGTGGGTTGGCAGGTCATCAGCGTGCTCAACATGCTCGGCGGCGCCCGCCGCGTGCGCCGCACCATGGCGCCGCTCAACGACCTGGCCCTGCGCGTAGACGAGCTCAGCCGTATGCAGCTCTCCGGCGGCAAGATGGAAACGCTCGAGCAGGCCATCGAGCGCGCGAGCGTCGACTCGCCGAGCGTCACCACCGGCGACGCCGACCTGGCGAGCATCGAGGTCGCGCTCAACCGCCTGCTGTGCCAGATGCAAGAAGCCAAGCTGCAGCAGATGCGCTTTGTCAACGATGCAAGCCACGAGCTGCGCACACCCATCGCGGTGATTCAGGGCTACGTGAACATGCTCGACCGCTGGGGCAAAGACGACCCGGACGTGCTGGCAGAATCCATCGCGTCCCTCAAGGCCGAAAGCGAGCACATGCAAGAGCTCGTGGAACAGCTGCTGTTTTTGGCACGCGGCGACGCCGGACGCACGGTCCTGCGGCGTGCGAATACCAACCTGGCCGCGCTGGTCGGCGAGGTATGCGAGGAGTCACAGATGATCGATGCCGCGCACACGTATCGACTGGCGTACGACGCTGCGCTTGTCAGCGACCCGTGCTGCGACGCGCCCGTTGACGTGGCGCTCGTGAAGCAGGCTCTGCGCGTGATCGTGCAAAACGCCGCCAAGTATTCGGACGCGGGCACGCCCATCTCGTTTGGCGTAGCGCCGGATGCGGGCGCAGGCACGATCGACATAAGTGTTGAGGACGAGGGTATCGGCATGAACCAGGAATCCGCAGCTCACGCGTTTGAACGGTTCTACCGCGCCGACAACGCACGCGATGCCGGCGCGCAGGGCTCGGGTCTGGGGCTTGCCATTGCCAAGTGGATCGTCGATAGCCATGGTGGTGTCATTGGCGTGACCTCAGTCGAGGGCGTCGGCAGCCGCTTTACGATTCGCCTGCCGCGGTAGGAAGCCCCTCGGCATAAATAAAGGGATAAGGCCATGCGGCCCTATCCCTTTTTGCTAGCTATAGCAGCCTGTGCGCTACTCGCGGCACAGGTGCACGGCGAAGCCGGCGAACTCGCGCTTAAAGTACACGAGCTTGGTGCCGCCGTCGGGCAGCAGCACGCGCGACTCCTCGTTGACCTCGAGCCCGCGCTCGGCAAACCACTTCTCGGCCGCATCGATGTCGTTGACAGCAAAGCCAATGTGGCCCTTGGCGCCACGACCGTTCTGCTTCATGATCTCGACCAGCGAATCGTTAAAGTACGAAACCGGGGTCTCGATAACGGGCAGGCCCATCATCGTCGAGAACAGCTCCGCGATCTCCAGGGCATCTGCCGGGTCGGTGGCGTTAATGCCCACATGGGCAACGCGCATGCCAAAGAGCTCGACCGGATTGGCGTTCTGCTCACTCATACAGTCAGCGTCTACTGAGCCATGACGTCGAGGACGGCCTTCTCGGCAGCGACGCGGTTCATGCCCGTCATGAAGGGCACGCCGCTCACGTACGGGCAGGTGAGGCCCTCGGGGGCAACGGTGGTGGCGATCAGCAGGTCGGCGCCCTCGTCGCAGTAGTCCTTGGCCTCGGAGATGGCACACTGCACGATCTCATACTTGCCGGCATAACCATTGGCGTCGAGCATGGTGGCGACCTTCTGGGCAACAAGCGTGGAAGTAGCAGCGCCAGCACCGCAAGCCAAAACGATCTTCTTCATAGGTAATGTCTCCCTTCATGGTTTACTTTAGGTAAGTGTACCGCAGCGAGCGATGGCACTCAGCCTCGATGAGCTTTTATGCCAGTTTGCTTGCGCGCTGCGTATAATACATCTAGTACGTGTTGTCATACCGCTCGCTTTATGAGCGACTAAGGATCCCAATATGCCCGATTCCCGCACACTCTGGACCGCCGTCGTTATCATCTGCATCGCCGTGTCGGTGTTCTTTAGCGTCAAAAAACGCACAACGTTCAAGCGCCTGCAGCAGCTTATGGCTGCCAAGCAGTGGGACGAGTTCGATCGTTTGCTCGACGGCAAACTCACCAGCATGCTGTACCCGCGCTACAACCGCGACTACCTGCGCCTGAACTCCTATCTGCTGCGCGAGGACCACAAGCGCGCCGATGAGATGTTCGATTTGCTGCTGGGGCTCAATCTGCCCAAGATGCAGCGCGTCGACCTGGTCATTAAGGCCTTTAACTACTACGTTGGTCAGGAGGACCGCAAAAAGTCCAAGGAATTGCTGCGCGAGATCAATGGCTTTGAGGGCGGCCAGGCCGAGGCAGTCGCGCACGAATGCCAGCTGATGTATGACACGATGATCCTCAAGCGCCACAACGACATTCCCGAGCTGGAGCGCATGCTCAAGGAGGCCGGCGACGATAAGGTTAAGGGTTGCCGCTTGGAGTACCTGTTGGCCCTGCAGTACAAAAACAAAGGCGACGAAGCCAAGTTCGCCGAGTACTTGGAAAAGTCGGGCCGGCACTCGATGGCCGTCAACGCGTAACGGGCGCCTTGTGCTAGACTTCTAGTCTCACGGGGGCGTGGCGGAATTGGCATACGCAGGAGACTTAAAATCTCTCGCCGCAAGGATTGTGGGTTCGAGTCCCACCGCCCCTACCATATGAAGCGTTCGAGCCCGTGTCCCTTTGGGATGCGGGCTCGCTTCTTTTAGACGCCGGTGAGACTCGAACCCGCGAAGGGGCGAGCGTCAAGCGGACGCGCAGCGTTCGCAGCGAGCCGGCGAGGGCGCCGGCAGGCGTCCGAAGCCGGTGCGGATTTGCGCAGCAAATACGCGGACGTCCCACCGCCCCTACCACGTATTGTTTACGGGCCCGTGTCCCCCAGGGATGCGGGCCCGTTTCCTTTAGGTGCCGTCAACTGCAGAGCAGCTCATTCGGGACAGAGCTTTTTTGACCACTTTTAAAGGGCGCTAAGGCTGGGGGTCCAGCCAATGGTGGGGATGGCGCCGTCGAGAACCTCGTTGATGGTAGCGGCCATGCCGGCGAGCAGGCTGTTCTCGCTTACGGTGAGCGTGTCGTAGCCGCCGGCTCGCATGAGCTCGCGAATCACCACGGCACCTGCCAAGATCACGCCCGCGCGCTTGGGTTGCACGCCCGGCAACGCGGCGATGCCCGCAACATCCAGCGCGGACATGCGCTCGATAGCGGCCGAAACCTTCTCCAGCGAAAGCTCGCGCAGGTGCACAAAGCTCGAATTATACGGCTCTAGCTCGTGAACGAGTGCCACGAGCGTCGTGACGGTACCGCCCACCGCGACCAGGCGCTCTGCGCGCTCAAAATTGCTCGGCAGGCCCTCAAAATAGGCAGCGAACTGCTCGTTTGCCCAGTTGGCAGCGGCAGAAAGCTCGCCGTCCGCAGGCGGCAGCGCCGAGAAAAACCGCTCCGTCACACGGCGGCAACCGATGTCCAGCGAGCGCGTTCCCTCCAGCGCAAAGACGCCGCGCTCCGGTGCATAGACGCCCGTCGCGAGCTCCGTGGATCCGCCGCCCGAATCGGCAACGATGATGCGCTCGCCAGCAAAGTCGTGCGCCACGCCAAAAAACGTCAGGCGCGCCTCGACCTCGCCCGGAATCACCTGTGGCTCAAGCCCCAGCTCGCGCAGGCCGTCCAGCAGCAGGGCGGCATTGGACGCATCGCGCGCGGCGCTCGTACACGTGGTGCAGATGCACGCGGCCCCAAAGGCACGAGCCTCGTCCATAAACATGCGGCATGCGGCGAGCACGCGCTCAACGGCCGCCTCGCAAAAGCGCCCCGTCGCATCCACGCCCTCGCCCAAGTCGGTAATCTCGGTATGCTTGGACGATTCCACGATCGCCCCGCCCTCGACCTGGGCCAACACCAGTCGCGACGACACCGTTCCCAAGTCAATCGCCGCCACCTTATATCGTTTGTCGCAATGCGTCATTGCAGGCTCCCCTCCGGGCGCTATTTGCCGTTGGACACGACCGTCTGGCCCTCGACGCCGTTAAATCCAAACAGCATATCGAGCGTCTGGATGTACCACGGCGCGTCCTTGCCGACCTCTTCGATCTCTTTGGCGACTTCGCTGGCCTTCTTGGCGTTCGAGGACTTTTTGCTCGACGACGAGTCCGAATCGTCGTCCAGGCCCAGCACGTCAATCTTGGTCTCGCCGGGCATCACCAGGCCAAGGTCCTCGGTCGCCGCGTCCTTAATGCCCTCCTCCGAGAGCAGTTTGTCGACGCTTTTCTGCAGCTCGTCGTTGTACTGCTGGCGAATCTCGACCTGCTTGGCCAAGATATCGCTCGAGCGTTTGGCAACGTAGAGGTCGCGCACGGGAAAGTACAAACTCACGAGCACCAGGACGACGACAATGCCAATAAACAGCCCGCGCTGGGGTCCATGGGTAAAGTCGTAGATCGCCTTGACCACCGCATTGTCGTTGGCGTAGCGCATAAAGTCCGAGCCCGAAAGACGGCTCGAAGGTCTGCTCGATTTGTCGTGCGTCTGGGCCGAGGGACGCGACGAATGCGGCGAACGTGTCGGACGTACTGGTCCATCTGTCGAAGTATTCACTTGAGCATTGGGGCGCGAGGTACTTGTCGGGCGCTGCGTGGAGCGGTCGGCGCCGGCGTAGGCGGACCCACCGAGCTGCACCGTGCGCGCACGGCGAGGCGACGGCTCACGCGAACCGGCGGAATAGTACCTGTTGTCGTAAATCTGATCCATGTGCGCCTTGTGCGGTTGAGGTTTGTTTGCGCTAAGTTCTTTAGTTATAGCACGAGCGCGCGCACCGCCTTCGACAGCCTTTGCTCGACATAAAAAAGGCGCTGAGCCATATGGCCCAGCGCCCAATGGTGCTCAACAGTGCCCGGCGGGAGCGAGGCGAATCCGAGTCAGCCCCGCCCCCGCACACGCCGCTTGCCTAGCGAATGTTGTAGAACGCGGCCTTGCCGGCGTAGCGCGCGCTGCCCTCGAGCTCGTCCTCGATGCGGATGAGCTGGTTGTACTTGGCAATACGGTCGCTGCGGCACGGGGCGCCCGACTTGATCTGGCCGGCGTTGACGCCCACAACGAGGTCGGCGATCGTGGAATCCTCGGTCTCGCCGGAACGATGGCTCACGATGCAAGCGTAGCCGGCCTCCTTGGCGGTCTCGATGGCCTCGAGCGACTCGGTGAGCGTGCCGATCTGGTTGACCTTGACCAGGATCGCGTTGGCGGCGCCCAGCTCGATGCCCTTCTTGAGGCGCTCGGTGTTGGTGACGAACAGGTCGTCGCCCACCAGCTGCACCTTGTTGCCAATGCGGCGGGTCAGCTCGACCCAGCCGTCCCAGTCCTCCTCGGCCATGCCGTCCTCGATGGAGATGATGGGATAGGTGTCGACGAGCTTCTCCCAGTAATCGACCATCTGGGCACTCGTGTACTCCACGCCCTCGCCCTTGAGTTCGTACATGCCGGTCTCGGCGTTGTAGAACTCGGTCGAAGCCGGATCCATGGCGTACATGAAGTCGACGCCGGGCTTAAAGCCGGCCTTCTCGACGGCCTTGGTAATGTACTCAAACGGCTCGGCATTGGTCTTGAGGTTGGGCGCAAAGCCGCCCTCGTCGCCCACGCCGCCGCCCAGGCCCGCCTCGTGCAGCACGCCCTTGAGGGTGTGGTAGACCTCGGCGCACCAACGCAGACCCTCGGCAAAGCTCGGGGCGCCCACCGGCATGATCATGAACTCCTGGAAGTCAACGTTGTTGTCGGCATGCACGCCACCGTTGAGGATGTTCATCATGGGCGTGGGCAGCAGGTGGGCGTTGACGCCGCCCAGGTACTGGTACAGCGACAGGCCCGCCGACTCGGCAGCGGCGCGGGCGACGGCCAGCGACACGCCCAGAATGGCGTTAGCGCCGAGCTTGGTCTTGTTGGGGGTACCGTCCGCGGCGATCAGCGCGGCATCGACGGCGCGCTGGTCGAAGGCATCGAGGCCCACGACGGCATCGGCACACTCGTTGTTGACGTGCTCGACGGCCTGAGAGACGCCCTTACCCAGATAGCGGCCCTTGTCGCCATCGCGCAGCTCGCAGGCCTCAAAGGCACCGGTCGAAGCGCCCGAAGGCACCATCGCGCGGCCAAAGCTGCCATCCTCGAGCACGACCTCGACCTCGACAGTGGGGTTGCCGCGGCTGTCGAGCACCTCGCGACCGTAGACGTCCAAAATATCACTCATGCTGTCTCCCTCTCACTTGGAAACGTAGTGGATGCAAGCGACTGGCTGACTGTGCACCGTCGGTGTGCCTCCGTAAGTAAGCCATGTCGCACTTTTTGCATTATGCCCTAAGTTAGCCGAGGGATACACTTGATTTTCGAAAAAAAATAGCGGGAACGATGGGGCGTGTCAGCCCGTCGTTCCCGCAGTCTTACTCCTCCGCCTTTGCGGCATCCCACAGATCATTGAGGCCATGGGTTGAAAGCTCGGCAAGGTCAACATGGGCATCGGCCGCCATCTGCTCCATCGCAGCCCAACGGCGGCGGAACTTTGCCGTGCTGGCACGCAGGGCGCTCTCGGCGTCGATTCCCTCCTTGCGCGCAACGTTGACCAGGGCAAAGAGCAGGTCGCCAAACTCCATCTCGCGCTCGGGAGAGCCGGGAGCCTCGGCCTCAAACTCGGCACGCTCCTCGGCGACCTCGTCCCACACGTCCTGGACCGTCTCCCACTCAAAGCCCACGGCAGCCGCCTTGCGCGACACCTTCTGAGCCTGCATCAGCGCCGGAAGGTGCGTGGGCACACCGTCGAGCAGACCCTCGGGTGCGGCCTCGCCTGCCGCCACGGCCTGGTCTTTGGCGGCCTTCTCGGCAAGCTTGACCTCGTCCCAGATCTTGAGCACCTCGTCGGAGTTGTCGGCATCCACATCGCCAAACACGTGCGGATGGCGCCGGATGAGCTTGGCGTCGATATCGCGCGCCACGTCGGCCAGCGTAAACTCGCCGGCATCTGCGGCAATCTGTGCATGCAGCACTACCTGCATGAGCACATCGCCCAACTCCTCGCGCAGGTGTGCCGCGTCGTCGGCCTCGATGCAGTCGAGCGCCTCGTAGGCTTCCTCGATCATGTTCTTACCGATGCTGCGGTGCGTCTGTTCGCGGTCCCACGGGCAGCCGTCGGGCTGGCGCAGGCGCCAGATGGTCTGCACCAGATGCTGTAGCTCGGCCGACGCGTCTACCAGCGTGGACAGGTCGCGCGAACCCTCGGCATTTTGCTGAGCCATATGCTCGGACATGGTTACTCCTCCTCCTCCAGGATCACGTGGCGGAACGCGCCGCCCTCGTAGATGCCGTAGCTGTGCGTGCCGTCCTTGGGGATGCTCACGCTGCCGGGGTTAAAGAGCCACAGGCCCGGGTGCGTCTCGCTCGCTTCGTTGACCTTGATGTGCGTGTGGCCGTAGACGAGCGCGGAGCCCTCGGGCAGCGCGGGCGCATGGTCAACGCTGTTGTGCATGCCGGCGCCAAAGACGTGGCCGTGTGTCAGGAACAGCTCGCGGCCGGTCTCGTCAAACAGGGTGGCGTAGTCGGCCATGACGGGAAAGTCGAGCACCATCTGGTCGACCTCGGCGTCGCAGTTGCCGCGCACCGCGATGATGCGGTCGGCCAGGGCGTTGAGCAGCGGAATCACACGCTTGGGGGCATAGTCGCGCGGCAGGTCGTTGCGCGGGCCGTGGTAGAGCAGGTCGCCCAGCAGCACGATGCGGTCGGGCTGTTCGGATTCGATGGCAGTGCAGAGGCGCTCGGCCCAGTATGCCGAGCCATGGATGTCGGAGGCGATGAGGTATTTCATGGGGAGTCCTTTCAGAGTGGGGTTGATGAGGGCTGAATACGGGGTCCGGCGGATGTGGAGCCCATCTACCGTGTTACTCGAATCGCAGCGCCGCGCTCTGGGCCGCTTGCATCACGCGCTGGAGTGGCACGTCGTGCTCGCGGGCAAGACGGGCGCAGTCCTCGTACTCGGGCGCGGCGCGCTCGGTGCCGTCGGGCAGGGTCGCCACCTTAACGGATACCTCGCCCCAAGGCGTTGTGACTTGCTCAAAGCGACGTGACAGGCAGACGCGCTCCATGACTTGGCGGCGAATACCGTTGGTCGTGGTCTCCAAAAAGATGATCGCCTGCAGGCGCTCGATATCCTCATGCGAGCAAATCACCTGCAGCTGCCAGCCGGGGCGGCCTTTTTTGCAGTAGAGGGGTAGCCAGTGCACCTCGCGCGCACCCGCCTCGCGCAGGCGTTCGGCGGCGTAGGCGAGCACCTCGGGCGATGCGTCGTCGATGTCGCATTCCAGCTTGACGATGGTCTCGGGCGCATCGGTCTCGCGGGACAGCGGAGATGTACTTCCACGTTGCATACGGTCCGGATCCTTTCCGCACGGGCTCGTTTTATTCACCCAAACGCTAGCACATCGAACGTGGCACAGGCGTGACTTTCGTCCGTCGTCGCCCTTGCCCCTATCCAAACATGTACGTCAGCCTCCAAACATGTCATTTTTTGTCGGTTTTGGAGGCTGACGTACACGTTTTGGAGCGGGCCGCACACGATCAAAATTGCGCCCGCATTCCGTCCACCACAAAGTTCGCCGCACTCAACAATTTTGAACTTTCTACGCAGTTCAACGGCTAAAAATTACCCTCGGCATACTTAACCGCTGCACGATGTTACTCTAGTTGCATTTGGCTAACTAAGCGGCTGCCGACGACCCAGCCCGGCACCGTTACGGCATAGGAGGTTTCATGTTCGAGAAGCGGCTCTTCTCCCTGGTTCCGCAGGCAACGCCCTACATTATGGCAAGCGTCCTGTTTAAGTGGATCGCGCTCATGGCAAACATCACGGTGATGTGGATGCTTGCGCGCATCTTGGGCGGCATCGTCACGAACGGTCTTTCCGCCGCGCTCGCCGTCGATGCCCTCGCACAGGCGGCCTTGCCGCTCGCCGCCGCCATCATCGTGCGCGCCGCCTCCATCTACCTGGCCCAACGCGCCGGCGACAAGGCCGCGTTCGAGGCCGTCCGCCGCGTGCGCTCGCTCGTCTACGACAAGCTCACCGCACTCGGCCCCTCCTACACCGAAACCGTCCCCACCGCCGAGGCCGTCCAGACCAGCGTCGAGGGCGCCACGCAACTCCAGGTGTACTTTGGCGGTTACCTGCCGCAGCTCTTCTTTGCCGGTTTGGCACCCATCACGCTGTTTGTACTGCTCGTGGGCCAAGCGGGTCTTCCCGCCGCGCTACTGCTCGCCTGCGTTCCGGTCATCCCCGTCTCCATCATGATGGTCATGCGCAACGCCAAAAAGATCGGTGCCGAGTACTGGGGCAGCTATGTCGATCTTGGCGGCATGTTCCTGGAGGCCGTGCAGGGTCTCACCACCCTTAAGGTCTACCAGGCCGATCGCAGCTGGCACGAGCGCATCAACGCCGAGTCCGAGCGTTTCCGCACAGCGACCATGCGCCTGCTGGTGATGCAGCTGCGCTCCATTTGCGTTATGGACCTGGTCGTCTATATGGGCGCCGCGCTCGGCATTATCGTGGCCGCACTGCAGCTCGCCACGGGCAAGATCGGCTTTGAGGCTGCCTTCCTCATCGTCTTTCTGTCACAGGAGTTCTTTTTGCCTATGCGCCGCCTGGGATCGCTGTTCCACACGGCCATGAACGGCATGGCCGCCTCGCGCCGCATGTTTGGCATTTTGGATACGCCCGAGCCCGAGCGCGGCGATGTTGAGCTTGACGGTCGCGGCGATATCGAGCTCGCGGGCGTGAGCTATGCATACGGCGACCGCACGGTGCTGGACAGCGCCAGCGCGGCCATTGCGCACGGCTCGCTCGTGGCACTCGTGGGCGAAAGCGGCGGCGGCAAGTCCACGCTCGCGGGGATTATCGCGGGCCGCAAGGGTGCCTACCGTGGCAGCGTTCGCATCGGCGGCGTCGAGCTGCGCGATGCCACGGCCGCCTCGCTCATGCGCGCCGTCACGCTGGTGCCCACCAACGGCTACCTGTTTGCCGGTACCCTGCGCGATAACCTGCTGCTCGCCCAGCCCAACGCCACCGATACCGAGCTTTTGCGCGCGCTCGACCGCACGCGCGTGGCGGCCTTTGTGCGGGCCAACGGCGGGCTCGACATGGTGATTAACGAAGGCGGCACCAACCTTTCGGGCGGTCAGCGCCAGCGCGTGTGCATGGCACGCGCCCTGCTGCACGACTCGCCGATCTATGTGTTTGACGAGGCGACGAGCAATGTGGACGCCGCAAGCGAAGCCGCAATCGGCGAGGTCATTGCATCGCTCGCCGGCAAGCACACCGTAATCGTGGTGGCACACCGCCTGTCGACGATCGTAGGCGCCGATCAGATCCTGGTGCTGGAGCGTGGCCGTATTGCCGAGCACGGAACTCACGGCGAGCTCTTGGCCACCGCGGGCACCTATGCGTGCATGTGGAACAGCCAGGAGCAGCTCTCGGCATATGCGTATGCGGAGGGTGATGCCGAGGACGTCGAAGATGCCGGCGCGGTTGAGGCTGTTGACGGCGGCGCTGCCTGCACCGATGGCCTCAACGGTGCCGGCTCGTCTTCCGCTACCGCGGCGCCTGACTCCGGCCGCGCCCGTCGCTCGGCGCCGTCCATCATGTGGCGCATGATGGGGCTCGTCCGACCGCTTGCCGGCTGGCTTGTGCTAGCCGTCGTGCTGGGCAGCATTGGCATGCTCACCGCCGCGTTCGTGCCGGCCTTTGGCGCCCTCGGCCTTATGGCCGCGCTGGGCCGCAACGCCTTGGGGCTTGGTCTTATCGCAGCATGCGCGGCCTGTGCCGCCTGCGGCATCGCACGCGGGCCGCTCCACTACGGCGAGCAGCTCTGCAACCATTACATCGCATTCCGTCTGCTCGCGCACATTCGCGACCTGGTGTTTGGCGCCCTGCGCCAGCTCGCTCCCGCCAAGCTCGAGGGCCGCGGCAAGGGCGAGCTCGTGAGCCTGGTCACCTCGGATATCGAGCTGCTCGAGGTCTTCTACGCGCACACCATCTCGCCCATTGCCATAGCTCTGGTCTGCACCGTTGTGTTTGAGGGCTTTTTGCTGGCTGTGAGCCCCGAGCTCGCGGGCATCGCGCTCGTGGCCTACGCGGTCCTGGGCGTGCTGCTGCCCCTGACCTCGGCCAAGGCATGCGGCACCACCGGCCGCCAGAGCCGCGAGGGCGCCGGTAAGCTGGGTGCCTTTGTGCTCGACAGTCTGCGCGGCGCATCCGAGACTATCCAGTTTGCCGGTGGCGCCGATCGCAGCCGTGCCCTGAGCAAGCTGACCGAGCAAGTCGGCGCCGTGGACGCGCGCCTCAAGCGCCGCCAGGCGGCCAGCGAGGCCGTAGCCGATGCGCTTATTCTTGCGGCCAATCTGGTGATGCTCGGGCGAGCGCTGCAGCTGGTGGCTGCGGGAACGATCGATTTTGCCGCAGCGTTTGTCGCCGTCTTTACCTTTGTGTCGTCGTTTGGCTCGGCGATGGCCGTGAGCCGCCTGGGCGCCTCGCTGCAGGAGACGCTCGCCTCGGGCGCACGCGTGCTCGATTTGCTCGACGAGCAGCCCCAGTGCGCCGAGGTCGCCGATGGACAGAACGTTGAGTTTTCCGGCGCCGCAGCCGAGCATGTGAGCTTTAGCTATGCGGGCGGCGTGGACGCGAGCGGTGCGGACGCCACAGAGCAGGCCGCGAACGACACCGCTGCGAGTCTCATCCTCGACGACGTGACCTGCACCTTTGCGCCCGGTACCATGACCTGCATCATGGGGCGCTCGGGCTCGGGCAAGTCGACGCTGCTTAAGCTGCTCATGCGTTTTTGGGACCCCGCAGCCGGCGCCATCACGGTGAGCGGCGTCGATGCCCGCCGCATCAACACGGCGAGCCTGCGCAGCCACGAGGCCTATATGACCCAGGACACACATCTGTTCTGCGGCACCGTACGCGAGAATCTGCTAGTCGCGCGCGCCAACGCCACCGATGCCGAGCTGCTCGACGCTTGCCGCTCCGCTTCGCTTACCGCCCTCATCGACCGCCTGCCGCAGGGTCTCGACACCCCGGTTGCCGAGCTGGGCGACTCGCTCTCGGGCGGCGAGCGCCAACGCATCGGCCTTGCGCGTATCTTCCTCAACGACGCGCCTTTCATCTTGCTCGACGAGCCCACCAGCGCACTCGACGCCCTCAACGAGGCGTCCGTAATGCAGGCGATCGACGAGTTCAAGCGCCGCGGCAAGACCATTGTGCTCGTAAGCCACCGTGCCAGCACCTGCTCGTTTGCCGATTTCTCGCTTTCGGTCGAGCACGGGAGGCTGAGCTAATGGCGCGCCCGGTCGACACACCGGAGCTGGCACGCAAACGCGAGCGCGAGGCCCAGATGGTGTCGCAGATGATTGCGCTGTGGTGTCGTGGGCATCATGGCGGCGGGCATGCGGTCGAACAGGCTGGCGACGATGAGCCCGTGCGCGTGAAGCTCGGCCTTCGGACCATTACGCTCTGCCCCGAATGCGCCGAGCTGCAGAAATACGCCATCGCGCGCATTGAGCACTGCCCGCACATGGGCACCAAGACATTTTGCTCGGCCTGTCCTTCGCATTGCTACCGGCCTGCCATGCGCGAGAAGATCCGCGAGGTCATGCGCTGGTCGGGACCGCGTATGATCCGCTATCGCCCCATCACCGCCGTGAGACACGCGATGGTAACGGTGCAGGCCAAACGCGTGGCGGCACGAAGCAAGTAGTCGCCGGCGCCGGCACGCGCCGCCTGCCCTTTCCAGTCGGTTTCGACTTGCAGCGTTCCCGCCGCGCCGAGGCTGCGCCATTACAATGAAGCGGATTCGCTTGACGCAAAGGAGCCGCCATGTCCGCTTGCCCGCTGGTCGATTGTCACACCCACACCTCGTTTTCGGACGGCCATGCCTCGTTTGAGGACAACGTCCGCGCTGCTGCCGCCGCCGGCTGCCGTGTCATGGTCTCGACCGACCACCTCACCCTGCCTGCCAGCATGGACGCCAACTGCGAAGTGCAGGTTGTCGAGGGCGACTTGCCGGCACATCGCCTGGCCTTTGAGGACGCCCGCAAACTCGCCGCGCAGATTGCGCCGGAGCTCACCTTTATCTACGGTTTTGAATGCGATTGGTACGAGGGCTGCGAGCCTTTGGTCGAGCGCTGGTCCCAGGGCGCCGTGGTGCGCTTGGGCAGCGTGCATTGGATTAGCGACCCGGGAGATATTGCGGCAGGCGCCGCGGGCACGGCAGGGACAGAGGATGTCGCTCGTCCCGATACGCCCGATTCGCGCTGCGGCTGGATCGATGACGACGCCAACCTGCATGTTTGGGAAAACTTAGGCGTACGCGGCGTATGGGAACACTACGTCGACGACTGGTGCCGTGCTTGCGAAAGCTCGCTTAACTTTGACGTGATGGCCCACCCCGACCTGGTCATGCGTTTTTCGAAGGAGGGCTTGGCGCCCGATTTTGACCCGGCGCCGTTTTGGGGGCAGATGGCCGAGTGCGCGCACGATACGGGTCGCCGTGTCGAAGTCTCGACCGCCGCGCCGCGTAAGGGCCTCGACGACTATTACCCCTCGACGGGGCTGTTGCGCTGCTTCGCCCACGCCGAGGTGCCAATCACTTTTGGCTCGGACGCGCACCGCGCCTGCGACATCTGCTGGAACATTCGCGAGGCTCAGGCCCACGCCTACGACTGCGGTTATCGAACCTTCGACATCCCCCACCCCACCGGCGAATGGGAATCCACACCCCTCGCCTAACTAGTCATTGGGGACGTTCTTAAACGACTAGCTATTGGGGACGCTCTTCACGAATGACCCCTTGGGGACGGAGGAAAACAGATCGTTTCGCTCGCCACCGACGCCCGTGCAGCACCGCCCGCCAAAAAGAACGCCCGTTTACTACGATGAACCGCAAACCTCCGACCATCGGCTTAATGCCGAAAATAAAACCGCAGGCAGAAGCGTTGACGATTTGCTCAAAGCCGACGTGTGGTCAGCAGATCAAGTTTCATCGTAGTAATTGGGCGTGTTATTTGGCAGCGCTGGCAAAGACTGTCCCTAACGGCCAGTCGTTTAAGAACGTCCCCAATGACTAGTGGCGGCGGGCGTTGAGTTCGCCGGCCAGTTCGTCGAGGGTGATGCCGTAGCGCTCGAGCGTCACGAGCAAGTGGTAGATCAGGTCGCCGGCCTCATAGCGGATGTGATCGTGGTCGTTATCCTTGCAGGCCATGATCACCTCGCTCGCCTCCTCGGCAAGCTTCTTGAGCAGCTCGTCCTCGACGTCGGTCAGCAGACGGGCGGTGTAGCTCTCCTGTGGCGACGCATCGCGACGACCGTGAATCACCTCGGCCAGACCCGTCAGCGTCTCGCCGATATTTCCCGGCTGCACGTTAGCTGTTCTGACTCCCATGGTTATTTCCTCTCGTTACTGCAGCGTAAAGTAGGTACCGGTCTCATCGAACCGAGACTTTGCGCCCTTTTTCTCAAAGAACTCAACGATGACGGCATGGGCCTCATCGAGCCTTTCCTTCTCGGCCTCGAGCCAAAGCGACTGCGCCCCGCAGGCATCAGTCAGGTGCACGCGGCATGGCACGCCCGCGCGGAGGAGCTCGGTGTTGCAGTCGGCGACCTCGAACGGCGTCACGACTTTCATCGCACTCCCCCTTCCACGCGCTTAAAGAAGCAGGTACGGTTGCCGGTATGGCAGGCCGGGCCCGGCGAGTCCACCTTGACCAGCAGCGTATCGCTATCGCAGTCGGCCCAGAGCTCCTTGACCTCTTGCATGTTGCCACTCGTCGCGCCCTTGTTCCAGAGCTCCTGACGGCTGCGACTCCAAAACCACGTGGTCCCGGTCTTGAGCGTCAGCCCCACCGACTCCTCGTTCATCCAAGCAACCATAAGCACCTCGCCGGTGTCATATTGCTGAACCACACAAGGAATCAGCCCGCGGGCGTCGTACGTAAGATCAGACGCTTCTATTACCTCAGTCATCATTTCTCCCAAGTAATTACCGTAAACATCGCAGGTCGGCGAGGGTTGTCCAGGTGCCGCAGGTTGTCGCGAAAGAGGAGCGACGCGTACTTTGGTACGCGAGCGACGGTTTGAGCGGCAAGATGCGGTGCCTGGGCAAGCCGCAGCGCTAGAAGTCCAACCTGACAGGGATGCCTTGTGAGGCCATATACTCCTTCACCTGACGAATGCTGAAGGTTCCAAAGTGAAAGACGCTGGCCGCCAGTACGGCGTCGGCTTCGCCCTCGATCACGCCCTCGGCAAAATGCTCGAGCGTGCCCACGCCGCCGCTCGCGATGACGGGAATTGGCACCGCGCGCGCCACGGCGCGGGTAAGCGCCAGGTCAAAGCCAGCCTTGGTGCCGTCGCGATCCATGCTGGTGAGCAAGATCTCGCCGGCGCCGCGACGGGCCGCCTCCTCGGCCCACGCCACCGCATCGATACCCGTGGCGTTGCGACCGCCCGCCGTGAAGACCTCCCACTTGTCGGCACCGGATGCGCCGGGCAATCCGACACGCTTGGCATCGATCGCCACGACCACGGCCTGGCTACCAAACGCCGCGGCGGCCTGGCTGATCAACGACGGGTCGCGCACGGCGGCAGAGTTAAGCGACACCTTGTCGGCACCGGCCGCCACCATGGTGCGCATGCCTGCCAGGTCGCGAAAGCCGCCGCCAACGGTATAGGGAATGGCGAGCTCCTCGGCCGCGTGCGCTGCCATCTCGATAGTCGTCGCGCGGTTGTCACTCGTGGCGGTAATGTCCAGGAAGACGACCTCGTCTGCACCCTCGCGGTCGTAGGCACGGGCAAGCTCCACCGGATTGCCCGCATCGCGCAGGCTCACAAAGTTGACGCCTTTGACCACACGGCCGTCCTTGACGTCTAGACAGGGAATCACGCGCTTGGTAAGCATGGGCTACTCCTCCCCTCGGGCGGCGGCCAACGCCTGTACCAGCGTAAAGTTGCCCTCGTAGAGCGCACGGCCGGTGATGGCACCTTCAATCGCGCCCTCGCCCACCGCGGCCAGCGCGCGGATGTCGTCGAGCGTCGAGATGCCGCCCGAAGCCACGACGGGAAATCCCGCGACCTCGGCCACATGGCGATACGCCGCCACATCGACGCCCGTCTGCATGCCATCGCGCGCGATGTCGGTATACACCAGATGCTTAAAGCCCAGCTCGGAAAGCTGCGCCACGGCATCGTCGAGCGCCACACCCGCGCCGTCGCGCCAGCCATTCACCTTGACCTGGCCGTCGCGCGCGGCAATATCTGCCACCAACAGCTTGCCAAAGCCTTGGGCCGCCACCTCGGCAAAACCCGGCTCGGTCACCAGCACGGTGCCCAGCGCAATGCGGCGTGCGCCGTAGCCTGCCAGCTCGTCGATGCGTGCAAGCGAGCGAACGCCGCCGCCCACGTCCACGGACAGACCGTCGACGCCGCAGATGGCCTCGATCGCCGCCGAGTTGGCAGCGCACGCGTCCTCGTCCTCGCCAAAGGCAGCGGACAGGTCGACGACGTGCACCCAGCTCGCACCCTGCTCGGTAAAGGAGCGGGCAACGGCCACGGGGTCGTCGGAATATACCTTGCAGCGGCTGCGGTCGCCGCGCTCTAGGCGCACGACCTTGCCGCCGATCAAATCGATTGCGGGAAACAGAATCATCGGCCGGCCCCCTCGACGATGCTCACGAAGTTCTTAAGGATGCGCTGACCCAGCGCAGAGGATTTCTCGGGATGGAACTGGCAGCCCCACACGTTGCCGTGGCGCACGATGCACGGGAAGCTCCGTGTATAGTGCGTGCGCGCCAACACATCGGCGGCATCGACGTCGTCGGCCACCGCGTAGCTGTGAGTGAAATACATGTTGGCGCCCTCGGCAAAACCGGCAAGCAACGGATCGGCCGCACCGGCGGGCGTCATGCGCACCTGGTCCCAGCCCACGTGCGGGACCTTCAGACGGCTCGACTCCAGGTGCGTGCACGAGCCACGCATGATGCCCAGGCCATCGACCCAGGGACCACCGGCCTGCTCGGAGGCATCGTCGTCCGCGTCCGCGTCCTCGTTCGCAGGCACGCCCTCGTTGCCGCGCTCAAAAAACAGCTGAAGGCCCAGGCAGATGCCGAGCAGCGGAGTTCCGGCGGCAACGGCATCGAGCACGGCTACCTCCTCGCCGCTCTGACGCATAAAGGCGATCGCGTCATAGAACGCACCCACGCCCGGGATGACCAGGCCGTCGGCGTTGCGGATCTGCTCCGGATCGTCCGACGTGCAGGCGGCAGCACCGGCGCGCGCAAGCCCGCGCACGACGCTCGACAAGTTGCCCTTGTGGTAGTCGACCACCACGATCTTCGGTTCGCCCACGCGACCCCTCCACTTCTCATCATCCAAAACCACCACAAAGAGGACAGGCATCTTCGTGGTGGTTTTACCCTTGTGACGGTTACAGCGAGCCCTTGGTGCTGGGGATACCCTGCACGCGGGGATCGAGTTCGCAGGCGCGGCGCATCGTGCGGCCCACGGCCTTAAAGGCGGCCTCGATAATGTGGTGCGAATTGCCGCCCGCCAGCTCGCGCACGTGCAGCGTGAGCTTGGCATCGCGCGCAAAGGCATAGAAGAACTCGACGGCCAGCTCGGTATCAAAGCTGCCCACGCGCTCAGTCGGCACGGGCAGCTCGCAATAGGCCTGCCCGCGACCCGAGATATCCACGGCGGCCATCACGAGTGTCTCGTCCATGGCGATCGCCGCGTCGGCAAAGCGCGTAATACCCGCCTTGTCGCCCAGCGCCTGGCAAAACGCCTCGCCCAGCACAATGCCCGTGTCCTCAACGGTGTGGTGCGCGTCGACCTCGACGTCGCCCACCGCATGCACCGTCAGATCGAACAGGCCATGGCGGCCAAAAGCGTTGAGCATGTGGTCGAAAAACGGCACGCCGGTCGAGATATCGCACACGCCAGATCCGTCCAGGTCGAGCTTTACGACAATGTCGGTCTCGCCCGTCTTGCGGGTTACCTCGGCATAGCGGTCCATCTACATCTCCTCCTTCACCAGCGCGGCAAACGCGGCCAGCACCTCGTCGTTTTCCTGCGGCGTACCCACAGTGATGCGCAGACAGTCCGCAAGCCCCGGCGCGTAGCTAAAGTCGCGCACCAAAATCGAATACTCGTCGCGCAGACGCTCGCGCACGCGCGTGGCATGCGGCGTGCGCACGAGCACAAAGTTCGCCGCGCTCGGCCATGCCTCCACGGGCATGCCCTCGGCAGCCATTGCGCGCAGGGCGCACAGCTCGCGCTCGCGCTCGGATGCGATCTGTGCCACCACGGGCGTGTAGGCATCACGGGCACGCACGCAGGCAAGTGCCGCCGCCTGGCTCAGCACGTTAACTGAATAGATCTGGCGAATCGCCGCGAACACGTCGATGACTTCCGGCGCCGCGATCACGTAACCCAGACGCGTACCGGCAGCGCCAAACGCCTTGGACAACGTATGCAGAATCACCAGGTTGGGATGCTCGGCGATAAGCCCCTGCGCCGTGGTGACCGCGCCAAACGAATCGTCGGCAAACTCCACGTAGGCCTCGTCAACCATTACCATGCCGGGGCACGCATCGCACAGCGCCGCGACAAAGTCGAGCGGTGCCACGTCACCCGTGGGGTTGTTGGGCGAGGTCACGATTGCCAGGTTGCACTCGGGCGCCGCTGCGAGCACAGCCGCTTGGTCGAGCTCAAAGGTCGCCGGGTCGCGCCACACATCGCGCACTTCAGTCTGGCACAGAGACGCAAAGAACGCATACTCGCTAAAGCACGGCGGGCAGTTGAGCAGGGTCCTCCCCGCGCCGCCAAACGCCAGCAGGCAGTTATAGAGCAGCTCGTCGCCGCCGTTGCCCACGCAGACATTCTCGCGCGCCACACCATGCCAAGCGGCAAGCTCGTCGCGCAGATCGTTGGACATGGGATCGGGATAGCGGTTGAGCGGTGTAGCGGCCAGGGCGGCGTCGACCGCCTCGCGCACGCCAGCCGACACGGGATAGGTGTTCTCGTTGGCCGAAAGGTTGATGCGCGTGGGCGTAAAGTTGGGATCGTAGGGCTCAATGCCGGCCAAGTAGGGCTGGACGAGCTCCTTCATGCGGGGCGTCAGCTCGGCCATATTAGGCCTCCCCGCCGGTCGCACCGGCGCCATCCGCGCCCGCAGCCGCCAGGTCCACGCCCTCGGCAACCGTCGCCACGGCGTCGCCCGGCCAGGCAACCTTGGTCAGGTCGGCCGCGGCCAGCGACTCGGCACTCACGGCATCCTCGCCCTGCTCCAGCACACGGCGACGCAGAGCGGCGGAAAGCGCGTGTGCCCACAGGCCCTCGGCCTCGGCCAGGCGCTGCGTAGCGGGAGCGTCGGAGAGCAGGCCCTCGGGCGTATAGCAGATAACGCTCGAGCGCTTAACGAACTCTTCGACCGAAAGCGGGTTAGAGAACATGGCCGTGCCGCCGGTCGGCAGCGTGTGATTGGGGCCGGCAACGTAATCGCCAAGCGGTTCGGAGCTCCAAGCGCCCACAAAAATAGCGCCGGCGTTGCGAATGCCGCCAAGCAGGCCCATTGCATCTTTGCAGTGCAGCTCCAGGTGCTCGGGCGCCACGGTGTTCACCGCCTCGACGGCGGCAGCCATGTCGGCGGCCACCACGATGGCACCCTCGTTATCGAGCGAGGCGCGCGTGATCTCGGCACGCGGCGACTGCGCCACCAGGATGTCGATACCCGCCTCGACCTCGCGCGCAAACTGCTCGTCGCAGGTCACCAGATAGCAGGCTGCCAGCGGATCGTGCTCGGCCTGGGCCATCAGGTCGGCCGCGACCACCATGGGCTTTGCCGTGGCATCAGCCAGCACACAGACCTCGGAGGGGCCAGCGACCATATCGATTCCCACATCACCCGAGACGATCTGCTTGGCCGCGGCGACAAAGGCATTGCCCGGACCGGTGATCTTGTCGACGCGCGGAATGGTCTCGGTGCCGTACGCCAGCGCGGCCACGGCCTGAGCGCCGCCCACCATATAGATTTCGTCCACGCCGCCGAGCTTTGCCGCGGCGAGCGTGTAGGGGCTGATCAGGTCATCCTTTTGCGGCGGCGTCACCATAACCACGCGTTTGACGCCGGCCACCTTGGCGGGAATGGCGTTCATGAGCACGGTGGAAGGGTACTGCGCACGACCGCCCGGCACATAGATGCCGGCAGCGGCAAGCGGGGTCACCTTAACGCCGAGCATCGTGCCGTCCGGGCGCGTGGTAAACCAACTCTGCTCGACCTCGCGCTGGTGGAACTCACGAATCTGGCGTGCAGCCTTTTCGAGCGCGGCGACAAAAGCCGGGTCGAGGCCTTCGAGCGCGGCATCGATCTGCTCCTGCGGCAGGCGGAAGCTCTGCAGCTCAACACCGTCAAAACGCTGACAGTAATCGCGCACCGCGGCATCGCCGTTGGCACGCACGTTGGCCACGATATCGCGGGCGGCGTCGACGATGTTTTGCGGCAGCACGCCCTTGCGGGTGAGCTGGTTGGTAACGAGACGCTCGCCGGGGGCAAGCTTGATGGTCTTCATATCGGTATCCCCTATCGGTCGAGGTTGTGTTCGAAAAACGAGAGGCCGGACGGCGGCGCCAATCGGCCCGCAGCCCGTACGTTGGGGCGCCCGTGCGTGCTCGCGCTATTGTGCCGAGCCCGCGACGGGCTCAAAATGCTTGTCCTTCACGGCTGCCGCCAAGCGATCGGCCAGATTACGCACGCGCGGATCTAAGCGCGCGGCACCCGGGTTGACAAAGAAGCGGGCCGTGCAGTCCATGATGCGACCGGTGATGACCAAGTCGTTGTCGCGCAACGTGGCACCCGTGGCAGTAATATCCACGATGCGATCGGTCATGCCGACAATGGGGCCCAGCTCGATGTTGCCGTGCAGCGAGACGATATCGGCGTTCACGCCGCGCTCGGCATACCAGGCACTCGCGATGCGCGGGTACTTGGTTGCCACGCGAAGCGAACCGCGGCGGGCGTAGTTGCGCTCGGCCTGACCGGCGCGCCACGCGGGCTCCGCCTCGATAAAGGTGCACAGGCCGTAGCCCAGATCGACCAGCTGCAGCAGGTTGAGGTCTGCCTCGATAAGCGAGTCCCAACCGCAGATGCCGCAATCGGCGCCGCCGCAGCCCACAAAGGCAGGCGCATCGCTGGGACGCACGATGACAAACTCGATATCGCCGACCGCGCCCTCGCCGGCACGCGTATCGCTGCCGCGCACAATCAGGTGACGGCCGGGGTCACGCAACTCAGAGACGTCCAGGCCCGCGGCCTCGAGCACGTCGAGCGTGTCGGCCTTAAGCGAGCCCTTGGGCACGGCGATGCGCAGCGGGCCCTCGGCACCACGGCCCGCGGCGTGGTCGCCATCGGAAGCGGCATCCTCGACCGAGGTGCGCGCGGCCTCCAGGCGCTCGAGCGAAAAGGCGAAGCCCGCCGCCGGCACCTCGATGCCGTCGCCAAATGCACCGGTAAAGATGGAGTCGTAGCGTCCGCCCGAACCGACCGGATCGGGCAGGCCGCCGGCATAGGCCTTAAAGACCAGGCCCGTATAGTAATCAAACGAGTTCATTATGGAGAAGTCGAAGGACAGCACCTGGGCGTCCTCGGGAGCCAGACCATCAACCAGGGCACGCATCTCGCGCGTCAGCGGCGCGACGATGCCCGCCGCCGCCAGCAGCGCGTCGACGCGGTCGAATACCTCGGCGCCGCCGTGCAAGCGCGGCAGCTCGCTAATGGCGGCCTTGACGGCCTCGGGCTCGGCGCTTGCCGCCACACGGGCATCGAGGCCCACAAAGTCGTTGGCGTGCACGCAACGCAATGCCTCGGCAGCCAGTTCGCGATCCTCACAGGCCGCGAGCAGTTCCTTAAACGGACGCACGCTGCCCGCGATAATGCGCGCATCGGGCAGCGCCAGCTTGCGCATAGCCTCCGCCACCAGCGAGACGATCTCGACATCGCCCGCGACATCGCCCGCACCGATAAGTTCAAGGCCCAGCTGAGTAAACTGACGCGAGCCACCGGCATTGCGTTGGCACTCGCGAACCACCGGTGCCTCGTAGCGAAGGCGCAGCGGCAGATCGGCCGCGCGCATGCGGGTCGAAACCAAGCGCACGATCGGCAGCGTGTTGTCGGGACGGACCACCAGCAGGCGACCGTCGTCATCAAAGAGCTTAAACGGGGTGTCCGCAATGCGGCCGCCCTCCTCGAGCGAGCCCTTGTCCTCGAGCAGCGGCGTCTCGACCGGAAGGTAATGATGCTCCCTGAAGCAGCCCTTCACCGTCAGCGCAATCTCCTCGCGCGCCTGAGCCTCCTCGGGCAATATGTCCCGGAATCCCCACGGTGTGGCCGTCATCTGGTGAGCCTCCTCATGCTGTGTTTCATATAGAGCAGAAGACCGGCATAGCTCCGCCGGTCTTCTGGGTACTTTAGCATACTAGAGTGTTTGCGGGGAGAATCGTCCTCCTCGGCTCATAGCGTATTCATTTGGAAACATAGGGGAAAGCGCGTCCCGCCCGCCAGCCAAAAACTGGGATGCGGTTTCCGGTTGAGGTCCTCAGCGGAAAGTGTGTCCCATTCTGAGCGCCTGTTCTGGGACGTGCTTTCCGCCAGAAGCCTCAAGCAGAAAGCACGTCCCGTTTCTCAAAAAGCGTCAAACGCCAACTCGGCGCCCTGTCCCACTTAGGCGCCAATCGCGCGTCGGTACTCCGCCATAACCTGAGCGTCGGCTGCCGCGGGATTGGCGAAATAGCGCCAATCATAGGTCTCGGCCGAAACAACTCCGCGATAGCCGCGCGCCACCAGCCTATCCAGGTCGGCGCGCATATCGCGGTCGCCGTCACCCCAAGCAAGATGCGTCGTGCCATCTGCCGCAACATCGACAAAATGCACGTGGGCGACATCATCGCCAAGCAGATCAAAATAATCGTCGATGGTATCCCCCGCCACCGCCATAGCGCCCAAATCCAGACACGCCTTAAGTGCCGGATGATCAACTGCCTCGATCATGCGCTTCGTATCGGCCGCCGAGTTCACGATCATCGACTCAACCGGCTGTAGGGCCTCGAGCACCAGTCGCACGCCGCGCTCTCCCGCATGCTCGGCAATCGCACGCAGCATCGAGGCGCTGCGACCCCACGCGTCCTCGATCGGCTCGTTCAAAAATGCCCAGCCGCTCGAGACCATGACCTGCTCGGCTCCAAGTTCCGCCGCGATATCTACAACGTTCTTAAAGTACGCGAGCGTGCGGGCACGCGCCTCATTCCCGCGCGCCGCGATATTCCACGGCTTGGGGTTGTTCTGTTCGGGACAAAGCCCCACAATCCGAACCCCATACCGCTGCGACAGCTCCCGTACCCGCTCGAGCGAATCGTATCCATGGCAATCGACATACAGATGCATCGCCCCGGTCCAAAGCTCGCAACACGTATAGCCCGAGGCCGCTGCCGAAGAAAAGAATTCCTCAAGGTCAAAATAACGATGGCTGATATTCATGACGGCAAGCTGCGGATACTCCATCTTGTCCACCTTTCGGCAAAAGGGCGCCGCAGCACAGTGTGCGCGACGCCCCCTCTTACATTGTTTTCATTATGACGGATACCCTACTGGACACCAAGCACTCCAAAGAACGCGCCAGCGATACTCACGAGCAGGATCACAAGCATGATGAGCAGCGGATTCATCTTCTTCTTGAGCATGAGATAGACAATTCCAAACAGCCCCATCGTGACAAAGCCCGGGAAGATTCCGTTGAGCAGCTCGGCGAGCGTCTGAGCACCATCGCCCGCACCGACCATGAGCGGAATGTCCACGGTGACCATCTCCATGGTCATAGCACCGATCACCATGGCGCCCATGATAGAGGCCATCTTGACGATCGTGTCCATAATGCCCGATTCCTGGACCTTGCTGATCATGTCCGAGCCAAAGCGATATCCCACAAACGTCAGCAGGTAACGGATGATGTAGTGAGGAACGTTGAACACGAGCAGGAACAAAATCGGGCCAAGAATAGAGCCCTGCAGCGCCAGCGACGTGCCGACACCCGTTGCCAAAATTCGCAGCGTGCCCCAGTAGAAAGCATCGCCCACGCCGGACAGCGGCCCCATCAAAGCAAGCTTGACATTAGAGATCGCGCTCGTGTCAAAGCTATCGTCAGTAGCGTTGACCTCCTCCATTGCAGCGGCGATGGACATGGGAAGCGTCGAGATGTACGGCGTGACGTTATAGAGCTCCATATGGCGCTTAAGGGCGGCCTTAAAGTCCGCATCCTGCGGATACAGCTTGCGAAGGATCGGCATAAGGGCCCACATAAAGCCGATATGGCCCATACGCTCGTAGTTCCAGGAATGCTCATAGGGAATCGAGCGCCAGAACAGCTTCTTAAGGTCTGCGCGGGAAATCAGCCCGTCGTAAGAAGACTCAAACTTAAAACTCATCGAACCCACTCCCAATCGCAGGATCCTCGGTTGCCGCTGCGGGCTGCTCCGCTTTTTTCTTATCACCCAAAACCGTCATCGCGACGACGATGATCGCGGCAAAGATCGCCACGCCCGTCGTGCTAATGCCAAAGTAGGCGACGAGGAAGAAGCCAGCGAAGAAGAACGGAGCCACTGTTTTGTTCATAATCATCTGCGCCAGCATCGCAAAGCCGAGTGCGGGCAAGAAGGCGGCGGCGACATCCATGCCGGTCTGAACGAAATCGGGGATGATGTTGAGCAGGCTGGCAACAGCATCGGCACCAAAGAAGAATGCCAGGGGAATAATCAGCAGGCCGCACCAGCTCTGCGCGTAACCGGCGATGAGCATGTTGCGCGTGATGGCCTTGGTGTCTCCGTCCTCGACGTTTTTGTCGATACGGTGCACCAGCAGCAGCATGACCGGTTGGCCCAGGGCCGTGTCGAGCGCCAGGACGATCGTGGCGATAGGAATACCCAGGGTCAGGGCCGCCGAAGCGTCCGCGCCGGCCTGCATGGCAAGAGATACGCCCAGGATAGTGCCGGAAATCGTATCGGGCGGGTTATAGGCGCCGACCGAGATGGCGCCGACCATGGCAAGCTCCATCGTGGCGCCCATGATCGTGCCGGTCACCATGTCGCCCATGACAAGGCCAACCAGAGGTCCGAGCACGATCGGGCGCTGGAGGTAGCTCGTGCCCGTCAGCCACTCGGAATAACCCAAAAGGGCAATAAGGAAAATCAGGATTGTCTTGATAACCATGACGGCCCCTAACCGATGACCTTCGCGGCGTCAGTCTTCGCATCTGCCGGAATCATCTGAATGAACAGTTCATAGCCCTCGCCGAGCAGCTCCTTCACGTAGGCCTCGTTCTCGGGCGTGAGGAACACGCTCGTCGAGACCTGACGGGCATTCTCGCTAAAGGCAACGTTGCCGAGGTTGATCTTCTTGACTCCCATCGCCTTGGCGACGGCACCGGCCTGCTGAATCGTCTCGCAAACCACGAAGAGTTTGTACTTATCGGTTACACCGCTCTGGAGCGCCTTGACAGCATCCTCGGTGTTTTTGACGACGACCTTGCATCCTTCGGGCTTTGCAAGGGACAGGGCCTGCAGACGAAGCTTGTCATTGAGGACCGTGTCGCTCACTAACAGGATGCAGTCGGCACCCAGAGCCGAGGTCCAGCTAACGGCAACCTGGCCGTGAAGCAGTCGATAATCTACACGAATCATCTGAATCATGATGTGCTCCTAACGATTAAAACTCATCGAGTTCGGCCTGCCCCAGCAGGTCGTTGACGTACTTGACCTTAGTGTCGTCCGCCTCGACGATCTGGCGAATGGCCTCGTCGATCGGAGTGGAATCGGGTACGAACAGCAGCTGAATAAGGAGTGGCAAGTTCATATTGGTCACGAGGTGCGTGTTGGGACGCGTCTGGACGATCTTGGTGAACTCGTTGTTGACGCTGCCGCCAAAGAGGTCAGTGCACACGACAACTTCGTCGTCCGCGGCAAAGCCGTCCAGAATCGCTGCAGCCTCCTTGGACAGGTCCTCGTTTCCGTCGACATACATAGAGAGCGCATGGACGTTTTCGCGCTCACCGGAAAGCAGGCCGATGCTCTCGACGATTCCAGACGCGAAATGAGCATGGGACGCCACGATAAACTGCCTCATTCGATCCCCTTCCTAGCGAATTTCGGCATAAAAATGCCCGGACGCATGCGCCCGGGCAGGGTGCTTCTTAAATGAGTGGTCAACTATTAGTAGTCGAACTGGTGATAGTAGCGACGGTAGTTGAGGTTGTGCTTGGTGACCGTCTCGTAGTAAGCGGCAAGGCGATCGGTGATCAGCGAGGAAAGGATCCACGGAGACACGATGACGCGGAACTCGTCGTCAAGGCCGGGGATCGCGAACTCGGCGGTGTCGATGATGTTGATGTCGGTGTCGCCGGTCACGCCGCGGGTCAGGAAGGCGCGGACGCGCTCGT
>UQWZ01000010.1:0-28839 GCA_900544895.1 uncultured Collinsella sp.
CCAGGTGCCGCCGACGCCCATCAGGAACACGGCGTCGTAGCCCTCGTCGGCGACCTTGTCGGCGAGCGCGGTCATCTTCTTGCCGGTCTCGTAGAGCGCCTTGCCGTCCTCGAGATAGCCCTCCTGGTCGAAATGCATGATCTCGATCTTCTCGGTTTCCTTCATTTGTCTCTCCTTTCTGGGGTTGTTTCCACATCCCCCATGCCAACGGGCATCAAAACCCGCTTACATTCCGTAACACTCAGCCGCTTTGGCCTTAAGCGCATTGACTGACTCTTCGTAGCCCTCTGCCTTGACCTCCATTTGCTTGGAGACGGTATCGAGATACGGGTGCACGTTCCATGACTTCAGACGCTCGGCGATCATGGCCGCAATCGTCTGGAAGAACACAAGATTGGGAATTGCGCTGAGCAGCGGAGCCACCTGAGGCACCGCAACCTCGTGAGCCCTACCCTTGGGATGGGCCGTGAGCAGCACCGTTTTTGCCGTAACGTTCGATAGCGCATCGGCGATATTCGCAAGACGCTCCGACCCCTGCGGATCGTCGACGATAAACACCAGATGGCCCGGAACGATCTGCATCTCGGGACCGTGGACGAACTCCTCGCCTTCGTGATGCATGGCAGGAATCTTGATGGTCTCGCTCAGCTTGAGCGCTGCCTCCTCGGCAACACCATAGTTGGGGCCGTTGCCGACGACCATGGCGGGCATGTGCTCAGAAAGCTCGAGCATGTGATCTTGGACATATGCCTCGGCGGTCTTGCACATCACGGCATTAGCCTGGATAGCCTCGCGCAGGTCATCAAGACGCTGAGCAACGCCCTTGGCGTCAATCGTTCCGCGCGCCTGACCGCCGTAAATACCAAAGAGCACCAGGTACTCAACGAGAACCTCGACGCCCAGAGTCACAAAGTCCACCGACTCGACACCCACACCGTAGTCAAGAACGATGTCAGCGTGTTCCTTGATGGGTGCCTCGACGTTTGCCGTGAGCGCAACTGCAGCCATATCGTGTGCACGCATGTAATCGAGCGCCGCAATCGTATTGGTCGAATAGCCGCTCTGCGAGACGGCTTTTTGATACCTCTTTGTCGATTAATTTATCCCCATCGGCGAACGGTCGATTTTGAGCCATGTAAGGTTGTATATACGGTCTGCTCAACGAATCAAAATTCCGTCAGCTTTTCAGCCCGTTATGCAAAAAACCAGCTAGTACGTATAGGTATATCCACCCGCATCACCGCGGTTAAACGACTTGACGTACTCGATCGCCTGGCCGCTCGCATCGAAGCTTACGCACTCCAGCGTCAAGGCAAGATCACCCTGCTCCAGTCCAAGCAGGCCGGCATCTCGTGCGCCCAGCGCTTCGATATCGAGCTTTTCCTGTGCCATAACTGGCTTTCGGCCCAGCATCTCATAGGTCTCGTACAAGCTGAAGACCGACACGTCAATATCTTCGATGGTTGGGAACAGCAGGCAGGGAATCAGCGCCGTCTCGATCGATACGGGGCTACCGTTTATGCAGTTCAGGCGTCGAATGGAATAGAGCAGGTCGTCCTCGGCGATGCCAAACAGGTCAGCGTAGTATGGCCCCGCATAACGCTTGGAACGTGCGAGAATACGGACGGACGGCTCGCCGCCCGAAGCACGGACCGATTCACGGAAACCGCCCGTGCGTTCAAAAAAAGCAGGTACTTTCTGCGCCACAAAGGCACCTTTCCCCCGAACACGGCGAATCTGCCCGCGCCGAACCAGCTCATCGACAGCGCTTCGGATGGTCAAGCGTGTCGTACCAAATTCCTCGGCGAGGTCTTTTTCGGACGGAATCATGGAACCCGTGGGATATGTACCGCGCTCGATACGCTCCTCGATGCGGCGTCGAATGCGCATATAAACCGGGGTGGCATCTACTGTTTCAGCCATTGTTCACCTGCCACACTCCTCATGCCGTTCTCTTCGCCGTTATCGGCAAAGCGAAGCTTTGTGGGCAAAATCACCGATTTGCAATGCTCCACAAAACGCATGTCCTTATCAAATTCAATCGAGCTCTCATAGAACACCGGCGTTCCCTCTTCTTGCTGGAGCAGCTCGGCCTCTTCGACGTTCAAACGCGAGATAGAGATATGCCCACGTCCATGCTCAACACGCACGCCGCCTTCTTTGAGCAAGACATCGTAAAGGCTCTCGCACTCAAAAACGTGCTCGGTAAGCGATGGGCACAGGGACAGGTTAACGTGAGCGGTCTCGATTGACGCCGGCTCGCCCTCAATAAGTCGAACGCGCTGCATGCGGAGCAAAGGAGCGCCTACAGACACCCCAAGCTTGTCGGCAAGCGCCTCATCCGCCTCGATGGTCCCGGTGGAAACCAGACGAGAAGAGGGGTGCAGACCGGCAGTCCGCACAGCATCGGAAAAGTTATACGTTTCCTGAAAGATGTTTAGCGGCTTGGGAGGACACACATACGTACCCGATCCGCGACGGCTCTCGAGCGTTCCACACGAGATGAGCCGCGTGATACCGGCACGCAACGCTGTACGCGAAACGCCAATCTCTTCGCACAGCACGCGCTCGGCCGGCAGGCGATCCCCGCCGGCAAGCTGATGGTGCTGGATATACCAAAGAATTCCCTCAACAGCACGATCTTTGGGGGGAATTGCATAAGATTCGCCTGCCATTGCACAGACTCCTCATTCAGAAACGTATGCCGCCAAAATTAGGCCAGCCCTCCCATGGCATCAAATTCGGCCTTGATCTTCTCGGCGACATTCCGATACGACTTATATAGACTTGAATCGCGTTTAACTTCGTCGGTCATAACGGGAATCTCTAATTTGGAAACCTCGTCTTTTCCCGTCTGAACCGCCACAACAACGCCCATACCAAGACACATATTACGCTTGGCAGCGTTTATTTTCGCCGCCTTGGCAGGATTTGCCAGGATACGCTGGGCAAATTCCTGTTTTGAAGTCACTTCCTCGGCCTCCGGATCGCCCGCCTCGGCTACTTCGCACTGCAACACGTCCGCATAGTCAAAAATCTTAGGCTCTGCACCACGCTGATGCACGGCCCACTTGCGACGCGTGGCATCCTGGTAGATAGCCGGCAAAAACGTAAACCGCGGCGGGTCCAAAATCGTATCCGTGATGGTAAACACATCGGGATCAAAGGCATCCTGCGGGTTTTTCTTCTTGAACAGCCCCATATCAGCCTCCCGTACTAGCATTAAACAACTCAAGCTGAATATAGCACCAATTTCAAGCCACTGCCTTACCCTATCGGTGCGCGGCGTCTATGGCTCGCCCAGCGGAAGAGTTAACGGACGAGGGCCGGGGTGCCTGCCGGCAAATAGCGGACACTCCGCATGCAATCTATGCAAACAAACAAGTACGCTTAGCTACATTCGGTAAGTTCGAGCACGCTGCCCTTAACGATAAGTGCCGGCTCCAGGACGACCTCTTCGGCACGCCTACCGCCCCTACCGGCAAGACGCTTGGACATGCAGCCAAAAGCATGCTCCGCAAGGACACCAGGATCCTGCTCAATCGCGGTCAGCGCCGGCTCAAAGAGAACGTCGGCCGCCGAGTTGTCATAGCTTACGACCGAAATATCGCCCGGGATGCTCTTCCCCATCTCGTGCAAGCGCTTGAGCAGACCGAGGGCGATGTTATCCGAACTTGCGAACACAGCGGTGGCATCAGTTGCGAGCACCGCCTCCGAGGCCTCGTAGGCACTCGGAATGTAGTACTCGCTCTCAAACTCCAAACGCGCGTCGATAGGCAAGCCAACCTCGCGCAGTGCGCGCTCATAGCCGGCAAGTCGCTTACGCCCCGTATTGGAACGGCGCGCGTTAACCAAGCAGGCAATGCGACGGTGGCCCTGCTCGATCAGATAGCGGGTGGCCATGTAGCCACCCATCTCGTGGTCGAACATCACCTTGTCGCACTCGAGCCCTTCAATGGCACGGTCGACCATCACGGCCGGGATGGGCAGGTGGCTGACTTCTTCGCGCAGGGCGCGGTCATCGGAGAACTCGTCACCCACCACCAGGAAGACGCCATCAACGCCGCGCGTCACCAGCTGGCGCAGCAGCTCCAGATCGTCATCGGCGCTTCCGCCCGAGCTGGTAATGAAGAGCGCATAGCCGTCCTCGCGGCAGCGCTTTTCCAGGCTACCGGCGAGCGAGGCAAAAAAGCGGCTCTCGATGTTAGGGACGATAAGGCCCAGCGTGCGCGACTCGCGCATGACCAGGCTGCGCGCAATCTGGTTGGGAACATAGTGGTTGCGCGCCGCGACCTCTTTGATGAGCTTGCGGTTTTCTTCCGAGATGCGACAGGGCCGATTATTGAGAACAAGCGAGACCGACGAGGGGGAAAGCCCCACCTCCTGGGCGATCTGCTTGAGGGTGACTTTGTTGGCCATCTCGCTCCTTCCGGGTTTACGCGCAATCTCTTGAAAGTATAGCGACTACCCCTCTACCTCGGTGATAAACACTTTACCAATCCGGTAGACGGCTGTTTTATCGCCGCCAGCGCACCAAATCCGTCCGGGTGGGGTATATTGCAATCGATTGATGACAACGACCACCAAAAGGCGGATATCCGTATGCACGAGAACGATTTTTTTAACGAGGACCTGCTGTGCGCGCTCGCTGGCGTTGCCGGCGAGGACAACGTGCTGATGAGCGAGCCCATGCGCGAGCACACCACGTTTAAGATCGGCGGTCCGGCCGACGTCTTTGTCACGCCCGATACTGAGCAGGGCCTCGTCGCCACGCTCGATACCTGCTATCGCTGCAATCTACCACTCACCATCGTGGGCAACGGCTCCGACTTGCTCGTCGGCGACAAGGGCATCCGCGGCGTCGTCGTAGCGCTGGGCGAGGGCCTCTCCGACATTACGGTCGACGGCACGCACGTCACGGCGGCAGCCGGCGCCTTGCTTTCCGATGTCGCCGCGGCGGCAGCCGAGGCCGGCCTCACCGGCATGGAGCCCATCTCGGGTATCCCCGGATCGGTCGGCGGCGCCTGCTACATGAACGCCGGAGCATACGGCGCTTGCATGGCCGATGTGCTGGAGTCCGTGCGCGTCTACAAGCCCGCCCGCGTGCTCGACGACGGCACCCGCGGTAGCGGCAGCATTATCGAGTTCGATGTCGATGAGCTCAACCTGGGCTATCGCAAGAGCCGCATTGCCGACGACGGTTTCATCGTGCTTTCGGCCACTTTCAATCTCGCCCCGGGCAACGCCGCGATGATCAAGGCCGACATGGACGACTACCGCCAGCGCCGCGAGGACAAGCAGCCGCTCAACATGCCGAGTGCCGGCTCCACCTTCAAGCGCCCCGAGGGCCACTTTGCCGGCAAGCTCATCATGGACGCCGGCCTGCGAGGACACGCCATTGGCGGCGCGCAGGTGAGCGAAAAGCACTGCGGCTTCATCGTCAACGCCGACCACGCCACCGCCGCCGATGTCGACGAACTCATCCGCCACATCCAAACAGCCGTCAAAGACCAATTCGACGTAGACCTCGAACCCGAAGTCCACCGAGTCGGCGAATTCCTCTAACAAAGAAGGCCCCGAAAGGGGCCTTCACTTTCTTTAATTCAGACAACCAGTCCGGTATGTCGCGCCCCGAACCCGAGAGGGCCGTGTGCCCGCCCGCAATATATTTGATTGATCGCGAGTTCCGCACGCAAAGAAGGCCACTTAATGTGGCCTTCGTCTTGCGCAGGACTGCCCGAGCAGGCAATCAAATATATTGCGGGCGGGCACACGGCCCCGTCGGCTTTACGACAGCGCAATACCGCCAAGCCAGCCCCAACGCACGCCAGAGCCAGTGCCGTAGAACCGAATAAACGCATCAAGCGACTTAGACGTAATGGCGCCCTCGTTGCTCATAACGATGCCGCCGCCAACGTAGATACCCACATGACCGTAGATAAGGCCCGGAGCACCCGTGCCGCTATGCGAGGAGTCGGCCACGATCATGCCCACCTGCAGCGCCGAGCGGTCGGAGCTATAGCACCAGGCGTTGAACATGTCACACGCGTTGCCGCCAAAGTAGCCAACGCCGGCGTTACGGAAGACATTGGTAACCCACGCCGCGCACCAGTTCTGACCCGGCGAAGGCGTGGAGTAGCACGCGTTGACGACGGCCTGCTGCTTGCCCGAGCCGGCATTCTGCTGCGGAGTTCCGGGCGCATACGATCCACCGCCCGAGCTCGAACCACCCGAGTAGGAATTGTTCTTGTTCGCGGCAGCCGCGGCAGCGGCGGCCTTCCTAGCGGCCTCCTCGGCCTGGGCGGCAGCGAGAATCTCGGAATCACGCTGAGCCATGAGCTCCTTGACGTCGTCGGAAAGACCGTTCAGCACGGTCTGGACCTCTTGCTGCTTGGCCTGCATATCCTGCATCTGAGCCGTCTGCTGATCCTTGAGTTTCTCCAGGTCAGCCTTTTGTGCTTCGAGCTCGGTCTTCTGTGCGTCGAGCTCGGCCTGAATCGTCTGGATATCCTCGATGGCATCGCGGTCGCTCTTGTTGATCTTCTCAACGTAATGCGCGTTGGCGACGAGTTCCTCAAACGAGCCAGAGGCCAGCAGCAGCGACAGGATGTTCGTACCGCCGGACTTGTAGCTGGCGGCCACGCGATCGGAAAGGTCGTTGCGCTTCTTCTTGAGCTCGGCCTTCTTTTCATCGATCTGGGCCTGCGTGTCGTCAATCTTGCCCTGGACATTCTCGATGTCGTTGAGGGTCTGGGCATTCTTGTTGGCCAGCGCCGCATACTCATTTGCGATGCTGTCGAGCTGGGCCTGAACCTCGTCGAGTTGGGCCTGGGCGGCATTCAATTTATCGGTGGTTTCTTTGGAAGCCTCCGCCGCATGGGCGCGAGTGGGCAGGCCAAAAAGAACTGCCGCAGAAGCGGCGCCGAACAGGGCCTTAAGGGCAGTGCGGCGCGAGAGCTCCTGGGAAAGGATGGAATCGCTGTTTGGTGACATATGTACTCCGTTACATGCTTATTTATATGTCGCTCAACTCATACATATTAGCGTACATATGGCGCGTCCCAACGATTTCCACGAACGGCAGGAAACTACAAGGTCGGCGGCTCGTAAGCAATTGTCAAATTTGAGGTAACAATTGAGCAAGCTCTTATATGAGTACGTTAACATAATCCTCTGCTTTTCCTACAGTGCACCATTTGGGCGTCCCCGCCTGCGCTATACTCCCCTCTAGAAGTGTTCCTGATTCGATAGGAGACTACATGTCCAAAGCACTCGACCCCAAAGACACCTGCGTCCTCGTTACCGGTGGCGCCGGCTTTATCGGCTCGCACACCGTCGTTCAGCTGCTCGAGGGTGGCTACCAGGTCGTCATCGTCGATGATCTCTCCAACTCCAGCGCCGTCGCCGTCGACCGCGTCAAGACCATCGTGGGCGACGAGGCCGCCAAGAACCTCACCTTCTACGAGGCCAACGTGCTCGACCGCGATGCGATGAACAAGATCTTCGATACCCATCAGATCGATCGTGTCATCCACTTTGCCGGCTTTAAGGCCGTCGGCGAGTCGGTGAGCAAGCCCGTCGAGTACTACCACAACAACATCGAGAACACCCTGGTGCTCATCGACGTCATGCGCAACCATGGCTGCAAGTCCATCATCTTCTCGAGCTCCTCGACCGTCTACGGCGACCCGGACAACCCGCCCGTCACCGAGGAAGACCCCAAGAAGCCCGCAACCAACCCCTATGGCTGGACCAAGTGGATGATCGAGCAGATCCTTATGGACGTCCACACCGCCGACCCCGAGTGGGACGTCGTGCTGCTCCGTTACTTCAACCCCATCGGCGCTCATCCGTCGGGCCTGATCGGCGAGGACCCCAAGGGCATCCCCAACAACCTGGTGCCCTATGTCGCCCAGGTCGCCGTGGGCAAGCTCGAGGCCGTTCAGGTCTTTGGCAACGACTACCCCACCCCCGACGGCACCGGCGTGCGCGACTACATCCACGTGTGCGATCTGGCCTCTGGTCACGTTGCCGCCCTTAACTGGATGAACGGCAAGACCGGCGTCGAGATCTTTAACCTGGGCACCGGCACCGGCACCTCGGTACTCGAGGTCGTCGCCGCCTTCTCCAAGGCTTGTGGCAAGGAGCTGCCCTACGTGATCCGCGAGCGCCGCGCCGGCGACATCGCTGCCAACTGGTGCGATGCCTCCAAGGCCGAGCGCATGATGGGCTGGAAGGCCCAGTACGACATCGCGGACATGTGCCGCGATAGCTGGAACTGGCAGAGCCACAACCCCAACGGCTTCGCCGACGCCGAGTAGCAAAAACCTACATACCGTTCTTGCCCCGATCTCACGTTGTGAGGTCGGGGCTTTTTCATGGCATGTAGCCATTCGCCGAAAATCGACCAACTTTTTTATCTTGCCTGTACATGTTTAAACAACATGTTTTACAATAGGCGTATCGAATCAGAACATCGGAGGCGGACTGCACACCCATCGGCAGGCCGACCCCACAACAAGAAGGTTGGTGAGCGCATTCATGGAGCGTGCAAGCGGCGTCCTCATGCCCGTCTCATCTCTGCCCGGACCATACGGAATCGGCGGCTTTGGCTGGAATGCCTACGACTTCGTCGATTTTCTCGCCTCGTGCAAACAACATTACTGGCAGATTCTGCCCCTTACGACGACCAGCTATGGCGATTCGCCTTATCAGTCGTTCTCGGCCCGCGCAGGCAACCCCAACTTTATCGACTTTGCCGAGCTTATCGAGGCAGGGTATCTGGAGCAGCGCGATATCGATGGCGTGTATCTGGGATCCGACCCCAGCAATGTCGACTACGGTGCTATCTTTGGCGGCCGCCGTCAGATTCTCGACCGCGCCGCCGAGCGCTTTGCTGCCGACAAGCCGGCCGATTTCGATGACTTTATCCAGGCCAACGAGGACTGGCTCATCCCCTACTGTGAGTTCATGACCGTCAAAGAGGAGTGCGGTCTCAAGGCGTTTTGGGAGTGGCCCGCGGAGCTCCGCACCCGCGGCGAGGCTTCCGCCAAGGTCTGCGCCGACCATCCGGCGCGTATGCTCTACCACCAGATGACGCAGTACTTCTTCGATCGCCAGTGGAGCCGCCTCAAGGCCTATGCCAACGAGCGCGACATTCTCATCATCGGCGACCTGCCCATCTATGTCTCGCGTGACTCCGTCGAGATGTGGGCGACACCTGAGCTCTTTAAGATCGACGCCGCCGGCAATCCCGTGAGCGTCGCCGGCACGCCGCCCGACCAGTTCTCGGCCACCGGCCAGTACTGGGGCAACCCCATCTACGACTGGGACGCCATGGAGGCGTGCGGCTTCTCCTGGTGGGAGGGCCGCATTCGCTCCGCCCTCGACATGTACGACGTCATCCGCCTGGATCACTTCCGCGGCTTCGAGGCTTATTGGGAGGTGCCGTTCTCCTCGCCCGATTCGTCCTACGGTTCGTGGACGCAGGGGCCCGGCCTCAAGTTCTTCAAGACACTCGAGGAAAAGCTCGGCACGCTGCCCATCATCGCCGAGGACCTGGGCTTCCTCACCCCCGGCGTCATCGACATGCGCGACAACTCGGGCTTCCCCGGCATGAAGATCTTGCAGTTTGCCTTTGAGGGCACCAACTCGTACTACCTGCCGCACAACTACATTGCCAACACCGTCGCCTACGTGGGCACCCACGACAACGAGACGGCACGCGGCTGGTTTGAGGGAACGGCTACCCCGCGTCAGCGCGAGCAGGCAGCCCTGTACACCCATCAGCAGGCCGGCGAGCCCATCACCGACGCGCTCAACCGAACCATCGCCGCCAGCGTGAGCGACACGTGCATCTACACCATGCAGGACCTGCTTAACCTGGGCAACGAGGCGCGCATCAACACCCCTGCCACGCTGGGCGGCAACTGGACCTGGCGCATGCTCGACGGCGCCATCACCCGCGAGCTCGAGCACAAACTCACCGACTGGACCGAGACCTACTTCCGCATCCCGTCGGAAGCCGAAATCGAGCTTCCTCAATAGGAGCTACCGCGCCCGACCCCTCCCCACCGCGCGGACGCGCTTGCTTACCCGCGCGAGGCCACCCCAATCCCCTCGCGCGGGATTCTTATGAATTGCAGACATGAAACAACCCATCACAGGAGAAAACATGCCCCAAATTAACCTCATGGAACTCGCCGAGCAGTCTTTTGGCACCTCGCTCGAGCAGCTCGACGACCGTCGCATTTACAAGCTGCTGGTCAAACTCGTGCAGGAGCGCTCCGCCACCTGCCCGCTCAACAACGGCAAGAAAAAGCTCTATTACATTTCCGCCGAATTTTTGATCGGCAAGCTGCTCATCAACAACATGATCGACCTCGGCATCTACGACGAGGTTAAGGACCAGCTCACCGCCGCAGGCCACGACCTCAACAAGATCGAGGAATTCGAGGTCGAGCCGTCGCTCGGCAACGGCGGCCTGGGCCGCCTGGCCGCGTGCTTCCTGGATTCCATCGCCACGCTGGGCTTGACCGGCGATGGCGTGGGCCTCAACTATCACTACGGTCTGTTCCGTCAGCGCTTTGTCGACAACCAGCAGAAGGCCGTCCCCGACGAGTGGCTCGGTGAGCAGGACATCCTAGTCGACGATGACCGCTCCTACACCGTCGAGTTCGGCGATTTTGCCGTTACCTCCAAGCTCGTCAACATCGATGTGCCCGGTTACGACCAGCCCACCAAGAACCGCCTGCGCCTGTTCGACCTGGCGAGCGTCGACGACGGCCTGGTCCCCGGCAGCTCCATCGACTTCGACAAGACCGAGATCGCCAAGAACCTTACCTTGTTCCTCTACCCCGACGATTCCGACGAGCAGGGCCGCCTACTTCGCATCTATCAGGAGTACTTCATGGTGAGCAACGCCGCCCAGCTCCTGATCGACGAGGCCGTCGAGCGCGGCAGCAACCTGCACGATCTGGCCGACTACGCCGTGGTCCAAATTAACGACACGCACCCCACCATGGTCATTCCCGAGCTCATCCGCCTGCTCACCACCGAGCACGACATCGAGTTTGACGAGGCCGTTACCATCGTGCGCTCCATGGTCGCCTACACCAACCACACGATCCTTGCCGAGGCGCTCGAGAAGTGGCCGCTCGCCAGCCTGCAGAAGGTCTCCCCTGCCATCGCCGACATTATCGTCAAGCTCGATGAGGTCGCGAAGGCCGAGCACGATGACCCGCGCGTCGCCATCATCGACGAATACGACACCGTCCACATGGCCCACATGGACATCCACTTTGGCTTCTCCATCAACGGCGTAGCCGCCCTCCACACCAAGATCCTGGAGGACACCGAGCTTCATCCGTTCTACGAAATCTATCCCGAGAAGTTCTCCAACAAGACCAACGGCATCACCTTCCGCCGCTGGATCCATGGGGCCAACCCCGCGCTCGCCAGCCTGCTCGACGATGTGATCGGCACCGATTGGCGCAGCACCGGCGATCTGAGCAAACTCGCCAAGTTCGCTGACGACAAGGACGTTCTTGAGCGCCTGGCCGCCACCAAGGTCGAGGCCAAGGCCATCATGCGCCAGTTCATGGCGCTCGAGCAGGGCGTGACCATTCCCTCCAACGCCATCATCGACGTCCAGGTCAAGCGCATCCACGAGTACAAGCGCCAGCAGATGCTCGCGCTCTACATCATCTGGAAGTACCTCGATATCAAGAACGGCAACAGACCTAAGCACCCCGTCACCATCATCTTTGGCGGCAAGGCGGCGCCTGCCTACACTATCGCGCAGGACATCATCCATCTGATCTTGACGCTGTCTCAGTGGATTGCAAACGACCCCGACGTGGCTCCCTACCTGCAGGTTGTCATGATCGAGAACTACAACGTCACCGCCGCCGAGCGCGTGATCCCCGCCGCTGACATCTCCGAGCAGATCAGCCTGGCCTCCAAGGAGGCGAGCGGCACCTCCAACATGAAGTTCATGCTCAACGGCGCCCTAACCCTGTGCACGCTCGACGGCGCCAACGTTGAGATTGCCGAGCTCGTGGGCGACGAGAACATCTATACCTTTGGCGCCTCGTCCAAACAGGTCGAGCAGCTCTACGCCGACGGCACCTACGATGCCGGCGCACTCTACCGCAAGCCCGGCATTAAACTGCTGGTGGACTTCATCACCAACCCGGCCTTTATGGCGACCGGCAATGCCGAGCGCCTGCAGCGCCTGCACGACGACATTAAGGGCAAGGACTGGTTTATGGCCCTGCTTGACATTGAGGAGTACATCCAGACCAAGGAGCGCGTGCTGGCCGACTACGAGGACCAGGACGCCTGGATGCGCAAGGCGCTCATCAATATCGCCAACGCCGGCACCTTCTCGTCCGACCGTACGATCTCCCAGTACAACGACGAGATCTGGCACCTGAGCTAGCTCATTCCCCTTACCCATCCTCTTGAGAAACGGAGTCGTGGCAACACGGCTCCGTTTTTTGTGCCCGCACGTTACCCTGTGATCCGACTCGGCCAAACAATCTCGATCCGTAGCAATTACTCAACCAAAACGGTCCCAGCCGTTACAGATTGAGACATACCGGCCCCTCCCCTCGGGTTTATCTCAATCTGTAACATCTAGCAGGTGAAATTCGCCTTTGGTGTTACAGATTTAGATGAAATGGTTAGCTCAGCGGAACCGTCTCGATCTGTAACATCTAACGTCCGAAATCGGCCCTATCCGTTACAGATCGAGACAAACGACCGGTCAGACAGTCCCAACACAAAGAAAGGCTCCCCTCTCGCCCAGTGGACGGGAGGGGAGCCTTATATGTGACCGCGGCAAAAGGATGGCAATACCGCAGTCGCCCAAAGGAAGGGCCTGGTTGCACCGGGCCTAGATAAGGTTCTTGCCAGAGACCTTATCGAAGAGGTGGGTCGCGTTCTTCTCAAACTTGAACCAGATGGGGTCGCCCGCCTTGAGCGCACCCTTGGCCTCGAGGTCGACAACGGGAATGATCAGGACGAACTGGCCATCGGGAGCGGTCACGTGGACATGCTCGGTCGAACCCATGAGCTCGGTCACCTCGACGGTACCCTGGAGCGCGCCCTCCTCGTCCTTGTCGGCAAGCAGAATCTGCTCGGGACGCACGCCGGCCGTAATCTCCTTCACGTCGCCGCCGTCCCAGTTGAGAGCAAGCTGAGCGCAGGTCTCGGGGGCGAGCGCCACGTTCATATCCTCGGTCTTGACGGTAAAGCCGTTGCCCGAGCGCACCAGCTGGGCATCGAAGAAGTTCATCTGCGGCACGCCGATGAAGCCGGCGACGAAGATGTTCGCGGGATGGTTGAAGACCTCCTGCGGGGTGGCGATCTGCTGGACGACGCCGTCCTTCATGACCACGATGCGATCGCCGAGGGTCATAGCCTCGGTCTGGTCGTGGGTAACGTAGATGAAGGTGCCCTTGATCTCGTGACGCAGCTTAATGAGCTCGGCGCGCATCTGGTTACGCAGCTTGGCATCCAGGTTGGACAAGGGCTCGTCCATCAGGAAGACCTTGGGGTCACGCACGATGGCGCGGCCGATGGCGACACGCTGGCGCTGGCCGCCGGAGAGTGCCTTGGGCTTACGGTCAAGGTACTCGGTAATACCCAGGATCTCGGCAGCAGAGCGAACCTTGCGGTCGATCTCGTCCTTGGGGACCTTCTTGAGCTCGAGCGTAAATGCCATGTTCTCGTACACCGTCATATTGGGGTACAGAGCGTAGCTCTGGAACACCATGGCGATGTCGCGGTCCTTGGGCGCCACGTCGTTGACGCGCTTGCCGTCGATGAGCACGTCGCCCGAGGTAATGTCCTCCAGGCCGGCGACCATGCGCATCGTCGTGGACTTACCGCAGCCAGAGGGGCCAACGAGGACGATGAACTCCTGGTCGTGAACGGTGAGGTTGAAGTCCTCTACAGCGAGCACACCGTCCTCGGTAACCTTGAGGTTGTGCTTCTTCTCCTCGGTCTTCTTCTTTTTGCCAAAGAAGCCCTTCTTTTTTGACTCGTTGTTGGGATACACCTTCTGAACATGTTTGAGAACGATCTCGGCCATGTCTTTACCTTTCGATACGCGGCGCCGCGCTGAGAGGCGCCGCCAAAACTTGCAAAACAGTTACGGCATCAGCCCTTGACGGCACCTGCCACCACACCGTCGATGATGTACTTCTGGCAGAAGATGTACATGATGACGATGGGGATGACGACCATCATGATGCACGCCATCATGGGGCCGAGCTCGACGTGGCCATAGCCGCCACGGAAGTACTGGATCAAGATAGGAATGGTCTTGTACTTGGTGGAGTCGAGCGTAAGGTAGGGCAGCAGATAGTCGTTCCAGACCCACATGGTCTCAAGGATGCCGACCGAAAGATAGGTGGGCTTCATAATGGGAAGGACGATCTTAAAGAACACCTGGACCGGGTTGCAGCCGTCGATCATGGCCGCTTCCTCAATCTCGAGCGGGATGTTCTTGACGAAGCCGGCGAACATAAAGACCGCGAGGCCCGCGCCAAAACCAAGGTAGATGAAGCAGATGTTAAACGGCGTGTTAAAGCCGATGCGGTCCGCGAGGTTGGACAGCGTGAACATGAGCATCTGGAACGGTACGACCATCGAGAAGACGAACAGGTAATAGAAGAAGTTCGAGATCTTGCTGTTGACGCGCACCACGTACCAAGCGCACATGGAGCAGCACACCAGAATCAGCACGACCGACGTGACCGTGATGATAAGCGAGTACATAAACGCCGAGGCAAAGCCCTGCTCGTTCAGAGCGTGCACGTAGTTTGCGAGGCCGTTGAACGTCTCGGGCGTGAGCAGATCGAACGCCGTGGTGGTGCTGATTGCGGTCGCTTTCTTAAAGGAATTGAGCGCAATCATGAACACGGGGTAGATCCATGCGAGCGACAGGATCGTAAAGAAGATCGAGAGCGCGCGGTTGATAGCCTTATCGCGTTTCATTACTGCTGCACCTCCTTGGACCTCGTGGCCTTAAGCTGGATCATAGAAATAGCGACAACCAGGATGCAGAAGATAACTGCCTTGGCCTGACCGATGCCCTGCCATGCGATGCCAGCACGCGAATAGAACGTGTTGTAGATGTTCAGGGCGAGCATCTCGGTGGAGTGCGCCGGGGCGCCACCGGTAAGGGCGAGGTTCTGGTCGAACAGCTTAAAGCCGTTGGTGATGGACAGGAACAGGCAGATGGTGATGGTCGGCATCAGGTTGGGGATCTTAACCTTCCAAAACGTCTGCCATGCCGTAGCGCCATCGACCTTGGCGGCCTCGATGTAGTCGGACGGAATGGACTGCAGACCGGCGATGTAGATGATCATCATGTAGCCGACCTGTTGCCACAGGGTCAGGATGATAAGGCCCCAGAAGCCAGCGGCGGAGTTGAGGGCGATAAGCTGGGCACCCACGTTGGAGAGCAGGCAGTTGATCAGAATCTGCCAAATGTAACCCAGTACAATGCCGCCAATCAGGTTAGGCATAAAGAAAATCGTACGGAAGATGTTGGTGCCCTTGAGCGCCTTGCGAGTGAGCGCCTGCGCAATGGCCAGCGCGATCACGTTGATGAGCACCGTCGACAGGAAGGCAAACGCCACGGTAAAGAAGAACGACGTGGAGAACTGCGGATCGGACAGCGCGCGCACGTAGTTCTCGATACCGACAAAGTGCGCGTTATTGATGGTAATAAACTGGCAGAACGAGAGATAGAAACCCTGGATAAAGGGAATCACGAACCCGATCATAAACGCCAGGCACGTGGGCAGCATAAAGAGCGGCCACCAGCGCTTGAGTGCTTTGCCCATAGAAGGGTCCTTTCAATATGCAGGGGGCGGGCAAACCTACGTCTGCCCGCCCCCTGTCGCTAATCAGATAGCTTGGGCAGCAACTGCTTACTCGGAAGCAGCCTTCTCGGTCTTCCAGCCATCGACGAAGGCGTTCTTGACGCCGTCCCACTTGGTGTTGTCGGCAGCATAAGCGATGAGAGCCTGCTTGAGGTTCTTCTTCCACTCCTCGGAGGGGATGTAAACGAAGTCCCAAGCGACGGTCTTCTTGCCGTCCTTGGCCATAGCAACGGCCTGCTGAGAGAAGACGTTGGTGGTCTCCTTAGCGCTCTTGAACGGGGCGGTCAGACCCATCTTGTCAGCGATGATGCTGGTGGCGGTGTCAGAAGTGACGCACCAATACATGAAGTCCTCGGTGGCCTTCTGGGCATCCTCGGAAGCCTGGGAGCTGACGCACCAGTAGTTCTCGCCGCCGGAGCACAGGCCCTGGTTCTCCTCGCCGTCGACGCCGATGTAGATCGGCAGCATGCCGAGCTGGTCGTCGGTCATACCGGCCTTGGTGAGGTCGGCGTAGGCCCAAGAGCCGTTCTGATAGAAGACGGCCTTGCCGGTTGCGAACTCGTTGGTGGCGTCGTCACCGGTCTTGGAGGCGAGCTGCGAAGGATCGCAGGTGGAGTCGGTGATGTACAGGTCGAAGATCTGCTTAAAGTTGTCGAGATACTCGCCCTTGATCTCGTCGTCCTCCTGATTGTGCTCCTTCTCGAACTCGTAGTAGAGCGGGAGGTTGGCGAGGTGCGTGGTGTAGCGCCAGCTGGAGGAGTCATCCATACCGGCGGAAGTGAAGGCACCGTCAACGCCGAGCTCGTCCTTGCGGGCCTGGATGTCATCGGCGCAAGCCTTCAGCTTGTCGAAGGAGTTGATGTCCTCGGCCTTGTAGCCGGCCTTCTCGAGGAGCTCCTTGTTGTAGATGATGCCGTAGCTCTCCTGAACCCAGTCGATACCCAGATCCTTGCCGTCGGACTGCAGCGCCAGGGAGTCGTCGATGAGCTCGCCGCGGAGCTTGGTGTCGGAAAGATCGGCGCAGTAGTCCTTCCAGTTCTTAAGGCCGGTGGGGCCGTTGACCTGGAACAGCGTCGGAGCGGAGCTCTTGGACATCTCGGACTTGAGCTTCTCCTCGTAGGTGTTGGAGGCGGCGGTCACGATCTTGACCTCGACGGCCTTCTCCTTCTTGTACGCCTTGGCGATCTCCTTCCACTCCTTGTCGACCTCGGGCTTGAACTGGAGGAAGTAGACCTCGGCAGCGTCACCAGAAGCAGAGGAGCCAGAGCCGGCAGAACCACCGCAGCCCACGAGGCCCAGACCAAGAACCGCAGCCGCGGAACCAGCAAAGCCCAGGAACTGCCTTCTGCTCATTTCGTTCTTCATTACAATCCACCCTTTCACACCGTGGCGGCACCCTTTGCCGCCGCCTTCGGAGATTGGCTCGGGGACTTTGCCCCTTTTGCTGACTTGTACAATACGCTATTTGGCTAGTTGTTTGAACAAGTATTACTAGAGCGGTAGAAAAACTTCGGTGAACGGTAATTTCGACTTGATACTTGACAAGTTTTGTATAAACAATTATTTGTTATCGAATGCAGAGAAAACGCCCGATCAAGCCGATGCATCGTCGGTTTGACCGGGCGTTTTCGCTTTGAGGGCATGAGTCTCGTCAGGCTGCGAGCTAGCCGGCTATCGCTTGGAGTTAACGCGGTAGTGGAAGATCTCGGGGTGTGTGCGAGCGTGCGTCACCTCAAATAAAATGCCGTCCGAGGTGTACGACTGGCTCTCCATAACGGCGACGCAGTTGTACTTGCCAAGGTCCATGTAGCTGCAGTCCTCATCATTGGCAAGCTCGACGCTCACCGTACGACGGCTCGCCATCACTTTGACGCCACGCTTGTGCTCCAGATAGTCGTAGATAGAGCTTGCCGCAATCTCGGGGGTCAGGCCCTTGGCGATCGACTCCAAAAAGTAGCCGTGGTCCACCTGGCGCGCGCTGCCGTTGAGGCTTCGGACACGCACGACGCGAATCAGCTCCTCGCCCACCTTAAAGCCAAGGCGGCGCGACAGTTGCTCAGTGCAAATCAAATGTTCAAAAGACTTGACCTCGGTCGATGCGACGGCATTGTTGCGTTTTGCGAACTCGCCAAACGACTCAACCTCTTCGAGTGCGCCCAGCATGTCGGTTTCGCCCTTAAGCCAAATAACGCGCACGCCCTTGCCGTGTATAGGCTGCACAAACATCTGGTCGGCCAGCATGCTCAAGGCGCGTCGAACGGTATTGCGCGTGCAGCCAAACTCCGCGGTCAGCTCGGCTTCGGTTGGCAGCATCTCCTGAAACGCATAGGTCCCGTTAATGATGCGCGAACGGATCTCGCGGTAGATTCCTTCGTAAATCGCTTTTGGCATAACTTCACCTCTAATGAATATGTATGGCTAGGCACGATAGCATTTCTTAAAGTTGTTTAAACCGATTATCGGTAAAGTACGGATTATTTACCGTCGACGGTTCCCCCGAAACCCAAATCGGACCGAATCAAAACCGTCAATGCGGCAAGCAGCCAGTCCTCTACAATGAGTTCATTGTTTAAACGTTCTTGCTCGCACAGCATGTTGCATCCGGAAGGCATATTATGCTGCAGAAAATCCAACGCTTTGGCGGGGCAATGTTCGCGCCCGCCATGCTGTTTTCTATATCAGGCCTCATGGTCGGCATCTCCGCCCTCGCCACGACCGTAGACATCGTCGGTGACCTCGCCGTATACGGAACCCCTTGGTACGTTTTCTGGGCCATCATCCAGCGCGGCTCGTGGACGGTCTTTAAGCGTCTCCCGCTCCTTTTTGCCGTAGCGCTGCCTATCGGTCTTGCCCAAAAGCAACCGGCACGCTGCTGCCTCGAGGCACTCGTGGCCTATTTTGCCTATTGCTTCTTTTTGAGCGAGATCATTAAGCTGAGCGGAGACAACCTTGGGCTTAAGTACCCATCATCTTTGACCCCCGCCAGCGGTATCACCGTCATCGACGGCATCAAGACGCTCGACACCGGCATTATCGGCCCGCTGGCGGTATCGGCAACCGTCGTCGCCATCCATGACCGCTTCTACGATGCCAAGGTTCCCGATTGGCTCGGCACCTTCTCGGGTTCCTCGCTGGTCTACCTCATCAGCTTTTTTGCCGTGTTTGCCCTTGCCGCCATCTCGGCCGCCATCGTGCCCTTCGCATACGCTGTAACCGAAACGCTGCGCCACGCACTTGCGGGCGTCGGCCCCTTCGGCGTGGGCATCTTTGTGTTTTTGGAGCGAGCACTCGAGCCCATGGGGCTGCACCACCTGCTCTATATGCCCATCTATTACGACAATCTGGTCATTCACGACGGTATTTACGCCACGTGGACCAACCTGCTCCCCATTCTCTCCCATAGCACGCGCCCTTTAAATGAACTTGCGCCCTGGGCAGGTTTTACCGCCACCGGCTGGGGCAAGCTCTTTGGCCTTCCCGCCATCGCGGCAGCATTCTATTTCACCGCCAAACCCGAACGCCGCGCCGGCCTTAAGGTCATCCTTTTGCCCGCCATCGTCGCCTCGGTGGTCTGCGGTGTCACCGAGCCGCTCGAGTTTCTCTTTATGTTCACCTATCCTGGACTCTTTTTGCTCTACGCCGTCCTATCCTCCTGCCTTGCCATGACCATGAACTTCTTCGGTATCGTCGGCATCTTCTCGGGCGGTCTCATGGAAATGACGGCCTTCAACTTCATCCCACTCATGCGAATGCATGCCGGCTCCTACCTTTTGGCGCTCGGTATCGGTCTTGCCTTTAGCCTCATCTTTTTTGTTAGTTTTCGAGCACTCATCTTGGTCTATGACCTTAAGACGCCGGGCCGCGAGGATCATGTCTCCAATCGCGCGGCAATCGATCGTTTAACGGGAAGCGGCTTTGCCAAAGAGCAATCTCCCAATGGCGAGGTCAGTATTCAATCCGATCAAGATCACGTCCTCGCTGAGCGGGTAATTCAGCTTTTAGGTGGCGTTGGCAATATCGTGGGCGCAACCAACTGCGCCACGCGCCTGCGCGTCGAGGTCGCAGACCCTTCCATCGTTGCAGATAACGCGTCGTTTGTCGCGGTGGGCGCCAAGGGCCTCATCATTACGGGCAAGACCGCCCAGGTGATTATCGGCATCTCCGTTCCCCGCGTTAAAGAGCATTTTGACCAGATCATGGGTCTCGAGCCGGGATTTGTGCCCACCACCTCGGCCTCCCCTGCCGCCAGCGCAGCCCATAAGCGCGGCGATATCTGCTTCTTCGATATCGACGGAACACTCGCCTGGCAAGACCCTCGAGTGGCACAAGAGCTTCCCGAGAGCGAGCGAGACCTCTCCCCCTATCCCAACGAGGCGGTTGCGCAAGCCATCCGTGATTTTGTCGCCAAGGGCAATATGGCGTTTATCTGCACAGGGCGCACGCTGAGCTGCATCCATCCAAAGCTGCTCGATCTGCCCTGGACCGGCATCGTCTGCCTCGCGGGTGGCTATGTCGAACTTGAGGGACACGTGATCCGCGATTTGGCGATGACGCCCGGTATGCTGCAGCGCCTTGCTCCCATTCTTGAGCAATCGGACGAAGTGATTCGTTTTGAGGGACTCAATGGCGTCGTTCGCATGGGTGCCGATGTGCCCGACGCCCCCGGATACGCCCGCACCGTGGGCGATGCAATTACGCAGCTGCAACATTACAGCGCCTACAAGATCTTAATGTCCACGTCGCTTGCCAACCGCATCGCTCAGGATCAAACGTTTGAGCCGCTGCTCTGCTTTAACGAGCTCGAGCTCGAAGTGACCGAGATTTCGCCTCGCGAATGTACCAAGCGCGAGGGTATCCAGTCCGTACTCGACGCTCTCGACCCCAACCATGGAACGGTATATGGCATCGGTGATGCCAGCAATGACGTCTCACTGATGAACGCCGTCGACGTTGGCATCGCCATGGGCAACGCGCCGGACTTCCTCAAGGAAAAGGCCGACTATGTCACCGACAGCATCGACCACGACGGCGTCGTCACCGCGCTCGAACACTTTGGGCTTATCTAGCCAAGCCCCTACCGCACTTGCGGCCGCATGGACCAATCGTCTTCAACCGCCGCGCTCGACGCCCTAATGTGGCAATATGTTGTCTGCATAATGCAACGATGCAACCTATCAAAGAATGCGAGAACCCGTGTCCAGTCCGTTTACCAGCTTTTTAGCCCAGCACTTTGACCAGATTAACGACTATCTGGCCACGTTCTTTGACGGACAGGCGACTTCCGCCGATATCGAGCGCTACCTGTATACCCCGCTCTCGGCATTTACGGCAAACGCTGGCAAGCGCCACCGCCCGCTCATCTGCATGCTCGCCGCCACTGCGGTAGGCGGCAGCTTTGAGAGCGCCCGCAGCGCAGCGGCGGCCATCGAGCACTTTCAGTCGGGCGCACTCATCCACGACGACATCGCCGACAACGGGCAGATTCGTCGCGGCAAGCCCTGCATGCACCTTACCGAGGGCACCGGTCTTGCCATCAACTGCGGTGACCTGGCGCTCACCATGGTCACCAAGACGGTTCTCGACGACCCCACACTCAACGCAGACGTGAAGCTTCGCGTGCTCCACGAGCTTACCGAAATGATCGTCCGTACCATCGAGGGCCAGGCGCTCGACCTGGGCTGGGTCCGCGACGGGCGCTTTGACATTTCGGTCGACGATTATCTGGACATGGCGACGCACAAGACCGCGTACTACAGCGGAGCGACGCCGCTTGCCGCCGGAGCCATTATCGGCGGCGGCAGCGAAGAGCAGATTGAGGCACTGCGCGCCTTTGGGCTGCACACGGGCCTTGCCTTCCAGATTCAAGACGACCTGCTCAACTTGATCGGCACCAAGGAGGCCGCCAACAAGGACTTCCGCACCGATATCACCGAGGGCAAGCGCACCCTCGTTGCCGTGCATGCCCTGTCAGACGAGCGCTATCACGACGAGATCGAGGCAATCCTTTCCTCGGGCACCGAGGACCCTGCGCAGCTCGCACGCGCCGTGGAGATCTTCCAGGAGACCGGCTCCATCGATTACGCCCACACCTATGCGCTCGACCTGACCGCTAAGGCCAAGGCCGCTATCGAAGGCGTCGAGCTCGACCCGCATGCGCGCGAGCTCTTCCTCTCAATGGCAGATTTCTTTGTGGAGCGTCTTAACTAGCGGGGGTCATAAAACCTGTGGGCAGCGAGTTTGGGTACAAGTTGCTACACTATTGAGTGCATGTTTATAAATTGTCTCGCGTTGTCTATCCGACACACGCTCAAAATAGTACGAATGGTACGCCGAAAGGGGTTCGTTCATGGAACCTATTACCACGGGCATGCAGGGAGCAGCCGTCGAGGATGTTCAGTCCCGCCTTCTGCAGATCGGCTATACAATCGATGACGCCGAGGTTGTCGACAAGCGCTTTGGCACCACCACCGAGCAGGCCGTCAGCACCTTCAGGCTCGACAGCGGCCTTGCTGCCGGTCATGCCGTCGATATCCCCTGTTGGAGCGCCCTGGTCGACGCCTCGTATAAGCTGGGCGACCGCACTCTGTATCTGCGCATGCCCAATTTCCATGGCGCCGATGTGCAGGCCCTGCAGCGCGCTCTCAACGTTTTGGGCTTTGCCTGTGGCGAAGACGACGGCTACTTTGGTCCGCATACCGAGGCCGCCCTGCAGCAGTTCCAGGAAAATGTCGGCCTGTTTGCCGACGGCATGGCCTTCCAGGACACCTACGCCTACATCAACCGCCTGCACCATGTGTGGGAGGGCAAGCCCTCGGTCACCGAAGCCGAGTCCCGCATCGGTTTTGCTCGCGCCGCCAACGTGCTCGAGCGCTTCCAGATCGCCGTTATCGGTGAGGACCCCATCGCACGCAGCGTTGCTTCGCGCATGTGGAACATCGCCACGGCAACGACCGACAACAGCGGCATGATGCTCTGCGACTCCGAGGTCCCAACCGACGTTGACCTGGTGCTCGAGATCGCAAGCGACGAGCTGCCCGCCGACGCCGCGCCACGCGCCACGATTGCCCTCGCCGAGTGCCACAACCTGGCCCAGCGCATCCGCACCGCCAATGTCGCCGCGCAGCAGAAGCCGGCTCGCATTCGCATTGAGCTCACGGGCATGACGCGCTACAACGGCACCTTCACGGCCAGCGACGCGCAGACGCTCGCCGTACGCCTACTCGACGGCGTTTGCGATGCCCTCGCAGATTAGGTAAACTAGACGAGGTGCTTTTGGGCAACACCACACATTGGGACGTAGTTCAACGGTAGAACTCCGGTTTTTGGTGCCGGCTGTTGGGGGTTCGAATCCCTCCGTCCCAGCCATTAAAACTGAGCGCCCTAAGCCCATAACAGCCCAGGGCGCTTTCTTGTGGGCAAGCGGAGGAATTCGAGCCCGCAAGGGTGCGGAGCTGAGGAAACGCGAAGCGTTTTCCAGCGCAGCACGCAAGGAGCGAAGCGATGCAGCGGGGCGCGGCCGCCGCAGGCAGACGCGGTGTCGGCACTTGGGGACGCTCCTAAGTGCCGGCATTATAGGAACGTCCCCAAGTGCCGGCTCGGGACTATTTTCGAGGACCCTCCGAAGGACTGTGGCCAAAAAACGGCAAATATGAGTACTGTTACCGTTGTAGCTACATTATTTTCGTTAATAAAAGAAGATCTTAATGAGATTTATTCGCATCAAGGTCTTCCTTTAATGAACACTTGAGGAGATACGGCAGCTTATCTGCTCGATCGACACGTCAAATCACCTTAAATGTGGTCAAAATTACTGCTACTAAAAGAGTATCAGTACTCATATTTGATGTTTTTTGGCCACGGCTCTTTATAGACACACTGCACAGCGACGGTGGTAGATTTCGGAACGTGTCCGTCAGCCCCGTTCCGAAAAGCGAGCCGCATGCAACGGCCAAGCCACGACAGGCCCCGGGAGAGCGGGGACACCGGCTTAAGTTTATCGCGAGTTCCGCACGAACAGGAGGCCACTTAATGTGGCCTCCGTCGTGAGCAGGACTGTAGAGCAGGAAACCTAAGCCGGTGTCCCCGCTCTCCCGGGGCCGGCGGAATTTAGTTGTTAAGCATGCGGTCGAAGCTTCCCGAGTCGCCATCCCGATAGTCGGCGGTCATCAGAATCTCCTGCGGAATGCGCCCGCCCTCGCGCAGCACATTGCGGAACTGCACGCGCGTGACCATGGGCAGATCCTTGATCGTCGCCGCCAAGTTCTGCGGCACGCCCTGGTTGGCAGCCGCGGGCTCGCACTCGCCGCCGGCCTTCACGCGACGCTTATGCTCGGCGAGCATGGCGCGGTACATGCCGGCATGCAGGCGAATCTCAACCACATTGGCATTGCGAGCCTGCTCGACGATGCGCGCGCCCTCGCGGTCGATATCGCCCACGTAGTAGACGTAGTTAAAGCGATAGCCGATCTCAGCCAGATAATCGTCCAGGGCATGCGAGACGCTCGCCTTGCATCCGCCGCCAAAAATCACGCCGCCCACCTTGATGCCAAAGAGCTTGGCGTGCTTGCGGCCACGCAGCAGCCTGACGATCTCGTCGTAGGTGTCCAGGTTCTCGACCATAATGAACGGCTTATCGGCGCCCAGCGTAAAGAAACCCGTAAAGTGAACGGGGCGGTTGGGGGCGACCTTAATCGCCTGCATGCTGATGCCCTTTTCGGTCATACGCCGAATTAGGCGCTCGCCGTGCTTGCCGTCAAAGGCCTTCTCATCGTTAAAAATCTGGTAGGCACGCTGGCGGCGCGAGGCAACCGGCGTATCGGCACCTCGGTTTTGCTCGATCCAAGCCTGGATGATTGCGATTTCCTCGGCAATCTTGCGGTTGGACATCTCGTTGTGCTGAGTGCGCTGCGGCGCCTTTTTGCCGTCCTTGCCCTCGACCTTAACAATTTGAGTCTGCTGCTCCTTGATCTTAGAGAGCGCCGTAGGCGTAGGGACAACTTTGAGCAGCTGCCTGCCCAAAACGCGGGCAAGGGCAAACGCCGATACCTCGCCGTGGACGGCCGACTCGGGCTGCTGGGTAGCACTATCAGCCGCGGCAGGCTCAGCCTGTGCATGAGGCTTACGCTTGGAATCTGCCCGGGTATTACGTTCCTGCTTGGGCGCAGACGAGCGCTTTTGCGGACGATCGGACTTGGCCTCCTTCGCCGGCTGGCGCTTGACCTGATCCACCGGAGTCTCGGCCTTCTCATCTCCGTTTTGTATCGCTGTCTTCTCGGCCGCGGCCTCGGCATTTGAGCCACGACCGCCGCGGTGACGACGACGGCGGGGCTTGCCTGAGGCGCTCTCCCCAGCCTGCTTATCAGCGGTCTGTTGAGCTTTGACCTCAGTGTCAGCCGCAGGCTGCGACTCGGAAGGTTGCTGCTCGCGAGCCGCCGGCTCAACGGTTTTCTCGGTTTGTTCGGCCTTCTCGGCCTGAGCGGTCGAAGCCGGCTCGCCCTTCTCCTGACGCCTTACGGGATACGCGCGCCTCGCAAAACCACGCCCGGGACGGCATGAACCCGGAGCCTTCTTGGCAGACTCCTCAACATCGTCTGCGGCCTCGGAAAGCTCTTCAACCTCATGCGCGACATCCTGCTGCGCAGCCTTAAAGTGGGCACCACGGCGACGCTGGGGCTCCTGGGCCTCCACGGGCTTTTGCTCCTTCGCGGGCCTCTGCGACTCGGCAGCAACCTCGTTCTCAACAGCCTCGGCATCCGTCTCACCCTTTTGAGCAACGGCACGACGGAAGCGCTCCTGCTGGGCGCGGCGCTGCGCATCGCGCTTGCCACCCCCGCCAAAACCGCCGCGTCCCGCCTTGGCCGTAAAGGCACGCACGACGTTCTCATCGAGCAACTCATCGGTATCGACATGCTCACGCGGAGCAGCTTCTTCCACAGCAGGCACGTCAGCGGAATCCTCGACGACAAAATCTTCGACGGACTCGGCAGGCTGCTCCTGGGCATCGCGGATCTCGACATTGATGGTATAGAACGCCGGGCGCCCGTTAATGCCGCTGCCCTCGATCTTGGTCACGATATTTGCCGCGATAAGCTCATCGCGCATCGCCTTGGTGTCGCATTCCTTATCGACGGAGCGGAAAATCTGCGCCAGCGCGCTCGACTTAATCTTGAGCGCCTTGCGGCAGAGCAGGTCGTAGGCAACCAGCTTGGCGCGCTCGGCAGAAAGCGACGTCTGGCTGCTCAGACGCTCAGCCAGAGCATCGACATTGTTTTGATTATCGGAATATACCGTCTTGGCCACGGGGCCCCTTTCATATGCACACATATACGTCCATATGGTACAACGCACGAGCCTATCCACGCAAAACATCTGCGAGAACGCCCTTGCACCACCTGTTATCACAAGAAAAAAGACCGGGTCCGCTTGATTGCGGACCCGGTCTTTCCGAGTCAAATAGATGGGAGATTCAACCCGTCCGACCGACTAGGCCTTAGCGGCCTCGGCGTCGGCAGGAGCCTCAGCGGCAGCGGCGCGACCGTACTCGGCCTTGCCCATCTCGGACCACTCGGGCTCCTCGTCGGGCATGGAGCCGGCCTCCTTGCCGAAGAACTCCTTGAGACAGTTGACGGCAACGATGAGGCCCAGGACCATCAGCAGGACGGCGAAAACGAGCTGCAGGCCCTTGGTGGCGGCGACGGAGACGGCGGCCGTGGTGGCGGTAGCCGGGATGGTGCCGAAGAAGCCGTAAGCCTGGACAGCGGTCATGCAGCCCATGGCGCTCTGGACCAGCGAGGTGAAGGTGCAGCAGAGCAGGAAGGCGACGGGCACGTAGAGCATCCAGCCCTTGCGGCCGGTGCACTTGCAGAACACGGCGAGGGTGATCATGGTCATACCGCCGAGCAGCTGGTTGGAAGCACCAAAGAGCGGCCAGATGTTGGCATAGCCACCAAAGGCAAGGGCGAGACCGGGAAGCAGGGTGACGACCGTGGCGAACCAGGGGTTGCCGAGAACCTTCATGTAGCCGGCCTTGGACTCGATGGCCAGGGCGTCGTTGGTCTGGGCAAAGAACTCGGAGAACGAGGTGCGGGCGATGCGGGCGACGGCGTCGAGCGAGGTCAGGGCCAGAGCGGAAACGTTCATGGTCATGAAGACGGTAGCGAGCGTACCGTCAACACCGAAGGCCTGCATACCGCGGGAGATGCCAGCGGCGAAGATCTGGAACGGGGTGGAAGCGACGCCGGCGTTGAGGGCACCAGTGCCGGCGGTGTTCATATCGGAGAACATGATGCCGGCGACGATGATGGCAAGGATGCCGACGAAGGACTCGACGATCATGGCGCCATAACCGACCTTGACGGCGTCCTGCTCCTTCTCGACCTGCTTGGAGGAGGTACCAGAAGAAACGAGGCTGTGGAAGCCGGAGAGGGCACCGCAGGCAACGGAAACAAACAGGACCGGGAACATCATGCCAGAAGCGCTGGAGAAGCCGGTAAAGGCCGGAGCGGTGATGGTGGCCTGGCCGTTAACACCCAGGACGACGATACCGAGGACAGCGCAGGCGATCATGACGATCATCATGATGGAAGTGAGGTAGTCGCGAGGGGTCTTGAGCATCTGGATGGGCATGGCGCCAGCAAAGACCAGGTAGACCATGACAACGGCGAACCACTGGAACTTGTCCAGGTAGACCGGGAACTGCATGCCGACGGCAAACATGAGAACCATGAGCACCACGCCAGTGACAAACTCGGCAGCGCCGGTGAGGTTGAACTTCTTCTGGGCCCAACCAAAGGCGATAGCGACGAAGGTGAACAGGATGGAGATGGTACCAGCGCAGCCGGCGGCATAGGACTTGGTGAAGTCGATAGCACCGGTGGCAGCGCCAGAAGCGTCAACGACCGAGGTGAACATGAACGTCTTGCAGACCATGTCGGTGAAAGCGGCGATGACGATGATGCAGAACAGCCAGCAGAACAGCAGGAACAGGCGACGGCCGGTCTTGCCGATGTATTTCTCGATGAGCTGGGCCAGGGACTTGCCGTTGTTCTTCATCGAAGCGTACAGAGCACCAAAGTCGTGGACGGCGCCAAAGAAGATGCCGCCGACGAGGACCCAGAGCACGACGGGAAGCCAGCCGAAGGCCATGGCGACGATCGTACCCGTAACAGGGCCAGCACCGCAGATCGAGCTGAACTGGTGCGAGAACGCGGTGAAGGCGGAGACGGGCGAGAAGCTGTTGCCGTCCTTCATGCGTTTGGCCGGCGTGAGGGCCTCTTTGTCAACGCCCCACTTGTTAGCCAGCCAGCGGCCGTAGCCCAGATAGCCGCAGGCGAGCACCGCCGCGGCCACAACCATGAGCAAAACTCCGTTCATTACATTTCCTCCTCTAAAAAGAACTTCCTAGACATAAAAAATGAGGGCCGTCGGTTGCGCTCGACGGCCCTCATCTTCATCAGCCGCCCGTTATCGTACGGGCTAGCTGTATGTGCTAACCCGCATCAGATAATTACTACGCTGATAATGTTTAGCTGATGCGTGAACATGTCTAAGAAATCCTCTTCAATCATGATGTGAACGATCCGTGCGTGTTCACATCCCCCAGTGGTTGAAAAGGAGTATGAAACTTTAGTTACCTAAAGTCAACGCAAATTTGTAATGGATTTTCAAATTCTTTTGAATTTCTCGTTATAAAACGCCACTGACCTCGGACTTTACCGAACGACAGTTTTTGCTTGAGAGATGCCCCTCGGGAGCGGGGCGGGCGCCTGCCGCCATATATGAACTTTCCTGCTCGGACCGTCGCGCTCCCCCCCCCGCCACCACATACTCGCCCTCACTTCCCCGCGCCCCCCCGCACAACTTCCCCAAATGTCGCCACCCCACCGCCCCCCCACCCCCACGCTCCCACACCCAACACCCACCACCCCACCCACCCCCCACC
>UQWZ01000011.1:0-20428 GCA_900544895.1 uncultured Collinsella sp.
TCTGCCCGGATGCGACACAGCTTGTGTGTCCATCCTCGCAGTATCCGGTTCTCAAGGTGCACGCCCCGCGGCTGATCCGGTCCGACCGGGCCGCGCGGCAAGGAGATATATTGCCAGACCGGAGGGGCCCCGGGGGCGGGAATCTGGGCGTACACATTTCCTACACATCTTGTGATCCGACTAACGTTTGCCAGCCGTTAACTACCGCTCGCCGAGCATCTCTTTATATAAGGCAGTCTCATGGTTAAAGCGGATACGTCCCCCTAGCTAAAGCACAGCCAGCATCGAGCAACTCATCACGTTCTTCCACCGAGAACCCCTCGGCGTAGACGCGCACCACTGGTTCGGTCCCGCTAGGACGGACCAGCAGCCACGTGTCATCCTCGAATGACAGACGCAAGCCGTCCATATGACTAACGATTTGCGGCACCTTGCCACAAATCGACTTGGGGTTTACGCCCGGCAGCAGGGTTCGTAACGTTTCGGCATCTTCGGCCTCAAGGCGCAAGTCGCGTCGACCGTAACTCGTCTTACCAAAACTGTCCTCGAGTTGGTCGACCAGAACGCCCAAAGGCGCGTCCGTCTTTGCCATAAGCTCACACAGAATCAGACAGGCGAGGATTCCATCGCGCTCGGGCATATGCGCGGCGATGCCGATACCACCGGCTTCTTCGCCGCCCATGAGGACGCCGCCCTTCTTCATCTCTGCCGCTATATATTTGAAACCGACTGGTTTGACGGTCACGCGGCAGCCAAGCGCATCGGCAATGCGGCGCACGAGCGTCGAGCATGAAAGATTGACGACGACGCGCCCCTTCAAATTACGAAATTGAACCAAGTCGCCCAAAACGAGCGCCATGATCTGATGCGGATGTATATATCTGCCGCGCTCGTCAACCGCGCCGATACGGTCGGCGTCGCCGTCGGTCACCAGGCCAGCGCAAGCTCCGTCCTCGATAACCGTGCGCTCGCAAGCGTCCACCCACGGCTCAACGGGGTCGGGGCAGATATCTTCTTGGTCAGACGCCTGCCCGGCGTGAATCTCGTGCACCTCAACGCCAAGCTCGCGCAGCAAGTCGGCTAGATAGCCCTGGGCTGCGCCGCCCATGGGATCGACAACCACGCGCAGGTGCGCGGCGCGGATGGCTTCGGCATCGACAAACGATGCCACCGTCTGCATATAGTCAGGAATGATATCCGCGGTGCGATATTGCCCCTCGATCCCCATTGGCTCGGGAGCCATAGTCTCTTCGAGCTCTTCGATGACATCCTGGTTGGCGGTCGAGCCGTCACCCATGCGAATCTTGAGGCACAGATAGCCCTGCGGATGATGGGACCCCGTCACCATGAGCGCGCCGCACGCTTCACCGTCATAAGCCGCCGCCCACGTAAGGGCAGGGGTCGGGACAGGTCGCGAAGCGAGCACGGCGTCTAGCCCGTGCGCTGCTAGCACGCCCGCCGCAAGCTCAGCGAACTCGCGCGCCAGGGGCCGGGTGTCGAACCCTATATATACCGTTTTGCCCGGATTGGTCTTTTGCCACAACTCGCCGACGGCATCGGCGATACGGGCAACGTTATCGGCAGTGAAGTCCTCATCGACGCGAGCGCGCCAACCGTCAGTTCCAAAATGAATTATCGCGCACACGCGCAGACACCTCACAGTGTTTGGATCATGGTACGCATGGGGTATACCCGCAACATGCACTCGGCAACCTGCCGGCACCAGCATTCACCATTTGGGCAAATGCTGCCGAGGACATGCAAGCAATAAAAAAACCGCCCCGTATGGAGCGGTTTGCCCTTTATATATCGAGCGCCTCGGCCATCGCGGCCGTAGTGATTGCCGTGGTTCCACAGCAACTGCCCACCATTGCGGCACCGGCATGTCTCCATTCGATGCATGCGCGTGCGAAAGCTTCGGGGTTCTCGTGCCATACGGGGCCATCCTGAGTCTGGACCGGATTGCCTACGTTGGGACGCACCGTGACGGGAGTAGTCGCCGATGCAACCATCCTGGGCACCGCCGCGTTCGCGGCCGCAAGCGAACAGCAATTAACACCAACCGAATTTGCGCCGTGTTTTTCGGCGTACAAAACGGCTGCCTCGATGTTGAGGCCATCGCCCAACAGGTCGCCTTTATCGTCAACGACAAAACTCACCAGAACAGGCATGCCATCGGCGGCATCTCGGGCGCCGGCAAGCATGGGCTGCAAATTACGGATAGACGTCACCGTCTCGATCAGCAGACCGTCAACGCCGGCGTTGAGCAAGGCGTGCGCCTGTTCGCGCGCAATGCCTCGGATTTCACGATACTCGGCAGAGTCCTCGGCAAACCACTCAATACCGATCGGGCCCATCGAGCCTAGCAGCAGCTGAGGGTGCGCCTGGCGGGCATCGTCGACGGCCCCGCGATTGACCTCCGCCACGGACGGCGCAATCTGGTCGTGCTTGAGGGCATAGCTCGATGCCTGAAAGGTGTTGGTAATGAGCACCTGCGCGCCGGCGGCGACATACAAGCGATGGATACGAGAAACGGTCTGCGGCTCTGCCAGATTCCAAAACGCCGGTGGAATGTCGGCGGCATCGTACTCACTCAACAGAACACTGCCCATGGGGCCCTGCGCCAACAAGGTCTCGCTCGACAAGCGGCGCGTAAGTTCCTCGGCACCAAAGCGGTTGTAATAACTCGTATCCATATATATCCCGCTATTCCTCGACGCTGATTCCCTGCTTTTCGAGATAGGCGAGCCAGCGGCTCATCGTGTCCTCGGATAGCGCATGCTCCATCATGCAGGCCTCGGAATCGGCTCGCTCAAATTCGACACCGAGCTCCTGAACCAAAAACGTGCGGATGAGGCGATGACGGTACCAGATAGCCGTGCCAACCTCGCGGCCGCGATCGGTCAGGATTACCTTGCCGTAGTGCGATTGCTCGACAAGCTCGGATGCCTTGAGCGCCGAAACCGCTTTATTGACCGATGCCTTGGAGACGCCAAGGCGCTGCGCGATGTCGACCGATCGCACACCGTTGGTTTCCCCCTCTTCGCTTTCAATGCGAACCATGCACTCCAAGTAGTCTTCGTTCGCCACCGTCAGATGCAGTTCGCGCGAGCTATTTGTCGTATCCATGATCTTCCGTCCCTTCTGCATTCAATGGCTGATTCTACCCCATCCAAGCGTCGTGGTATGCCGTGGCATACCGTGCTAGAGTTCTTGTTGCACACGACGACCAAGATTGGAGCGGTCTTTATGGAAAACACCACCACGAGCCCCGATGTCCTCGAGCGCTTTTTGCGCTACGTCCAGATCAACACGCAGTCCGAGGATGCAAACTGTGACCAGGTACCCTCGAGCGCCGTTCAGTTTGACCTTGCCAACGTGCTAGCTGAAGAGCTGCGCGAGCTTGGTGCGGAAGATGCCCACGTGACCGAGCACGCCTATGTCTGCGCGCATATCCCCGCAAGTGCGGGCGCTGAGGACAAGCCCGCCCTGGGCCTGATCGCCCATCTCGACACCACCGAAGTTGCACCGGGTGCCGGCGTGAAACCGCACATCGTACACTACGAAGGCGGCGACCTGGTCTGCGGCACGGTTGACGGTAAGCCCGTTGCCATGAGTACCGCCAAGCTTCCCGCCCTGAACGACCTCGCAGGTGAGGACCTGGTCTGCAGCGATGGCACCACGCTGCTGGGCGCGGACGACAAGGCAGGCGTCGCCGAGATCATGTCGCTTGTCGCGCGTATCGCTCAGGACCCTTCTCTGCCCCATCCCGCACTCGGCATTTGCTTCTGCCCTGACGAGGAGATCGGCCACGGAGCCGAGCTGTTGGATATCGATGCCTTTGGCTGCAAGTACGCCTACACGGTCGACGGCGGCCCCATCGGCGAGCTGGAGTGGGAGTGCTTTAACGCCGCCGAGGCGACCATCCGCTTTGAGGGCCAGTCCATCCACCCGGGCGACGCCAAGGGCCGTATGGTCAACGCAGGCAATCTGTTCTGCGACTTCAACGCGTTGCTCCCCTACGCGCAGCGCCCGGAGTATACGGAAGGCTACGAGGGCTTTTATCACCTTGAGGGTGTATCTGCGACCGTCGATCACGCCACAGCGCGCTATATCGTCCGCGACCATGACGCCGCCAAGTTCCAGCAGAAACTCGACCTTATTGATGCCGCCGCCTCGATGCTCAACCAGCGTCTGGGTGAGGAGCGCGTGACGGTCGAGATTAAGCAGCAGTATCGAAATATGGCCGAGATCGTTCGCGACTATCCCGAGCTTATTGATGTTGCCAAGGAAGCCTACCTTGCCTGCGGCGTTGAGCCCCAAGTGCTGCCGATTCGTGGCGGCACCGACGGCGCGCAGCTGTCGTTCCGCGGTCTGCCCTGCCCCAACCTTTCCACCGGCGGCTATTGCTACCACGGCGTCAACGAGTTCGTCCCGGTCAGTTCGCTCGTCAAGATGACCGATGTGCTCCAGGAGCTCGTCGCCCGCTTTGCATAAGCCTGGCTGCACAAGTCCGAAAGACAAATCGCCCCGTCCTCAACCAAGAACGGGGCGATTTTTTTTGCTGCAATGAGAACAGGTTGACGCACGCCAGCCTCTTAACGCAAGGAGTGTCCCAAACTGCCGGCACAAAAGGAACGTCCCCAAGTGCCAAGTGCATCAAGAGTGTCCCCCTTGACCAGTCGTTTAAGAACGTCCCCAATGACTACCCATGTGCCAAGTGTTACGCCGATGTTTTGGCACCGACAGCGAAAACCCGCCAGAGCGAGCAAGGTGCCTTGAAACGAGGTGGCATTGATCTTTTGATCATGCCACCGAAGTTGAAAGGCAGATTGCCGCTCTGGCGGGTTTGCAGCGTCAAGCGGTTACGCGGTTTGGTAAAACGGCGTAACTCTAATAGTTGGCTTCGTAGCCGTTGCCGTCGCCGGTGGGCTCTTCGTAGTAGTCCGAATCGCTCGAATCGCTTGAGTCATCGGAATCGTCAGAGCTGACCGATGAGGTTGCGGTACCGTTTGCGTAGTCGTCAGACGTGTTGTTGTTCAGGTCGCCGATCGTAGAGCTGGAACCGTCGGAAAGACCCATGGTGTTGGGACCCTTGGGATCCTTGCCGGCATCGACACGCTCCATCATTTCCTTGAGCTCGTCCTCGTAGACAAAGACGTAGCTCACACCGTCGATCATGGTGCTGTCGTCGGCGTACGAGGGCAGGTTGGCCGAGTAGATACCGTCGACATCCATACCGCGCATGGCATTGACCGTAGCCACGATATCCTGAACGCTCATATCGGTTACGAGCATATCGGACAGCGAATTAACCAGGCCAAAGATCTTCGTGGCATCGAAGTTATTGAGAATCTGGTTGGCAAGGGCGCCAAGCACCTGACGCTGGTGGCGCATGCGCGTGTAATCGCCGTCGGCATAGGTGTAGCGGCAGCGGGCATAGGTAAGGGCGGTGGCACCGTCCATATGCTGCTGGCCAGCGGTAATCTTAATATCCAGGTGCTCGGGGTCGTCAACATCATCGGTTGCGTTAATGTCGATACCGCCAACCGAATCAATCAGCGCCTGCATACCGTCGAAGCTGACCTCGGCATAGTGGGAAATCTGAACACCGCACAGCTCGTTGACCGCCTCGACCATGGCCTCGGCGCCGCCAACGGTATGGCAGGCGTTGATCTTCATGGTCTCACCCTTGTACTCGACCTTGGTGTCGCGCGGAACGGAAATGAGCGTCGCCTGCTTTTGCGTGGGGTCGATGCGTGCCAGGATAATCGAGTCGGCACGATACGTATCCTCGCCCGGACGGCCGTCAGTGCCAAGAAGCAGCACGTAGAACGGATCCTTAGCCTCATCGGTGTCAACCAGAACCCGACGCAGATTGTCGGTAATGACATTAGAATCGCCGAGCTTGCCCATAATGGTGGCAAACCACAGGCCGGCAGCGGTAGTGGCACTCAGCAGCACGCCAAGCACGACAATGAGCGCGACGTGACGAATCGTGTGGCTACGACGACGTTGGCGAGCGCGCTCGGAATAGCGAGCCACGTTATCGCGACTGTAGATCTTGGCCTGTGCACCAGTTGAGGGTCTTCGGGCGGTGGTATCCGCGAGGGGCTTTTTATTAAACATAGGCAACCTGTATTAGTAGATGGCGGGATCGGGGACGGTAGCATGCTCGACATGCGCGCCGAGCGCCTGCAGCTTTTCGACAAACTGCTCGTAGCCGCGCTTGATGTGATGGATGGCCGAAACCTCGGTCGTCCCGTCGGCGATCAAGCCCGCTACGACGAGGGCCGCTCCGCCACGCAGATCGGGCGAGGTAACCTGTGCGCCCGAGAAGCCCTTGACGCCATGAATCATGGCATGATGACTCTCGATACGAATGTCGGCACCCATGCGCACCAGCTCAGAGGCAAACATAAAGCGATTCTCGAAGATGTTCTCGGTAATAACGGAACTGCCGTCGGCAAGGGCGGAGAGTACCATAATCTGTGCCTGCATGTCCGTCGGGAAGCCGGGGAACGGAAGCGTCTGGATGTCGACCGGCTTGATACGCTCGGCACGGTTCACATGGACGCCATCCTCGACGCGCTCGCAGTCGATACCCATGAGCTCCATCTTCTTGAGCACCATGCCCAAGTGAATGGGGCAAAAACCCGTGACGTCGACACCGCGATCGTCGGCCATCAACGCACCGGCAACGATAAAGGTACCAGCCTCGATTCGGTCGCCCACTACGCGATGGGTAACAGGATGCAGCTCTTCCACGCCCTCGATGGTCACGACAGGCGTACCGGCGCCGACAATCTTAGCGCCCATCTCGTTGAGCATGTTGGCGAGATCGACGATCTCGGGCTCGCGGGCGGCATTGTCGATAACCGTGGTGCCCTGTGCGCGCACAGAGGCCATGATGAGGTTCTCGGTCGCACCGACGCTGGCGAACTCGAGCGTGACGGTGGTACCGCGCAGACCTTGGGGCGCATTAGCGTTGATGTAACCGTGGGCGGTATCGAACTCAACGCCCAGGGCCTCAAGACCAAGAATGTGCATATCGATCTTGCGAGCACCCAGGTTGCAGCCGCCCGGCATGGCAATTTTGGCGCGATGGAAGCGGCCCAGCAGGGGTCCCATGACGGCGGTGGAAGCGCGCATCTTGGCAACGAGCTCGTAGGGGGCCTCCCATGAATCGACCTGAGAGGTATCAATCTCGAGCGTGTGCTCGTCGAGAACATCGATCGTAGCGCCCATGCCTTTGAGCACCTTGCCCATCACGTGGACATCGGAAATATCGGGCACGTTCTGCAGCGTCGTCTTGCCCGGCGCCAGAAGCGTTGCCGCCATGAGTTTGAGCGCGGAGTTCTTGGCGCCCGAAACGGGCACGGAGCCTCCGATGGCGTGGCCACCCTCAACGCGGATAATATCCAAGGTCTACCCTTTCAAAAAGCATGCCCGGGGTGGCTGGGCCATCCCGGGCATGATGTGTTCGCAAATGGTCGAACGCTAAATCGTTTGACTATTGGGCAAGCTTGAGCTTACACCATGCGATTTCATTATAGAGGTAGGCGCGGCGTGCATCATCCTCCGACAAATTACCCAGCTTCTCTTCAAAACCTTGAATATCAGCTTTAAGCTTGTCGGCATCGACGGTCGCCAAATCGCAAGCGCGCTCGGCGAGAACGGTCACGACATCGTCCGCAACCTGGGCATAGCCGCCGGCCACGGCAAACGTGTGGTCGACAGTGCCCATGGCCTTATCGGAAACGCGAACGTAACCGCGGTCGATCGTGCAGATCTCGCTGGAGTGAGCAGGCAGAACGCCAAACTCGCCATCCGTGGACGGAATCGACACAAACGCAGCGTCGCCCTCATAGGCGCAGCTCACGGGGCACACGATGCGGATACGCATAACCTACTTCTCCCCCATCTTGCGGGCGCGCTCGCGCACGTCCTCAATCGTGGAAGCATAGCGGAAAGCCTGCTCGGGCAGGTCATCGGCCTTGCCGTCGACAATCTCGGCGAAGGAGCGGACGGTATCCTCGACGCGGACGTAGACACCGGGGTTGCCGGTGAACTTCTCGGCGACGTGGAAGGACTGCGAGAGGAACTGCTGGATCTTACGGGCACGGTTGACCGTAAGGCGCTGCTCCTCGGACAGCTCGTCCATACCCAGAATGGCGATGATGTCCTGAAGGTCGGAGTACTCCTGCAGGAGCTCCTGGACCTTGACGGCGACACGGTAGTGCTCCTCGCCGACGATCGAGGGATCGAGAGCGTCGGAGGAAGACGCGAGCGGGTCGATAGCCGGGAACAGGCCGAGCGACGAAATGCTACGCGAAAGAACCGTGGTGGCATCGAGGTGCGTAAACGTCGTGGCAGGCGCCGGGTCGGTCAGGTCGTCTGCGGGGACGTAGACAGCCTGGACGGAGGTAATGGAGCCCGTCTTGGTCGAGGTAATGCGCTCCTGGAGGTCGCCCATCTCGGTTGCCAGCGTGGGCTGGTAACCAACGGCGGACGGCATACGGCCCAGCAGTGCGGAAACCTCGGAACCTGCCTGGGAGAAGCGGAAGATGTTGTCGATGAACAGCAGAACGTCCTGACCACGATCACGGAAATACTCAGCGGTGGTAAGGCCGGCCAGACCGATGCGCAGACGCGCTCCGGGCGGCTCGTTCATCTGACCATAGACCAAGCAGGTCTTGTCGATAACGCCAGACTCGCTCATCTCGAGGAACAGGTCGGTGCCCTCGCGGGTACGCTCGCCGACGCCGGTGAACACCGAGGTGCCGCCGTGCTCCTGGGCGAGGTTGTTGATGAGCTCCTGGATCAGAACGGTCTTGCCGACGCCGGCGCCGCCGAACAGACCTGTCTTGCCGCCGCGGATGTAGGGCTCGAGCAGGTCGACGGCCTTGATGCCGGTCTCGAAGATCTCGGTCTTGGTGGTGAGCTCGTCGAAACGGGGCGCTGCATGGTGGATGGGGTAGAACTCCTCCACCTCGGGCATGGGTTTGCCGTCGACGGGCTTGCCCATGACGTTCCAAATGCGGCCGAGCGTCTTGGGGCCAACGGGCATCTTCATGGGCTCACCGGTATCGGTGGCGATGAGGCCGCGCTGCAGGCCGTCGGTCGAGGACATGGCGACCGTGCGGACAACGCCGCCCGGAAGCTGGCTCTCGACCTCAAGGATCGTGCTCAGATGACCGATCGGGGTCTCGGCCTCGACCGTGAGCGCGTTGTAGATCGGGGGCACCGCACCGTCAAACTTGACGTCGACGACAGGGCCGATGATTCGCACGATGCGACCATCACCGGCAGTCGTCTTCTTGGTGGCTTCCTCGACCGCAAGCTGTACGGTGTTATTAGCCATTACTGTTCCTCCAATGCTGAGGCTCCGCCGACGATCTCGTTAATCTCGGTCGTGATCGAAGCCTGGCGCACGCGACTATACGTGCGGGTAAGGGTCGAGATGATCGCGGTGGCGTTTTCCGTCGCGGAGTGCATGGCCTTGCGGCGTGCACCCTGCTCGGCAGCCGCCGAATCGATCAGGGCCTGGTAGATGACCGTCAGGATATAAGACGGCACAAGCTTGCCGAGAACATGCTCGGGAGAGGGCACGAACTCGAACGTGGACGAGATGCGCTTAGGGGCGTCGGTCTCGTTCTTACGCGGACCGTGGGCCATAGCGATCATCTCGGGGTCGAGCGGCAACAGATGCTCGACGCGAAGCTCCTGATCCACGCGGTTCTTGGCGTGGTGGTAGACAAGCTCGACACGGTCAAGCTCACCGGCACGATACGCATCGCAGATATGAGAGGAGATCATGCGGGCCTGGTTGAAATCGGGCTCAGAGGAGTTGCCCTCAAAGTGCATGACGACGTTTGCGCGGTCACGGAAATACGTGGCCGGTTTGCGCCCACACGCGATGATCTCGCACTCGATGCCGTCGTTCGCCCAAGAAGCGGCGAGCTTTTCGGCCGTGCGCTCCACCGTCGTATTGAAACCGCCGGCAAGGCCGCGGTCCGAGGCAATAACGACAATCAGGCCATGCTTGACGCTCTCATGCTTCTGCAGCATGGGATCGGTGCCCGAACAGGAGGCGTCGCCGGCGACCGTCAACATGACGTCGGTCAGCGCCTCCTTATAGGGCTCGGCCTGCTTGGAGCGATCGAGGGCACGACGAATCTTGGCCGTAGAGACCATCTCCATCGTGCGCGTGATCTGCTTGGTCGTGGTAACCGAGGAGATTCGCTTCTTAATGTCGCGAAGGTTGGCCATAGGGCTTAGTTCTCCTCTGATCCAGAAACATCCGAATGGTGCTTGGCCATAAACTGCTGCTTGAAGTCGCCGATGACGCGCAAGAGCTCAGCCTTGGTGTCATCATCGATCTTCTTGGCGCGAACCTTGTCGAGCAGTGAGCCAAAGCCATTGTCCATGTACTCGATGAACTCGGCACGGAAAGGCAGCACGTCGGCGATCTCCAGGTCATCCAGGAAGCCCTCGTTGCCAGCGAACAGCGTAACGATCTGCTCGCCAACCTCAAACGGCTTGTAACGCGGCTGCTTCAGGAGCTCGGTCATGCGGGCACCATGGGTCAGCTGCTTCTGAGTAGCCTCGTCGAGGTCGGAGCCGAACTGCGTGAAGCCGGCGAGCTCCTGGTACGAAGCGAGGTCCAGACGGAGGTTGCCGGCGACCTGCTTCATGGCCTTGGTCTGCGCATCGCCACCGACGCGGGACACGGAGATGCCCACGTCGACTGCCGGGCGCTGACCCTGGAAGAAGAGCTCGGACTGCAGGTAGATCTGACCATCGGTAATGGAAATGACGTTGGTCGGAATGTAGGCCGAGACGTCGCCGTCCTGGGTCTCGATGATCGGAAGAGCCGTCATGGAGCCGTAACCGTTCTTCTTGGACATCTTGACGGCACGCTCGAGCAGACGAGAGTGCAGGTAGAAGATGTCGCCAGGATAGGCCTCGCGTCCGGGCGGACGATGCAGCGTCAGCGACATCTGACGGTAGGCCACAGCCTGCTTGGACAGGTCGTCGTAGATGACGAGCACGTGGCCGCCGGGGTTGGTCTCGCTGGCGGGCTTACCGTCCTCGCCGTTGTACATGAAGAACTCGCCGATAGCGGCACCGGCCATAGGCGCGATGTACTGCATAGGGGCGGAATCGGCAGCGGTGGCCGAAACGATGATGGTGTAGTCGAGCGCACCGTGCTGAGCGAGGGTCTCGCGGATGTTGGCAACCGTGGAGGCCTTCTGGCCGATGGCGACATAGATGCAGACCATGCCCTTGCCGCGCTGGTTGAGGATAGCGTCGATGGCGATGGCGGTCTTACCGGTCTTACGGTCGCCGATGATGAGCTCACGCTGACCGCGGCCAATAGGCACCATGGAGTCGATAGCGAGCAGACCGGTCTGAACCGGCTCGCACACCGGGGTACGATCGATGACGCCGGGAGCCTTGAACTCGATGGGGCGACGGTGCGTGGCGACGATGTCGCCCAGGCCGTCGATGGGCTGGCCGAGCGGATTGACGACGCGGCCGAGCATGGCACGGCTCACGGGGATATCCATAATGCGGCCAGTGGTGCGGCACTCGTCGCCTTCCTTGATGGAGTCGACGGCACCAAACAGAACGGCGCCGACCTCGTCACGGTCAAGGTTCTGGGCAAGGCCGAAGACGGTCTCACCGGTATCGGAGCTCTTGAACTCCAGAAGCTCGCCTGCCATGGCGCTCTTGAGGCCGGAGACGCGCGCGATGCCGTCGCCTACCTCGTCGACCGTTGAAACCTCATGCGTATCGACCGTCGCGGAGAGGCTCGTGAGCTGCTCCTGCAGTTTCTTGGCGATATCCTGGGCATTGAGGGTTTCGGACATTAGGCTTCACCTCCGTACGAATTAGCAGAGTTTGCGAGGGTCTCCTGCGCGATGCGCAGCTGCGTCTTGACGGAAATGTCACGACGCTCGCCGCGGGCCTCGAGCACCAGGCCGCCCACGATAGACGGGTCGACCTGCTCGATAAGGAATACCTTGCGGCCGAAGTCCTGCTCGCATTTCTTAGTGATGGTTTGACGCAGCTCGTCGTCGAGCGGGATCGCCGTGGTGACGGTCACGCCCACTACATCCTCGTCTTCCTCGGCAACATACTTAAAGGCAGCTGCCACCTTGGGAAGAAGGTCGAGCTGGTCGCGCTTGGACATGGTGCCGAGCACGGCGATGATCTCGGGGCTGGCAGAAGCCAAACGCTCGACCATCTCGAGGTCCTCGAACACATGGTTCTCGGCCTTGGCGGCTTCCAAAAGGGAACGCGCGTAGGTCTCGAGCACCTTGTCCTGATAGCGGCTAGTCGGCATTCAGGCTACCTGCTTCCTGGATGTAGCGCTCGATGAGCTTCTTCTGCTCGGCATCGTCCTCGAGTGCCTCGCCCACGATCTTGGTGGCGACGGCAACGGACAGGTCGGCGATGGAGCTCGCGGCACCGGCGTAGATGGACTTGCGCTCGTCCTCGACGGTCGTATGGGCCTTGGCGATGATCTCCTCGGCCTCCTTGTGAGCAGCCTCGATGATACGGGCACGCTCGGACTCGGCGTCCTTACGGGCCTCGAGAACGATGTCGGCAGCCTGACGACGGGCGTCGGTGACGATCGAGTCGGACTCAGCGCGCTTGGCGATAGCCTCCTGCCTGGTCTTCTCGGCCTCGTCGAGGCTCTCCTCGATCTTCTTGCCGCGCTCCTCCATGGTTTTCATGATGCCCGGCAGGGCGACCTTGGCCAGCACGATCCAGATAATCAGGAAGGCGATAAGCGCCGGGATGAACTCCGCCATCTTAGGGATGAGGATGTCCGCACCGGCGGCGCCGTCCTCGGCGAACGCGGAAACCGGCATGAGCAGCGCGGCCGCGGACGCGGAGAGTGCGATCGCGCTCTTCTGGGATGAAAGATTCATACTTGACGCTCCGTGCTATTTAACGATCAGCGCGACAACGAAGCCGATCAGAGCCAGAGCCTCGCCGAAAGCGGAGCCCATGATGAAGACGGTGAACACGCGGCCCTGGACCTCAGGCTGACGGGCCATAGCACCCGTAGCACCCAGAGCAGACAGGCCGATAGCAAGACCAGCGCCGATAACACCGAGACCGTAACCGATAACTCCCACGATTCCTCCTTTGTCGTGCGTGTCTTATTTCACGCAGGATAACCTTTTTATAACTGCCGGGCTCCATGGGTACGGGCACCGGCGGTTTAACGAATTGCCTTACCTTTAAGGCACGAACGGAAGACTACTCCTCCTCCGCGACCTCCTCTGCCTCGGAGACATACACGGCGGTAAGGACCGTGAAGACGTAAGCCTGGATGGCGCCGACCACAAGCTCGATCGCATAGATCAGGATGAGGATGGCAAGCCAGGCCAGCGAAGGCAGGGCGCCGACGGCGTGGGCCGCGGAAACCTGCTGAAGCAGCGGCTGCATGAACATGCTCGCCATGATGGCGAACGAGCCCATGACCACGTGTCCTGCGAACATGTTGCAGAACAGACGGACGGCAAGCGTGATGAGGCGCAGGAAGGTCGAGAAAAGCTCGACGACCCACACGAGCACGTTCATCGGGAAGCTCACGCCCTGCGGGGCGAGGCTCTTGATGTAGCCGATCACGCCGTGAGCCTTGCATCCGTAGTAGATGAAGTACACGAAGGCGAAAATGGCGAGTGCGGCGGTGGAGCCGATTGCGCCGGTGCCGGGCTTCATTCCCGGGATCAGGCCGATCATGTTATTGATCAGGATGAACAGGAAAAGCGAGCACAGGAACGGGAAGTGCTTCTTCCAGTTCTCACCCACGACACCCTTGCCGATATCGTTCTCGACGTACTCGATGATGTACTCGAAACCGTTGACGAAGAAGCCCTTGGGAACCAGGGTCTGCTTCTTCTTGAACACGGCCAGGACGATCAGGAGCACGATCGTGGAGACGATCAGCCAAAACGAGTACTGCGTGATGCCGCAGCTCAGATCGCCCACGACAGGGGTGGAGCTGAACTCGCTGACCAGATGATTAATCTCATCAGGCAGCTTTTCAAAAATTTCCACGACTTACCTTTCGACCTCATGAGGATCTCGCAGCGCCTTGGCGACGCGAACCGCGCAGGCGGCCATAAAGGCCACGAAGCCGATCGCCTCGCCCAGGAGGAACATGCGAAATGCCTCTCCGAACAACACAAACACAACCAAGGTAAAGACAAGCAACGCGATTGCCGAGACCGCGAGACTCACCATACCCTTGAGCATGTCCGCATTCTGCTTATCGTCAAGAACCGGCTTGAGCGTAAAGACAAAGGGAAGGAAGGCAATCGCGCCCGCGATGGCACCTGCAACGATAGCGAGCAGATCGGCTATCTGAAACACTGGCGTCCTCACTTTCCTTTTTTATCGCCTCACAGGACAGTTCCCGCCAAACATTGGTGACTATTGTACGAGCCAATCGCTAAAGTACAACCGAAAAAGCATCGGTTAATACGCACCTGTTCGTTTTCTTAAGACCTTCTTTATGCCGCAGGTACGGTAATACGTTTTTCTCGAACCCTGCAGGGCAAAACGTCCGTTAACAGGAGTGCGCGCGGTCGTCTTTTGCTCGCCCGCGCGCACCATTTCTTCGTATTTTCGACGTTAGCCGGTATGGCCCAGAGATTACAGCGTGCCGTAGATGCGGTCGCCGGCGTCGCCCAGGCCGGGAACGATGTAGGCAGCTTCGTTGAGATGGTCGTCGATGGCGCAGGTATAGATATGCACATCGGGGTCCTTCTCAGTCAGCGACTTGAGGCCCTCGGGGGCCGCGACGATGCACAGCATGCGGATGTCCTTGACACCGCGCCCGCGCAGGTAGCTGATGGCCATCTCGGCCGAACCGCCCGTGGCGAGCATGGGGTCGACGACCAGGCAGATGCGCTGGTCGATATCCTTGGGCATCTTGCAGTAATACTCATGCGGCTCGTGGGTAACCTCGTCGCGCTCCATACCGATGTGGCCCACGCGAGCGGAGGGTACCAAGTCGAGGATGCCATCGACCATGCCAAGGCCCGCACGCAGAATGGGAACGATGGCGAGCTTTTTGCCGGCGAGCTGCTTAAACGTTGCGGTGGTGATGGGGGTCTCGACTTCGACGTCTTCCATGGGCAGGTCGCGCATGGCCTCGTAGCCGTCAAAAAGTGCGAGTTCGCGCACGAGCTGGCGGAACTGGTTGGTGCCGGTGTTTTTGTCGCGCAGAATCGACAGCTTATGCTGGACGAGCGGGTGATCGACAAGGGTCACACGGGACGTATCGTAGGTGACGGTCATGGGTTGATTGCCCCTTTCGTTGCGGCCGGAAGATGGCCTTGCTGACAAGGCGCATGGCGATGTTGTTGCCGCGCGCCGTGCATAAGTTTAACGGTTTGTTGTATCGAGCAGCTCGTCGCAACCCTACTGAGCGGTGTTGAGCGAACGCTTGACGGCATCACGCCAACCAGCGAGATTGCTCTCACGGCGCTCGGCGGACATATGGGGAAGGAAGGTCTTAACGATCTGAGCGTTTTGCTCCAGCTCCTCCAGGTCCTCCCAATAGCCGACGGCAAGGCCCGCCAAGTACGCGGCACCGATCGCCGTGGTCTCCACCGTCTCGCACTGCAACACGGGGATATCCAGCAGATCGGCCTGGAATTGCATGATGAACTCGTTGCGCGAGGCACCGCCATCGACGGACAGGCGCTCAATCGAAAGTCCCACGTCCTGCTCCATGGCGCGCAGCACGTCGTAGCTCTGATATGCCATGGATTCGCAGGCGGCACGTACGATGGTCGCACGGCTCGAGGCGCCGGTCAGACCGCACACGATACCGCGGGCATGCGGGTCCCACCAGGGAGCGCCCAGACCCGCAAAGGCGGGAACGAAGTAGCAGCCCTCATTGTCGTTGATCGAAGCGGCGAGTTGTGCCGACTCGCTCACACTCGAGATGATGCCGATGTTGTTGCGCAGCCAGTTCATGGTGGAACCGGCAGCAAAGATGGAGCCCTCGAGTGCATAGCTGATCTTGCCGTCCGCGGCGATACCGATCGTGGAGACCAGACCGTTCTTGGATTCGACGACCTCGTCGCCGGTGTTCATGAGCATAAAGCAACCCGTGCCATAGGTGTTTTTGGTCTGGCCGGGATGGAAGCAGCAGTGGCCGAACAGCGACGCCTGCTGATCGCCCGCCACGCCCATGATGGGCGGCATGTTGGTCATGATGTCGCTCGCGACGCGGCCGTAGTCGCCCGAGCTCCAACGAACCTCGGGCATCATGGAACGTGGAACGTCAAAGAGCGCCAGCAGGTCGTCGTCCCAATCGAGCGTATGGATATTAAAGAGCGCCGTGCGGCTGGCATTGGTGTAGTCGGTGGCAAAGACCTGACTGCCGGTGAGGTTGTAGATGAGCCAGGTATCGATGGTGCCGAACATGAGGTCGCCCGCCGCCGCGCTCTCACGCGCACCGTCGACGTTGTCGAGGATCCACTGCACCTTGGAAGCCGAGAAATACGGATCGAGCGTGAGTCCCGTGCGGGAGCGCACCAGCTCTTCTGCGCCCCGCTCGACCAGCTCGTCGATCAGAGGTGCGGTGCGACGGCATTGCCACACGATGGCGTTATAGATGGGTTGGCCGCTTATGCGGTCCCACACCACCGTGGTCTCGCGCTGGTTGGAGATACCGATGGCGGCGATGCGGTCAGAATGGATGCCGCTCTTAAACTGGACCTCCATCATCACGCCGATCTGGCTGGCAAGCACCTCCATGGGGTCTTGCTCTATCCAACCGGGACGCGGGAAGCTGGTTTTGACGCTACGACGTGCCTGCGCGACGATGCAGCCGTACTCGTCGACGATGGCCGCAAGTACCGAGGTGGTGCCGCAGTCGAGCGCCATGATGTAGGAACCGCCAAAGTTAAACGAGGCATCTTCCATGCCCAGGCTGCCCAGATTCAACGACATCGCTTACACCTTTCTATTGCATCGGGTCGGACAGGACCCGTTCGATCTCTGATGCGGGAAGTGCGCCTTGGCGCAGGATCTGGAGCCCGCCGTGCTGGAACGACACGATGGTCGAGGCGTCGCGACACGGGGTCTCGCCGGCGTCGACGGCAACATCGACCCCCTCCAGGATGCGCTCCTCCACCGTGACAAAACTTGCCGGCGCGGGCGCGCCATGCGTGTTGGCGCTGGTGCAGGCAAGAGGGCTGCCGCAGGCGCGGATGAGCGCTTGCACCACGGGCGAGGCCGAAGCGCGAAGTGCCACCGTGTCGTCGGCGGCGCGCATAAAGGTCGGCACGCAGGGGGCCGCCTTGACCACGATAGTCAGGGCTCCCGGCCAGCATCGTCGCGCGAGTACGCGAGCCTCTTCGGGGATATCCACGCCATAGCGGTCGAGTGCTTCGGCATTATCAACCAGCCAGGCGACCGTTTGGGTGAGCTTGCGCTGCTTGAGGGTAAAGATGCGGCGGTAGCCGGTACCGAGCGCAGGGACCGCGGCGCCATTGACGACAGCCTGCGGATCGCGCGGCCACGATGGGAATTCGCTTGTATCTTGGGGTACGGCGTCCGAGAAGGCGTTGACTGCCACGGCGACACCGTAGACGGTCTCGGTCGGGATCAAGGCCAGGCCGCCGCGGCCGAGCACCTCGGCCGTGCGCTCGACGGCGAGCCGATGCGGCTCGCGCGTTCCCTCGTATACCCGATAGACCGTCTGCATGTGTATGCCAGCCCCTTACGCTCTGGTGAAAGTTTGTTTACTGAGGGGCATTCTCGCACGAAACATTCAGCCTATTTGCCCAGAGCGCATGTTGGTTTGGTGAGCGGCTCTAGTAGTCGGTGAAAGTGAGGGGGTTATTGGACTGCGACGAACTTCTTTGGCCTGCCGGCATGGCGTCTTTGGGCGGCGTAGCGCTCGATGCTGTCTATCGTTATCATCCGACGGCCGTCGACGAGTTCAACATCGAGCTTTCCGGCTTTGACCAGAGCGGTAATCCGCGGAGCGGAGACTTTGAGGTCCAGCGCTGCGTCTTTAAATGTTCGGCACGCCGCTTCCCGAGCGTCCTCGTGGTCGATTTCGACTGAAAGGGCCACGACCTCGGCCGAGTGTTCGTACCCTGCCGGAGTCAAACCGTTGTTGAGGTCGTCGGCCAAAAACGCCATCAGCGCCTCGGTGGCATGGGCAATCGCTTCTTCGCGTGTATCGCCATCGGCAAAGGCGCCGGGAATCTGCGGGAAGCTGGCGCAGTAACCGTCGTCTTCTTTTATGAGAACGCAGTCATAGGTAAATCGCTGCCTCATTTTGCCTCCAACTACCATCCAGCTTGGCGACGAATACTTGCCCACGTGCCCTTCTTTGGTCGATCACCACCAGAGCCGTTCACGGTGACAACACGGTCACCAGAAACATACTTAGCATGACTACCGACTTGCGCGACCTTCACGAATCCATCGTGCTTGAGTAGGGCAATGATTTCCCGAAAGGTAGGAGGTTGCATGGGCCGACCTCTTTCAGCCGTCCTAATTATAAACTACTTTATAATTTTTGCTAACCAGTTAATGAATATTACTGGCGCTGTTTGGGCTCGGTGACGATGGCTCGGACGATGCGGGGGCGATCGGTGAGGTCGCGGACGATGCGCACGTCCGAGAGACCCGCCTGGCGGCAGAGCTCGGCGGCGGCGTCGAGGGCACCCTCGTAGAGCTCGCAGGCAAACAGGCCGCCGGCGCGCAGCATGTAAGGCGCCGCATTGAGCAGGCGGCGGAAGATATCGAGGCCGTCGGCGCCGCCCTCAAGCGCCAGGTCGGGCTCGAAGTCCTTGACCTCGTGCGGCAGTGAGCGCATGACGTCGGTCGGAATGTAGGGCGGATTGGAGACAAGCACATCAAAGGTGCCCCACTCTTCGCGGGGAATGGAACTCACCAGGTTGGTGAGGCTAAAGGCGACCTCATCGGATGTGAGACCGAGCGCGTCGCGGTTTTTGGTGGACAGATCGATAGCGCGCGGCTCGATATCGGTGGCGGTGCAGGTAACGTGGCCGCGGCGCTCCCAGGCAAGGGAGAGCGAGATGCAGCCCGTGCCGCAGCCGACCTCGAGAACGCGGGCGATGCGGGGCTCGGCTGGGGCAGGCGAAGCGGCATCCTGAGCTGAAGCCGTCTCCCGGTCGGCACCCTCGATGGCGATGCCGTATTCGTCGAGCTCGGACTCGGCGGCTTCCGCGACTTCGGCTTCTGCTGCCTGCGCGGCGGCTTCCTCGGCCTCGCGGTCGGCCAGCTCCTCGGCATAGGCACGGCTGCCCAGTACGTCGCCGCCTAGCGCCGCCTCATCGGCAGCCGTCAGGTTAGCGGCACGGCGCTCGGCGGTCGCCCGTTCGTCTGCCAGCGCGGCCTCGGCCTTGCGTGCCTCCTCGACCTCATCGTTCCAAGGCAGTTCAACACGCTGACGGGCAGCAGCCTCGAGGCTCAGCACCTCGGCATCCAGATAATTGAGGACTTCCTCGACGAGCATCTCGGTCTCGGGACGCGGAATGAGCACGCCGGGGGCGCACGTGACGTCGATCATGCGAAACTGCGTGCTGCCGGTGATGTACTGCAGCGGTTCACCTTTAGCGCGACGAACAACGGCCGCGTGCATGGTCTCGAGCTGAGCCGCGTTAAGCGTCTCGTCCATGCGCATATATAAGTCGATGCGTGCCAAACCCGTGGCAGCGCAGAGCAGCCACTCGGCAGAAAGACGGGGGTGCTCCTCGCCGCGCTCGGCCAGGTACTCCTTGGTCCACTCGAGACAACGCTTGATGGTCCAAATCTCGTTTGCCATGGGGCCCTCCCCTCTTAAGCGCCGGACGGCGCGCGAATGTCGGAGCAGATTGTACGCGAGGGCGGCACGCGGCAAGGGACGATTGGAAGCGATTATCGAGAATCAGCCCAGAATTTTGCTTGAATCGCAATCGAAGTGTTCATTCGTCGACGTCTAAATCTGCATCCGTCAAGCTTTTGGCAAGGTTGCCCCAAAACTGACCAATATCTAGCCAAGAACTTGCCACATTGCTTGACAGGCGACGCACCAAAAAGGGCCCCGCGACTTCTCGGACGCTTTTTCGAGCATTATTTTTAAAAATGATAAGTAACTTTAAGCAGGTAAACAACTTAATTGTTATTAAAGAAGATTGAATAAACTCACAAAGCAATGTGCCCAACCTAGTCATTGGGGACGTTCTTATTTGACTAGTCGTTTAAGAACGTCCCCAATGACTACTAAGCCAGGAGTGTCCCAAACTGCCGGCAGAGACGATATGAGCAGGACATAAAAACATTGAGAGCCCCTGCTGCATGAAAGACCGCGGATTAGGCCGACAATGGTGAGTGTCTAATCCAACCGTGGCGGCCACGCCGCATTCAT
>UQWZ01000012.1:0-7565 GCA_900544895.1 uncultured Collinsella sp.
CAGAGCATGGGGGGCACGCCCGGTCCCGTTCCGAACCCGGAAGCTAAGCCCCATCGCGCCGAGAGTACTGCGGGGTCAGCCCGTGGGAGGCCAGGGCGCCGCTGACCGGTGGACGGCACCGAGCCGTCATCGAACTGAGAAGGGGGAGGCCTCGCGGCCTCCCCTTTTTTTGCGTTTAAGGGCTTTTGTCTCACATAGTAGCTGTGTTTTATAACCCTCGTTTGTCGCATCTTCTGTGAACGGGCTACAATAACTTAGTCTGTGCGATATGGAGGTGAACATGGCTGAAGCTGGTATCGGCGTTGATATCGTCGAGATTTCCCGTATGAAATCAATTCTTGAAAAGACGCCGTCGTTTGCTCGGCGTGTGTTTACCGAAGAAGAGCGTGCGTATTGTGATGCATCATCGCGTCCCGCTGCTCACTATGCCAGCCGCTTTGCTTCGCGCGAGGCGGTACTTAAAGCTCTTGGCACGGGTTTTAGTCAAGGCGTTGGTCGCAAGGATGTTTCGGTTACGCGTGATAAACTCGGCAAACCGAAGGCGCTGCTTTCGGGCCGTGCTCTCGAGATCGCTCAAGAGCTGGGTGTTGTTGAGGTCGCTCTTTCCATTACGCTTACAGGAGACTTAGCCGTTGCGAATGCCATCGCGATTACCGAAGATGCTCGGCCTAAGCTAAAAGAGGAAAAGGTGAGTACCAAGAAACGCGTAGCGCAGACATTTAAAGAGGCTCGCTCTGTTTTAGATGAGCTTGAGCAGCTGCAGAATTCAGCATTGACGGAGCACCTGGGCGATGCTTCGCAAGATACGCTAGGAGCATAGATGAAACCGGTTTTGAGTACCGAAGAAATCGTTCGTCTCGAGGATATCATCGAACGCGAAGGGACTTCGAAGGCCGAGCTTATGGAGCTAGCAGGTGAGTTTGCCGCCAACGAGGTCTTGAAGCTCAATCCCGATCGGGTTCTCGTTCTGGTCGGTTTTGGTAATAATGGCGGCGACGGTTGGGTTGCCGCCGATATTCTGAGCCATAAGGGTGTGGACGTCGATATCGTTTCTCCGGTTGAGCCGGATGAGATTCCTGCTGCTCTGGCACGTCATGTTGCTCGTCGTACTGCCGGCCGCGATGTGCACGTTTGCGTCGGCCCCTCGCGTGACGAACTCGAGGTTTTGATCGATAAGGCCGATGTTGTTGTCGATGCCATTTTTGGTACCGGTTTCCACGGGAATCTGCGTGCGCCGTTCTCCATCTGGATTCCTACGGTCAATGAATGCGCCGATTGTGTCGTATCCATTGATGTCCCCTCGGGCCTGAATGCCGAGACGGGCGTTGTTGATGACGACTGCATTCGTGCCGAGCATACGGTGACGATGATTGCGCCCAAGATTGGTCTGTATAGCGCTGATGGCCCTGAGTATGCTGGCGATTTGATCTGCGGCAATCTTTACGACCGTCTTGACGAGGTCATCGATGATGTCGACCACGCCGCCGAGATTGTCGAGCCCGGTGACTTAGTTGATTACTTTGCTCCATTACCTACGAATATCGATAAGTATTCCCGTGGCTCTGTGCTTATTGTCGCCGGATCTGCGCAATATCCTGGTGCTGCCATTATGGCGGCCAAATCTGCAGCTCGCGCGGGTGCTGGTTACGTGGCAGTCGCGGCTCCTGACGCCTGCGCCAATCTTATTCGCATGGCACTTCCTTCGATTCCCGTTTTTGCTATTCCGTCTGATTCCCGCGGCACCTTTGGCGCCGCTGCGCGCATGACTGTGTGCGAGATTGCAAAGAAGTACAGCTGTGTACTGTGCGGTCCCGGTATGACGACATCTGCCGGCGCTATGCAGGTGGTTTCGGGCTTGCTCGAGCTTGATGTACCGCTTATTTTGGACGCCGATGCACTCAACTGCCTTGCTAAGATTGCCATTGACGGTATTGATAGTAATCCCGAGATGTATCGTCGCGAGCAGCCGTTGGTTATGACGCCGCACTATCGTGAGCTTTCGCGTCTGGTTGCCGGTGACGAGGTGAACGACCTTGGTACCGCGATTGCGGCCGCGCAGAAGGTTGTCTGGGCTGCAGGCTCCGACAATCTGGTGGTCATTGCCAAGGGGCCGACGACGGCTATCTGTGGCGTTGAGCGTGTGCTGCTGCCGCTCTCGGGTCCGGCTTCTCTGGCAACTGCCGGTTCGGGTGATGTTCTCGCGGGTATTTTGGCCGGCACGCTTGCCACCATGCGCGACGAGATGGATCGTTGGGAGTTGCTGTATTCGTACGCCGTCGCGCTTCATAGCTACGCCGGTTTTGCCGCGGCGACGGAGTATGGTGAGAAGAGCGTCATCGCGACCGATCTTATCGACTTGATCGGTCCTGCCATGGAACTGGCGGCAAAGGATGCGCTCGAAGATCTGGGAATCATGGACGAAGGGTCGGATGACTAATCATGAATAAAGCCGATTTGACGCGCTGGTCCTGGGTCGAGATCGACCGCGGGGCGCTCCGTCGCAACACGAGGGCCTATAAGAACTTGCTGAATCCACGTCAGCGCCTGTGCTGCGTGGTCAAGGCCGATGCTTATGGTCATGGAGCTGTTGAGTGCGCCAAGATCATGTATTCGGCCGGTGCCGACATGTTTGCCGTGGCGACGGTTAACGAGGGCGTTGAGCTCCGACAGGGCGGGATTACGAAACCTATCCTCATCCTAAGCGAGCCGCCTATCGAGGCCATTCCGACGTTGCTCGAGTTTGATATCATGCCCTCGGTCTATACGTCTGACTTTGCTCTTGCGTATGGCGAATGTGCCGTCGCGGCGGGCAAAGTGGGCAAGTATCATCTCGCCATCGAGACGGGCATGAATCGTATCGGCGTTCACTACACGCAGGTGCTCGACTTTGTCCGCGGTATAAATTTCCATCGCGGTATTCAGTGCGACGGCGTATTTACGCACTTCGCCACGGCCGATGAACCTTCGGGCTGGGACTACAAGCTGCAGTGTCAGCGCTTTACCGAGGCCGTTCAGGCCATTAAGGATGCGGGTTTTGAGTGCGGTATCGTGCACTGCGCCAACACGCCGTCCTCGATGCTCGACCCCTCGATGCATTTTGATATGATCCGCGCCGGCGTTGGCTTGTATGGTATGCAGCCGTGCGAGCTGAGTGGCCGCGTGATGCAGCTTGATCCCGTTATGAGCGTCCATGCGCGTGTGACGCGCGTGGCACACCCTGCGATGGGTGAGGGCGTGGGCTACGGTTTTACCTACCGCGTACCGCGTACGCGCGTTCAGATCTGCACGCTGCCGATCGGTTATGCCGATGGCCTATCGCGTACGCTTTCCAATCGTATGGATGTGCTGTATCGCGGCGAGCGCGTGCATCAGGTTGGCAATATCTGCATGGACCAGTTTATGGTCGCCATTCAGTCCAACCCGGCGCATGAGATTCCCGAGGCCGAGTATGGTGACGAGATGATCATTGTCGGCCGCGATGGAGATGCCGAGATCACTATGGACGAGATGGCCCGACTGCGCGGAACGATTAACTACGAGGTCGCCTGCGGCTTTGGCATGCGTCTCGACAAGGTCTACGTGTAGGAGCCGCTATGGGCGTCATGCACATCCCCGGCCATAACCATCAGGCGCCGCGTGAGGTCGCACTCGAGGAGATCGAGGCCGTTCTGGGCGATTGTCACCTTTGCCAGCTCTACCAGTCGCGCCATAACATCGTGTTTGGCGTGGGAAATCCTCGCGCTCGCGTCATGTTTATTGGTGAGGCGCCGGGCCGCAATGAAGATTTGCAGGGCGAGCCCTTTGTGGGGGCGGCAGGCGAGGACCTCAACGGCATTTTGTCGCTGGCGGGGCTCAAACGCGAAGACGTCTATATTGCCAACGTGCTTAAGTGCCGCCCGCCGGGAAACCGCAATCCGCGCCCCGAGGAAGTGCTGGCTTGCTCACCGTTTTTGCGCGAGCAGATTCGAAGCATCTGGCCTGATATTATCGTGACGCTCGGCAACCCCGCAACGCACTTTGTGCTCAAGACCGAGATCGGCATTACCAAACTGCGCGGCAGGTTCCATCAGATGGGGCATTTTGTGGTGATGCCGACGTTTCATCCGGCAGCAGCGCTGCGCAATCCGGCGTGGCAGGAGCTGCTGGAGGAAGACTTTAAGATGCTGGGCGATTATCTGGAGCGACATCCCGCACCAGAGGACGCCTCGGAATAATAAGGAGCATATATGTCCCTGGAGCGCCTGGGGGTAGGTACTTACAAAACGACTTGCGCTGCCGATACGGAGTACTTTGGCGAGCTAATTGCACCGTGCCTTGAGGACGGCGATGTGCTCATCCTGACCGGTGGCCTGGGAGTGGGCAAAACTCACTTTACCAAGGGCGTCTCGCGCGGGCTGGGCGATGGGCATATGGTTACGAGTCCTACGTTTGCGCTCATGGCCGTTCACGATCAAGGTCGTATTCCGCTGTTTCACTTTGATCTATACCGCCTGGAGCATGCCTACGAGCTCGAGGATACGGGCATTTTCGATGTGCTGGGCTATGAGGGTGCTTGCCTGCTGGAATGGGGCGAACAATTCCAGGACGAGCTGACGGATGAGTATCTTTCGGTGACGCTCAAGCGTGATGAGGGCGACAGCGATGTGCGAACGATAACGCTTGAGACGCACGGTGACCGCGCAATGGAGCTTTCCCATTTGATTGATAAGGCTGTACAAGATGAGCTTGCATAACGACAACGCGCTGGTGGTGGCGCTCGATACTTCGACCGACATGCTTGCCTGCGCGGCAAGCTGGATTGATGGGCAGACGGGCGAGACGAAGCTCGTGAGTGGCGACCACATGTGTCGCCGTCACGCCAACGTTGAGCTCGTGAATACCGTTGATGGCGTGCTGGCTCAAGCCGGTCTGGATCGCAGCGATGTTGGTTGCTATGTGGTCGGCCGCGGCCCGGGGTCCTTTACGGGTGTGCGCATCGGCATCTCTACTGCCAAGGGCCTCGCGCGTGGTGCCAATGTTCCGCTGCTGGGCGTGTCGACGCTCGACGCTTGCGCTTGGACGGCGTGGAAGGCTGGCGTGCGCGGCAAGCTTGGTATCTTGGCCGATGCTATGCGCGGTGAGGTATATCCGGCGCTGTATGTGCTGGTCGATGAGGGTCCCGAGCGTCAATTTGAGCGCGAGCACGTGGTCAAGGCCGCCGTGGCGCTCGATGAGTGGCGCCAAGCAGCGGACTGGGACCAGGTTCAGCTGACCGGTGACGGTCTCGTGCGCTATGGCAAGCTGTTGGGTGAGGACGAGACCGCCCGCTGCGTGGAGCGCGACCTGTGGTGGCCTTCGGGTGAGGGCTTGCTGCTCGCGCACGCTGCGGGTGACGGCGATCCGGCTCGCGTCCTGCCGATTTACACGCGCCTTTCGGATGCCGAGGAAAACGAGCGCAAGCGTCTTGGTCTTGCCGAGAGTGCACAGAGCGAAATTACGGGCGTTGCCGATGAGCTCGCCGGTCGTCATCTGCAGTTCCGTCCCATGGGCGCGGCGGATGCCGAGGGCGCGAGCGCGCTGGAGGCTGCCTGCTTTGAAGGTGCCGGACACGAGGCGTGGACGTCGGGCATGTTCCTGTCCGAACTGGGCGAGGACGTCGCTGCGCCGCGTAGTTGGTGGGTGGCACACGACGACGGCAAGCTGCTGGGCCTTGCCGGCGGTATGGTCGTGGACGGTGATGTGCAGATTCTGGATGTCGCCGTCGACCCGGCACATCGCCGTGAGGGCATTGCCCGCAAGCTGCTGTCGCACGTGAGCTATGATGCCCAGATGCTCGGCTGCACCACGGCTTCGCTTGAGGTCGAGGACGGCAACGAGGGAGCGATCGCGCTTTATAACGCTCTGGGCTTTACCGAGGCAGGACGGCGCCGCGGCTACTATGGTGCCGGCAAGGATGCCATCGTCATGACGGCTCCGCTGCCCCTGGTGCTTCCGGTCGACAATGCTTCGCCCGAGCCGACGGCGGCAGAGCAGCGCGTATGGCCGCTGCCTGCGCCTAGACGCTCCGAGGGGGAGCGTGCCGAAATTGAGCGCCGTCGCCTGGTGCTTGCCATCGAGAGTTCCTGCGACGAGACGGCGGTGGCGATTATCGATGCGGATGGCAATATGCTGGCCAACCAGGTGTCGACGCAAATTGATTTTCATGCCCGCTTTGGCGGCGTGGTGCCCGAGATCGCCTCGCGCAAACACGTTGAGGTGATTGTGAGTGTCGTGGATGCGGCGCTCGAGGATGCCGCAGCATCGCTTGGTCTTGAGGGTGGAGCCATTGCTCCCAGCGAGCTTGCCGCCGTGGGCGTGACACAGGGTCCGGGCCTGGTGGGCGCCCTCGTGGTGGGCGTTGCCTTTGCCAAAGGCTTTGCCTACGCTGCCGGTAAGCCGCTCGTATGCGTCAACCATCTGGAGGGGCACCTGTTTGCCAACCTGCTGGCGCAGCCCGACCTCAAGCCGCCGTTTATCTTCACGCTCGTCTCGGGCGGTCATACCATGCTTGTTCACGTCAAGGCGTGGGGCGACTACGAGGTGCTCGGCGAGACGCTTGATGACGCCGTGGGCGAAGCCTTCGACAAGGTGGCAAAGGCGCTGGGCCTGGGCTATCCCGGTGGCCCCATCATCTCCAAGCTTGCCGAGACGGGCAACCCCAAGGCGATCGATTTTCCCCGCGCGCTTAACAGCAGGGGAGATTATCGTTTCTCGCTTTCGGGTCTTAAAACGGCTGTGACGCTCTACATTGAACAGGAGACCAAGGCCGGGCGCACGATTCACCTGCCCGATCTGGCAGCTTCGTTTGAGGCAGCTGTCTTTGACGTGCAGTACAAGAAGGCCAAAAACGCATTGCACGCTACCGGATGCAAGGAATACTGCATCGGTGGCGGCGTCTCGGCCAACCCGCATCTGCGCGAGATGATGATCAAGAAGCTTGGGCGTCAGGGGATTCGCGTAACGGTGCCGCCCTTGTCTGCCTGTACCGATAACGCAGCCATGATTGCGGAGGTCGCTCGCCGTAAATTCGACCGAGGTGAAATCTCGCCGTTCGACGTCGACGCCGATCCAAACATGACGCTGTAGCTGGTACGGCGCGGTCCCCGGACGGAGGGGCCGGATATAAGGTTTCCTGCTCTACAGTCCTGCGCAAGACGAAGGCCACATTAAGTGGCCTTCTTTGCGTGCGGAACTCGCGATAAACCTTATATCCGGCCCCTCCGTCCGGGGACCTTTCTGTATCGATATAGCTTCTGAGCTGGTTTGGCGTCGACAACGTCCGGCAAGGTTAGCCAGCTGCGTCGAATTTCCGGCGTGCTTTAGCTGAAAGAAAAAGATGGTGTGCGGAGCTTTGCTCCGCACATTTGGGATGGGAGCTCCTCGGGGGCGGGGCGGGCGCCCACCCCCCTCTCTTAACATTCACACCGGGCTCCGCCCAAACGGAAGTCACCTCACATGGGCCCCGTCGTGCACAGAAATGTCCGTACAGCAAAACTAATAAATACCGACAGGTGCACGACACACTCCTGCCAGACGGCTCACACAAC